>JBDRSO010000020.1:0-8410 GCA_043824835.1 Pseudomonadota bacterium | reverse complement strand
CCCGTTTCCCGCTCCAGAAGAGGAGACAAAGCCAAGTGGTAAGGCAGAGGACTGCAAAACCTCCATTCTCAGTGTCAAATACGGAAGACGCCTCCATGTCGCGGGAATAACTCAGTGGTAGAGTGCAACCTTGCCAAGGTTGAAGTCGCGGGTTCAAATCCCGTTTCCCGCTCCAGCGCAATTCGGCCGGCCCTTTCTCGGGGCCGGTTTTTTCTTGCCGTGTGCCTGGTCTGGTGCAGTCGCATCAATGCATTTTTATCCCTTTGAATTAATAAGATTATTCTGAAAATATCAGGCGGAACGATCTTTTTGGACCGGTTTTGCCCTGAAGCGGTATGCTCTCTGCAAAGTGGCGAGGGACGGCAAACATTTCCCCAACCGAAACCACCGTCGCATACTATTATGAACACGATACAACGCAAACACGGGCCGGGCAGGACGGCGGACGACCGCCCGGTGCCTCGCCTCCACGCCTCTCCCCTGGCAACGGTCGGGATGCAGGCCAGGAATTTCACGTCTGCCGCGGATTTCGCCAGTCACGGCATCGCCCCGGATTTCTATGCCGCCGACAGTCTGGCGCTGGAGATCGAGCGCTTGTGCGACCCGGACCAGCCCGTGACCGACGAGCGCCTGCTCAATGTGGCGGTGAAGTATTTCTTCGCCTATGTCCACGACGGCGCGCAGGACGAGCGGGTGGAATACGGCGCGGTGGCAGAGCTGTACGCGCGGTTTTCCCGGCATCACAGCCTCAACGAGCCCGGTGACGACATCGAGGTCATGAACCTGCTTCGGCAGTGGTCGCCGGTACTGCGGGTACTGGCCGACGTGTCCCGGGCGGCCCACGTCATGCGCGCGGTCATCGGCCAGCGCGACGCGCCGCGCATCTCGGTCGGGCATTGTGGCCCTTATGTGGGGGCGGATATCGGGGCCGGGACCGGCATCATGATTCTGGCCCAGCAAATTCAGGCCCGGCGCAACGGGTTTGCCGACGTGCACAGCCTCGGCTTTCAGGCCGATCCGGTGTCGGGCGAGCGCACCCATGATCTGGTCCATTCCTTGCGAGCGGGCAGCGTCATGCTGGCCGACCCGACCAAGGAGGGGGCCTACAACCTCCTGCGTGGCCGTTCCCTGAGCTATGTGGCCAACGAGATGGTGGCGGGCATGCAGCAATCCCTGTGTGCGGATAACTTCTTCAACAAGTACAAGGCATTTTTCTCTGCGGTGGGAGACAATGCCCAGCAGGCGGCCTTCTTTCCCGAGGGGCTCATCGCCCACAGCGGGCAGGCGGGCATCTCGCTCATCTTTGCCAAGGAGAATGGGTTCCAGGCTCCGATGGAATACATGGCCTGCGAGTTCATCGCCCAGGGGCTGATCATCGAGGGGCGTGTGCTGCCCATGCACAAGTTGGGCGCCGAATTCTCCCGATATCTGACTTGAGGCTTGGCCTGTCATCCGGTTGACGCGCATCACGCGAAAAAGAAGCCCGGCCTCGCGCCGGGCTTTTTCGTCTGGTGTCAGTGTTCCAGGGATTCGTCGAAGGAGCTGGCTCCCATGGTGAAGCGCCAGCCGCTGAGCTGTCCGTTTCCGTCGAGAAAGGCCGTGAGCACGAAGGGCTGCCCCCGTCCGCTGAAGTGGCGGACCAGCACCGGATTGGTGCTGACGAAGCGCAGGTCGCCGAAGGTCACCACCGCACCCTCCACAGGATTTCCTTCCAGCGGTTCGCGGGCCACATAGGGCCATTTGGCGAACCACGCGTAGGTGGAGAACATGGATTCCCGGGTGCCCAGAGCCTCAAGCTCGCCGGTGTCGGCCCGGCGGTAGCGGCGAATCGGCTCCACCGCCCCTCCCAGCAGGTCCATGGTGTCGAGCAGGTAGTCCTCGCCCTGGGTGGTGACCACCTTCCAGTAGCGCGGCGACAGGGCGTCGGGCGTGACGTGAACCGTGTCAAAGGTGACGCCGCTTCGGGTCAGGCGCTCGGCGTAGACGGTTTCGAGGTAAGCGCTTGCGGCCATGTTGGCCAGCGGATAGGCGAAGAACCAGACCATCCCGGCCATGGCGATGGCGTGTCTTGATTTTTTCAAGACAATCGCAAGACCGATGAGGGTCAGGGCCGTGAGGGTGAAGAGCAGGTCGATGATGAACGCGCCGTCCAGGGCGAAGCGGTGATTGGAGAAGGGGGCCAGGATCTGGGTGCCGTAGGTGGTGATCAGGTCCAGCCAGATGTGGGTGAGGATCAGGACGTAGGCGAAGATGGCGGCGGCAGTGAACGAAGTGCCCCTTGAGACGCGCCGGTAGATGGCGGCCAGGGCCAGGGCCATGACCAGCCCGCCGAAGAGCGATGTGCTCACGCCCCGATGGTGGAGCAGGTTGAACTCCGGGTCGCCCCGGCCGAAGAAGAGGTCCACATCGGGCATCCATGAGCAGAGCATGCCAAAGGGGACGAGGTATCTCGCCCCCGGCATCCATTTGCGGGCCGCCAGCGCGCCCATGACGCCTGAAGATATGTGCGTGATCGGGTCCATGGACAGAGTTTATGCCAAGGAGCGTGGATTGTAAAACGAACTTGCGGTTTGCCGCCCCGGCGGGTAGATAGCCGGGAAAGAGACAAGGAGCGAGAAGCAATGCAAAAACCGTCAGTCGGTCTGGCCCTGGAGGGCATCCCCTATATAGTCATCGCCGCGTTCGCCACCCTAGTTGTCGCGATCATGGGTTGGTGGCCGCTGGCCCTGCTCGGTCTGGCCGTGACCTGCTTCATCGGTCATTTCTTCCGCGACCCCGAGCGGGTCGGCCCCGAGGATGCCGAGGCAGTGGCCTCGCCCGCCGATGGCAGGGTGATCAAGGTCGGCCAGGCCGCCGACCCGGTGACCGGCGAGATGCGTCAGGTCGTGTGCATCTTCATGAACGTCCTCAATGTGCATGTGAACCGCATGCCCGTGTCCGGCAAGATTGAGCTGATCCGATACATTCCCGGCAAGTTCTTCAACGCCTCCTTTGACAAGGCGAGCAAGGACAACGAGCGCAACGTGGTGGTCATCACCGGCAAGGGCAACCAGCGCTTCACCATGGTCCAGATCGCCGGGCTCATCGCGCGGCGCATCGTCTGCTGGGCCGAGCCCGGGGACAAGCTCAAGCGCGGTGAGCGTTTTGGTCTGATCAAATTCGGTTCGAGAGTTGACCTTTACATGCCTGATGGCTATGTATCCCTTGTCAAGGTCGGCGACACGGTTGTCGCAGGCGAGACATCCCTGGCCGAGAGGCGCAAGGTCTGAGCCGGGGCGCGATACTGCGGACACAATGACTGAGGAGACGGATTTGGCGCGACACAAGAGCGTCTACCTTCTGCCGAACCTGCTGACCACGGCCAGCCTGTTTGTCGGCTTTCTGGGACTCACCTGGGCCATCCAGGGCGATTTCGTCGCCTGCGCCCTGTGCATCCTGGCCAGCTGCGTGTTTGACGGCCTGGACGGCAAGGTGGCGCGGCTGACCAACACCACCAGCGAGTTCGGCGTTCAGCTCGACTCCCTGGCCGATCTGGTGGCTTTTGGTGTAGTGCCTTCGATCATGGTCTATCTCTGGGTGCTGGAAGACTTCGGCAGGCTGGGCCTGATTGCCGCCTTCCTGTTCATGGCCTGCGGCGCGCTGCGGCTGGCCCGGTTCAACATCCAGGCCGCCACCACTTCCAAGAAGCACTTCGTGGGCCTGCCCATTCCGGCCGCGGCCTGCACCCTGGCTACTCTGGTGCTCTTCACCGTGTACCTGCCCGAGTCGGCCATGGAAACGCTGCTGCCCACCGGCACCCTGGTGCTGGTCTATGTACTCTCCTTCTTCATGGTCAGCACGATCCGGTTCTATTCCTTCAAGGAACTCAGCGCCTTCACCGCCCATCCCTTCAGCTGGATGGTCACGGCGATACTGGTCTTCTCCCTGGTCGCCTCGCGTCCGAGGCTGCTGGGCTTCATCATTTTTCTGGGCTATATCCTCTCCGGCCCGATCTACACCCTTTTCCTACTATCCCGCCGAGGCAAGCGACTACTGCGGGACAGCTCAAAGGAAGAGCTAGGCTAGCTTTCACCCGTCCCATACCGGTACGTCGTACTGCCCCCGAAACGCCGCGCATCCAATGCGCGCCGGCGGGTTTTTCATATTCACGAATCATGTCAACGTCCTTAGCGAGAGGACACCACGGAGGAAACAATGGCCGACAGAGTATACGTCTTTGACACCACCCTGCGCGACGGCGAGCAATCGCCCGGCGCGACCATGAACCTGGACGAGAAGATACGCATGGCCCGCCAGCTCGAAACACTGGGCGTGGACATCATCGAGGCGGGGTTCCCCATCGCCAGCCAGGGCGATTTCGAGGCCGTGCAGGCCATCGCCAAGGCGGTCTCCGATGTTCAGGTGGCCGGGCTGTGCCGGGCCATGACCGGCGACATCGACCGCTGCTGGGAGGCCGTCAGGGAGGCGCGCAATCCGCGCATCCACACCTTCCTCGCCACCAGTGACATCCACATGAAATACAAGCTCGGCAAGACCGCTGACGAGGTCCTGATCATGGCCGAAAAGGCCGTGCGCCACGCGGCTTCTTACACCGACAACGTGGAGTTCTCTGCCGAGGACGCCTCGCGCTCGGACTGGGACTTCCTGGTCAAGGTGACCGAGACGGTCATCGACGCCGGGGCCAGGGTGGTCAATATCCCCGATACCGTGGGCTACACCCAGCCCTTTGAATATCATGATTTGATCAAGTACCTGATGGACAACGTGCGCAACGTGGACAAGGCGATCATCAGCGTCCACTGCCACAACGACCTGGGTTCGGCCGTGGCAAACAGCCTGGCCGCCATCCGGGCCGGGGCGCGTCAGGTGGAGTGCACGGTGCTCGGCATCGGCGAGCGGGCGGGCAACGCCGCCCTTGAGGATCTGGTCATGGCGCTGAACACCCGCAAGGAGCTGTACGATGTCGAAACCGGCATCGTCACCGAGCAGATATTCCCGTCCTGCCGCCGCCTTTCGCAGATCATCGGCATGCCCATCCCGCCCAACAAGGCCATTGTCGGGGCCAACGCCTTTGCCCACGAGTCCGGCGTGCATCAGGACGGCGTGTTCAAGAACCGGCTGACCTACGAGATCATGACCCCGGTCTCCATCGGCCGCACCAGCAACGACATTGTCATCGGCAAGCATTCCGGCTCCCATGCCGTACGCAAGAAGGCCGAGGAGCTTGGCTATGTGCTGGACAATGATCAGGTGCAGGTGCTCTTCAAGGCGGTCAAGGATCTGGCCGACAAGAAAGAGCAGGTCTACGACGAGGACGTGGAGGCGCTCATTCTGGAGAAAGTCTATCGCCGCCTCGATCGCTTCCGGCTGGTGGACATGAGCGTGTTCTCGGGTACGGGCATCGTGCCGCCCCATGCGGCCATGGTCCTTGAGTTCGGCCGCGAGGGCGAGGATGCGGAGGTCCGGCGCACCAGCGAATTCGGCGAAGGTTCTGTTGACGCGGTGTTCAAGTCCATCTACTCCCTTGTGGGGACAGCCCCGAAGCTCGAACATTATTCGGTCAACGCCGTGACCGAGGGCTCAGACGCCCTGGCCGGCGTGGCGGTGCGCATCGAGCACGATGGCGTCAAGGCCGTGGGCCGCGCCAATGATGGCGATGTCATTAGGGCGAGCGCCCTGGCCATGATCAACGCACTGAACAGGCTTGAGAAAGCCAAAGAGGAGAAATAGACGATGGGCCATACCTTAGCCGAAAAAATCCTGCAGGGTCACACAGACCAGGAGATCGCCGGGGCCGGGCAGATCGTCCAGTGCCGCGTGTCCATCGTGCTGGCCAACGACATCACCGCGCCGCTGGCCATCAAGTCGTTCAAGGCCATGGGCGCGAAGAAGGTCTTTGACAAGGATAAAGTAGCCTTGGTCTGCGACCACTTCACCCCCAACAAGGACATCGACTCCGCCGAGCAGGTCAAGCTGGTGCGCGAGTTCGCCGAGGCCATGGGCGTGACCCACTACTACGAGTGCGGCGATGTGGGCGTGGAGCACGCCCTGCTGCCCGAGAAGGGCATTGTCGGCCCGGGCGACGTGGTGGTGGGCGCGGACTCGCACACCTGCACCTACGGCGGCCTGGGCGCCTTTGCCACGGGTATGGGCTCCACCGACATCGGCGCGGCCATGGCCCTGGGCGAGACCTGGTTCAAGGTGCCGCCCACCATCCGGGTGAACATCACCGGCCAGCCCGGCCAGTATGTGGGCGGCAAGGACTACATCCTCAACCTCATCGGTCGCATCGGCGTGGCCGGGGCACTCTACAAGGCCCTCGAATTTTCCGGCGAGGCAGTGGACAATCTGACCGTGGAGGGCCGCATGACCATGGCCAACATGGCCATCGAGGCGGGCGGCAAGGTGGGCCTGTTCAACGTTGACGCCAAGACCCTGGCCTATACCGCTGCAGCTGGCCGCACGGGCGACGTTGTCATGACCCCCGACGCTGACGCGGTCTACGAGCGGGTCATTGAGATCGACGTCACCTCCATGGCCCCGCAGGTGGCCTGTCCGCACCTGCCGGACAACGTCAAGCCCGTGGACGAGACTTCGGGCCTGCGCATCCACCAGTCGGTCATCGGCTCCTGTACCAATGGTCGCATTGAGGATATGCGCGAGGCCGCGTCCATCCTCAAGGGCCGCAAGGTCGATCCCAAGGTGCGCTGCATCATCCTGCCCGCTACGCCCGCCATCTGGAAGCAGTGCATGAAGGAGGGGCTGATGGAGATATTCATGGACGCAGGCTGCATCGTGGGGCCGCCCACCTGCGGCCCGTGCCTGGGCGGGCACATGGGCATCCTGGCTGGCGGCGAGCGCACCGTGGCCACCACCAATCGCAACTTCAAGGGCCGCATGGGTTCCCTCGACAGCGAGGTTTTCCTGTCCAACCCCTGGGTTGCCGCAGCCAGCGCCATCGCGGGCGAGATCATCAACCCGGCCAAACTCTAGGAGAAAGACCATGAAAGTGACCGGAACCGCCCATGTGGTGGGCGACCACATAGACACCGACGCCATTATCCCGGCCCGTTTCCTGGTGACCACCGATTCCGCCGAACTGGGTGCCAACTGCATGGAAGGTCTTGAGGCGGGTTGGATCAAGCGCGTCAAGGCCAACGACATCCTCGTGGCCGGTGACAACTTCGGCTGCGGCTCCTCGCGCGAGCACGCGCCCATCTCCATCCTTGGCGCGGGCATCCCGGTGGTGGTGGCCAGGAGCTTTGCCCGCATCTTCTACCGCAACGGCTTCAACATGGGGCTGGTACTCCTCGAAGTGGGCGATGACATCGAGAAAATAAGGGACACGGACCAGATCGAGGTGGACACCGCCACGGGCATCATCCGCAACCTGACCACCAGGGACGAGATCGTCAGCTCCCCGGTGCCGCCCTTCATGCAGGAGATTCTGGACGCGGGTGGCCTCGTCGACTACGTCAAGCACAAGCTGGCCTGACCGCAGACCGGAAGAAATCGACCACAATTATTGGAGAAGACTATGAAAATTTGCGTTATGCCCGGTGACGGCATCGGCCGCGAGATCGTGGGCCAGGCCCTGCGCGTGCTTGACAAGGTGGCGGCCAAGCACGGCCGCTCCTTTGAGACCGCCGAGGCCCTCATCGGCGGCTGCGCCATCGACGCCACGGGCGGGCCACTGCCCGTCGACACCATCGCCATGTGCAAGGATTCCGACGCCGTGCTGCTGGGCGCGGTGGGTGGCCCCAAGTGGGATGCCATCGATCCGGCCATCAGGCCCGAAAAGGGGCTGCTCGGCATCCGCAAGGAGCTGAAACTCTTTGCCAACCTGCGCCCGGCCACGCTCTTCAAGCAACTGGCCGACGCCTGCTACCTGCGGCCGGACATCGTGGCCCGGGGCCTTGACGTCATGGTGGTGCGCGAGCTGACCGGCGGCATCTACTTCGGCGAGCCGAGGTTTGACGGCATGAAGGACGGCGAGCGGTTCGGTTCCAACACCATGTGCTACCACGAGCACGAAATCCGGCGCATCGCCCGGGTTGCCTTCGAGGCAGCGCGCAAGCGCTCAAACCGGGTCTGCTCCGTGGACAAGGCCAACGTGCTTGATGTCTCCCGCGTTTGGCGCGAGGTGGTCATCGACGAACACGCCAATAATTACAAGGATATCAAGTTGTCACACATGTATGTGGACAATGCGGCCATGCAGCTGGTGCGTGATCCGTCCCAGTTCGACGTCATGGTCACGGGCAACCTCTTCGGCGACATCCTCTCGGACGAGGCCGCGGCCATCACCGGGTCCATCGGCATGCTGCCGTCCGCGTCCCTGGGCGAGGCCAACCCCGGCCTGTTCGAGCCCATCCACGGCTCCGCGCCCGACATCGCGGGCCAGGACAAG
>JBDRSO010000019.1:0-10036 GCA_043824835.1 Pseudomonadota bacterium | reverse complement strand
AGTTGTCCTACGCGGCCAGGTTGTGCGGTTTCACCAAAAAGGAAAGCGGGTGGACCCTGCACAGCAATCGTCATGAACGATTCCACACCATGTACGTTGCCCATACGGGTTTCCAGCCACCGAATCAGCATGAATCCGTGGCAGCCTTCCAGCAAGCCGCCTACAACGCGGCAGGGGAAGAATGGCCCCGGCTCGATGCCCAAGCCCGTGATGAAATCGAAGTGACCGCAGGGCATTCCGCCGGACGGCGTGATGTATCCGATGCCTACCTAGGCAGCAGTCAGTGAATAGACCCCCGCTTCGGCGGGGTTTTCTTTTGGGTCATGAGGTTCCAGGCAGGGCATAAATCAACTCGTTGATTTATGCCCTGCCTGGAACCGCCTTCCCACTCGTCGGCTTGGGGCCGACAAGCGGGAAGGCTTATGCGCTAGATGAGCAAGGCTTATTGAGGAACGTATTTGGATTTTACCAAGTGAGACAGGTCCACCCCGTAGTCGAGTTGGGATATGACCTCATCGAAGCACATGGAAGCCAAGAAACGGCCACCGTATCGTTCAGCCGACATTTTCTTGAGCTTGTGCCCAAAGGTTTGTTCGAATGGGTCGCCCTGCATTTTCTTTGAAATCCCCCAGCAAAGCTGGGGGATTTCTCATCGGACTAAAAAAAATAAATGTATCACAACAAAAGCAGGTTGTGCCCCCCGGCGGCCGCGATCTCGATGGCCCGCTTGGCGTGCTCCTGGCCCTTGACCTCGGCGAAATCGCTCAGAAAGGTCTGGCGCTCGGCCCACAGGGTGTCGACATCCACGGCCGCAGGCTCCACCGCCTCCTCGCCAAGGAGCATGCGCACCACCTGGCCCAGGTCTGCGGCCCCGATGACCGGGATGTCCTTGACCACCGCGCCCTCGCGGCCGTTGTCCATGGGCACGATGATGCCGCGCCCTTGGCCTGCGCGGGCGGCCAGGGCCAGGGGCAGCACCCCGGGCACGGGCTTGAGCTCGCCGGTGAGGGACAGCTCGCCCGCCATGTACCAGCCCTCGGCAGCATCCCACGGAATCACCCCCATGGCGCAGAGGATGCCCACGGCCAGGGGCAGATCATAGGCACTGCCCTCCTTGCGCACATCGGCCGGGGCCAGGTTCACGGTGATGCGCGCGGGCGGCACCTTGAACCCGCAGTTCTTCAGCGCGGAAAACACTCGCTCCTTGGCCTCCTTGACCGCACCCTCGGCCAGACCGACCATGGTGAAGCAGGGCATGCCCGAACGGGACAAATCCACCTCAAGCTCCACCTTGAAGGCGTCGATGCCCATGAGAGCGGCGCAGGCTACTTTGGATATCACTCGCAACCCCTTGAATTTTCGATGTCCGAATGGTGTATATAGCCCAGGAGGTTTTGTAAAGAACAGCCCGGCTGGCCGGCTGCGGCCCTTCTCGCGTTTAGACTTTTCCCCTGGCCTGTGCTACGACCGAGCCGTCATGGCAACCGATGCCGTCAGCCTTTTTCCGGAGGATACATGCGGACTCTGCTTCTGACCCTGCTGCTCCTGCTTGCGATGGCGTCCGATGCCCAGGCCCTGGACACCTACGACGACGCGCCCGGCCCGGCACCGGTTCATCAGAACCAGGAACCGGCCGGACACGACGAGGCCGACGAGGCCGCCGCCCGCCAGGACGAACCCGAGCCCGACGGGCAACCCGACGCCGACCTGGACAATGCGGATACCGACCGGATGCGCGAAGAGGCCGAAGGCTTGGACCCCGACGACGAAGACCAAAAACGCAGCGATCCGACATCGCCGGGATACGTCAGCGTCATCAGAGAGGATCTGCGCCTCGACCCCCTGGGCACCATGACCCTGCGCGACGGCACGGTCCTGGAGATCATGGACTTCGTCAAGCTCGGCAAATTCTACATCTATCTCTCGGGCAAGCTCAACGGCCGCTCCAGCACAGTGGTCAGCTTTACACGCCTGTCCGACCTGCAGATGTGGGCGTCCATCGCCTTCAAAGACCAGAACGCCCTGACCGTGATGGACAAAAACCGAAAGGAGATGTTCTTCACCGACGCCCGGCTCTACCTGGGCTCCGACAGCCCGAACACCTATACCTTCGTCACCCTCAACCGCAACAACTACCAGCCCGAGACCGCTGTCGTGTACAAAAGGGACGTCGTGTCCATCGTCATCGACTGATCCGGGAAACGATTCCAGGAGGAGACCGCATGAAGACCATCACCCGCGCCACGGCCACAGCCCTGCTCCTTGTCACGCTCCTGTGCTCTGCCGGATGCGGCGCCATCCTCTTGGGCGGAGCCGCCGCCGCAGGCACCTATGTGTACCTCGACGGACAGGCGAGGAACACCTACTCCGCCTCGCTCCAACAGGGCTACGACGCTTCCCTGGCCGCCTGCCGCGAACTGACCATCCCGGTGACCAGCAAAGCCAAGGACGGCACCTCGGCCAAGATCACGGGCAAGCTCTCCGGCGACACGGTGATCATCTCCATGAAGCTCGTGGGCGACAACCTGACCCAGATCACGGTGCGAGTCGGCATGTTCGGCGACGAGTCCACGTCTCGCCGAATCCACGCCACCATCTCCCGCCACCTCTAGCGGATCGCGAAAAAGCGTCCGATTGCGTCGTTGCTTCAAACGGGGCAAACCCTCGCGTAGGAAAACTACGCTTCGGGCTTGCCCAGTTTTCGCGCCTAGCACTCGAACACTTTTTCACGATCCGCGCCTGCGCTTCGCGCCTCGCACTCGCACCATTTGCGGCTGACGGGCCGGAATGGGCGGCAGGGCCAGGGGCGCGATGCTTCGGGCTTGCCCTGTTTTCGCGCCGAGCACTCGAACACTTTTTCATGACCTGCGCCTGCGCTTCGCGCCTCGCACTCGCACCATGCGCGGCTGACGGGCCGGGAAGTAAGGATGGATAGCTTGCCGATTGCTCACGGCGTGCGCACCCCGGTCTGCGGCTGACCCTCTCGGCCAGAAGAATATTTTCAGAAAAACAAGGGGTCGACGTTGACCTCTAGACTTTTTAGGGATAAGGATTCGATAAGTTTCTTTTTGCCTTTTCGTAGCGTCTGGGCAGGGTGACGATTGGTGACGATGACACAACGGGGAGGTCTTGTGAAAGTACGGCTGGAGATGGCCCCCACCCCCCTGAAAGTGGTTGTCCGGCTCGGCCGGACCTGGACCTTGGCCTCGGGCACTGGCGCGATTTCCTGCGTCTGGAGCCGCAAGCTGCGCATCCGCCCTCGGCGGCTGCGCCTCATGGACCGCACTGTCGGGCGCGCGCTGCCCGGACGGGATGCAGGCAGGAACAATGGACGAAGCATATACCCATAAGGATCTGGCCGCCCTCTGCAAGGTCTCGGAGACGACCATCAAGAGCTACCGCCGCAAGTTCCCGGGCTTCATCCCGGTGCTCACGCGTGGCAAGCCCATCCGCTTCAGAAAGGAGGCGGCCGATGTCTGCCTCTCTATCCGCGACTGCTTTGACAAGGGCATGTCGGTCAACGAGACCCTGAAAACCCTCAAGGAACACTTCAGGGAATCGCCGAGCGAGCGGCGGCGGACGCCGGAGCCCTCCCGCCCGGTGGGCGCTGGCGTTGCCGCGTCCGACTCCGGGCCGGGCGTGGTTTCGCAGGAATACCTGGACAAATTCTTTGCCACGGCCGGGCAGATGATGCAGGGCATGGCCGGACTGGCCACGGCCCAGGCCAAGTCCGGGCAGCGGCTGGCAGCCCTTGAGAGCGCCGTGCAGCGCCTGATCGAGGTGCAGCAGCAGAACAACGAAACGTTTTCTCTTCTCCTGGCACGCACCACCCCGGCATCGGACACCCTCGCGGCGTCCTCCTCGACCGATGCCGGGGTCGGTGCCTGTGTCACTGCCGGAGTCGCGGCCGAAGCCAGGACCGACGACACCGCCGCAACGCAGCCAGAGCGACCTGTCCGGGCCAGGAAGATCGTCAACGTCACCACCCCGGGCGGTGGCGTGAAGTCCTATACTCTGGAAAAACCGGTTGCGCCCCCCGCGCCCGCGCCGGGCAGCGCCGCGCTGGAGCGGCCCTCAGACGCCTTCCTGAACACGCCCATCGTCATCCGCAACGACCAGGACGAGTTTCTGGGCGTGCCCGGCAGGATGCCCCTGGGGCGCTTCGTGGAGGTATTGGTGCGCGAGGCCGAGGAGAGCGGCGCGTCCCTGTCAAACTGGCACCGCGACGAGGACACCTGGGTCTTCTCCATGCAGACCCCGGGCGGCGACGCCCACGCCCTGCACTTCGTCTCCACCACCACCCCGCGCGGCAACCTGGTGGTGCTGCTCGACCGCCTCGATGTCAACGGCGAGCAGACCTCGCCCCGCTTTCTCCAGGAGTTCTTCCGACAGGTGAAGGACAAGATCTGAGCCGACAGGAGCCCGGCCGGGTCAACTTCGACCCGCCGGGAGCCAGCCCACACCACCCCGCTACTCCAGCCCCCAGACCTTGCGGACGTGATCGATGACCGCGCCCATGACCGGGTCCTGGTCACGCCGCTTGAGGCAGACGAAGTGCAGGTCAATGGTCAGCCCCTCAAAGGCCACAGCGTGGACCACGCCGATGCGGTTGGCCGCCTTGAGCTCGTTCTCGCGCAGAAAAGACACCCCCTTGCCCGCAGCCACCAGCACGCGGATGACCTCGTCGCCGTCCACCTCCATCTCAAAGGCGGGCTTGAGGTTGCGCGAGGCGAAGAAGGGATCGATGAGCAACTGGAGCGGGTTGTCGCTCGGGTCCATGATCCAGGGCAGTTCTGCCAGGGCGGCAAGCCCGCCCTTGATCCGATCCTTCCAGATGTCGGGCACGGCCACGAAAAAACGGGTGGCCTCCAGGCGCAGGGCCAGAAGGTCGGCGTTGCGGGGCGGGCCAAAGATGAATCCGCAGTCGAGCTTGCCCTGGATGATCTGGCTCTGGACCACGGTGCTGGCACTTTGCAGAATCTGGAGCGTGATCTTGGGATGGCGCTCGGCCAGCGAGTTGAGCAGGGGCACGACGCGCAGGTACTCGGCGTCCGTGTTCAGGCCAAGGGACAGATCGCCCACCAGTTCACCGCCCATGTTCCTGGCCTCGATCTTCAACTCCCGCGCGGCCCGCAGTACCTCACCGGCCTTGACGCGCAACCGGCTGCCTGCCTCGGTCAGGCGCATGCCCTTGGGCGTGCGGATGAAGAGCCGGGTCTCAAGCTCCTCCTCCAGTGCCTTGATGTGGGCGCTGACCGTGGGCTGGCTCGCGTGCAGCCGCTCGGCCGCCCGCGTCAGGTGCCCCTCCTCGGCCACCACCACAAAGGTCTTGAGCTGGTAGAGTTCCATATCCCCTTCTCCGGTACGCCAGCCAAAAAGTCAATCACCCGCCCCGATACACTTCCGTCACCTTGATCAGAAAAGCCGAAGGAGAGCATCGAACAATACAATTGGATTGGTTTCAAAGGGTTCCGTAGATATGCAGGTATGGAAAACCGCCCACACGGCGGCACCCCCGACCTGGGGGCAGGAAAAGGAGACACCCATGAGCATGGAATGCGATACCCGACTCTCGATGATGGCCATGCAGCGCCGCGCTGAAAACGCCACGCGCACCACCCACACGCCCCGCCGCCGTCGCGGCCGAGTCCGCCGGGCCGGAGAGGCCGTAACCGCTGGCGTCGCAGCCTTTGCGCTGACGCTCTTCACTCGCAGCTTCTGATATTTCGGGGCCAAGCCCCACACTCAGCGGGTTTGAGCCGCCCTTGCCCGGATATCATCCTTTCCGTCCGGGCAGGGGCGGCTCTTCGTTTGGCCGGAGGCAATCACGCTTCGCCTGAACGAGAATAAAAAACATTCACTTTATCAAGCCATTTTGTCTAGGTAGTAATTATTCTCATTTTTTGCTTGCGTCCCTCGCCGGGGATGCGATACAACCCTGTCAGACAAAACGGATGTTTCTTTTTCACCATAGATCAATAGACAAGGAGCGACCATGAGCAAGACCCTGAAGAATCTGAAGGATGCCTTTGCCGGTGAGTCCCAGGCCAACCGCAAGTACCTCGCCTACGCCGACAAGGCCAACGCCGATGGCAAGCCCGGAGTGGCCAAGCTCTTCCGCGCCGCCGCGGCCGCCGAGACCATCCATGCCCACGCCCACCTGCGCCTGATGAAGGGCATCGGCACCACCGATGAAAATCTCAAAGACGCCATCGAGGGCGAGACCTACGAGTTTAAATCCATGTATCCCGAGATGATGGAAGAGGCCAAGGCCGAGGGAGAAAACGCCGCCCTGCGCTATTTCGGCTTTGCCAACGAGGCCGAGAAGATTCACGCCGCGCTGTACACCCAGGCCCTTGAGGCCGGCTCCGACGTGTTCGCGGACGCGGAGTTCTACATCTGCTCCGTGTGCGGCCACACCACCGACGGCAAGCCCGAGGACAAGTGTCCCATCTGCGGCGCCGCGCCCAAGGCCTACCACAAGGTGGACTAACCCTCACCGCCCGCTGAAGCAATAACGGCCTCGCCCAACCGGGCGGGGCCTTTTTTTGTCCGGCCGCCCCTGGCCGAGGGTCAGGCCGGGACCGGCTTTGAGCCAGGGGCTGCGATGGCCGCTTCCGGCTCTGGCGACGGGCAGCCCGCGCCGTGCCAGACCTCGGCCACCACCTCGGACAGGGCATGGACCAGAGGGTCTTCCCTGCGGCATCGGGCAAAGACGAAATTGACGTTCAGCGAGAGGCACGGCCCGGTATCGCAGATCACGGCGCTGCCCTCGCGCACCAGGGCCTCGGCGTCGGCCTGCTTGAGGATGGAGATGCCCCGGCCCGTGGCCACCAGCCTGCGGATGACATCCTCGCTGTCCACCTCCACATAATCCGTCAGCTCCACGCTGGCGCTGGAAAAAAGCTGGCCAAAGGCGACCATGAAGGGGCAGCCCATGTCCGGCTTGATCCACGGCAGGGCGGCCAGCTGGTCCAGGGTCTTGCCCCTGATGCGGTCGCTCCAGGCGGCCGGGGCCACCACGCGCACCGGAATCTCGGCCAGCTTGACCGACTCCACCTCGGGATAGCAGTTGTCGAAAAACGAGAACCCTGCGTCGAGCCGCCGGTCGCGCACGTCCTTGAGGATAGTGCCGGACGTGCTCTGCACCAGCTTCAGCCGCAGGCGCGGATGGGCCTCGGCCATGCGCCCGGCAAAGTCGGCCACGCACAGAAACTCGGGATCGGTGTTCAGCCCGATGGACAGGGTGCCGGTCAGGTCGCGGCTGAAGGTTCTGGCCTGGTTGAGCAGGTCTTCGGCGGCCCGGACCACGACCTCGGCCCTGCTTTTCAGCTCCCGGCCCGCGTCGGTGAGCTGCATGCCGCGCGGCGTGCGCACGAACAGGACCACGTCCAGCTCGCCCTCAAGCGCCTTGATGTGGGCGCTCACCGCGGGCTGGCTGGCGTGGATGCGCTCGGCCGCCTTGGTCAAATTGCCGTCGTCGGCCACGGCGATGAACGTCTTCAGCTGATAGAGTTCCATACTTTTCCCTCTAGTGCCATTTCCCGCGCGGCGCAATCCGGATTCGTTATGCCTCGGTTCACGCATTGCGATTGGACGGTGCCAGAGCACCCGCCTATGAAGGGACCATGGAAAAACCCTGGCCCGAGGAGGCTGCCATGACCCGCAAGACCGCGCCCTTTGACTGGAAATATCTGCTGCGCCCCGAGGGTGCCGACAGCGAAACCCCGAGCCGATTGGCCGGAGCCTGCAAGACCGTGGTCTGGCTCGGCGTGTCCATCCTGCTGGGCGTCGGCATGGGCCACCTCTAACTGACCTTTGGAAAGTAAAAATACACAGGCTGTTCAAAAATGGTGAGATGCTAGGCGCGAAACAAGTTCAAGGCCGAAACGTACTTCCTGTACGCGAGGGTTTGAACTTGTTGAAGCAACGACGCAGATCGCCGTTTTTCAACAGCCTGCTAAGACACCAAAACCCCCGGTCAATCCCCTGGCTGCCAGCGATCCCACCACGCCTGGAACATGAGCAGGTTCCACAGCCGGTACTGGTTCTCGCGCCTGCCGCTTTGGTGATCGGCCCACTGGCGGGCCACCGTGTCCGCGTCCAGCAGCCCCTGACGACGCAGCCGCTCCGGGGCCAGCAGATCCGAGGCCCACGCCTTGAGCGGCCCGCGCAACCACTGGGCCAGGGGCACGTCAAACCCGGCCTTGGGCCGGTCCACCAGGGCGCGCGGCACATGCCTGTCCAGCATCCGCCGCAGGATGCCCTTGCCCTGACCGCCAGACACCAGCATCGACACCGGCAGCCGCCACGCGAACTCCACCACCCGATGATCAAGGCAGGGCGCGCGCGACTCCAGCGACACGGCCATGGTCGCCCGGTCCACCTTGTGCAGAACCCCGGGCAGATAGGTCATGCTGTCCGCATACTGCATCCAGCGCACGAAATCGGCCAGCCCCTGCGACCCGATGCGGCCCGTCGCGCCATGCCCGCCGCCCGCCAGCAGCGCGGCCGGGTCGGGCCACGTTGAAACAAGCCGCCGATACAGATCCTCACGATCCAGCGCAGGCAGGGCCTCGGCCAGCTTGTGCGCCTTGAGCCCGGGCGTGCGCACCCGGCCCAACCGGGGCACCACGCGGCCCGCCGCCCGAAACAGCGCGTCATACCCGCCCGGCGGGAGCAGCCGCATGGCCGCAGCCAGCCCGCGCCTGACAGGCACCGGCAGGCCGCCCACGCGCCCCCACACGGCCGGGCCGCTCACATGGCGATTGTACCCCGCGAACACCTCGTCGCCGCCGTCGCCGGTCAGGCAGACCGTCACCCGGCTGCGCGTCAGCCGCGAAACCAGACAGGTGGGCAACTGCGAGGCATCGGAAAAAGGCTCGTCATACACCTCTGGCAGGCTCTCCACCAGACCCAGCGCATCGCCCGGCGTGGCCGTCAAGGTGGTGTGCTCAGTGCCCAGGTGCGCGGCCACCCGCGCCGCATCCGCCGACTCGTCAAAACCAGCCTCTGAAAACCCGATGGTGAAGCTTTGCACCGGCCGGGTCGACTGCGCCTGCATCAGGGCCGTGACCAGCGACGAGTCCACCCCGCCCGACAACAGCGCGCCCAGTGGCACATCCGAAATCATCTGTCCGGCCACTGCCTCACCCAGCAGCGCCTCAAGCCGGTCCCGCGCCTCGTCCTCACCACCGGTAAAGGGATCGTCCATGGCCCGGGCAGCCACCCCGGCCAGACTCCAATACGCCTCGGGCTCGGGCAGTCCGCCACCGACCCCCACGCTGAGCAGGCAACCCGGCGGCAGCTTGCGCGCATCCCGATAGATGGACCGGGGCGCAGGCACATACTGGTGGCGCAGATACAGGGCCAGGGACTCCATGTCCAACCCGGCCTCGAAACCCGGATGCGCCCGCAGCGCCTTCAGCTCCGAGGCAAAAACAACCGCCTTGCCCGCACGGCCATAATACAGCGGCTTCTCGCCCATGCGGTCCCGGGCCAGGGTCAGCACACGCTGCGCCGAGTCCCACAGGCCAAAGGCGAACATGCCCACGGTCCGCTCAAGGGCTGCGCGCACCCCCCACACCTGACACGCGGCCAGCAGCACCTCTGTGTCCGAATCACCGCGCCAGGGCAGATGCGGCCCGTCAGCCACCTCCAGCTCGCGCCGCAACTCCCGATAATTGTACAGCTCCCCGTTGTAAGTGAGCACGAACCGGCCACACCGGCTGGCCATGGGCTGCGCTCCCGCCTCGGACAACTCGATGATCGCCAGCCGCCGATGCCCAAGCCCAAGCCCAACAGCCGGGTCCGCATACTCGCCAAACCCGTCCGGGCCGCGATGGGCCAACGCCTGCGCCATGCGCCGCGCCAACCCGCGCACACCCTCGCTGTCGCCCGCCAAACCGGGATCAAGAAAACCGGTAATTCCGCACATGCCAATTCCCTACCAGCCCCCAGCGCCGATGGGCAATGCTTTTGGGGTGCCTCCGGCGGCCAGGGGGGAAGGGGAGAGGGGAACCCTTTTGAAAAGGGT
>JBDRSO010000018.1:0-17296 GCA_043824835.1 Pseudomonadota bacterium | reverse complement strand
TCATCTCGCCCTTTTCCACCTGTGCCACAACCGACAATTTAAAGGCCATCGTGTAATCGCGTCGGGTGCGTCTAACTCGCTGTTTGGATTTGTCTTCCATAAATAGGTCCTCTGGGTGTCAACCTATTTCAGGACGGGACAGACAGAAAAAAAAGGCCCACGAACACTGTTCGCAGGCCTGATTGTCATCCGTGTCAGGGCACCCTATGCGCCGCAACACTTCTTGTGTTTTCGGCCCGAGCCGCAGGGGCAGGGGGCGTTTCTGGAAACCTTGGGCTCAGCGCGCTTGACCGGCTCCTTCTTCTTGTCCCCGGCCGAACCAGGGTCGGTATATTCAAGCTGCTCGGTCTGCTCGTGCTGAAATTCCTGGTCGCGCACCTCGGCCTGGATGCGCAGGTGGGAGAAGGCGCGCATGGCGTTCTCCTTGAGGGTGTAGACCAGCTCCTCGAACAGGGCGAATCCCTCGCGCTTGTACTCCTGCTTGGGGTCCTTCTGGCCATAGCCGCGCAGGCCGATGCCGTCGCGCAGGTGGTCCATGTTCAGCAGGTGTTCCTTCCAGTTGCGATCCAGCGAATCGAGCAGGAAATAGCGCAATATCTCCTGGTAATGAGTGCCGGTTGCGGCGCGCAGATAGGCGAATATCTCGTCCACCCAGGCCTCGGCCTGCTCGCGCTTGGGCAGCCCGCCCTCGCTCCAGCCCTCGAACCGCTCGAAGTTGAAGACCTCCTCAAGCCGGGCGCGCACCGAGTCGGTCATCTCCTGGTCGTGCGTCTTGACGTCCAGGGCGGGTCCCAGGATGTTTTCGAGCAGGTCGATGGCGTATTCGCGGGCGATGTCTTCCACGGTCTCGGCCATCATCAGCTCGCGGCGCAGGGAATAGACCACCTCGCGCTGCTGGTTCATGACATCGTCGTATTCGAGCAGCTGCTTGCGTATCTCGAAGTGGTGGGCCTCGACGCGGGTCTGGGATTTCTCGATGGCGCCCGAGACCATCTTGTTCTCGATGGCCATGCCGTCTTCCAGGCCGAGTTTGCTCATGATCCCGGCCAGACGGTCAGAGCCGAAGAGGCGCATCAAATCGTCGTCCAGGGCGAGGTAGAAGCGCGACGACCCCGGATCGCCCTGACGGCCAGAGCGGCCCCGCAGCTGGTTGTCGATGCGCCGCGACTCGTGGCGCTCGGTGCCGATGATGTGCAGGCCGCCCAGCTCGCACACGCCCTTGCCCAGCTTGATGTCCGTACCGCGACCGGCCATGTTGGTGGCGATGGTCACCTTTCCGGCATGGCCCGCCTCGGCCACGATCTCGGCCTCGCGCTCGTGCTGCTTGGCGTTGAGCACCTCGTGGGGAATCTTCTTTTTCTTGAGCAGGTTCGAGAGCAGCTCGGACTTCTCGATGGACACCGTGCCCACCAGAGTGGGCTGGCCGCGCCGGTGGCAGTCAGCGATGTCCTCGGCGATGGCCTCGTATTTCTGGTCCTGGCTCTTGTAGATGGCGTCGGGGAAATCCTTGCGGACCATGGGCCGATGGGTGGGGATGACCACCACTTCGAGGTTGTAGATCTGCCCGAACTCCACGGCCTCGGTGTCGGCCGTGCCGGTCATGCCCGCCAGCTTGTCGTACATGCGGAAATAGTTCTGGAAGGTGATGGAGGCCAGGGTCTGGTTCTCGGCCTCGACCTTGACGTTCTCCTTGGCCTCGATGGCCTGATGCAGGCCATCGGACAGGCGGCGGCCGGGCATGAGGCGGCCGGTGAACTCGTCCACCAGCACCACATGGTCGTCCCTGACGATGTACTCCACATCGCGATGGTAGCAGTAGTGCGCCTTGACCGCCTGGAGCACATGGTGCTGCAGCGAGATGTGCTGCGGGTCAAAGAGGTTGTCCACGCCGAGCAGTGCCTCGATCTTTTCCACGCCCGCGTCGGTCAGGGTGATGGACTTGGTCTTCTCGTCGAGGACAAAGTCGCCGTCGGGCAGGGTTTCCTTGTCGGCCGGGTCAATGGGTGTGGACTTGTCCAGCTTTGGCACGATGTCGTTGACGCGGCGGTACAGGCCCGAGGATTTCTCGCCCGGGCCAGAGATGATCAGCGGGGTCCGCGCCTCGTCGATGAGGATGGAGTCCACCTCATCCACGATGGCGAAGTTGAGGGGACGCTGCACCAGCGTCTCCTTGTAGAATTTCATATTGTCGCGCAGGTAATCGAAGCCGAACTCGTTGTTGGTGCCGTAGGTGATGTCGGCCCGGTACGCATCCTGGCGCTCCTGCTCGCCAATGCCGTGGACAATGACGCCCACGCTCAAGCCGAGGAAGGAATAGAGCAGGCCCATCCACTCGGCATCGCGCCGGGCCAGGTAGTCGTTGACCGTGACCACGTGCACGCCCTTGCCGGAAAGGGCGTTGAGGACCACGGGCAAGGTTGCCACCAGGGTCTTGCCCTCGCCGGTCTTCATCTCCGCGATCTTGCCCTCGTGGAGCGCGCAGCCGCCGATGAGCTGCTCGTCAAAGTGGCGCATGGGCGGATCAAAGACGCGCGAGCCCGCCTCGCGCACCAGGGCGAAGCACTCGGGCATCAGGTCTTCCAGGGTCTTCTCCCCGGCCGCCACCTGCTCCTTCCACTGCGTCACCCGGGTCGGAAACTCGCTGTCGGCCAAGGCCGCCATCTCCGGCCCCAGGGCATTGACCCGCTCGATGACGGGATTGAGCTTCTTCAGATAGCGTTCATTCTTGGAACCAAAAAGAAATTTGAGCATGCTGGGGGGTCTCCTGAAAATCGTATGCGGGGCGCGGCTTCGACCGGGCGTTGCCACGCAACATAGGGCTTCGCCCGGCAATGTCAACGCGTGCGGGCCAACAATCACCCGGTCCAACCATCTGCGGACCCGGCGCGCCCTGCAATAGCACAAAGGGGAAGAACAGTAAAAGCCCGGAGTGAGGGGCCGCCCGGGGGACCGCGCCGCCTTTAGCCGATGCCCTCCAGCCAGTGGCCCACGGCCACGCCCTGGGGCGCGCTGGCGGTCAGTTGCGCCGCGCAGGCCGAGCAACCGGTGAGGACCAGTTCGGCCCCGGCCAGTTGGTCCCAGCAGGCCCGGCCCACCCGGTCGCCCAGCTCCGGCGCGCCAAGGCGCATGACCCCGCCAAAGCCGCAGCACTGGCGGTCCGTGGCCGCCACCAGACGGTCGCCCAGAGCGGCCTTGAGCAGCTGATGATCGCTGTCCGCGCCATCCGCATGGCAGGGCCGATGGTAGGCGATCCGGGACGGGACGGCCCCGGATATCATGAAGACGACCTCTTTTGAAATAATTGACAACGGAATCAATGCGTTCTGCCAGACCTCGGCCTCGGCCGGGTCATTGATCAAGCACTGATAGCCATGCAGGGCCGACAGGCAGGACGCGCAGAACACCGCCACCGTGGGCCTGCCTGCCTTGCGCCAGATGGCGAGGTTGTGCAGGGCCATGGCCCGCGCCTCGTCCGCAAACCCAGCGCTCTTCAAGCCACTGCCGCAACAGCGGAAATCTGCTGGCAGGGTGTCCACGCCCAGGCCATCGAGCAGGCGGTGGGCGGCGGCCAGCCAGCGCTGGCGCACGTATGTGGCCGTGCACCCCGGAAACAGGAGCATGGGCTCGCCCCTGTGGGTGTCGGGGAAGGCGGTCGGGGTCATGAACGGGGACAGCCCTGGCCCGGCCCCAAGCCCGGCCAGCATCGTGAGCAGCGGACCGAACCGCTCGGGCCGCAGCGAATCAGGCACCAGCCCGGCCATGGTCGATCCGACGGGCCAGAGTGCCTTGGCGTGGCTCAGCCATGTCTTCCACAGCCAGCCCTTGAAATCAGGATGCGCGCCCCGCAGCCCGGCCACCAGCACGGGCACGTCCACCCCCTGCGAGCACACGGCCGCGCACCGGCCGCAGCCCAGGCACAGCCCGGCCAGCCGGGCCACGTCCGCGCCGCGCAATCCGGCTTGATCCCCGGCCAGCAGGCGGCACAGATCCGCCTTGGCGCGCGGCCCCAGCTCCTCGCGCCCGGTGGCGGCCAGCAGCGGGCAGACCTCCAGGCACTTGCCGCAGAGGATGCACTCCCCGGCCACGCCTACCACCCCTTGCCGGGGTTCATGATCTCGCGGGGGTCGAAGACCCGGCGCACGCCACGCATGACGGCCAACGCGTCCGGCCCGAGCTGCTCGTCGGCAAAGGATGCCTTGGTCAGGCCCGTGCCGTGCTCGCCCGAGATGGTCCCGCCGAGGCCGACGGCCAGCCGGAAGATCTCGTCGGCAGCGTGGTGGGCCGTGGCAGACTCGCCGGGCAGCGAGCGGTCGTGCATGATGTTGACGTGGATGTTGCCGTCGCCCAGGTGGCCGAAGCAGAGCACGTGGAGCCCGTGCGCCCGCGCGATCTCCCGGGCGCGCTCCACGGCCTCGGCTACCCGGCCTCGCGGCACGGCGATATCCTCGGCCAGCTTGTCCGGCGCTATCCTGAAGGCCGCCGCGGAGATGCCCCGGCGCACGTTCCAGACCATTTCCTCGGCCTCGCCCCGCCCGACCTCCACGGACACCGGCGAGAGGGGAGCGAGCGCCGCAGTCAGCCGGTCCATCTCGGCGGCCACGCCCGGAGCAGTGCCGTCGAGCTTGAAGAGCAGCGCGGCCCGCGCCCCGGCGGCCAGGGGCATGGACGCCCCCTCGGGACCGAGCCGCAACGCCTCCAGCGCACCCTGGTCCATGAATTCGCAGGCCGAGGGCAGCACGCCCGCCCGGAACACGGCCCCTGCCCCGGCCAGGGACGACGCCAGATCGGCAAATCCCACCAGGGCCGAGGCCGATGTCTCGGGCAGGGGGATGAGCTTCAGGGTGATTCCGGTCATCAGCCCGAGCCTGCCGTTTGAGCCCACAAAGAGCCGGGTCAGATCGAGCCCCACCACGTCCTTGTGCGACCGGCCGCCCGTGCGCAGGACGCGCCCGCCGGGCAGCACGGCTTCCACCCCGAGCACCCAGTCGCGCGTGACCCCGTACTTGACGGCGCGCAGCCCGCCCGCGCAGGTGGCCACATTGCCGCCGATGGTCGAGATGCGCACGCTGGCCGGGTCCGGCGGATAGAACAATCCCTTGGCGGCGCAGGCGGCCTGAAGATCAGCGGTGATCACCCCGGGCAGGGTCTCGACCACGAAATCGTCGGCGTCCACCACCGGCTCGCCTGTCATGCGCAGCATGGACACCACCACCCCACCAAGCGAGGGCACCGCGCCGCCCACGCGCCCGGTGCCGCGCGCCCGGGGGTAGATGGGCATGCGCTCGGCCTCGGCCCAGCGCAGCAGCTCCACCAGTTGATCGCGCCGCTCGGGCCGGACCACGGCCCAGGGCATGGCCCGCTCCCGGCTGGCATCGGCCGAGAAGGCGGCCAGCCCCTCGGGCGACAGCAGGCAGCCGTCCCCTGGAAACAGGTCGAGCAGAAAGGCCCGGTGGGCGGCGGTGAGGGCAGCGGCATATCCAATCATGCTCGAACGGTACGACCGCCCAGCAGGGCTGTCAATGCACACGCCATCCTCATAGGCCCGATCTCGCGGCAGGGAAGGACCGATCAAGGCGGGTCAAGGCGCGACGGAGGCCGAGCATATTTCTTTCATGGCCAAGAAAGGTCAAACGCGGATTGTGAAACAGTTCATTGTCGTCTGCTGCCCGCGACCGACCACGGGGTGGCCATCTCCAAGGAGCAAGGAGTGCTGGACAGGGTCATCGCCCCCTTCCCCGAACTTCACGGCTCTTCATAGCAGCGCCGTGCGCCGCCCGTGGCGGCTTGTCTTTCCCGGTCGAAGCGGGTAAGTCCTTGCCCTGCTTTTTCAATCAGGCAGGGGCCTCGGCCCCCCGGCATCGGTGCCGGATATTACCCTAATTTAATGACCGACGGAAAAAGAGCATGGCGAGCGTCATTTACGGTGTGTGGGACGGCAGGATCTTTGACAATCGGGACAGGGACATTTTCGAGGTGGCACCGCTGCCCGAGCTGGCCGGGTTCGATTTCTTCAACGAAGGCAACGTGATCAAGGCCTTTCTGGGCGACCGGGGGTTCTTTGTCTTCGAGCCCGGCGTGGACCTGCTCGACGCCCTGCTCAGCTACGCGACCAAGGCGGCCGAGGAGTCGTGCGGCAAGTGCACGCCCTGCCGCATGGGCACCAGCCTTGTGCGCGACAAACTGGCGACCCTGCACCAGGACCGGTTCGACACCTCCCTGCTGGCCGAGACCGAGCAGTTGGCCCGGCATGTGCGCCAGACCTCGCTGTGCGGCCTGGGGCAGAGCTGCATGACCCCGCTCATCAGTGCCCTGGACCACTTCCGGGACATGATCGGCCCGACCCCCGACAGGCGGGGCGACGACCGGCGGGGCAACGGCCGCCAGGGCACAAGCGGCCAGTACGCCATGCACTACGTCACCGCCCCCTGCATCGAGGCCTGCCCGGCCAAGGTCAACGTGCCCCGCTACATCGACTACATCAAGGACGGCAAGCCCTCCCACTCCCTGGGCGTCATCCTCCAGAAATACCCCATGGCCGCCACCTGCGGCCGCGTCTGCGTGCGCTTTTGCGAGCAGGCGTGTCGGCGCAATCTGGTGGACGAGGCCGTGGGCATCAAGGTGCTCAAGCGCTATGTGGCCGATCTGGAGCGCGACATCTCCCGGCAGTGGTTCTCGCCGGACATGGTCTGCTCCCGTCAGCCCGACCATCTCAAGGTCGCGGTGGTGGGGGCCGGTCCGGCCGGTCTCTCCTGCGCCTACCATCTCCTGCTCAAGGGCTATCCGGTGGAGGTCTTCGAGGCCAAGGACGAGCCGGGCGGCATGGCCGCCACCGGCATCCCCAGCTATCGCCTGCCCAAGGAGGTCCTGCGCGGCGAGGCGGAAATCATCGAGCAGCTGGGCGGCCGCATTCACTACGGAACCCGGATGGGCAGGGACTACACCGTGGACGACCTCATGGGCCAGGGCTTCAAGGCCGTATTCCTCGGCCTGGGGTGCGATCGGGGTCGCCTGCTCGGCGTGGAGGGCGAAGACCCGGACCTCTCCGGCCTGCAAACCGGCATCGACTTTCTGCTCCAGGTGCACGAATGTCTCCAGGGCAATGGCTGCATGACGGTTGACGGCGTGGTGGTGGTCGTGGGCGGCGGCAACGTGGCCATGGACTGCGCCCGCTCGGCCCTGCGCATGGGGGCCGACGAGGTCCACGTGGTCTACCGCCGGGACAAGGCAGACATGCCCGCAGATGCGGAAGAGATCGAGGCCGCCCGGGAAGAGGGCGTCATCTTCCACTTCCTGGCCAACCCGAGCCGCATCCTCTCCGAAGACGGCCGGATCACGGGCGTGGAGCTGGTCTCCATGCTCCAGGGAGAGCCCGATGCCAACGGACGGCGCAGCGTGGTGCCGAGCCCGGACTCGGCGCGGGTGCTCCCCTGCCGGGAGGTCATCGCGGCCATCGGCCAGCAGGTGGGCGAGGACTCCATCACCCCGTCCGATGGCGTGCGCTTCGGCAAACGGGGCTTCATCGACGCCGACGGGACCACCCTGGCCACCTCCCGGCCCGGGGTCTTTGCAGGGGGCGACTGCTACTCCGGCCCGTCCACCCTGATCAGGGCCATGGCCAACGGGCTCAAGGCGGCCCGCTCCATCGACGATTTTCTCCACTTCGGCCGGGTGCGCTTCTTCCCGCGAAGCCGCATGCGCCGCATCATCGGCGACTTCCGCGCCCTGTCCAACGAGAGCATCGAGGCACCGGTGGAAAACAAGTACCGCGTCCGGGTCAGGGAGCTGGACCCCGAGGTGCGCAAGCGGCTCTTCGACGAGGTGGAGAAGCCCATCAGCACCGAGGAGGCCTACGAGGAAGCCAGCCGCTGCCTGCGCTGCTACCGCATCTACTCCGTGGTCACCGAATCGCCTGTCCCTGATTCGGCCCTGTAGCCGGCCTTTCTCACCAGCAACCAACGAGAGCGACCATGCAAGAGACCACGCGAGAGACCGGGCAAGCGACCATCAACGGCACGACCGTCACCTTTCAGGAAAACGACACCATCCTTGAGGCGGCCCGGCGCAGCGGCCACTTCATCCCCACCCTGTGCGAGCTCTCGGACATCGACCACGCGCCCGGCACCTGCCGCGTCTGTCTGGTGGAGATCACCCGCCCGGGCAGCGAAAGCCCGGTCGTGGTCACGGCCTGCAACACGCCCATGGAGGCGGGCATGGCCGTGCGCACCCGCACCAGCCAGGTGCGCGAGATGCAGCGGCTCCAGGTGGAACTGATCCTGGCCGACCACGACCAGGACTGCGCCACCTGCACCCGCCACGGCGATTGCGAGCTGCAGGACGTGGCCCAGTTCGTGGGCCTTCGCCAGTCGCGCTACACCCGGCCGGACTGGACCAAGAGCCGCCCGAGGGACGAGACCTCCCCGGCCATGATCCGCGACATGGGCAAATGCATCCGCTGCCTGCGCTGCGTCGAGGTCTGCCGCCGCGAGCAGGGGGTGGACGCCCTGGTCTTCACCGGCACCAGCCTGCGGGCGGACATCGGCATGCGCAACAACTTAAGCCAGGGCGCGTCCGACTGCGTGGCCTGCGGCCAGTGCATCCTGGTCTGCCCCACCGGCGCCCTGGCCGAGCGCGACGAGACCGAGGCGGTCATCGACTTTCTCGACGACCCGGACGTGATCACGGTCTTCCAGTTCGCCCCGGCCCTGCGCGTGGGCTTTGGCGAGGAGTTTGGCCTGGCCCCCGGGGTCAACGTGGAAGGGCAGATCATCACCGCCCTGCGCACCCTGGGCGCAAACGTGGTCCTGGACACCAACTTCGCCGCCGATCTGGTGATCATGGAAGAGGGGTACGAGCTGCTCGGACGGCTCAAGGAAGGCAGGCGGCCGACATTCACCTCCTGCTGCCCGGCCTGGGTCAACTTCGCGGAAAAACTCTACCCGGACATCCTGCCCTACGTCTCGTCCACCAAGTCGCCCCAGCAGTGCTTCGGCGCCCTGGCCAAGACCTATCTGCCCGAAAAGATGGGGCTTGACCCCAAGCAGGTGCGCGTGATCTCCATCATGCCCTGCACGGCCAAGAAGGACGAGGCCCAGCGCAAGATGTTTCGCCGGGACGGGGCGCGCGACGTGGACGTGGTCCTGACCACCCGCGAGTTCGCGCGGCTGCTCAAGCGCGAGGGCATCAACCTCGCGGCCCTTGAGCCCTCCACCTTCGACAACCCGTACATGGCCGAGTACACGGGCGCGGGCGCCATCTTCGGCACCACGGGCGGGGTCATGGAGGCGGCAGTGCGCACCATGTACAGCGTGGTCAACGGCCGCGAGCTGGACCGCATCGAGGTGCAGGCGCTGCGCGGCTTCGAGTCCGTGCGCACCGCCACCATCGACCTGGGGGGCGATGTCGGCGAGGTCAAGCTGGCCATGTGCCACGGCCTCAAGGGCGTGCGGGCCATCGTCGAGGACGTGCTGGCCGGTCGGGCCGATTTCGACTTCATCGAGGTCATGGCCTGCCCGGGCGGCTGCGTGGACGGCGGCGGCCACCTGCGCAGCAAGAAGCACTACCAGCCCTACGCTCGCAAGCGCCGCGACGCCATCTACGAGATCGACCGGCAGATGCCGCGCCGCCAGTCTCACGAAAACCCGCAAGTGCAGCGGCTGTACAAGGACTTCCTGGGCCAGCCCCTCTCGCACCTCTCCGAGGAGCTGCTGCACACCCACTACATCCGCCGCCGCACCGAGATCAAACGGACCATCAACGACATCTGGCGCGACATCACCATGTCCACCCTCGTGCACAGCGAGTTCGACGCGGCCGAGCCCCGCGCCACCAAACGCAAGGGGTGACGACGGCCCGCCCAAGGCCGCTCAAGCGGCAGAGCCGACACCGATCAAGGCCGAAGCGTACAATAGATACGCTTCGGCCTTGATCGGTGTGGTCAACGCAGCACTCGGACGTTTTCGGGCAGCCTGTCAGCTCCGGTGGTCGGCCAGCTGGCGGGCCGTGTCGCGGGCTATGTCGCGGTCTTTGAGGTCCTGCTTGCGGGAGTGGACGTTCTTGCCCTTGCCCAGGCCGATGAGCACTTTGACCTTGCCCCGGCTGAAGTACATCTTCATGGGGATGACGGTCAGGCCCTTCTGCTCGGTCCTGGCCTTGAGCACGACGATTTCACGCTTGTGCAGCAGGAGTCGGCGCGGCCGCTCCGGGTCGTGCTGGTCGAATTCGCCGGTCTTCTCGTAGGGGGCTATGTGCACGCCCACGAGAAAGGCCGAGCCGTCGCGAAACTGGACATAGCCGTCCTTGAAGGAGACGTGGCCACCGCGCAGCGACTTGACCTCGCTGCCGACCAGGGAGATGCCGGCCTCGAAGGTTTCGAGGATTTCGTAGAGGCGCCTGGCCTGTTTGTTGGTGCCGATGGTGTTCGGCGTGGTGGTCGATTTCTTTTTTGCCATGGGTCCGTGTCTGTTCCTTGGATGGGCGCTTTCGGCCGCATGGGGCGGCGGGGTGGCTGGCCTCGCGGGGTCGGGCGCGGCGCGTTTCTCCCGGCCGCCTGCGCGGGTCCGGTCGGTCTAGGACGGTGATTCGTCGTTTTCAAGCAGGGACGAGAAGAACGTGACCTCGTCCGGGAAGGACTTGAAGATGTTGTCCATGACCAGTCCGTTGATGCGGCTGACGGTGCGGCATTCGAGGACCTTGCGCAGGAGCCTTCGGCAGTCGTGCATGTTGGTCTGCCGGATGATGCGCTTGATGCCCGGAATGGCCTGCGGGGTGAGGGAGATGGAGTCGATGCCCATGCCAAGCAGGATGGGCACGCAAAACGGGTCGCTCGCCACCTCGCCGCACAGGGAGACTTCTATGCCCGCCTGATGGGCGGCGTCAACCACCAGCTTGATGGTGCGCAGGGTGGCCGGGTGCAGCGGCTGGTAGAGATAGGACACATGGTGGTTGGTCCTGTCCACGCCGATGGAATACTGGATGAGGTCGTTGGTGCCGATGGAGAAGAAGTCCACCTCCCGGGCCAGGAACTCGGCGATCATGGCGGCCGAGGGCAGCTCGATCATGATGCCCACCGGCATCTCGGGGTTGTGGGGCACGCCCTCGCGGCGCAGTTCGGCCTTGGCCTGGGCCAGCCACGCCTTGGCCTGGCGCACCTCCTTGACCCCCGAGATCATGGGGAACATGAGGGAGACGTTGCCATAGGCCGAGGCGCGCAGGATGGCGCGCAGCTGGACCTTGAACAGTCCAGGGTTGCGCAGGCAGAAGCGGATGGCCCGCAAGCCCATGGCCGGATTGGTCTCGTTGAGCGCGCCAAAGGCGGAAATGAACTTGTCCGCGCCAAGGTCCAGCGTCCGAAAGACCACCTTGCGCGGCGACAGGATGGCGGCGAGATCAATGTACTTTTCGGCCAGCTCATCCTCGGTGGGCAGGTCGGTGCGATTGAGATAGGCGTATTCGGTGCGATACAGGCCCACGCCCTCGGCGCCGTTGTCCAGCGCGGCGGCAATCTCCTCCACCAACTCGATGTTGGCCAGCACCTGGACGCGGGAGCCGTCAAAAGTCTCGGCAGGCAGCTGGCAGCCGCGCTTGATCTTGCGGGTGTAGTCCTCGAAGGAGGCGGCGCGCTCGTTGTAGTCCTCAAGCTCCGACTCGGTGGGGTTGACCACGATCTTGCCAGTCAGGCCGTCGATGATCACCAGATCGCCGTCGTGGATGAAATCCTCCAGCATGTCCACGCCCACCAGGGCCGGGATGCCCATGGAACGGGCCATGATGCCGGTGTGCGAGGTCTTGCCGCCGCGCACGGTGGCAAAGCCCATGATGCGGCTGACCTGGATCTCCACGGTGTCGGCCGGGGTCAGGTCGTGGGCCATGATGATGACCCGGCCCGGAATGGCGGAGAGGTCGGTCTCGCGGCCAATGAGCTTGGCCTGGACCTTGTCGGCCACCACGCGCACGTCCTGCATGCGCTCGCGGATGTAGGGGTCGTGCACCGCGCCAAAGGCGGCCTCCTGGTCGGCCACGGCCTTTTCCAAGGCCCAGGCGCAGTTGAGGCCAAGGGTGCGGACATACTCCTCGGCCACGCCCGAGAGCTTGGGGTCCTTGAGCATGAGCACATGGGTGTCGATGAGCAGGCCGTAGTCCTTGAGGCCCTCGGGCACCTGGCCGCGGATGACGGTCAGCTCCGCCTCCACGGCGGCAAAGGCCTCGTGCAGCCGCGCTACCTCGGCGTCCATCGCGGCCGCGGGCACGGTGTGCCGGGGCAGGTGCGCCTTGTGGTTGCGGTTGACGAAAAACGCCTTGCCGATGGCGATGCCGGTGGCCACCGGAATGCCGGAGAGAATCTTGTCTGCCATCTAGTCGTTGAACCTTTTGCGAAACAGCGTTTCTAGGGCCTCCACGGCCTGGGCCGCGTCGTCACCGCTGGCGCGGATCTCCAGCACATCGCCGGGACCGGCGGCCAGGGTCAGCACATCGAGGATGGACTTGGCGTCCACCTCCTGCTCATCGAGAACGATGCGTATCTGCGCCGCAAAACTCTGGGCGCGCTGGGCGAGTTTTCCGGCCGGGCGAGCGTGGAGCCCGTGCTCGTTGGCAACGACCACCTGCCGGGAGAGATACTCCCCCTGTTCTTCGCCCGTGCTCTGGTTTGTTTCGGTCATGACCACCTGCTTGTTTGTCACTTCTTTCTATGTCGGATTGTACCAAAAATCACAAGCTCAAAAATTCCCGGACCAGCTGCTCCACCGTGGGGAAAAGCTCGATCCCGACCACAAAAAACGCGGCCGCCAGCACCCGCGAGAGCACCCCGGTGCGCACGAACCGGGCAAAGAGCATCAGCGCGGCCGTCCCCGCCAGCCACTCCCACAGGTCAAGGGGGCGCGGCCAGATGATGGCCCACAGCCACAGCAGCAGCCCCGCATTGAGGTACTTGATGCGCCGCCCCCAGTTGATCAGATCCCAACGCTTGAGCCGCTCCAGAAACCGGAACCCCTGGCGTAGACCACAGACAAAGGTGTAGCCCCGAAATGCCTGGAGCCCCGTGAAGAAACAGATGCCCAGCACCAGCGGCGCGGCCGTGTGTCCGGTGAGCAGCAGGCAGATGGTCAGCAGCGCCCAGAAGATGAGCAGGCTTCCGGCAAAGACCGAATCCCCGATGGCCGACAGGGAGTAGGCAGTGGTGTCCTTGACCTTGGAGAGCATGACCGAGGGAAACCGCCCGGCCGCGATGGACTTTTCCACATTGAGATAAATGCCGACAAGGCACGGCATCCAGAAGGGATGGGACTGGAAGTGGCGCACATAGCGCTTGAGCGCCGCCCGGTACTGTTTCGGCTCCGTATGGATGGCGGCCAGCCCCGGCTGCATGGCGTAGACCAGCCCGATGTTCTGCATGCCGCGCGTGTTGAAGCCCGCCCCGGCCATGTAGCAGCGCATGAAGCTGCGCAGGCAGGCCACGACCAGGGTTTCCTGGCGCAGGCTTGTCAGGCTTCTCTCACTCATGGCGCTCATGCATGCTCCGGGCCGCCCCTCGCCGGGCGGCTACCTGCGCCCGGGCAAAAGCCCGATGCGCGTCATGTATCTGGCACCGACCAGGGCCGCGGCGAGCTTGAGCGCGTCCCAGGGGATGAAGGGCACCACGCCGACCAGCCATGCCTTGTGCCAGCTCAAGGACAGGGCGAACTTGAGCCAGGCCGAACCCATGGCATAAAGCAGGATGAGCGCGGCCAGTCCGAACCCCGCGCCGCGCAGCCAGGGAATGGTCCCGTCCGGCTGCCGGGCCAAGCCGCACAGCCAGGCCGTGAGCAGCCAGCCGAAAAGATAGCCTCCCGTGGGACCGAAGAGGTGGCCCAGGCCCGAGCGCCCGCCCGCGAACACGGGCAGTCCCAGCCCACCGGCCAGCAGATACAGACCCACGGCCATGGCCCCGTGCCGGGGGCCGAGGGCGTACCCGGCCAGAAAGACGAACAGGGGCTGCATGGAGACAGGCACCGGCCCGATGGGCACGATGAGATACCCGCCAGCGCCGATGGTGGCGGCCAGCAGCGCGGTCCAGACGAGCTGGTGCAGATCGGTCAGGGAATCCTTGGGCATCTGTCTTCTTACTGGTTAATTGTCCAACGCGTGAGGCTCGGGCCTGAGGCCCGCGGCCCGGATGTCCGCGAGGTCGCGGTCAACATCGCCGCCACGCACGGTCAGGTAGTCGCCGATCATCAGGCCACTGGCACCGGAGCCGAGCACATCGCGCCCTGCGTCCGGGCCGAAAACCGAGAGCCGCCCGCCGCACAGCCGGATGGCCGCGTCAGGCAGCAGGAACCGATACAGCCCGATGACCTTGAGCGCCTCCACCGGGGCGAGCACCTCGCGTCCGGCCAGCGGGGTGCCCGGAATGGGCTGTAAAAAATTGATCGGCACCGAATCCACGCCAAGGGAGGCCAGGAGCAGAGCCAGCTCCACCCGGTCGTCCCAGCCCTCGCCCAGGCCGAAGATGCCGCCCGAGCAGACGCGCAGCCCGGCCTCCAGCCCGGCGCGCACCGCCCGCACGTCCTCGTCGTACCCGTGGGTGGTGCAGATGCTGGGAAAGAACGAGGCCGAGGTCTCAAGGTTGTGATGATACCCCTTCAACCCGGCCTTTTTCAACGTTTTTAATTGCGCCTGGTCCAGGACGCCCGGCGACAGGTCCGGGGCCAGCCCCAGCCCGGCCACGCGCCCCACCGCCTCGACAAATCCCTCGAAATCTTTCGCGCCCACGTCCTTGCCGCTGGCCACGATGCCGAAACGGGCCGCGCCATGCGCCCCGGCCGCCCGGGCCGCCGCCTCTATCTCGCCCGCTGCGAGCAGCCCGTGGCGCGGGCTGTCCGCCCGGCTCCGGGCAGACTGGGCGCAGAAGGCGCAGTCCTCGGTGCAGCCGCCGGACTTGGCGTTGACAATGGCGCACAGCTCCACCCGATCGCCGAACCGGTCCAGCCGCAGCGTGTGGGCAAAGCGCGTCAATTCCAGAACCCGCTCATTCGGGAGTTCCACCAGGAACCGGATGTCGGCGTCGGAAAGGGACCGGCCGTCCAGAACCTTGCGGTATGCGGCGTTGAGGCTCATGCGGGGCGCATGGTCGCATAGACCTCTTTGGCTGTCCAGCCGACAGCGCGCGCGGCCACCCGGCGGGCAATCTCCTTGGGCCTGCCGCCGACCACGCTCTCCTCGGCCACCAGCCGCTCAAGCTCGGTCTCGCTGGTTCGGTCCCCGCCCGTGGCCGGGCCGATGATCACGGTCAACTCGCCGCGCAGCTCCGGGTCTATCCCGGTCAAATCGCCCAGCCGCCCACGCAGAAATTCCTCGTATTCCTTGGTCAATTCCCGGGCCACGCAGAACTCCCGGTCGCCAAGGATGTCGGCCGCAATCTCAAGCGTGCCTGCAAGGCGCGTTTTGCGCTCGAAAAAGACCAGGGTCGCTCCGGTGTCGCGGTGGGCCAGGAAGAGCGCCTCGGTATGACTCTTCTTGCGCGGCGTGAAACCAAGGAAGGTATAGGGCAGCGGCGGCAGCCCCGAGGCCGACAGGGCGGCCACGGGCGCGCTCGGCCCGGGCACGGGCGAGACCGCAAACCCCTGCTCGCGGCAGGCGCGCACCAGGGTGAAGCCGGGGTCCGAGAGCAGCGGCGTCCCGGCGTCCGAGACCAGGGCCACGGCCATGCCCTCCTCCAGCCAGTCAAGCACCTTGGGCAGCCGCTTTTCCTCGTTGTGCTCGAAGAAGCTGACCAGCCTGCCGTGCCGCGAAAGGCCCAGCCGCTTGAAGAGCAGCCCGGCCCGGCGCGTGTCCTCGGCCAGGATGATGTCCGCATCGGTCAAAATATCCCGGGCACGCGGCGACAGGTCGCCCGCATTGCCCAGCGGCGTGGCCACCACCCAAAGTTTTCCCGCCTCGCTCACAATCGCATCCCCGTCAGGTCAAAAGCATTTTCGGTGTGTTCCACGTCCAGCGACGCGCCCGTGTCCACCACTGCCGCCAGATCGAACCGGCACGGCTCGTCCCACAGCCCCTTGGCGCTCAGATAACGGGCCGCCGCCTTGACCAGCCGCGCCTGCTTGGCTCGGCCCAGCCCGTCGGCCGGGGCGCTCATGGACCCGGCCCGGCGTGTCTTGACCTCCACGAAGACCAGCGTGTCGCCGTCACGGCAGATCAGGTCCAGCTCCCACTGGCGATAGCGCCAGTTGCGCTCGATCACGCGCATACCCTGGCTCTCCAGATACCGGGCGGCAGCGGCCTCGCCGAGGTCGCCGCGCCGTCTGGCGGGTGTGACAAAGTTCGGCATTTCCATGGGGGACAAGCTAGCACAGAGGGGTGTGGGACGCCAGCGCGGGCAAGACCCCGGACTCAAATCAGACTGGCCTGCCGCTGCGGCGCAGGCTCGGCCCGAACGCCCCGAAAGGTCAGCCGGTGCATGGGGCACGGACCGAGCCGGATGATGGCCTCAAGGTGTACCTTCGTGCCATAGCCCATGTGCCGCTCCAGCCCGTAGCCCGGATAGCGTGCCGCCAGCTTGACCAGCAGCCGGTCGCGAAAGGTCTTAGCCAGCACCGACGCCGCCGAGATGGCCGGGACAGAACCATCGCCGCCCACCACCCATTCCTGGGGCACGGACAGGCCCAGAGCGTGGGCCGGGATGATCTGATTGCCGTCGATGCGCAGAAAACTGGGTGACACTTTCAGGGCACGCACGGCCCGACCCATGGCCAGGAAGGTGGCCTGAAGGATGTTGACCCGGTCGATCTCGCCCGGCCAGGAGACACCCACGGCCCAGGCCACAGCCTGCTGACGGATGAGAGGGTACAGGGCTTCGCGCTTGGCAGCGGTGAGTTGCTTGGAGTCAGTCAGGCCAGGGAGGTCGTAGGTTTCCGGGAGAATGCATGCCCCGGCGACCACTGGGCCAGCGAGGCAGCCGCGACCGGCTTCGTCAATGCCTGCGATGGCGGTTGGCGGATGCGGGGGTTTGGGGGGGAAGGCCATGAGTAGGATGTGCCTCATTTGGCAGAAAAAGAGAAGGGGAAAGGGTAAGGGGGAATGGATGAGGAAGCCGCCTTTGGCGGTTTTTTTGTGGGATGGATTTCGTCCCTTCGGGCCGACTTACTTTTGGACCGGAGCGCCCAAAAGTAAGCAAAAGTCGCTCTTTGAAGACCTGTGATCGGGTCTCCCACGCTGCGACGCTCCCGCCCATTGCCCGGCTAGCATAAGCAAAACCGGGAATGATGTGACCAGCGTGGATATAAAGAAAGGCTGACGAGATCGTAGACACTTCTTGCCCTTTGCG
>JBDRSO010000017.1:0-10314 GCA_043824835.1 Pseudomonadota bacterium | reverse complement strand
GATTTCCTTGGAGCCAGAACGGGGAATTGAACCCCGACCGGCGAGAAATGGAGGACATTTTCAAATCACCCGACACCATCCATGACAACCTCAACAACGAATACAGGCTACTGAGCTGTGTCGCCTAACCGGACAACACTGACTTCTGTTCGCGATCTGAGCAATCAATTCTGCCTTCGTCATTCTCTACTCCTGAAAAATATGGTTTTTATCTTCCCATCCATAGCAGCACTGCAACAGCAAGATCGGAATCCACGATATGCTGAAATAATCAGCCAACTGGTGTGGCCGCGATAATACAAAAACTGCTTGGAGCGGTTGGGAGGATAAGTCCTTTATGGCAATAATCCCTATGTACTCCGGATACGCGGATCACATGCCTGAACGTATTGTTTGATATCTTGGGCCAGTTCTGAGTGCGCGTGAATGGAATCATAGTCAACATCCGTGGAATTGATATATTGCAGGATAAGGTTCTCGTGACCTTCTGGGTCCGGCCCGACACCCGCAAAAAAGAATCCCATATCTTCGAATGACGCCGTCATTACTTTGGTTGCAGGATTTCCAAGGGGGAGCCCCAACTGGATGGAGATGATGCCTTGGGCACAAGCATGCTTCAACCTGTCAGCGACTTGGGCCAGTACATCGTCTCCATATTCGATTATTCCGATCATGGCCCATCCTTCTTTGAAACCCGACAGGCCCCAAAGGTTTGTTTCGCAATTCAGAACAGGTGTGTCGGTGATTCTGTCATTCATTTGAATAGAGACATCGTGGTGCGCGTATATCTGCTCCACCATTTGCCGATGATGATCGGGGACGAAGATCTGCTTCTTTTGCATTTCCTTCATGTACTTGACGAATATGATGTTTCCGATGCGTTGTTTTCCGGAATCCGTTTTTCCCCAGGAGTGCGAGGCTGGGCTGGTATCGACAAGAAGTCCGGTTTCCTTATAGTTATTTTTGAGGACAGATCGCTGCGAGTGGATATAGTTCGTGACGGCATAAACCTGAATTGCATACAGTCCTCTCCGAATGGCATTATCTTCCAGAAATGCGGCCATGGAGGATGCACCGCCCTGGCTCCTGAACTTCTGATTAACAAAGCCGTATGTCATTTCTTCCACCACTGCATCGGGGAAGTGTTTAACCAACGCCCCATGTCCGAACACTTCATGATTGTGTTTGGTTTCAAGCACGATAGAGGTCATTTCCTTGGCATAAATCATTTCCCTGACACGGTCAGGGTAGTAGATGTGCTCGTTGAATAAAACTGCTCCGTGAGAGAGAAAAGCCATGCGGGATATTGCCTCTGCATCGTCAGGGGTGGCCAGTCGGAGAGTTGTGTCTTCATTGACGTGTTGGCGGGACTCTCCCTGTGAAAGGGGCTCTTTGCTGGCTAACTGCGCTGGCAAGAACTTCTCCATGGATACTGTTCTCTGCCCTCCAGGCTGGATGGAAAAGGATGCCTTATCCATCATCTTTTCAATGAGGAGCAGGCTAATCCCAGTAACGTCTCCGAATTCCAGGGCTCGGGACGGATCGTATCTTGGCAGTTGTTCGATCTCCAAAGGCAATCCATGGAATCGGACAGCCAGACGAAGTCCAAAGGAAGTGCGCGAAATCTCAATCTGCAGGGAATCCTGGGGCCCCCCGTATCCAAATTCAAGGGCGTGCAAAACCGTTTCCTCAATGGCCAGACAGATTCGGTTGATATCGTCTTCAGGAAATCCTGTGCTTATCGCACATTCCTTGGCAGTAAAAACGGCAATGGGTAAATAGTCAGCTCGTGCAGGGAACATAAAAGAAAGAGAATCGGTTGTATTCATAGTGCTCTCGCGGTCGATGGGGTGAAGGTTCTAGTTGAGAAAAATTACCTGTTCTCAATTGCTTCTGCAATGCCGCTCAATGAGTCCGGCCAGGCCAGATTCAAAGGTGTTCCAGGTGTAAGAACCTTTGCGTCAACTGATGAGGAATACATATGTGAATTTGAAGTTTCAAGGTAAGCGCAAATATTTTGACCTCTTCCAAGCTTCACCATGCTGTTAACACGCCAACTGGATTGCCCACGGCGTTGGCCTTGCGCATGAGCTTTTTGCACAGAAAGGCGTTGATGGGCTGCCAGTTGATGAGTCCGTTGATCTCATCCAGAAACGTGGTCTTGGTTCTGCGGTGCCCCAGGAAGAAATCACCCACCCGAGGTCCCTTCTGCCGAATAGCCATGCCTTCCTCCTTTGAATGAAGAAAGAGTAGAATAATAAATCGAGTGGTTAAAGTGAAAAAGTGTGGTTTTTTCAGTACAGAGGTCTCTCTTTAGCTTCGCCATTGTAAAAGGCGACATGCACAACGCCGAGTGGGGCCGTTCGTGGTCTGCATCGAGGACAGGTGGACGGTGAGGGAGTTCGGCGAACTGTGGCTCACAATCTGCGTCACTCCTTCGCTGTTGATTTCCTTGAGCAGGGCGGGAGCTTGAAAGCCCTGCAGGAAATGCTCGGCCATGATGAGTTCAAGACCACGTCCGACACCTACGCCCATGTTACCGAGGACCACCTGCAGAAAGCGGTGAACCTCGTCAAGCTTGGGCCGCTCGATCTTCTTTCCCACAAAAAATAGGATCTCCGGATGGACCCGATAGGGGCGATGGTTCGAGCAGCAAGGTCGATATTTACCTTGAGTCCTTGAAATGCCTAGCTACTAATAATAGTGTTGTGTTAAAATTTTTCACATTATTCTTTTATGTGTCAGCAATAAAATTATGGCTGAATGAAAGTAAAATATTGGAGGTTTTTGTATGTCGGAAGTCAAAGTAATGCTTCCTATCCAAGAAATGTCAGATGCCGTTGATTCTGGTCTACTGAATGAATCAGATCGCGGATTGATTATTCTCGCTGCATCCATTTTGGAAGATCAACTAAAATGTATTATTCTTTGCCAAGCTGACAACCATGATGCGTCTAGGGCGTTAAAGGATACAATGCTTAGGTCATTGAGCGGTTTTGCAGCAAAAGCAGCTTTGTGCTGCGTTTTTGGTTTTATTAGGAAAGAGGTTTATTTGGACTTGATGGTTATAAAAGGAATTCGTAACCAAGTGGCTCATTCTTACAATGAGTTTACCGTTAATGACGAGGTTGCGAAAACAATTCTTTCCATGAATTCAGTGAAGGCTTTTCAGGATAGAGAAGGAACCCCTCCGTTGATTCGTAATGGTAAGGTCACTATTGCAAAGTGGGATTGGAAAGAAACCTTGGATCTTCGCTATGAAAAATATTTGTTCGCTTTCGCTATACTTGGTCTTATCTCGGAATTGAGCGCATGTTGCATTCGAGTTGCAAATCCAGATGGATTGCTCGGCAAGGATTATATCGAGGGCGCTTAAGGGCGATCAGGGACCCGTTTGGAACCCCAATGCCCGGTCGAGGGACCTCATACGGGGTCCCTCTGCGACAGTTTTCCATAGTTTTCGGGAGTGCGAGAAAAGGCTGACAAAGGCGGTAAGCCTTTGTCAGCCCTTTGTTTTCGCTGGAGCCAGAACGGGGAATTGAACCCCGGACCTACTGATTACGAAGACCTGGGTCAAATTTTGAATCCTTGTAATTATTAACTTTATTCTGGTGCGCGCGGCTCGGAATCGTCATTTTGGCACGTCCTGGTATACACTTTGTATACCAGCATAAATTCAAGAATTTTGTGGCTTTACTCGCGATTTCTCAATTCATGATGATTATCGTGTCGGTGGCGGTGCCTGTAATTTCAAACGATTATGAAACGCGCTCCTGACTTTGATTTGGTGGTTCTGCCATGGCCCTTCTGTATCATAAGCCATTCGACTCGGAGGGGTAAACGCTCGCCAACAAATAAATCTTGCAGCAAAAACTCGTGTTCCATTCTCCATGAGGCCTACGGCGTACCCTAGCGCTTGGCGCAAGCGGCAACCGCCCTGGCATAGGCACTTGTCGCAGATTCACCGCCCCACGGCCTGCCTTGACCAATACCCCATCCAATAATCGACAAAAATACAAATATAGTGTTTACATCCTTCGCTCGACCTGATAGCAATCCCGCTGAACGGACAGCGCATTCCGGGGTGGAATTCTGTCCGGATCAAATATCATCTAAGCCAAATCCATCGCGAGGTGGAGACGGAAAGCCTACGGGTCTCGGAGACGAGATGGCCGGGTTGCCGATGGGAGTGTCGTCACACTTCCAGCTCTCCTTGTCATAGGCGGAATTTGGCCGAAAGGCTGACACGGCTTCGCGCATGCGTGCGCGAGTGGGTTGTGTTGTGCGCCTCAAGGGGGCTTGGGTGGGTGACAAAAAGGAGACGCGGTGCCCGGCTGCGTTGATCGCGGGCCGGGGGCTGTGCAGAAGTGTCAGGATATCGCTTGTCTGGTTGGGGTTGGTCGTTGCGCTTGCCCTGCCCATCGAAGCGCAGGCGGCCCCGGTGGACGACGCCATCCGGCAGCAGGAGCAGATCCAGCAGCAGCAGGAGCAGCGGCGGCTGGAGCTGGAGCGCGAGCATCGGGAGATGCTGGACAGGCCGCCTTCGGGCGATGACCTGCGCCTGCCCGAAGTGCCCGAGGCAGCGCCGGACGCGCCGTGCTTCGAGGCCGAATCCATTGAGCTTTCCGGGGTCACGCTGCTCAGCCAGCGCGAAGTCGACGGGCTGATCGCCCCGTACCTGGGCCGCTGCCTGACCTTGAACGGCGTCAACGCGCTGGTCCGCGACATCACCAACGCCTACATCGACAAGGGGTACGTCACCACCCGCGCGGCCATCCCGGAGCAGGATTTCTCGTCTGGCCGACTGGTCATCCTGGTCATGGAGGGCCGGGTCGAGTCCATCGGGTTCAAAGGTGACGCGGGCCGCGTTCGGGAACTCAAAGGAGCCTTTCCGGGCCTTGCGGACGGGCCCTTGAACCTGCGCGACATCGAGCAGGGCCTGGACCAGATGAACCGGCTGCCCTCCAACAACGCGACCATGGAGCTGGTGCCGGGCGAGGAGCCGGGCGGGAGCCGGGTTGTGGTGTCCAACGTGCCATCGCGCACCTGGCGATTCTCGGCCGGGCTGGATAACTCGGGCCAGGATTCCACGGGCCGCAATCAGTACGTGCTCTCCTTTGGCAAGGATAATCTGCTCGGTGTCAACGACCTGCTCTCGGTCACGGTCAATGGCGACTCCGAGGCGTGGACCAACGACGAGCACCAGAAGAGCGCAACATACAACGCCTTTTATTCCGTGCCTGTGGGCTGCTGGACGTTTTCCGGCTCGCTCAGCCATTACGACTACCGCACCGCCATCTCAAGCGGCGGCACGGACTACAGCTCCTACGGCGACACGACCACCACGGTCCTGTCCGTGGACCGAGTGCTGCGCCGCGATCAGGACAGCAAGACCTCGCTTGGGGCTTCCATTACCCATCGCGACATCCAGAACTATTTCAACGGGGTGAAGCTGGCATCCACCAGCCAAGTGCTCTCGTCGCTGGGCGCGTCGCTGAACCACAGCCACCGGGTGCTGGGCGGGATTGCCTCGGCCCAGGCGGGCTACACTTACGGCGTGCCCATCCTCGGGGCCAAGCGCGACCGCAACCCCTCGCTCGACACGCCGCGCGCCCAGTTCAGCAAGGTCACGGTCTCGGGCAGCTTTTACCGGCCCTTCCGGCTCGACGAGGCCAATTTCTCGTGGTCCACCCGGTTCTCGGGCCAGTGGTCGCCGCACACCCTCTACAGCGCGGAGCGCATGAGCATCGGCAGCCGCTACACCGTGCGCGGCTTCCATGACGACAGCCTGGGTGGCGACATCGGCGGCTATGTGCGCAACGAGCTGGCCCTGACCATGCCGGACGTGCGCGCCAAGTCGCCAGCCGTGGCCGATTGGATCGGCACCATGCAGCTCTATGCCGGGTACGACGCTGGCTTCATCCGCCGCGATCCCAAGGAGGCCGAGGAACAGGGCTCGCTCCAGGGCGCGGCCCTAGGCCTGCGGACCTCGGGCGGTCGGCTGCTCATGGATGTCTCCGTGTCCCGGCCGCTTGACGCGCCGGCGTTTCTGAATAAGCGCGAACTCGAATTCTACTCGTCCATTCAATACGCATTCTAATTTATCGGAGTTGATCATGCGCGAATCCCTCAAACAACTGCTCATCGGGTTCATGATCGGGCTGATGCTCTGCCCGCCCTCCCTGGTTTTCGCGGGCGGCATCCAGGTGGACACCTCGGCCCCGGCCGCCAATCAGGCGACCATGGACGCGGCCCAGAACGGCGTGCCCGTGGTCAATATCGCGGCACCCGGCGGCAACGGCATGTCTCACAATATGTTCACCGATTTCAACGTCGGCAGCCAGGGCGTGATCCTCAACAACAGCGTGGCCCCCGGCGTGTCGCAGCTCGGCGGCGCGCTGGCCCAGAACCCGAATCTCGGCGGGCAGGCCGCGTCCACCATCCTTAACGAGGTCACTGGAACCGGGCGCTCCTCCATCGAGGGATTCACCGAGATCTTCGGCCAGTCCGCCAACTACATCCTGGCCAATCCCAACGGCATTTCCATCAACGGCGGCGGGTTCATCAACACGTCCAAGACGACCATGGCCACGGGCACGCCCCAGTTCAGCGGCGGGGTCTTCCAGGGGCTTGACGTGCGCGGCGGCGACATCCTCATCCATGGCGCGGGCGTCAACGCCGCCAACATCGACGCCTTTGAGGTCGTGACCCGGGCGGCGCAGATCAACGCCGATATCCACGCCAAACGCCTGAGCATCGTCACCGGCCAGAACCGGCACAACCTGGTGAGCGGCACGACCACGCCCCTTGCGCCCGATGGCTCGCCAGCGCCAGCAATCTCCATTGATTCCTCGGCCCTGGGCGGCATGTACGCGGGCCGCATCACCCTGGTGGGCACCGAGGCCGGGGTCGGGGTCAACACCAAGGGGCTGGTGCAGTCCACCGAGCACCTGGAGATGACCGTGGACGGCAAGATCCAGGTCACGAACACGGTCACCTCGTCCGGCACCATGACCCTGACGTCGCAGGATTCCATCGACGTTTCCGGCACGGTCAAGGCGGTCGGCACGGCCACCCTGAACGCGCCCACCGTGACCGTGGCCAAGGTCGACCCCGCCGATTCCCCGATCATCTCCGGCGGCGCGCTCGCCATCAACGCGGGCACCCTGAACAACGAGCAGCTCATCGCGGCGGACACTGCGGCGACCATTGCCGCCACCACCCTGAACAACACGGGCACCATCTATTCCGGCGGCACGGCCACCTTCCGCATCGGCGACAGGCTTTACAACAACCGGGGCACCATCCTCGCCAAGAACGACATGCTCCTGGAAGGCGCTGTCGCAGGCCAGAAGATGGCCACCCTGCAGAACGACTCCGGCACCATCGAGTCGCTGGACGGCGGACTGGTCGTACGGGCCACGACTCTGAACAACACCACCCTTGGCACCGTGGTCAACGCGGCGGCCACCTCTGTGGCGGGCAGCGCCAAGGGCGGCATTTACTACGTCTATGGCGACAAGGCCAACCGCGGCCAGACCATGTACCAGGAGATGGGCGGCACCGGGTCCGCCCCGGCCAACGCCTATGTCGTCTCCAGCGGGGAGTGGTACCTGTGGGATCTCATCGGTCTCGGCCCCAAGCGGGTGGTGACCTGGGACGAATTCGACGCGGTGCACCAGGCCTTTGATACCAGCAGCCTGAGCGCGACAGATCTCACCTACTTCAACAACCTGCGCAGCAACATCCTCGGCAAGAGCGGACAATACATCATCAAGGGCACTACCGCGTGGCAGGACAGCGGGGCCTACTTCGCCCAGACCTTTGAGGACGAGCTGGTCTCCAGGGGCATCGCCGGAAAGTTTCTTGCCCATACCGGCCTTGCCGTGGAAGCCGACGCCCTGACCACCAACCAGGGCGTCTTCCAGACCACCCAGGGCGACCTGTCCATCACCGCCGACACCATCACCTATGACGGCTTCACCCTCTACCGCCGGGAGTTGGTCAAATGGGCCGTGGGCAAGGCCAACAACCACGGCGGGTCGTGGCTGGAGCGGCACGATTCGGGCCAGGAATCGATCCTGGACCCCATGAGCACTCTCAGGAACAGCTTTGTCAGCGGCGGCAGCGTCCTCATCACGGCCAATTCCATCACCGGCCAGGATGAATTCCGCGACCCCAACACCATCGTCAACGCCCCGGACCCGGCGGCCCAGGCGCAGAAGGTGGCCGATGTCACCACCCTGACCGACGCGCTCCCGGCCAATGGGTTGTTCCAGCCCAACGCCAACCCGGCGCAGAACTACCTGATCGAGACCAACCCGGCCCTGACCAACCTCGACACCTTCTACGGCTCGGACTACGCCCTTTCGCGCATGGGCTTTGATCCCAATGCCGAGGCCAACAAGCGGCTGGGCGACGCCTTCTTTGAGACCCGGCTGGTGCGCGAGCAAATATTCGAGCTGTCCGGCCTGCGCTTCCTCGATGCCGCCGTCACCACCGACACGGCCCAGATGGTCGCGCTCATGGACAACGCGGTCCAGGCCCGGACCGATCTCAACCTGTCCGTGGGCATCGCCCTGTCCGCCGATCAGGTGGCGGCCCTGACCAGCGACATCATATGGTTCGAGTACCAGGAGGTGAACGGTCAGCAGGTGCTGGTACCCGTGGTCTATCTCGGCTCTGCCAGCTTGCTCAAGCTGGCCCAGGGCGACTCCATCATCATCGGCGACGAGGTCCGCATCGCCACCACTGGCGACACGGCCAACACCGCGTCCATTGTCGCCAAAAACGGCCTGGAGATCACGGCGGCCAACTTCCTGAACATGCCCGGCAGCGCGGTGCGCAGCAGCGATGTCTCCATCGCGGCCACCGAGTCGATCCGCAACACCGGCGGCAGCATCGCGGGCAACACCGTCTCCCTCACCGCCGGGCAGGACGTGGTCATCGCCTCGGAGACCCTGGCCAAGACCTCGCAGCACGGCAGCGAGACCGTTGTCAGCCGCACCGGCAGCGTCACGGCCACCGGCGACCTGACCATCGAGGCCGGGGAAAACGTCGGCATCCTCGGCGCACGGGTCGAATCCGGCGGCGATACAACCCTCAAGGCGGGCGAAAGCGTTGCCATCTCGACCATAGAGACGCAGATGCGCCACAGCGTGGCCGAGTCCCAGTTCAACGCCCGCACCGATGCCACGGCCAACACCGGCAGCACGGTGACGGCAGGCGGCGCGCTCTCCATCGAGGCCGGGCAGGACACGGCCATCCACGGCAGCCGGGTCGAATCCGGCGGCGACACCGACATCATGGCAGGCGGCAGCGTCGCCATCACCGCCGCCCAGAACACCTGGGACGGCACCTATTACGGCAAGCGCGGCAGCGGCGGCTTATTCGGCGGCGGCAAGGGCTCCGAATCCTCCGAGGTCCGGGGCGTGGCCGCCAAACAATCCACCCTCGCCTCCGGCGGCTCGGTCACGGTCCAGGCCGGGGCCGCAGGCTCCGGCGATGTCGTCCTTCAGGGCAGCCAGGTCACAGCCGGACAGGACGCCACTCTCAAGGCCGAGGGCGACATCCAGGCCACGGCAACCCGCACGGAGAACTACTCCAAATTCCAGGAGGAAAAATCCGGCTTCATGGGCACCAAGTCCATGGCTTCCGACGAGAGCAGCAGTGTTGCCCACACCCGCCCCGAGATCGAGGCCGGGGGCAAGGTCACCCTTGACGCCAAGCAGGATGTCATCCTCCAGGCCGCGCGCATCACCTCGGGCGATGCGACCGAGATCACGGCCCAGGACGGCCATGTCGCCATGCTCGTGGTCAAGGACAGCGAGTACAAGCGCGAGGTGAAGTCGGACACCGGGTTCTTCTCCTGGTCCTCCAAGGACCAAGGCTCTCTCGACGAAACGGTCCAGCATACCGAGATATTTGCGGAAAAGGGGTTGACCCTCACCACCGCCGAAGGCGTCACGGTCGAGTACAAGGAAACCGGCAACCTCCAGCAGGATATCGCGCAGCTGGCCCAGGCTCCAGGCCTGGAATGGATGGCCGAGGTCGCGGCCCGCGACGACGTCAACTGGCAGGCCGTGCAGGAAGTGCACGACCAGTGGAGCAAGTCCGACAGCGGCATCGGCGGGCCGGGCATGCAGCTCGTGTCGCTGGCCATGGCCGTGGCGTTGTCCATGACTGGCGTTGGAACAGGAGTGGCTGGCACCCTGGTTGGCTCTGCCCAAGGCGGCAGCGCCTTTGGGGCCTGGGCTGCCGCCAACGGCCTGCATGGTGCGCTGACCACATCACTGGCTGCCGGATTCAACGCGC
>JBDRSO010000016.1:0-54940 GCA_043824835.1 Pseudomonadota bacterium | reverse complement strand
GATTTCCTTGGAGCCAGAACGGGGAATTGAACCCCGACCGGCGAGAAATGGAGGACATTTTCAAATCACCCGACACCATCCATGACAACCTCAACAACGAATACAGGCTACTGAGCTGTGTCGCCTAACCGGACAACACTGGTTTATCATCTCGAAGTGGCGTTCTACAGATTTATGCATCCTGCGTACTGATTTTCAAGAAGAAAAAGTGAGCGGGAAGATGCTTCTGATGCCACTAGCGAAAATTGCGATGTGCATTGTACAATCTTGAATTGATACAGTCATGATCGACCATCACTACACACACATGGCATTGTCACATCAATTACTGCATGACTGCATCGCCCGGTCCACGGCACAGGAACTCGGTGAGAACCCGGGCGTTCGGTCCCATCCTGTCGTGGCGGCCTTCCGGGGCCTGCGCGATCGCTACCCGGTGCTCTAATCCCCTCGCGCGACGAGTCGTGTGCTGGTCGGTCCGAGTGCGGACCGGTCTTTCCCCTGTCTTTTCATGGAGCGTTCAATGGAAAAAATACGAGTTGAAGGATTGTACAAGATTTTCGGCCCCAACCCCCAGAAGGCCTTGCGCCTGATGCGGGAGGGGGCTGACAAGGAGTCGGTGAATGAACAGACCGGCATGACCGTGGGGGTGGACAATGCGTCCTTCTCCATAGAGGCCGGGGAGATTTTCGTGATCATGGGCCTCTCCGGCTCGGGCAAGTCCACCATCGTGCGGCTGCTCAACCGGCTCATCGAACCCACGGCGGGCAAGGTGTTCGTGGATGGTCAGGACGTGACCGCCATGAGCCAAGACGAGCTGGTCACCTTCCGGCTGCACAACATGAGCATGGTCTTTCAGTCCTTTGCCCTCATGCCTCACCTGAACGTGCTGGACAACGCGGCCTTTGGGCTCGAACTGGCAGGAATCGGCCGCGAGCAGCGCTACGAGCGCGCCCGCGAGTCCCTGGCCCAGGTGGGGCTGGCCGGGTGGGAGGAGTCGTATCCCCGCGAACTGTCGGGCGGCATGCAGCAGCGTGTCGGGTTGGCGCGGGGGCTGGCCGTGGACCCGGACATCCTGCTCATGGACGAGGCCTTTTCAGCGCTCGACCCACTGATTCGTACCGAGATGCAGGATGAGCTGGTCAAGCTCCAGGAGGAGCAGAAGCGGACCATCGTCTTCATCTCCCATGATCTGGACGAGGCGCTGCGCATCGGCGACCGCATCGCTATCATGGAGGGCGGCCGCGTGGTGCAGGTGGGCACGCCCGAGGAGATATTGCAGAACCCGGCCGACGACTATGTGCGCGCCTTCTTCCGGGGCGTGGACCCCACCGGAGTCATCTCGGCCGGAGACATCGCGCGCGACAGCTATCCCACGGTCATCAAGTCCAAGCAGGGCAGTCTGCGCGCCCTGCACGAGATCATCAGCGGCAGCGACCGCGACTATGCCTACATCCTCGACACCAAGCGGCGCTTTCTGGGCGTGGTCTCGGCCGACTCCATCGGCGAGTGCATGGAGCGCGGCGCGCCCGACGCGCCCATTGATCAGGCTTTCATCGAGGGAGCCCAGTCGGTCAGCGCCACGGACAACATGCAGGTCATCCTGCCCCTGGTGGCGTCGCGCCATCACCCCATTCCGGTGGTGGACGACGAGGGACGCTACAGGGGCGTGGTCTCCAAGAACCGCTTCCTGCGCACCCTGCATCGCACCGAGCAGGAGATGGCCAATCCCGTCTAGTCGGTTGCTGACAAAGGTCCGAGTCTTCTCGAACCTTTCTGAGCAGCCCCCGAGACGCATCCGATGAATACACGGCAACGGCTCAGGAGATAGTCATGTTTGAAGAACAAGTCATACCCATGGACGTCTGGGTTTCCAACGGCGTCGACTGGCTGGTGGTGAACCACCGCGAAGTGTTCCAGGCCCTCAAGTGGCCCGTGGAGCAGACCCTCAACGGACTCGACGCCGGGCTCAACGCCCTGCATCCGCTCATTGTCATCGCGGTGGTCGTCTTTGTGGCGCTGTGGTTCGTGGGCAAGCGCATGGCCGTCTTCACGCTGGGCTCGCTGGTCCTCATCGGCCTGCTGGGCCTGTGGGAGGACTCCATGACCACCCTGGCCATGGTCCTCTCTTCCGTGGTCTTCTGCACCGTGGCGGGGATCCCCCTTGGCATCGCGTCCGGCCGCAGCGATCGCTTCGAGTCGGCCCTGCGCCCGGTGCTCGACGCCATGCAGACCACCCCGGCCTTCGTCTATCTCGTGCCCATCGTCATGCTCTTTTCCGTGGGCAACGTGGCCGGCGTGCTGGCCACCATCGTCTTTGCCCTGCCGCCCATCATACGGCTGACCAGCCTCGGCATCCGGGGAGTCCACCCCGAGCTGATCGAGGCGGCCCAAGCCTTCGGGGCCAGCCGGATGCAGGTGCTGGTGCGGGTGCAGATTCCCCTGGCCCTGCCCACCATCCTGGCCGGGCTCAACCAGACCATCATGATGGCCCTGTCCATGGTCGTCATTGCCGCGCTCATCGGCGCGGGCGGGCTCGGCTCGCCCGTGGTGCTCGGTCTCAACACCTTGGACATCGGGCGCGCGGTCATCGGCGGTTTGGGCATCGTGCTCATGGCCATCATCCTCGACCGCATCACCCAGTCCATGGCCCGGAAATAATGCCCCGCCTCGTGTGGCGGGGCTCCAAACCATTTGAGGAGGAACTCATGAAACTGAAGAAAATCCTGCTTGCCGCAGCCTGCGTGCTGGTCATGACGGCCACAGCCAACGCCTCGGCCGACAAACCCGGCCAGGGCGTCACCGTCAGCCCGGCCCGCGCCACGTGGAACACCGGCTTTTTCCAGGAGGCGCTGGTGCGCCGGGGCCTGGAGCAGCTCGGATACACTGTCAAGAAACCCAAGGATCTGGCCAACCCCCTGGCCTACCAGTCCATCGCCCTGGGCGACTTGGACTACTGGACCAACGGCTGGTTCCCCATGCACGAGGCCCAGCTGCCCGCCGACTTCGCGAACAAGGGCGAGGCTGTTGGCTACGTGGCCAAGGCCGGTGGCCTGCAGGGCTATCTGGTCTCCAAAAAGCAGGTGGAGGAGCTTGGCATCAAGTCCCTGGAGGACTTCAAGCGCCCCGAGGTGATCAAGGCCTTTGACTCAAACGGCAATGGCAAGGCCGATCTGACCGCCTGCCCCGCCGGATGGGGTTGCGAAAAAGTCATTGACCACCACATGGAGGTCTACGGGATGAAGGATTACATCAACCCGGTCAAGGCCTCCTACGAGGCGGGCATGGCCGGAGCCGTGGGCGCGCACCGCAGCGGCAAGCCCGTGTTCTTCTATACCTGGACGCCCAACTGGACCACCTTCGTCTTCAAGCCCGGCACTGATGTCATGTGGATCAACGTGCCCGAAATCAATCCGAGCGATGCCCAGAAGGGTGCCGAGGACAGAATGACCGTCGCCGGTGTCAAGGGCGCGGTTTCCGACCCCATCGACCTCGGTTTCGTGGTCTCGGACATTCGCATCGTGGCCAACAAAAAGTTCCTTGGCGACAACCCTGCAGCCCGCAAGTTTTTTGAGAACTTCACGCTGCCCCTTGCCGACATCAACGCGCAGAATGCCCGGATGAACGAGGGTGAGAAGTCGCAGAAGGCCATCGAGACCCATGCTGACGAGTGGATCGCCGCCAACAAGGCCACCTGGGATGGTTGGCTCAAGGCCGCCCGCGACGCTGCACAATAGCCCCACCCGGGACAACCCCTGATTCAAGCCGATACCGCCGGGGCCGGAGCGTATGCTCCGGCCCCGGTTTGCTTGCGGGTCGGCGTGGCTCCCGGGCGCCGGGATGGCTTTTTGGGCAATCGACGACAAAACTGCGCATAATACGAATCTCTGTCGGCTGAACATTCAGTATGGAGAACTATAGTCTGTTCATTCTGCTGAAGAATAAACAATGAACAGGACCAGTCCATTGCTGGCGGGAATTAGACAATTTTTCGCAAATAGTGTAAGGATGTGCGTCCTGTCCGAAAATTCGCGCCGAGCCGGAGCGTCGGCCATGGCGGCGAACGATCTTCCTGATGAAAAAGATGTTTTTTACCACTTGATTGGGTTTTTATGGCGAATCTCATTCTTGACGATATCTGTGTCCGCTTCGGCGGACTGCAAGCCCTGACCGATGTCTCGTTCTCCCTTGTCGAGGGCGAGGTGGTGGGGCTTATCGGCCCCAACGGCGCGGGCAAGACCACGGTCTTCAACGTCATCACCGGCGTGTACAAGGCCTCGTCGGGCGCGGCCACCTACGATGGCAAACGCATCACCGGGCTGCGGCCCTATCAGGTCCTGGCCATGGGCATCGCGCGCACCTTTCAAAACATCCGCCTCTTTCCCAGGATGACCGCCCTGGAAAACTGCATGGTGGCCCAGCACTCCCGATCATCCGTCGGGGTGGTGGGGGCGGTATTGCGCAGCCCCGCCCAGCGGCGTGAAGAGGCGCGCATCCAGGAAAAATCCCAGCGCGCCCTCGATTTCATGGGCCTTGGCGACATGGCCGACGAAATCTCCTCCAATCTGCCCTACGGCCACCAGCGCAGGCTCGAAATTGCCCGCGCCCTGGCCAGCGAGCCGCAGACACTGCTGCTCGACGAGCCTGCGGCCGGTCTCAACCCGTCGGAATCGCGGGAGTTGATGGAGGCCATCGGGCACATCACCGATCTTGGCATCAACGTGCTCATGGTGGAGCACGACATGAAGGTGGTCATGGGCATCTGCAACCGCATCGTCGTGCTTGACCACGGTGTGATGATTGCCGAGGGGCGGCCTGAGCAAATTCAGCGCGATCCCAAGGTGATTGAGGCATATTTGGGCCAGTGACGAGAGGCTGGCCGCAACCGCAACAACGGAGAGAGTGTCAATGAAACGGTTAATCGTACTGGGAGTGGCCCTGGCCGCTCTGGCCCTGGTCCTGGCGGGCTGCGGCGGCGATGGCGCTGAAGAGAAGCAGGCCGATCAGGTTCTGAAGATCGGAACCCTGTCGCCCCTGACCGGCCCCTACGCCGCAGACGGCAACGACATCAAGCAGGGTGCCGAGGCCGCCGTGGCGGTCATCAAGGCCCAGGGAGGCATTCCGGGCTTCTCCGACATCGTCCTGGTGCCCGCCGACTCCGCCTGCGATCCCAAGCAGGCCGTGGCCGCTGCCAACAAGCTGATCAACGACAAGGTCCCGGCCGTCATCGGTGCCTACTGCTCCAGCGCCACCATCCCGGCCTCCGAGACCCTGGCCGAGGAAGACATCATCATGATCACCCCGGCCTCCACCAGCCCGGTCGTCACCGAGCGCGGCCTGGCCTACATGTTCCGCACCTGTGGCCGCGACGACCATCAGGCTCCGGCCGCTGTCAAGTTCATGAAGGAAGTGGCGGACGTGAAGAGCGTCTTCATCGTGGACGACAAGACCACCTACTCCCAGGGCATGGCCGATGGCGTGGCTGCGGCAGCCAAGGAGGCGGGCATCGAGGTGCTCGGTCACGAACACGTCAACCAGGGTGACAAGGACTTCTCCGCCGTCCTGACCATGGTCAAGGACCGCAATCCCGACCTGTTCTACATCTCCCTGCAGAACTCGTCCTCCGGGGCCACCATGATCATCCAGGCCCGCCGCATGGGCATCAACGCCATCCTCATGGGCCAGGACGCCGTGTTCCATCCCAAGCTCATCGAGTTTGCCAAGGCCGATGCCGAGGGCATGTTCTGCACCTTCGGCGACATCGACACCAGCACCCAGGGCTACCAGGACTTCCTGGCCAACTACTCGTCCAAGTACTCTGACCCGGGCGCGTACTCTGCCTATTCCTACGACTCGACCATGGCCTACCTGCTGGCCGTCAAGGCCGCAGGCACCACCGACCCGGCCACGGTGCGCGCGGAGCTGCTCAAGCTCTCCTTCGATGGCGCGTCCAAGACGGTCAGCTATGACGAGAAGGGTGACTCCGGCTCCAACTACACGGTCTACCAGGTCCAGGACGGCCAGTTCGTGCCGTACTGGAACTCCCTGACCGGCCAGAAGTACTAGCCAAGGGGCAGGCCCGGCCTGCCGCGACACCTGCAACTTCGAGAGCGGAGCCCCGTGCGCGGGGCTCCGCCACTCCCGGAAGCACATGGATTACTTCATTCAGCAGTTCATCAACGGCCTGACCCTGGGCGGCGTGTACGCGCTCATCGCTCTGGGCTACACCATGGTCTACGGCATCATCCAGCTGATCAACTTCGCCCACGGCGAGTTCTTTGCCGCTGGCGGATACATGGGCGTCATCTTCATCTCCTGGCTGGCCGCCCAGGGGGTGCATCCCTATGTCTGTCTGGGCATCGGGCTGGTGCTGGCCATGCTCTACTGCGCCATGCTGGCCATGGCCGTGGAGCGGCTGGCCTATCGCCCGCTGCGGCAGGCATCGCGGCTGGCCGTGCTCCTGTCGGCCCTTGGCATGTCCATCTTTCTGCAAAACGGGCTGATGCTCACCCAGGGCCAGTACGACAAGGCCTACCCCACCGAGATCACGGCGGGCGGGTTCCAGCTCGGCGGGCTGTACATCTCCTACATGCAGTGCCTGATCGTGGCCCTGACCATCTTCCTGCTGGTGGTCCTGAATCTGCTGGTCTTCAAGACGCGCATCGGCAAGGCCATGCGCGCCACGGCCCAGGACAAGGTCATGTCCGCCCTGGTCGGCATCAACGCCAACCACATCATCGCCCTCACCTTTGCCATCGGTGCCGGGCTGGCCGCGGCCGCAGGCATCATGGTCGGCCTGTACTACGGCACGGTCAGCTACTCCATGGGCTTCGTGCCGGGCATCAAGGCCTTTGCCGCAGCCGTGCTCGGCGGCATTGGCAACATCACCGGGGCCATGATCGGCGGGCTGATCATCGGCATGGTTGAAATCTTCGCCGCCGGATACATCTCCAGCCAGTACAAGGACGTGTTCGCCTTCATCATCCTGATCGGAGTGCTCTACTTCAAGCCCACCGGAATCATGGGAGAGAACGTTGACGATACGAGAGTCTAAGCGATTGTGGGTCAGCCTCGGCGTCGGGCTCTTCTGGTTCCTGATGCTGCTGTGGCCGCTTTTGGGCATCAAGCCCGGAGGCTTTGAGTTTTCCGAGACCTGGGCGGTCTTCAGCAAGATCGCCGTGGCCGCCGTGCTCATCATGGCCGTGTATCACCTGCGCCAGGCGGGCATCCTCGACTTCATCGGCACCCCTCTGGTCAAGGCGAGCGAAGCCGTGGGCAGGGGCTACCAGAAGGCCCCCACCTGGCTGCTGCTGGCCGTGGTCCTGGCTGCGGCCCTGATCTATCCCCAGTTCGCGGGCCGCTATGGCAATGATGTGGCCATCTCGGTGCTCATCTACATCTGCCTAGGCCTCGGCCTCAATGTCGTGGTCGGGCTGGCCGGGCTGCTCGACCTCGGCTACATCGCCTTCTACGGCGTGGGGGCCTATGCCTACGCCCTGCTCAGTCTGCATTTCGGCCTGTCCTTCTGGGCCTGCCTGCCCCTGGCCGCCCTGCTGGCCGCCATTTCGGGCTGCATCATCGGGTTTCCCACCCTGCGCATGCGCGGCGACTATCTGGCCATCGTCACCCTTGGCTTTGGCGAGATCGTGCGCCTGATCCTCAACAACTGGATGACCCTGACCAACGGTCCCAACGGCATCCTCGGCATCCCCAGGCCCGACTTCTTCGGCTACAACTTCGCCTCGCTCTCTTCCCTCTATTACGTCATCCTGGGTCTTGCCGTGTTCACCGTGCTGGCGGTTTACCGGCTCAACCACTCGCGCATCGGGCGAGCCTGGGAGGCCATCCGCGAGGACGAGACAGCGGCCGAACTCATGGGTGTGAACACCTTTCTGCTCAAGCTCCTGGCCTATGCCATGGGTGCGACATTTGCCGGGCTGGCCGGGGCGTTCTTCGCCTCGCGCATGCGGTTTGTCGGCCCGGAATCATTCACTTTTCTCGAATCTGCCATGGTCCTGGCCATGGTGGTGCTCGGCGGCATGGGCTCCATCCCGGGGGTCATCCTCGGCGTGCTGGTCCTGGTGGCCCTGCCTGAACTGTTCCGCGACTTCGAGCTGTACCGCATGCTCGTCTTCGGTGGCGTCATGTGTACCATGATGCTCATCCGCCCGGCCGGGCTGTGGCCCGCCAAGCGCGTGGGCCGCAGGTCCGAGGAGATGGAGTAGGGAAAGGGCGGGGCTGGTGGAATTTTCCGGGGGGGAAACCTCTTGGAAGAGGTTTCCCCCCGGACCCCTGACAATGAATGAAGAAAACGGCGCGTCCCGCTTTTCGTTGACCGCAAGACTGTCAGCGCCGTTACCCAAAAAGTTTTGGAAGGTTCTTAGGAAACCTTTTTCAAAAGGTTTCCTAAGCAGCCGGAGGCATTCCCCCTTATGAATCAAGACAGCAGACAGCCCGTCCTCGAACTTCGGAACGTGGTCTCGGCCTATGGCCGGATCAGGGCGCTCAAGGGCATCTCCCTCAAGGTCTACGATGGCGAGATCGTGACCATCATCGGTGCCAACGGCGCGGGCAAGTCCACCACGCTGATGACCATGTGCAACGTGGTCAAGGCCGTGGAGGGCGACATCTTCTACAAGGGCGAGCGCATCAACGACGTGGCCCCGGACCAGCTGCCCGCAAGGGGGTTGTGTCAGGTGCCCGAGGGGCGGCGCATCTTCCCCCGGCTGACGGTCAGAGAGAATCTGGACATGGGCGCGTTTTTTCGCCGCGATTCGGCCGGGATCAAGGAGGATCTGGAGCGGGTGTACGAACTGTTTCCCAAGCTGCGCGAGCGGCGCAAGCAGCTGGGCGGGACTCTTTCCGGTGGCGAGCAGCAGATGCTGGCCATGGGCCGGGCGCTCATGTCGCGTCCCAAGGTGCTGCTGCTCGACGAGCCGTCCATGGGGCTGGCCCCGCTGCTGGTCAAGCAGATCTTCGACATCATCGCCACCATCAACGGCCAGGGCGTGACCGTGGTCCTGGTGGAGCAGAACGCCAACCTCGCGCTCCAGTGCGCCCAGCGCGGCTATGTGCTCGAAACCGGCTCCGTGGTTATGGAGGACGAGGCCTTGGCCCTGCTCCACAACCCGGACATCCGCAAGGCGTACCTCGGCGAGTAACCCCCGGCCGGACATTCAAGCACGCGACAAGGCCCCTCCCGGATTTCCGGGAGGGGCCTTGGTGATGGTCGCCTGCTTCGGCCACGCGAAGACCCGGACGGCGGGGGCTGTCCGGGTCCTGCGGGAAGGGCGGGGTGGCTAGATGTAGTCGCCCCGGTTGAATTTGAACCGCTCGGCGGCGGCCAGGGTGTCCAGTTCATCGACGATGGACTGAAGGCCCGGATGGCTGGAGGCCAGGCCCGGGCTGTCGGTCCTGACGGACTTCACCTCCGCCGCGATTTCGTCCAGGGTTCCGTAGGCGTCCTTGAGGCTGGCCCCGGGGCTCTGGAGGGTGGCGGCGTAGCTGTCCCACTTGTCGAGGATGGACTCGACCCGGTCGGCCACGGCCTCGGCCGTGCCGTCCACCTGCTGCGTGGCACTCAGGGCGCCAGTGGCGAACAGAGGGTTCATCAGCAGGGGCGGCGGCGGTGCCTGGACGGCAGTCGCAGTCGTTCCCTTGGCCACTTCCTGGCTGAGGAGATCGCCGAAGGCTTGACCGGGGGCAACAGGGGTTTTCCGTTGCGTCTGTTCCGGCTGTAAACCTTCGATCTGATCAGGACGGATCTTCATGGTTCGCACTCCTATCCTGTGGTTTGCCTTGTGTCGTGCAAGGAGCTTGCCAAGGAGCCGCCGCTGCGCATTGGCTCGAAAAAACTGCATTTTATCCGAAAAATGGTAGGAAAAATGTGCCGGGGCCGCTCCGGACGCGCCGAGGTCACGTGTGAATGGTAATGCACAAGAAAAAGGTTGTCTATCCTCCCGGCCTCTGGCAAAAAATAGATGCAAGGCTCCGAATATTCAGGCCCGGGGGCGGCGCGCCCTTTGGAGCGTCGCGCGGGCAAGAAGGAGATGTGTAATCGCAAGCCAAGGAGAAGGACGATGGCCAGTGTGAAAAAAGTTTTGTGCGCAGTGGATTTTTCTGACTACAGCCCCAAGGTGGCCGAGTACGCCAGCATGATAGCCGGGTGCGCCGGGGCTCAGGTGTTGGTGCTCTATGTGGCGCCTTCCTTGAGCCAGTATGTGGGTTTCCACGTGCCGCCAAGCTCCATTGAGAACTTTGTGGGCGAGATCGTCACCGGGGCCGAGGACACCATGTACGAGTTCGTCAAGGACAACTTCAAGGACCCCGCCACCGTGGGCAAGGTCGTCACCGGCTATCCGGCCGAGGAGATCCTGGCCATTGCCGAGGCCGAGCAGTGCGACATGATCATCATGGGCACCCATGGCCGCAAGGGCATCGACCGCATCCTCTTCGGCTCAGTGGCCGAGAAGATCGTCAAATCCTCCAAGGTGCCGGTGCTCACGGTCCGCCCCAGCTAACCCCGGCCCTTTACGGGACTCTATTAAGAAGATAGGGGAACGGCTCCGGCCGTTCCCTTTGCCATGCCGTCGCCTTGACGGCTGTCGGGCCAGACACCACGTGGGGGTATCATGAGAGATTTCAGCGTCCGTCCCGAGATACGGGACTTCAGTCCGTACACGCCGGGGCTGACCATCGAGCGGATCAAGGAGATGTACGGGCTCGACACCGTCATCAAGCTGGCCAGCAACGAGAACCCGCTTGGCGTCTCGCCCGTGGTGCAGAAGGTCATCGCCCGGAGCGCGGCCCGCGCCTTCCGCTATCCCGAGAACCATACGCCAAGGCTGGTGGAGGCCATTGCCGAGGCCGTGGGCGTGCCGTCCGAATGCGTGGTGGCGGGCAACGGCTCGGACGAGATCATCGACATGCTCTTTCGCATCCGGGCCGTGCCGGGCAAGAGCAACGTGGTCTGCTACGAGCACAGCTTCTCCATGTACCGCATGTGCGCCAGACTGGCCGGGGTGGAGTACCGCGAGGTGGCCCGGGGAGCTGATTTTGAATTGCCGCTGGACGCCATGGCCGAGGCGGCGGACGAGAACACCATCATGGTTTTTGTCACCAGCCCGGACAATCCCACGGGGCAGGCCGCCAGCGCGGAAGATCTCTCGGTGCTGGCCGGGGTGCTGCCGGTCGACTGCCTGCTGGTGGTGGATGAGGCGTACATCGACTTTGTCTGGCCGCCCGAGTCCTATACCCCGGTCCAGGCCTTTGACCGGTTCGAGAACCTCGTGGCCCTGCGCACCTTTTCCAAGGCCTACGGGCTGGCCGGGTTGCGCGTGGGCTATGGCATCATGCCCGCCTCGGTGGCCGCGCAGATGAAGAACTCGCGCATACCCTTCACGGTCAATCTGCTGGCCGAGGAAGCGGCCATCGCTGCCCTGGGCGACGACACCTTCTACAACGAGACCCTGTCCGTGGTCATGCGCGGGCGCGAGTATTTTCTGACCGAGTTGCCCCGCATCGGCTGCCGGGTCTGGCCCAGTCAGGCCAACTTCGTCATGTTCGAGCCGCCCAGGCCCGCCCGGCAGGTGTTCGAGGCGCTCCTTGAGCGCGGCTTCATCGTGCGCCCCCTGGCCAGCTTTGGCCTCGGGGACATGATCCGGGTCAACATGGGCACTGACGCCGAGAACCGGGCCTTCATCGCGGCCCTGGCCGAGGTGCTTGATGGCTGAGCCCGTCATCGTCACCATCGACGGCCCGGCCGGGGTGGGCAAATCCACCATGGCCAAGCGGCTGGCGCGCGAACTGTCCATGCCGTACCTCGACACCGGGGCCATGTTTCGCGCCGTTGCCCGGCGGCTGGGCGATGGGGCGTGGGAGCGCGCCGAGGCCGACCTTGCCTCTGCCCTGACCGGGATGGAATTTTCCCTGTCCGGCATCGGCGAAGACTCGGTCCTGTCCCTGGACGGTGCGCCCATCGGCGATGAGGTGCGCACCGAGCAGGTGGCCATGTGGGGATCGAACCTCGCGGTGTTGCCCGTGGTCCGGGCCAGTCTCAAGGCCGCCCAGCAGGCCCTGGGCGGGCGCTTCTCCCTGGTGGCCGAGGGGCGCGACATGGGCAGCGTGGTCTTCCCTGCCGCACGGCGCAAGTTCTTCCTCGACGCCACGGTCGACGAGCGCGCCCGGCGGCGTCTGCGCCAATTGACTGATATGGGGAAAACCGCTGACTTCGACGAACTGCGCGAGCAGATCGCCCGGCGCGATCACCAGGACCGCAACCGGGCCGAGGCACCCCTCAAGCCAGCGCCCGACGCGGTGATCATCGACACCACCAGCCTTGCCATCGACGAGGTCTTCGCCGCCCTGGTCCGGGGTGTGCGCGGCTGATTTTCCTGGCGATACGGTCTTCGTGGCATTCGGCCTCTCCTGCCATGGGTGGGGGAGGCCGTGTTTTTTGCTCTGGCCGTTACCCTTCGTTCCCGCCGGGCAGGACGCTGGCGCAGGCTGCGGCCGAGGCAAAGGCCCAGTGCAGGTTGTAGCCGCCCAGGTGGCCGGTTACGTCCAGGGTCTCGCCGATGATGTGCAGGCCGGGCACCGTGGCGCACTCAAAGGTTTTGGATGAGATGTGGGCAGTGTCCACGCCGCCCACGGTCACTTCGGCCTTGGCGTAGCCCTCGGTGCTGGCCGGGATGACGGAGAAGCGGTGCACGCGGTTGGCGGCTACCTCCATCTGTCGCTTGCTCAGCTGGCTCACCTCGGTGGCGGCCAGCGACTCGGACAGGATGGCGGCTGCCAGTCGCTTGGGCAGCACCTGGCCGAGCAGGGTGCGCAGCTGCATGGTGGATGTGTGGTGCGCCTCCACCAGATCGGCCACGGAGCCATGGGGCAGGAAATCGATGCTCAGGGCCTCGCCCTCGCGCCAGTATGAGGAAATCTGGAGCGCGGCAGGGCCGGAGATGCCCTTGTGGGTGAAGAGCAGCGCATCGGTGAAGCGCGCGCCGCCACATTCGATGGTCACGGGCAGGGCGTTGCCCGCCAGCGATTCGCACAGCTCGCGCTCGTCCCTGGCAAAGACCAGCGGGACCAGCCCCGGCCGGGGTCTGACCATCTCCAGGCCGAACCGCCGGGCCAGTCGAAACCCGAGATCCGTGGCCCCCACCTGCGGCCAGGAGGGGCCGCCCAGAGCGATGACCAGGGCGTCCGCCTTGAAGATTTCGCCCCCGGTATTGACGCGAAACGGGCCTGGGCCGTCCACGGCCCCGATGGTGCGGCCCATGAGGATCTCCACGCCGAGCTTGTTGCAGCGATCCACCAGGATGCCCGCCAGATGCCCGGCCCCGGTCAGGGTGAAGAGCTGGCCGTGCTCGCGCTCCTCAAAGGTCACGCCGTGCCCGGTGAAGAAGTCGATGACCTCAAAGGGCGAGAGGCGGGCCAGGGCGGACTTGACGAAGTGGGGATTGGCGCACAGGTAGTTGGCGGGCGAAACATCGAGGTTGGTGAAGTTGCACTTGCCCCCGCCCGAGACGCGGACCTTGCGCGCGGGCTTGTCCGCGTGATCGATTACGGCCACCCGCAGGCCGCGTTCGGCGGCGCGCATGGCGCAGAAGAGGCCCGAGGCCCCGGCTCCGAGGATGATGGTGTCAAATGATGCTGGTGTTGTCATGGCGCGACAGTAACAGGCTTGGCCCGGTCGGGCCAGAGGGCAAAACCGTCTTTTCATTCATGAAGGTTTCTGCTAGGGAAAAGATTCGACCAAGCAAACAGGAGGATGTGGTTATGGGTTTCTTCTGGTTTTTCCTGGGTCTGGGCATGACCATCGCCGCGCTGGTGGTGATCAAGATCAGTTCTCCCACTGAGAAGTAGTCGGCAGGCTGCCGTCCACCGTCCGCCAGGGCGGCCCGGCAGCGGGAATTTCGTCGGGCGACCGGCGCTTGCGAGGGGAACCGGCTGGTGCGGTTCCCCTTTGCCATTGGAGGCGCGCGTGATCATCTACTCATGGAACGTCAACGGCTACCGGGCCGTGCTCAAGAAGAACTTTCGCGACTGGCTCGACGGCTGCGGCGGCGATGTGGTCATGCTCCAGGAGACCAAGGCCCACCCGGACCAACTCGCGCCCGAAGAGCGCGAGCCCGATTCCTACGCCAACCACTACTGGAATTGGTCCAAGAAGAAAAAAGGCTACTCCGGCGTGGCCTGCTTTGCCAATCCCGAGCCTCTGGCCGTGACCACCGGCCTGCCCGACGCGCGTTTTCAGGGCGAGGGGCGCGTGCTGCACCTGGAATATCCAGACTTCCACCTCTTCAACATCTACTTCCCCAATGGCCAGATGGGCGATGACCGGCTGGCCTTCAAGATGGGCTTCTACGACGCCTTCCTGGCCCATGCCGAGACCCTGCGCCAGACCAAACCCATCGTGGTCGGCGGCGACTTCAACACCGCCCACCGCGAGATCGACCTCAAGAACCCCAAGGCCAATGCGCAGCACTCCGGCTTCCTGCCCGAGGAGCGCGCCTGGATCGACCGCTTCATCGCCCACGGCTATGTGGACACCTTCCGCCTGTTCGAGGACGGCCCCGGCCACTATTCCTGGTGGTCCTACCGTTTCAACGCCCGCCAGAACAACGCAGGCTGGCGCATCGACTCCTTCTTTGTCTCCGAAGAGCTGCGCCCCAAGGTGGTGCGCGCCTGGATCGAGCCCGAGGTGCCCGGCTCCGACCACTGCCCGGTCGGGGTGGAGATCGACACTGCTTGAGGGGCGGATGGTGTCAGGTTATAACCATCTCGCTACAACCTAAGAAAGGGGACTTCACGCCCCTGTGCGAGGAAGTCCTTCCTGATGTTGGGCAGGGAAGAGAGATACGCAAGCAAGAGCCGCAGGCGGAGCTATCCGCCTGCGGCTCTTGTGCGCATGGTGTTCAGGCGTTTGCAGCTACCCCTTCTGGAAGGCCTCCCAGTCGGCCAGGAAGGCGGCCAGGCCGGAGTCGGTCAGGGGGTGGCGGATCAGCTGGGTCAGGGTGGCGTAAGGCAGGGTGACCACGTCCGCGCCGATGAGGGCTGAGTCGAGCACGTGCATGGGGTGGCGCACGCTGGCCACCAGGATCTGGGTCTTGAAGTCGTAGTTGTCGAACATGGTCCGTATCTGCTCCACGCATTCCATGCCGCTCTGGGAGATCCCGTCGAGCCGACCCACGAAGGGCGAGACATAGGCCGCGCCCAGCTTGGCCGCCAGCAGCGCCTGGGCGGGGGAGAAGACCAGGGTGGCGTTGACCCGGATGCCGCGCTCGCCAAGCTCGCGCATGGCCTTGAGCCCCTCGGCGATGAGGGGGATCTTGACCACCACGTTCTCGCCGAACGACACGAGATCCTTGGCCTCCTTGATCATCTCCTCATGGGTGGTGGCGATCACCTCAAGGCTCACCGGACCCTCCACCAGCGAGCAGATGCGCGCGGCCTGCTCGCGCCAGTCGCCGCCCTCGCGGGCCATGATGGTGGGGTTGGTGGTCACGCCGTCAAGCAGGCCCAGTTCCTTTACCTCGCGAATCTGATCCATATTGGCCGTATCCAGAAAAAACCGCATGCATCCTCCTTGACAACGTGGTGACAACCCATTGACCTTTCTCGATTTACGTCGACCATAGCACAATTTGCCAAGGGGTCAACCAGTGAGGCGGCAGCCTGCCCATTCTCCTTTGCCCATTCCCCTTTCCCACGGGCCGTATTTTGGATACATTGGCCACCATGCCGACCACACACCCCGTCCATGTCATCGGACTCGCCCCTGGTTCGCTCGAACTGCCGCCCCGCGCCCGCGAGGTGCTGGCCCACGCCGATCTCGTTGTGGGCGGCAAGCGCCTCCTGGCCGCCTGCCCGGACGATCTGATTCCCAAGGGAGCCGAGCGCCTGCCCATCACCGGCCACCTCTCCCCCGTGCTCGAAGCCATCCGCAAGGCCGTTGAAAAGGGCCGCGTCGTGGTAGTGCTCTGCGATGGCGACCCGCTCTTCTTCGGCATAGGCAAGCGGCTGGCCGAGGAGCTTGGCAGCGAGAACCTGCGTGTGGAGCCCAACCTCTCCACCATGCAGTTGGCCGCGGCCCGGCTCGGCCTGGCTTGGCAGGAGATGGATTTCGTCTCCCTGCACGGTCGTGACGACTTCTCGCCGCTCTATGCCGCTCTGGTCCGCGCCGATCTCATTGCCGTGTTCACCGATGCCGGAAACACCCCGGCCGAGGTGGCCCGCGCCCTGCTCGAACGCGGGGCCGAATGTTTTGCCATGACCGTGCTCGAAGATCTGGGCACGCCAGAGGAGCGCATCCGGCCCCTGGCCCTGCAGGAGACCTGGGGCATGGAGTTCGCGGCCCTCAACCTCGTCATCCTGGAGCGGCTCTACCCGCCCGAGATCGAGCTGACCCTGGGCATTCCCGATCATTTCTACCTGCACCAGAAAAACCTGATCACCAAGCTGCCCGTGCGCGCCACCGGGCTGGCCCTTCTCAACGTGGAGCCCGAGTCCACCATCTGGGATCTGGGCGCTGGCTGCGGCTCGGTCTCCATCGAGGCGTCCCATCTCGCACGGCGCGGCCGTGTCTTTGCCGTCGAGCGCCACAAGACCCGCGCGGCCATGATCCGCGAAAACATCCGGCGCACCGGCGCATGGCTGGTGGATGTGGTGCTCGGCTCCATGCCCGGCAGCCTCGAAGGACTGCCCCGGCCCGATCGCGTCTTCATCGGCGGCGGCCTGGGCGGCCCCTCCAACGAGGACACCGCGCTCCTCGAAATCGCCTGCGAGCGCCTCAAGCCGCGCGGCCGCATGGTCGTCCACTGCATCCTCCTCGACACCCTGCACGCGGCCAAGGACCACTTCCAATCCCTAGGCTGGCACTTTGGCGTCACCCAGCTCCAAGCCTCGGCCACAGACTCGCTGGCAGGCGATCTGCGTTTCAAGGCGCAAAATCCCGTGTTTATCCTCTGGGCCGAAAAACCCTGACTGGCGGCGGGAAACGGCCCGATTGCGTCGTTGCTTCGAAGCGGGGAAATCCTCGCGTATGAGGAACACGCTTCGGCCTTCCCCGTTTCTCGCGCCTAGCACTCGAACCATTTTACGCCGCCAGGGCGAGTTGGCTGGGGGGGGGGCGGGGCGTAAGCATAGGTTGCTTCGAGACAAATTCAGCGCCCGCCGGGCGGCTTGGCGCGGGGCCGCCTTTGGTGTATCCCGGTGGCACGAACTTCAGGCAAGGAGCGCCATGACACCCACCGTTGAGACCACCCGATTCGTGGCCATAGATTTCGAGACAGCGGACGCCAAGCGCGATTCGGCCTGCGCCGTGGGCGTCGTGGTGGTGGACCGGGGCGAGATCGTGGCCCGCGAGTATCGCCTCATCCGGCCGCCCAGGCGGCGGTTCAATCCCTTTTGCGTCCAGGTGCACGGCATTTATTGGGAGGACGTGGCCGACCAGCCCTGTTTTGGAGAGCTGTGGCCGGAGCTGGTTCCGCTCTTCGAGGGCGCGGATTTCCTCGTGGCCCACAACGCCTCCTTTGACAAATCCGTGCTCAATGCCTGCTGCCGCGAGTCGCGGTGCCTGCCGCCCGTGCAGCCGTTTCTCTGCACCGTCCAGTTGGCGCGCACCACCTGGCAACTGCCGTCCAACAAGCTGCCCAGCGTCTGCGACCATCTGGGCATCGACCTCACCCACCACCACGCCGCGTCCGACGCCGAGGCCTGCGCGCGCATCGCGGTCGTCGGGCTGCGCGAGAATCCGGCCTTTCTGGGGCGGGTGCTGTGATGGGCGATGGCTCGACGCCCGGCAAAGGCCCGGATCAGGGCATGGTCCATTTCATCGGTGCGGGGCTGGGCGATCCCGAACTGCTGACCATCAAGGGCCAGCGGCTCATCGCCGGGGCCGATCTCGTGCTCTATGCCGGATCGCTGGTGCCGCCCGAGGTGGTGGCCTGCGCCCGGCCCGGTGCGCGGGTGGTCGATTCCGCGCCCCTTTCCCTGGATCAGACCCACGCATTGATCATGGAGACCGTGCGCCAGGGCGGCTGTGTGGCCCGTGTCCACACCGGCGACCCGTCTCTGTACGGGGCCATCCGCGAGCAGATGGACCTGCTGGCGCGTGAAGGCGTGCCCTGCGCCGTGGTGCCGGGCGTGACCTCGGCATGTGCCGCTGCGGCCCTGGCCGGACGGTCCTATACCGTGCCCGGTGTCACCCAGACCCTGATCCTGACCCGGCTGGCGGGCAGGACCCCGGTGCCCGAGGCCGAATCCTTGCGCTCCCTGGCTGCCCACGGTTCGGCCATGTGCGTCTATCTTTCGGCCGGAGACCCCGAGGGCGTGCAGCGCGAGCTGCTGGCTGGCGGGCTTGCCCCGGCCACGCTGGTGGTCATTGCCCGGCGCGTGGGCTGGCCCGATCAGGCCGTGGCCGAGACCGATTTGGCGCATCTGGCGACCACGGCCCGCGAGCGCGGCTTCACCCGGCAGACGGTCTTCCTGGTCCTGCCCGGCCAGGGCGCGCACGACGCGGCGAGCGCCCGCTCCCTGCTCTACGATCCCGAATTTTCCCACATGTTCCGCACCTAGGAGACGCCATGGAGACATTGCAGATCCGCACCGGGCAGCGCGAGGAGATGGTCGACATTACCGGGCAGCTACGCGCCCTGATCCGGGCCAATGGCTGGAGCGACGGGCTGCTGCTGCTCCACTGCCCGCACACCACCGGGGCCGTGACTGTCAACGAGGGAGCGGACCCGGACGTGGTCCGCGACATCACCGTGAACCTGTGCACCCTGGTGCCGCATTGCGGAGACTATCGCCACGCCGAGGGCAATTCCGACGCCCACATCAAGTCGAGCCTCTTCGGCTGCGACCAGATGCTCATGGTCGAGGGCGGCGACATCCGGCTCGGCACCTGGCAGAAGGTCTACTTCTGCGAGTTCGACGGGCCGAGGACGCGCGAGGTGTGGGTCAAGTTCGTGGCAGGGGGCTAGTCGGCGGGCAGTGTCGGCAGCGTGAAAAATCATGGCGGAATCCGGCCAGGGTGCTATGGTCGGGCCGCGTGTCAACTTCAGATTTGGGGGGGAACCATGTCGCACCTGCTTCGCAAGGCAGTCATTCCCTGCATGCTCCTGGCGCTCCTGGCCGTGTCGTCTGGTGCAAACGCCTCGGGCAAGACGCGGACCATCCGCCCGGATGTGGAGTTGGTGGTCACCGTGGCCGCCACAGGCTTGGGTGGGCTTTTCGAGAGTGTCACGGACAGGGGCGAGCGGCTCCGTCTCCTGCGCGCCTTTGTCGCCGCGTCGCGCTTCTTTCCGGAAAAGAACGGGTATTTTTTCGTCTACGATCTGCAGGGTGTCTGCGTGGCCCATGGCTCCAACCCCGCGCTGATCGGCAGGACGCTCATCGACTATGAGGATGAGAAAGGGTTCCCGGTCATCCGGGCCATCGTGGATGCGGGGCAGGCCGGGGGCGGATTCCTGGAATACCTCTGGGACAAGCCAGACGCCACCGGAACCCACGAGAAGCTCGGCTACGTCATGCCCATCCCGGGCACAGATTTCATTATTGGCTCTGGTCTGTATATATCCGAAATAACAGGTGATTGATTGTTTATAGCTGCGAATCCAGGGCGCGGCCGGGGTTCTCTCTGACGTTCTGGACGCGCAGGTAGAGCATCAGGCCGAGCATGGTCAGGGCGATGCCGAACCAGCCCACGGGGCCGGGGAGCGCGCCGCCCAGCAGGATGGCCTCACCCGCAAGGGAAAAGATCACTTCCATGGACTGGGTGCTGTCGGCCGCGGCCAACTCGGACGCGGACTTTGCCGCGTGGCGCGCGTAGAGAAACAGGCTGGTGGCCGCGATGCCCGAAAACACGGCCACCAGGGCGGTGTTGACCACCTGATCCATGGCCGGTGGCGGCGGGGTGGTCACGGCGATGAGGATGACCCACAGGGGCAGCGAGCCCAGCGTCAGGAGCAGCACCCGGCAGAAGGGATCGTCCATGGCCGGGGAGTCGAGTTTGGGCAGGCGGCGCAGGGTGCCTTGGCGCGCCTCCCAGACCAGCTGATTGCCAAAAGGATAGGCAAAGGCCGCCAGCAGCACCGGCACCGCGCCCAGCAGTACATCGCGCCACGACCCGGCCGCAGCCTGCTCCCAGTTGACCAGCAGGACCCCGGCGAAGATGAGCAGGGTCAGGAGCATGGCCCGCATCGGCACGGCGCGCCCAAAGGCGAGCAGAACCACGGGCGTGGCCAGGATGGTGGTCTGCCAGGTGGCGGCCACCACCCAGCCCGGGGTGTAGGACGCGCTGAAGGTGATCAAGGCGTAGAACACGCCAAAGCCCATGCCCCCGGCCAGGGTCCAGAAGACAACGTGGCGGGCGTAGAGCCGGAGCGTCTGGGCCAGCAGGCGGCGGCGGAAGACGAGGAGCCCGGCCCCCAGCAGGGCGAGCATCCAGAAATAGCGCAGGCTGGCCGACCAGACCCAGTGGCCGCCCTCAAGGCTCATGGCCCGGTTGAGGACAAAGGTGGAGCTGAAAAACAGGGCGGCCAGGACGCCGACGAGGATGATCTTCACGCCGTTTCCGCTGTCGGATCGGTGGCCTGGGCGGGATAGTCCACGCGTACCAGGGTCAGCCCCTGGGGCGGGGCCGTGGCCGGGGCCTGGGCGCGGTCGGCGGCGCGCAGGATGCGGGCGGCGTCGTCAGGGGTGATCTGGCCCCGGCCGCAGGCCACGAGGCAACCCACGAGGTTGCGCACCATCTGTTTGAGAAAGCCGTCTGCCGTGAATCGCCAGACGGTTTCGCTGGCCGTGGGGCCGGGGTGGCGCGAGATGGAGGTGATGGTGCGGATGGTGGACTTGACCGGGGTGCCCGTGTTCTGAAAAGCGGCGAAATCGTGCTCGCCCGTGAGCCGATGCGCCGCCTCGTCCATGGCCGCGAAATCAAGAGGGCCGCAGTTCCAGACAAACCGCTGCCGCTGGGGCAGGCAGAATCCGCGCTCGTGCCACAGACCGTATTCGTAGGTCTTGGCCTGGGCGTGATAGCGGGCGTGGAAGTCGTCGGCCACCCGGTGACAGTGGAGCACGCGCACATCCGGCGGTAGAGTGGCGTTGAGGGCGCGCTGCCAGGGGATGGCGGCCCGGCTCTCCGGGCAGTCGAAGTGCGCGGCCTGGCCCAGGGCGTGGACTCCGGCGTCGGTACGGCCCGAGCCGTGGACCCGCACGGGCGCGTCGATGAGCAGGGCCAGGGCGGATTCCACCTCGCCCTGCACTGTCCTGTCGCCAAGCTGGAGTTGCCAGCCGGAGAAGTCAGTGCCGTCGTAGGCCAGGGTGAGCAGGAAGCGGGGCATGCGTGGTCCGATGGGTTGCGGGTGTCTGGTCCCATGAAGGTGCCGGGTAATCACTTACGCCATGACGCGATGTTTTTGAAGCGTCAATTTTCGAGCGATAACGGCAAGGGCGGGGCCATCCCGAGGATGGTCCCGCCCTGAAGGTCGAAGGGGGGTGGAGTGGGCTACTGCTCCTGCATGAAGGGTATCTGGAGCTGGGTCAGCCGTTCCGAGAGATCGGCGGCCTTCTTGGCCTCCACAAAGGAGAGAATCTCGCCCGCCTGCCTGCCGCGCATGCCCGACAAAACCTTGACGGCCAGTTCCGTGTCCATGGACTGAAGAATCTCGGCCGCCTTCTTGGCCTTGGTGTTGGCGAGCATGTCTACAAGCTGGCGCACGCGCTGGTCTCTGATGTTCTGGGCGTCGTCGAGCATCTGCTTGATCTCAGCGTGGAGCTTTTCGACCCGGAGGGCCTCGGCGCGGATGGACGCCTCCATCTCCTGCAGGGTGCGCTCCTTGATGGCCAGTTCCTCTTCCTTGCGCTTGAGGGCGCGCCATTCGCTGGGCAGATTCTGTTCGGTGCGCACCTCGGCGGCCGCCTTGTCGGCCTGGGTTTCCTCAGTATCGGCGCGGTTGGCTGCGGAATCAGCCTCGTCGGCGACAGGAGTGGGCGGAGCTTCGGGCGCGGGCGGTTGGTCCTGGGCCTGGGCCACGGCTGCGACGCCGATCCCCTGGGCCGTCTCGGGCATGACGGCGCGCACGATGCCGAGCGTCACGGAATCGACACTGAGCAGGCCGAACACGGCGAGCTTGAGCAGGGCCAGAAAGACGAGGCTGGCCAAGACCCTAGAAATCTTCATTTTCGTACCGAAGGGTTGCCATCTCGTCGTTTTCCTTTGCTTCGCGGGCTGTCTCATGGGCATGGTGTTTCCTGGCCTGGGTTTCCTTGAGCTTTTCAAGCAGCTTCCTGTCCCGGGAGCGGTCCACCGCTTCCTGGCGGCGCAGATGCAATTTGTGCTCCAACTGACTCAAGGCGGACCGCTCGCGAAAGAGGTCCTGCTCCAGGGCATCCTTGTACTGCCGCCACAGCCACATTTCGCCTACGCTGCGGTTGGACTGTGCGGACCGGGCCAGATGCTCGCCCAGGCGCGATTCGATGTCGGCCACCCGGGCGACCTGTTCGTCGTGGGCGGCCTGGGCGCGGGCCAGGGCGCCCCGGGCCTGCTCCTCCAGCTGGCTGCGGTAGTCGAGCACCTTCTGGAGCTTGAAGGAAAACGGTCTGGTCATGCGCGTCCCACCGTATCAGCTAGGCCCCGGTGGCTGCCAGGGGAGCCAGCCCGCAATAACCGAGCTGTTTGGAGTCGTCGGTCCAGCGCCACATCATGCACATGGTGCCCTGGCACATCTTCATCTTGTCGTCGCTGGTCTTGAGCAGGGGACAGAATCTGAATTTCGCTTCGCTCTCGCTGGTGGGCACGGCGCACTCCTTGAGGGTTGAGACAAAACGGCGCGCCGCAGGTGTGCAGCGCGCCGTCATGATAGCGTGGTTCCGGCCGGTTGGCTAGCTGCCTGGCTCGGTCTCGGTCGAGGCTGCGGGTGCGGCGGCCACGGGCGAGGCGCACATGTCGAGCAGGGCTTCCATGCCGATCATGCACTTGAGCTTCTGCAGGGCGAGGACGCTGCGGCGCGCGTCCGCGTCCAGCACCTCTGAGTAGGCTCCGTCAGCGATGACCCGGGCGTATTCCCGCTTCTTGAGCTTGGGGTTGTCCGCGAAGCGGATTTCGAAATTGCGGGCGTATTCGGTGATCTCGGCGTCCACTTCGGCCTTGGACAAGGCGGCCACGGCGCGCATGCCCACCGCCACCTCGTCCGGGGTCAGGGCCGCGGATTCGAGCACCTTGCTGAAGCTGCGGGCGTAGCGCAGGCTGCCGTCATAAATATGGCTGCGCTTGACCACGTTCATGCCCGCCCAGCCGGCCTTGAGCCACTTGAACAGGAAGACCGAGCTGCGGGGCGCGGCTGCATCGTGCTCGGTGAAGATCTGGACCGAGCCGGAGTTGTACATGAAGGTGTCCATCCAGCCGATCATGCCCTTGTTCAATCCCTCGATGCCCGAGTAGAAGTAGTCCCACTGCTGGTCGTCGAGGATGGCTCCTTTGCGGCCGACATCGGAACTCTCGGGCTGCTCGGAGATGGAGATGGCCACGTGCTTTCCCTGGTGGACAAGCAGGATGATCAGCCGGTCGAGATCGTAGCGGTAGTAGGCTTCGGCATAGGAGTCCGGGGTGTTGACCTCGAACTCGCGGCCGCGCACCAGCACCGGCTCGCTCAAAGAGGGCAGCTCGTCCCATAGCTTGCGCTCGCGGGTAAGAAATTCGCTGCCTTCGTGCCAACCCGAGAGGCGCAGCACCGCCGGACAGAGCAGGAAGTTGGGGATGTCAGGGTTGTAGAAGTAGCGCAGGATGGTGTCCAGCGAGGCGTCCACCTCCTTGCGCAGACACACGCCCTGGCCGCCGAAGCGTCGCGCGGGCTCGATGTCCTTGGGGTCGTCCTGCATGGTGGTGACGAAATCGAGCATGGCCGCGACCTTGCCCTGGTCAAAGGGCGTGGCCGGGTCGCGCAGCACCTCGAAGAGGTGGTCGATGCCAGTCTCCACGGCCTGATCCAGCGGATCAGGGTTCATGGAGAGCTTGACTCCCATGATGCCGCCGTCCTCGTCATCGGCCAGGGCGGGAGCGGGCGCGAAGGGCGCGGCGGTCAGGGCCAGGACAAGGAACAGGCAGAAGGCGGCGGCGCGGCTGGAAACCTGGGCGGGAACTATCTTGGAAAGACGGAAAAGATATTTCATGTGGTAAAAGTCATCCTCCCCGCCTGCGGCGGGTTCGGTGGGTTGGGAACGTCGTATGACAAGATAGTAACATTTGCTGTTTTTGGCAAGAGCAATCGCCGCGCCTGCAGGGGCGGTCACGAGGGTGATGGAAGAGTCGGGTCGGCTTTGATCACTCGTCGCGTGTGCGCTTGAGGTCCAGCAGGTCCACCCGGGTCACGGCGCGGCTGCCGAAGCGGCGGCGCACGGCGTCCACGGCCAGGTCGATCCCGCTGGTGGCCTCGGCCTCGCGCGGGGACGCCTGGAGCAGGGAGAGTTGCCGGGTACGCGGCTCGAAGCCGGATACCCCCACCCCGATGAGGCGCACGGCGCGGCGCAGTTCGAGCTGGTCGAGCAGGTCGCGCGCGGTCTCGAAGATGAGGGCGGTGCTGTCGGTGCGCGCATCCAGGCTGCGGCTGCGCGTGAGCTGGGTGAAGTCCGCGTATTTGACCTTGATGGTCACGGTGCGCCCCTTGTACCCGTGGCCGCGCAGGTCCGCGCCCACGCGCTCGGACTGGGCCAGCAGCCAGCGGGTGAGCACGGCCCGGTCCGTGGTGTCTTCGGCAAAGGTGTTTTCCGCGCTGCTGCTCTTGGCCTCGCTGGTGGGGGTCACCCCGCCGGGGTCGATGCCCCCGGCCCGGTCGTGCAGGACGCCGCCGTACTTGCCGATGCGCCGTTCCCAGTATTCGCGCGGTCTGGCCTGGATGTCGGCGCAGGTGCGCACGCCCATGCCCCGCAGGGTCTCTGCCAGCTTGGCCCCCACGCCGGGAATCCGGCTCACGGGCAGACCGCGCAGGAAATCCGCCACCTCATCGGGCCGAATGATGAACATGCCGTCGGGCTTGTTCACGTCCGAGGCGATCTTGGCCAGGAAACGGACCGGGGCCGCGCCCACCGAGCAGGTCAGGTCCGTGACCTCGCGGACACGCGCCTTGATTCGCCGTCCCACCTCGTCGATGGGGCCGAAGAGCCGCTCAAGTCCTGTGCCGTCGAGGTATGCCTCGTCCACGCTGGCCTGCTCCACGGTGGGCGAGAATTCGCGCAGGGCGGCCATGACCTGGCCCGAGATCTCCTTGTAGCGGCCCATGCGGCCGGGGACCAGGAGGATCTCCGGGCAGAGCGTGCGCGCCTTGACCACGCTCATGGCCGAGCGCACGCCGTACTTTCGCGCCTCGTAGCTGGCGGCAGAGACCACGCTGCGGTCCGAGGTGCCGCCCACGGCCAAGGGCCTGCCCCGGTACTCGGGGTGATCGAGCTGCTCTACCGAAGCGAAGAAGGCGTCCATGTCGATATGGAGAATCCAGGTCTGCACGGCCCGATCATATCCGTGCGGGGGCACTTTGTTAAGGGGCTGTGGGCAACGGAAGCGCAGGCGGCTATTTCTTTGGGCCGTACTTGTCCACGAACCATTGCACCTGGCGGCACACGCCCATGAGCAGGTTGAACTCGTTGCGCCTCAGGTTGATCTTGGCAAAGAAGCGGCGCACCGGGAGCATCCAGTAGTCGGGGTTGTCGTCCTTGAGAAAGTCGATGGCCAGCAGGGTTTCGCGCAGGTTCTCGAACAGGGCCTCCTGCTCCTGCACCGTGGTGGCGCGCTCCACTGGCGGGCCATCCGGGGTGAAGGGCTTGTCCAGGGCGCGCTTGAAGCATTCGTAGAGGACCACCACCACGGCCTGGGCCAGGTTGAGGGAGGTGCCCTCGCGGCTGGTGGGGATGGTCATCAGCCCTGAGCAGATCGAGGTTTCATCGTTGGTCAGGCCCGTGTCCTCGGGGCCAAAGAGGATGGCCACCCTCCCGCCCGAGCGCAGCCGCTCGTCCACCGTCTCGGCCAAGTTGGCAGGACTCATGATCCCCTTGCGCCAGCCGCCGGTGCGCGCCGTGGTGCCGTAGACCGCGGTGAACCCCTCCACGGCCTCGGCCAGGGTGTCCACCACGCGAGCGGTGTCGAGGATGTGGCGGGCGTGGCTGGTGGCCAGGGGCCGGGCCTTGTCCATGTCGAGATTGTACGGGGCCACGAGGATAAGCCGCGATACGCCCATGTTCAGGCAGGCGCGGGCAACGGAACCAATGTTTTCCGGGTACTTGGGCCGGAACAGGATCACGGCGAGATCGTCGAGCATGTCCCCTCCGAGGTGCGTGGGTTGCGGGTCGTCGCTGACCCCCGGCCATGTAGCACAGGCCGCCCGGATGTCAAAGGGCGCGCCGTGGGCCGGGCGGGCAGGACTGCCTCTGGATGGAACACCCCTCGGGGAATGCGATGTCACTGCACTGTGCAGAGATTGAGCGCTCAATCAATACAAAAGCCGTGGTGACGACAATGCAGTGTGCCGACGACTGAGCGATCAGTCAGGCGGCGCGACGGCTGGGCTGGCCGTGGGTATTTGATTGAGCGCTCCGTCAAATGATAATGATATTGAAGCGCTATGTAGTGTTGTTGCTGGTGCATGCGGTCAATCCGTAAAATGCGTTGAAGCATTTGGTGTTTTGTGCCACAACAGACTACCGTCTGGGGATCCCCCCGGCCGGGCGTTGTTTGTCCGGTCACGCCATGGCCGACAAGAGAGGTTGCGGTCCACATCAACATTTCTGCGGTTCTTCAAGGAGGAAACATGAAACGATTTTTAATACTGGGCATCGCCCTGGTCGCGGTGCTTGGCATGTCGTTCACGGCCGAGGCCAAGAAACGCTACGTATTCGGCGGCGGCCCGGCCGGCGGAACGTTCCAGGTGGTGGCCAACGCCGTCCAGGTCTATGATCCCATCAAGGACAACCCGGACTTCTCCATCAAGGCCCAGTCTTCGGGCGGCTCCACCGAGAACCTGCGCACCGTCAACGCCGGGCGCGTCCACTTCGCCACCGTGTATGCGGGCGAGGTCTTCCTGGGCCGCAACGCCATGATGACCGGCGATCCCAACAAGTACGAGAACGTCCTGGTGGCGGGCTATCTCTTTGGCGCACCGGCCCAGCTGGTGGTCCGCGCGGGCGCGGGCATCACCTCCACCAAGGATCTTGCGGGCAAGAAGGTGGGCGTGGGCAATGCGGGCTCCGGCGCCTTTGCCAACTGCGAGCGCTTCTTCACGCACATGGGGGTGTGGGACAAGATTGAGCGCAACGCCATGGGCTACAACGACGCGGCCCAGGCCTTTGGCAACGAGCAGCTCGACGCCTTCTGGCTGCTGACCAACGCCCCGGCTGGTGCGGTGATGATGGCCGCTCAGACCAACGACATCGCCCTCATCGACGTGCTCAAGGACGCCGAGGCCTCCGGATACTTCGACAAGTATCCCTACTTTGACACGGACGTCATCCCGGCCGGAACCTATCGCGGCGTGGACAGCGACACCGGCTCCTTCTCCGACTCCGCCCTGCTGGTGGTCAACGCGAACGTTGATCCTGACCATGTTTACGAAATGCTGAAGATGATCTGGTCCGACGCGGGTCTGAAGCACATGGTGGAGCAGAAGAAGAGCTTCAACGTCATGAGCGTGGCCGATGGCCTCAAGGGCGTGAACCCCGCCGCCACTCCGCTGCATCCCGGTGCCGAGAGGTTCTGGAAGGAGATGGGCGTCCTCAAGTAGCCCGATTACGACTGTGAACCGCCGGGAGAGAGGCCAGGGCATCGCCCCGGTCCGTCTCCCGGCTTTCTCCCGCCCTGTGTGGGGGATTCTGCCGTGGCGGCCCCCGCGCCGCGCGGCATCAGGCATCGGTGCGCCTGTCCGCTGTCCGCATCCTGGTGCGGCGCTGGCTACATGCCTCAGCATTACTGATAAAACAACTGCCTGCGAGGCAGTCGCGAGTGCCCAATGTACGACAAATTACACAGGCTGGAGCAATATCTCTTTGACTTCCTCTCGGTGGCCTTGGTCCTGTTCTACTCCTGGTCCGCGGTGTTCGAACCGGCCGCCACCCAGTATCATCGCGGCATCTACGTCATCATCACGTACCTGCTGGTCTTTCTGGTCTACAAGTCCCGTCACCCGATTTTCCGTGTTCTCGACTACCTGCTGATGGTCGCATCGGTGATCTCGGTGGGCTACTGGATCATGAATTTCGAGGCCATCAACTACCGCACCGGCATGGAGACAGACCTGGACAAGTGGATGGCCATGGTCGGCGTGCTGATCGGGGTGGAGCTGGCGCGGCGCGTGGTGGGCAACGTCTTTGTTATCATCGGTGTGGCCATGCTGCTCTTTGGCATGTACGGCGAGCACATGCCTGAGATGGTCGCCCACGCCGGGGCGACCTTCCCTGACCTGTGTACTTCCATCTTCTACCGCAGCGACGGCGTGTTCGGCATCATGGCCAACGTGCTCGCCACCTACATCATTCTCTTTGTGCTCTTCGGGGCCTTCCTTGAGCGCTGCGGGGCGCAGAAGTTCTTCATCGACTTCCCGCTGGCAGCAGTGGGCCACAAGGTGGGCGGCCCGGCCAAGGTCTCGGTCATCGCCTCGGGGCTGTTCGGCTCCATCTCCGGCTCGGCCATCGCCAACACCGTGTCCACCGGCACCTTTACCATCCCCATGATGAAAAAGGCGGGCTTCAAGCCCCATGTGGCGGGCGCCATCGAGCCCGCGGCCTCCATCGGGGGCATGTTCATGCCACCCATCATGGGCGCGGGCGGCTTCATCATGGCCGAGATGACCGGCCTGCCCTATTCCCACATCATGCTCGTGTCCCTCTTCCCGGCCATGATGTATTTCTTCTCGGTCTTTGTCATGGTCCACTACGAGGCCAAGAAGGAGAACGTGGTGGGCGAGCGCTACAAGTACAGCGCCCGCGAGATTCTCAGGAAGGAGTGGCACTACATTCTGCCGCTGGTGCTCATCACCGTGTTCATGCTGGCGGGCTACTCGCCGGGCTATTCGGCCATCGTGGGGCTTGCCTCCTGCATCGCCCTCTCCTTCAAGGGCACGAGTAAACGCATCGACCCCACCCTGCTGCTGGTCATGAGCTTCACTGTCCTGTGTCCCTGGCTGATCAAGCTGGCGGCCGTGGTGGGCGGGCCAGAGGTGGCCGCGGCCATTCGGCCCTACATGACGGGCCGGATACTGCTGGTGTACGGCCTGATCGCCACGGCGGTGGTCTTCGTGGTGCGCAGGCAGACCATGGGCGGCATGAAGGAAGAGCTTGAAGGGTTCGTGGTGGCCGCGCGCATGGGCACCATCAACTCCCTGAAGATCGGGGCCACCGTGGGCGTCATCGGCATCATCATCGGCGTGCTCACCTATTCGGGGCTGGTGCTGACCTTTGCCGACATCGTCATCGACCTGGCTGGCGGCAACCTGATCATGACCATCCTGCTCATCGCCCTGGCCTCGCTCGTTCTCGGCATGGGTGTGCCGGTCACGGCGGCCTACCTGATCACGGCGGTGGTGGCCGTCCCGGCCCTGACGCATCTGGGCGTCAACCTGCTGGCCGCCCACTTGATCGTCTACTGGCTCTCCCAGGATTCAAATATCACCCCGCCGGTGTGCATCGCGGCCTTTGCCGGGGCGACCATCGCCGGGGCCAACATGTGGCGCACGGCCTTCACCTCGTTCAAGTTCGCCAAGTTCCTGTATATGGCCCCGTTCCTGTTCGCCTATGTCCCGGCCTTTTCGCTGGACGCCTCGCGTATGGAGATAGCCATCTGGTTCCCGATCATCGCATTGGCGGTGTTTGCCTACGCCTGGCTGCTCAGCGGCATCTGGTTCGGCCCCCTCAAGCGGATGATCGCGCCCTCGGCGGCCTGATGCCGGGAATTGGCGCACGAGCCTGACCCATGGAGGCGGCCCGGGGCAAAGACGGCCCGGGCCGCCGTTGTTTCCGGCGCATTGTCAATCCGCTCCGGGTGGTGTAAAAATCATTGTGCGGCACCCGGTATGGGCGTCTGCTCAACGTATGCACAACGCCTGTCCCTGTGTCGGAGGAAGTATGAAACGGTTTTCCCTTGCCCTTGTGTCCCTGGCGATGCTCCTGGCCCTGGGTTGCTCGTCCGATCCGGCTGGCGACCAGCCCGAGGCCGACGCCCAGTCGCAGCGGCGCTATCTCGCCTTTGGCGGCGGCCCCACCGGGGGCACTTTCAACTTTCTTGCCAACAAGATGGCCGGGATCATCTCGGCCAGCCATCCCCGGCTCGAAGTGGCGGCCAGGGGGGCGGGCGGCTCGGCCGAGAACCTGCGCAGCCTCGACGCGGACGTGGTGGATCTCGGCATCGTCTACTCGGGCGACGCCTTCCTGGGCCGGGCAGGCCAGCTGCCGAGCGACCCGGCCCGCCACGAGAACGTCAGGGCGCTCTCTTTCCTTTACGGCGCGCCTGCCCAGCTTGTTGTCCGGGCCGACTCGGGCATCTCCTCGGCCAGGGATCTCGCAGCCAAGGCGGTGGCCGTGGGCAACCCAGGCTCTGGCGCGGCCCTGTCGGCCGAGCGCTTCTTCGGCCATCTGGGCCTGTGGGATTCGCTGGATGTCCGCAAGATCGGCTATGCCCAAGCCGCATCGGAGTTCGCCAACGGCAGCATCGACGCCTTCTGGGTGCTGGTGGGCTATCCCAACACCGCCATTATCGAGGCGGCCGGTCTGGTGCCGCTTCGCCTGCTCGATCTGCATGCCGAGGCCCTGGAGTCCGGCTTCTACGAGGCGTATCCCTTTTACGGCGAGGTGGTTGTGCCTGCCGGAACTTACGCGGGCCAGAACCAGGACGTGACAACCTTTCAGGACGCCTCCCTCTGGTGCGCCAGCGCGGTCCTGGACGAGCAGACCGTCTACGACTGCCTCAAGGCCGTGTATTCGCCTCAGGGGCTGGCCGAAATCCGCGCCGCCCATAATGCGGCCAGGGACATGGGCGTGGAGAGCGGCCTCGACGGCGTGTCCATCCCCCTGCATCCCGGCGCGGTTCGCTTCTGGGAGGAACAGGGCTTGGTCATCCCGGAGCGCATCCAGCCGTAGCAGTGACGGGACAGCCCCGCCCTCCGAGAGATTCGTTCGTTGCCTGGCGCGCCGATGTTCTCTATGGTCACCGGCAACAACGACACGCAGGAGAAGAACATGAAACGATTTGCCGCCGCCATGGCTGTGCTGGTCCTGGCCCTGATCCCCGCTGGGTGCAAGCAGGCCACCCTGGATGCCCTCAACATGAGCGGTCCCAAGTATGTGGGCGGCTACATGAGCGACCACGACGTGCGCCACTTGGCCCACGCCCTGGACACCGCGCCTGTCCGCTCCCCGGTCAAGTGGGAGAACCTTGATACCGGCTACCAATACTCCATGATGGTCTTCGACTCCGACGAGGCAGCGGGCATCACCACCCGCAAAGTCTCTGTCCTGGCCATCGAGCCCTCGGGCGACGCCGAGGTTCTTGACCTGATCTGCATCTCGGAATCGGCCCGCAAGTGGCGCATCGTGGCCAAGGCCCCGGCCGCCTTCGTCGGCCGCGCTGCGCGCATGGAGCTTGAGCCCGCCTCGGCCCCGGCCGGGGTCCGCACCTCGGACGAAGAGTTCCGAGGATTTGTGGTCGCCAACTAGCGGCGGGGAAACCGACCAGACAACCATTAGGAGTGACCATGGACAAACATCTCGAAACTGCCATCCGCACCCTGGCCGAGGGGCATGGTGTGAACCCGGACGCCCTGCTGGCCGGGTTCGCCTCGGTGGACATGCCGCCGGAGCTGGCCCGCACCGTGGCCGCCGTGCTCGACGGCATCGACGGATTTTCCGACCCCGACGAATCGGGATCAGCGGACGACTGATCGACCGGGAGCGCGAAAAGATACAGGCCGGGACGTGTGTGCGTCCCGGCCTGTTTTCTTTTGTTAATCCGTCAGGTTATCGCGATTCGATGACCTCGACCCCGCCCATGTAGGGCTTGAGGGCGTCGGGAACGGCGATGGAGCCGTCGGCCTGCTGGAAGTTCTCCATGACCGCCACCAGACAGCGGCCCACGGCCAGCCCCGAGCCGTTGAGGGTGTGGACGTACCTGGCCTTCTTCTCGCCGGGGGAGCGGAAGCGGATGTCTGCCCGGCGGGCCTGGAAATCGCCGCAGTTGGAGCAGGAGGAAATCTCGCGGTACTGGCCCTGGCCTGGCAGCCAGACCTCGATGTCGTAGGTCTTGGTGGCACCAAAGCCCATGTCGCCGGTACACAGCTCGATGACCCGGTAGGGGATGCCGAGCAACTTCAGTATCTTCTCGGCCGCGCCGGTCATGGTCTCCAGGGCCTCGTAGGAGCGCTCGGGATGGGCGAAGTTGACCATCTCCACCTTGTGGAACTGGTGCAGCCGGATGAGCCCCTTGGTGTCCTTGCCGTAGGAGCCGGCCTCGGAGCGGAAGCAGGGGGTCAGGGCGCAGAACCTGACGGGCAGGTCCGCTTCGTCCAGAACCTCGCCCGCAAAGATGTTGGTCAGCGGCACCTCTGCCGTGGGGATCAGGAAATAGTCGGTCCCCTCAAGGCGGAACAGATCCTCCTCGAACTTGGGCAGCTGGCCCGTGCCGGTCATGGTCTTGCGGTTGACGATGTAGGGCGGGATGACTTCGGTGTAGCCGTGTTGCGCGGTCTGGATGTCGAGCATGAACTGGGCCAGGGCGCGCTCCAGCCGGGCGCACCAGCCAAAGCTTAAGGAAAAGCGGGAACCAGCCAGCTTGGCCGCGCGCTCGAAGTCCAGCCCGCCAAGGGCAACTCCCAGCTCCCAGTGCTCCTTTGGCGCGAAGTCCAGGACTGGCTTCTCGCCCCAGTGGCGCAGCACCGGGTTATCTGCCTCGCTCGCGCCCACGGGCACGGACTCGTGCGGCATGTTGGGCACGGACAGGAGCCAGTCGCGCTCGGCCGCTTCCACCTCGGTCAGTTCGGCGTCAAGGGCCTTGACTCGCTCGGATATCTCGCCCATGCGGCTGAGCAGGGCGGTGGCGTCCTCACCAGCTTTCTTGCGCCGGGCGATCTCTGGCCCGGCGGCGTTGCGCTCGGCCTTGAGGGCCTCGCCCTCGGCGATGAGCGCCTTGCGCCGTTCGTCAAGGGTGAGGAATTCGCCCACATCCACGCCGGAGCCCCGTTTGGCCAGACTCTCCCGGACGAGATCGGGGTTTTTCTGCATCAACTTCAGATCAAGCATTACATGTCTCCTCGGTACGATTCGCTCCCCGTAGTACAGCAAGTCGGGATGGATTTGAAGCCCCATCTGCGAGGGGCTGCGACAGCCGGGTGCCTGCGCCCCGCGCCCTTGACTTTGCCGCACGGGTGCCCATATCCTTTGGTAAATAAACACCAACCCACAAGGTGGACCATGAGCACATACACAGTCCATCCCATCGTCATGGGAACCAAGGTCTTTGACAAGGGCATGATGACCTACCAGCACGGCTATGGCACGCCCTACACCATTCCCATCTACACTTGGTACATCGAGGGCGGGGACAAGAAAATCCTGGTGGACACCGGCGAGATGAAGCCCATCGTCTCCGACGAGCGGGAAAAGGCCATCGGCGGCAAGATATACACCTTTGAGGAAGGGCTGGCAAAGTACGGCCTTGCGCCCGAGGATATCGACATCATCATCCACACCCACCTGCACAACGACCACTGCGAGAACGACTACAAGTGCGTCAACGCGCGCATCTACGTGCATGAGAAGGAACTGGAACACATCCACGACCCGCACCCGCTGGATTTCCGCTACCTTGAGGACTACATCGAGGACGTGGAAGAAAACGGCCAACTGGTGGTGGTGGACGGCGACACCGAGGTGGTGCCCGGCATCACCATGATCCACACCCCGGCCCATACTGCGGGCGGCATGTCCGTGAAGGTGGAGACCGACAAGGGCAGTGTGCTCATCTGCGGCTTCTGCACCATCCTTGAGAACCTCAATCCGCCCATGGAGGTCAAGGCCATGGAGATGGAGGTCATCCCGCCCGGCACCCACACCGACGTCCAGGCCGCCTACGATATTCTGCTCAAGGCGAAGGGTATGGCTGATTTCGTCCTGCCCCTGCACGAGCCCAAATGGGCATCCATGGAGACCGTGCCCGAGTAGCATGGACCTTTGCGACGCGGAATCGATCCCCCGTGCCCCCGGCGCGGGGGATTTTTCGTGCCCGGTCCTGCCGCGTCGTTTTACTTGCCACTGGCGGCCAAGCGGGCGTAATCTGCCGCCCATGTCCCCCATCCTGCTCGCCGTGGCCCCCATCTTCGGGCTGATTCTCATCGGGTTCGCCCTGCGGCGCGTGGAGTTTCCCGGGCCGGGATTCTGGCCCGTGTCCGAGCGGCTGACCTATTATGTGCTTTTCCCGGCCCTGCTGGTGGGCGGGCTGTCGGGGCGCAGTTTCGACGAGTCTGCCGTCGGTTTGGCGGCCACGCTGTTTGTCTCGGTCTGTCTCGTCTCGGCCCTGCTGCTGCTTTTCAGGCGTTTTCTCGCCATGGACGGCCCGGCCTTCACCTCGGTTTTTCAGGGGGCCATCCGGCCCAATACCTATGTGGGCTTGTCTGTGGCCGCCGCGCTCCTCGGTCCGGACTGGATGACCCTTTCGGCCGTGGCCCTGCTCACTCTGGTGCCGCTGGTCAACGTGCTCTGCGTGCTGGTGCTGGCGCGCCACGGCGGCAACGGAGGCGGTGTGCGGCGCACGGCCCTGGAGCTGGCCAAGAATCCTCTTATCCTGGCCTGCGTGGCCGGATTCGCCCTCAATGGGCTGGGCATCGTCCTGCCCGTGGTGGTGGGCGACCTGCTGGCCATCATGGGCAAGGCGGCACTGCCCATGGGCCTGCTGGCCGTGGGCGCGGGCTTGCGCGGCGAGGGGTTGCGCGACTCGGCGCTGCCCGTTGCCGCGGCCTCGGCAATCCACCTTGTCCTGCTGCCTCTGGCTGCCTTTGGCTGCGCCCAGCTCCTGGGGCTGGACCCGGTTTCGCGCCAAGCCGCGCTCATCTTTACGGCGGTTCCGGTCTCGGTCTCGGCCTTCATCCTGGCCCGGCAGATGGGCGGCGACCACCGGCTCATGGCCCTGATCATCACGGTCCAGACCCTGGCCTCGGCCCTGACCCTGCCCCTGATACTGGCCGTGCTGGGCTAGGAGGCTGTTGAAAAATGGCAGCAGATCACCAGTATTCAGCGACCTCACTTGCAGGCCGCTCAATAAGTCGGAACAGGCAGGCCGCTCAAAAACGGTGAGCTGCTAGGCGCGAAAAAAGGTCAAGACCGAAGCGTACTCCCGGTACGCGAGGGTTTGACCTTTTTGAAGCAACGACGCAGATCGCCGTTTTTCAGCGGCCTGCTAGACGACGCGGTGGACGGGGTCGGTAACCCAGTAGATCACGTCGAAGCGCTCGTCCATGGCGGCCTTGACCCGCTTGAAGTCGGGCTTTTCCATGTCGCGCATGCGGATGTAGACATGCTTGAAGCCCTCTGTCTCGGGAACGTTGTGGGTCATGACCGACATGATTCGCACCCCGTTGTCCTTGAGAAAGTCGAGAATCGGGGCGAGGCTGCCGGGCGCGGTGGATATCTGCAGGCAGACCTGGACGCCGCCCTCGTACACGCCTGAAATTTCCACAAGAACCTTGAAGATGTCGGTGTCGGTGATGATGCCCACCACCGTGTTGTCCTCGTCCACCACGGGCAGGCCGCCGAAATTGCCCTCAAGCATGAGCACGGCGGCTTTTTCCACGGTCTCGTCGTTGCGGATGGTGGTGACCTTCCTGGTCATGATGTCCTTGATCTTGACCTCGGAGAGCAGATAGTACAGCTCGTGCATGTCGAGCGTGGTGGCCTTGGAGGGCGAGGCGTCCTTGACGTCGCGGTCGGAGATGATGCCCACGATCCGGCCGTTTTCGTCAACCACGGGCAGCCTGCTGATGGAGTTGTCCTTCATCAGTTTCGACGCCTTCATCATGGACCTGTCGGGCGTGATGGTGATCACGTTCTCGGTCATCCAGTTCTTCACCAGCATGTGTAATCCTCCTGTGTAGTCCGGCTTGACGAGGCGCGCCTGTCCCGCTCGGCGGCGCCCGGCCCGCGCCCGGAAAGGGTATCTGCGGGCTGTGTTTGCTATAGCCGCAATGGGCCGTTTTGGCTAGTACCCACATGGCGGCCGGGTCGCTTGTTCTGAACCGTGGGCAAAAGGTCGCGGCTTGTGTTTTTGCAGCAGGACCAGTAATCATGGTCTATGGTATGTTCCGCGATTGGATAATGCGCGAAACTCCGGGGGGAGTCCATGGACAAGGCGTTGCGGGCAGTGGTGTTCACTGTGTTGGTGCTGGCTCTGGCCGGTTGTGGCGGTGCCGATGACTCCGGCGCGGTGCGGGGCGATGCCCCGGGCGTGTCGGCCGACGAGATACGGCTGGGCTCATCCCTGGCTCTGACGGGCCACGCAGGCTACCTGGGAACCCAGACCCTGCGCGGGGCCGAGGCCTACATCAGCCACGTCAACGACAACGGGGGGGTGCACGGCCGCAAGATACGCATCATCGCCTACGACGACTCCTATGACCCGCCCCGGTGTCTGATGAACACCCAGCAGCTCATCATCTCGGGCGATGTCTTCGCCCTGTTCTGTTACGTGGGCACGCCGACCACCATCAAGGTGCTGCCTCTGGTGGAGGAGGCGGCCATTCCCCTGGTGGGCATGTTCACCGGGGCCAATGCCCTGCGCCAGCCATTCAACCCGTATCTGGTCAACATCCGCGCCTCTTACTACCAGGAGACCGAGAGCGCCGTGCGCCACCTCGTGAAGGATCTCGGCATCGACCGCATCGCGGTCTTTTACCAGTACGACGCCTATGGTTTCGACGGGCTCATCGGCACAGAACTGGCCCTCAAGAAGTACGACCTGGAGCCAGTGGCCCGTGGCTCATACATCCGAGGCACCCTGAACGTGACCGAGGGCATGGAGAAAATCCGCCATTCCGGGGCCGAGGCCGTGGTCATGGTCGGCACTTACGATGCCTGCGCCCGGTTCATCTCCGTGGCCCTTGAGGCCGGGTTCGACCCCATCTTCTACAACGTCTCCTTTGTGGGCGCCGAGGAGCTGGCGCGCAGGCTGGGGCCTGAGGTGCAGTCCGAGGTGATCATGTCACAGGTGGTGCCCCAGCCCGTGGCCGGTCCTGCCGGGGCCGAAGACGCCGCCTCGCAGTATGTTCGGATGCTGGCCCGCTACTTTCCCGACGATGCGCCGAGCTTTGTGGGGCTTGAGGGGTTCCTCAACGCGCGCATCATGGTCGAGGGGCTCCAGCGAGCCGGACGCGACCTGACCCGCGACGGGCTTATCGCGGCCATCGAGTCCATCCGCAACTACGAGTTGGGGCCGGGCCTGTCCATCACCTACGGCCCGGGCGACAGGCAGGGGCTTGAGAAGGTCTACTTCACCCGGCTTGAGCGCGGTCGGTTCGTGCCGTTGCTCGACTGGAAGGGCCTGGGCAAGGGGGGGGGCGCGCAATGACCATCGGCAAACGGATCTCCTTGTATTTCTCCCGGCTGGGGCTCAGGGAGAAGATTCTCTTCTCCATGCTCATCGCCATCATGTTCATCAGCGTGGCCATCGCCTTTGTGGCCCGCTACATCCTGGTCAACTCCCTGACCCACGAGCTGGAGATGCGCGGCGAGGCCATCGCCTATTCCGTGGCCGAGCGTGGCGGCTCGCACATCCTGGACAACGACGTGCCCCAGCTGCTGGCTCTGATCTTCGACGAAACCCGGCTGCACCAGCGCAAGCATCTGGTCTCGTACATCTTCATCGAGAATCAGGCGGGCGAGGTCCTGGCCCACACCCTGACCCGGTCGCTGCCCGAGAACCTGCTGACCAACCGGCTTCCGCCCGGGGCGCAGGACTCCATCAAGCTCCTCGATCTCGACGGGGAGCCGGTCTACGATCTGGCGGCGGCCATCAATGAGGGGCTGTACCGCATCGGCACGGTCCACGTGGGGCTGAACAAGAGCCACATCGACGCCTTGGTGGGCAAGCTGCGGGTGGCCTTTCTCGGCTTCATTTCGGGCGTCATCGTCATCACCATCTTCCTCAGCTCGTGGCTGACGCGCTACATCACCCGGCCCGTGTCTGACCTGACCCGCCTCTCAGACGAGATCAGCCGGGGCAACTTCGACATCCCCCTCAAGATCGATCCGGAGGAGGACTGGGACGCCTCCCGCTGCCCGGCCTTCAACAACACGGATCTGCCGTGCTGGCATTTTGATCAGGCGCGCGGCACGGCCAGCCCGGGGGAGGAGTACCGCAAGTGCGCCAACTGCACCTTCTACCGCAAGCATGAGGGCGACGAGGTGGTCCAGCTGGCCGACTCCTTCAGGAACATGGTCTGGTCCATCAAGCTCTATCGCCGCCGCCTGCGTGAATCCGAAGAGAAGTACCGCTCCCTGTTCGACTCCGGGCCGGACCCCATCTTTGTGGTGGACTGCGAGACCGGCGAGATTCGCGACGCCAACCCCCGGGCCGTGGAACTGTACGGCTATTCGCGCAAGACCCTGCACGGCATGCGTTTTGTTGAACTCGGGCCGGATCACAACGACAAGTGCCTGACCTTCTTCATCGAGGGTGGCAGCGGCTGCGTCTACTTTCCCAAGCAGATTCACTACAAGCGGGGCAATGAGCCGTTTTTCGTCAACATGCACGCCTGCCCCATATCCTATCGCGGCCACCACGCCATCATCATCGCGGTGACCGACATCACCGAGATGATCGAGAAGGACGCCCAGCTCATCCAGGCGAGCAAGATGAAATCCCTGGGCGAGATGAGCGCTGGCGTGGCCCACGAGATCAACCAGCCGCTCAACGCCATCAAGATGGGCAGCGACTTCCTCTACCTCATGGGCGAGGAGAACACCGAAGTGCCCAAAGAACACTTCATGGAGGTGGTGCGCGAGATATCGGCCCAGGTGGACCGCGCCGCCGAGATCATCAACACCCTGCGCTCCTTTGGCCGCAAGTCTGACTTCATGGAAGAGCGGGTGGACGTCAACCAGCCGGTGCGGGCTGTGCTCTCCATGCTCCGCCGCCAGTTCGAGCTGGACAACATCGCCTTTGACCTGGATCTGGTCGAGGGGCTGCCCCCGGTCATGGCCCACTCCAACAGGCTCCAGCAGGTGGTCTTCAACCTCGTGGCCAACGCCCGCGACGCCATCAACGACAACGCCTCGCCACAGGACGACGCCTCAAGTCGGCGCATCACCATCCGCACCGGGGCCGAGGAATCCACCGTGTTCATCGAGGTGGAGGACACCGGCTCGGGCATCGACGAGGAGGATCGCGAGAAGATCTTCGAGCCCTTCTACACGACAAAAGAGGCGGGCCAGGGCATGGGGCTCGGGCTGGCCATCACCTACGGCATCGTCAAGGACTACGGCGGAGACATCCGCATCCGCAGTGAAAAGGGCGGGGGCGCCGTCTTTCGCATGCAGTTCCCCTCGGCCAAGGGCGTGAACAGACAATGAAGGAATCCACCGTGAAGGAAACCATACTGATCATCGACGACGAGCGGCCGACCCTGAAAATGTTCTCCCTGCTGCTGAAGGCCATGGGCTATCAGGTCTTGCAGGCCGAAAACGGTCGGGAAGGGCTTGAGCTGTTCAAGCGGGAGAACCCTTCGCTGGTGCTCACCGACATCAAGATGCCGGTCATGGACGGCATAGAGGTGCTCAAGGAAATCAAGAAGATCAACCCCATGGCCGAGGTGGTGGTCATCACCGGCCATGGCGACATGGACCTGGCCATCCAGGCCCTGAATCTCGATGCCACGGACTTCATCAACAAGCCCCTTCGGCGCGAGGCGCTGGAGTTGGCCCTGTCCCGCGCGGGTGAGCGCTTGGCCATCGCCAAGAGCGAGGTGGAGCAGGTCGGGCTCACGGTACAGGGCGACGCAGTGGTCATCCGCGTGCGCGGCAACATCACTGGCAATACCGTGCCCCATCTGACCGAGCGGCTGGCCGAGGCCCGGCGATTGGGCAAGGGGCTGATTCTCATGGATTTCGACGAGAACTCGTCCATCAACGGCGCGGGCATATCCGGCCTGACAGACCTGCTGCGCCAGTGCCGCGATGCCGGGGTGCGCGTGGTCCTGGCCGGGCTCTCGGACAACTTCCGCGCGGTTTTCGAGTCTGTGGGCATCACCCGGCTGGCCGAGCTCTATCGGTCCGAGGCATCGGCCCTGGACGCCGGAGTCCGGCGCGACGCCTGACCAGGAGGGACAAGGGCTCAACGCAGTGATCCGGCGGCCACATGTCGTGGCCGCCGGATCACTGCGTTGGGCGATAACGTATTGCGGAGCCGGATGGCGGTCAGTCGAGGTTTTCCACTTCCCGTACCAGCAGGCCGAGGTCGGGCCGGGTGTTGATATCGTGGACCTCGATGAAGCGTATCACGCCCTGCTTGTCGATGAAGAAGAGCGCGCGCTCGGCCTCGCCGGAGGAGCGCAGGATGCCGTAAGTGTCGGCCACCGCGCCGTGGGGCCAGAAATCCGAGAGGACCGGAAACTTCAGCCCGCCCATGGCTTCGACCCAGGCGCGCTGGCTCGGGGTGTTGTCCACGGTGATTCCCAGGAGCACGGCGTCGTGTTGTTCAAGGAGGTCCGTTATCAGGTTGTAGCCCGGCCACTGGTCTGAGCAGACAGGGGTCCAGGCCGCAGGCACGAAGGAGAGAACCACGTTTTTCCTGCCGCGAAAGTCGTGCAAACGAATGGGTGTGCCCTCAAGGTCGGGCAGGATGAAGTCCGGGGCCATCTCGCCTACGGACACCCGGAGCACGCTGTCCACGGGTTTGGCCGGGCCATGCCCATGATCGCCCAGGGCCGTGCCGTGCAGGGGCAGGATCAGGACCAAGGCGGCCAGGGCCGCCGCGAGAATCCGGTTGGCACTATAAGAATACATGGTTTGCGCTCCCTATCTGGTCTTGGCCAGGGTCATGATGGTCTCGAAGATGTCTTTGGCAAGCTCTCCTTCGGCCTTGTAGAGCATTTCTGGCGTCGGGCCGCTGGTCCTGACGATGTAGTAGGTGGGGGCAACCGGCTCGCCCAGCGCCTTGTGAATCGCGTAATCCTCGTCCTTGAACAGGGGGAAGGGGACGTTGAATTTTTTCTGGTAGAAAGTGGTCTCGAATTCCGTGTTGCCAAGCCCAAGGCCGATGAAGCGGATTTTTCCCTCCGGGTCGGCCTTGTCGAGGCGTTGGAACAGTTCATTGAGGACCGGGGCGTCCTGCTGGCAGATGGGGCAGTACATGCTGTAGCCCTCGATGAACAGGATGTCGGCCTTGATTTCTGAGAGCCGGAAGGGGTTGGCGTCCACACCGAGATAGACCTTCTGGGCGTCTGTCAGCGGGCCGGAGATCGTCAGATCAGGGAAGGCCCTGAGGGGCTGGGCTGCGGCTGCGGTGACCATGATCAGCAGGGCGATGGCCGCGAGCAGGGGAATTCGCATTGTCATCCGGTCCTCGTGTTCTGTTGCGGTTTGGGAGCCTGACGCGTGTTGCCGCGTGCTTGCAGGCCCATGCAAATATGCGGCGCGGCAGTGCTGTGTCTCCATGAATACAATGGGCCCCGGCACAATAGCAATGGCCGGGGCCCTTGACTCTCCGGGGCCATTGCCGCCAGGTCCGAAGCGGCAGGCATACGGAGGTGTTCTATCTGGAGAGGTTGTCCCCGGCGCGGACACGTCCGCGCCGGGGGTTTGACTGTTAGCTGTTCATGCGCTTGAGCGGCGAGGCCAGCTTGGCCAGGAACTGCTTCCTGGAGAGCGGCCCGCGCTGGATGGACGAGGCGTCCGCCTCAAGGTACTCATGGTAACTGACCGGGTTGGTCTGCACCAGATAGAGGACCCGGACCGTGAACTCGTCTATCACTGCGGCGTCGGGATACCGCTTCTGGGCCGCCTCAAGGTTCTTTTCGGCCAGTTCGAGCATGTCCTCGCGCTCGCCGAAGTTCATGGCCCCGGTGGGGCAGGTCAGCACACAGGCGGGCAGCATGCCCATCTTCACGCGGTCGTTGCACATGTCGCACTTGACCACCATCCCGGTTGCTTCGTTGATGCGCGGGATGTCGTAGGGGCAGTTCGCGGCAAAGGACTCCTTGTTGGGCTCCTTGGCCGTGAGGCTGGTGAAGACCACGGCTCCGGTCTCCTGGTCGTGGACAATGGAACCGGGCACGGTCATGGCGTCGATGCAGGGCGGCTCAATGCAGTGGCGGCACTGCTCGGGGTAGAACAGCCACTCCAGCTTGCCGTCGGTTTCCACTTCGCTGAACCGGACCAGTTTGAGGGTGATGCCGGAGAGGTCCCTGGGGTTCTGGCGAGAGCCCCAGTTCTCGGTCTTTTCGGCCGGGAGTTTTTTCCACTGCTTGCAGGCAACCTGGCAACCCCGGCAGGCCGTACACTTGGTCAGGTCGATGAAGAAGGTCTTACTCATTTCATTCCTCCTTTACGCCTTGCGGACGTTGACCATGAAGGCCTTGGTTTCTGGGATGCCGGTATTGGGATCGCCCACGGACGGGGTCAGGATGTTGGCCGAATCGCCGCCATCCTTGGGCCATGTCCAGCCGTAGTGCCAGGGCAGGCCCACCTGATGGATGACCGTGCCCTGGACGTCGAAGGGCTTGAACCGCTTGGTGACCATGGCCTTGGCCCAGAGGGAACCGCGCAGGCTCTCGACGATGACCTTTTCACCGTTCTTGATGCCTCGCAGCGCGGCCAGTTCTTCGCTCATTTCCACGAAGATCTGAGGCTCCATCTCCACCAGCCACTCCTGGTTGCGGGTCATGAGGCCGGTCTGCCAGTGTTCGGTGACGCGATAGGTGGTGCCCACAAAGGGATACCTGGGATCGCACACGGCCTTGTCCTCGTCGGCGTAGGAGATGGCCGTGGGGTTGTGCAGGGTGGTGGAGAACGGGTGCGAGTTCACCGGGCACTCCAGCGGCTCGTAGTATTCGGGGAGCGGACCGTCCGCCCGGCCGGGGCCATAGAGCTGGCCAAAGCCGAACCGGGTCATGATGAAGGGATGACGCTCGCCGGGAGCCCAGCCGCCGTCAGGCACGTCGCCCACCCATTTCTTTGTTATAGCGTCCCACTGGATGAGGGGAAGCTCCGGGTTCCAGGGCTTGCCCGTCGGATCCACGGAGGCGCGGTTGTAGAGGATGCGCCGGTTGACCGGCCAGCACCAGGTGTAGTTGGGGAACAGACCGAGCTTTTCCTGCTCCGGGGTCTGGGCTAGGCTGCGCCGTGCGGCCATGTTGCCCTGCTCGGTGTAGGAGTTGCAGTACAGCCAGTTGCCCGAGCAGGTGGAGCCGTCGGCCTGGAGCATGGCGAAGCTTGGCACCTGGGTGCCCTTCTTGTAGACCGTGCCGCCGATCTCCACGTCTCGCGTGAAGTGGCCGTTGATCAGCTTGGCCGTCTTGTGCGGGTCGAACACGCCGTTGGTGACCATGCCGTCCAGGTTGAACCTGAGGATGGGCTCGGGGTAGACGCCGCCCTCCTTCTTGTACAGGGCCTGGATCTCGTGCATCAGCTCGTACATCAGGTCGCCGTCGGGCTTGAAGCCGTGGGGCGCGTCAGGTCCCTGGTAGCGCCACTGCATCCAGCGGCCGGAGTTGCTGACCGAGCCTTCCTTCTCGATGGACACGGAGCAGGGCAGGAAGAAGACCTCGGTCTTGATCTTGGATGGGTCCATGCCAGGGCCTTCCCAGAACGAGCCGGTCTCGTTGGGGAAGATGTTGACGTTCACCAGCCAGTCGAGCCTGGTCAGGGCCTGGCGGGTCTTCTGGGAGTTGGCGCCCGAACAGGCGGGGTTCATGCCCCAGGCGAACAGTCCCTTGAACTGGCCCTTGTCCATCTTGTCGAAGAGGTTCAGCCAGGAGTAGACCGCCGCCGAAGCCGTGTCGAGCTTGGGCAGATAGTTGAAGGAGACCGCCGGGTCGTCGTCCATCCACATGGACTTGAGCAGCGACGCCGAATACTTCGGGAAGTTCTGCCACCAGTTGGCGGATTTGGGATCGTTGGAGACCGGGGTCAAGGCCTTGTTGTACTCCGCCAGGCTCTGATGTGCCGCCAGGGGGGTGGCCAGGTAGCCGGGCAGGATGTGGTAGAGCAGGCCGTGGTCCGTGGACCCCTGGACGTTGGCCTCGCCGCGCAGGGCGTTGACGCCGCCGCCCGGGATGCCGACATTGCCCAGCAGCAGCTGGATGATGGCCATGGCCCGGATGTTCTGCACGCCCACGGTATGCTGGGTCCAGCCCATGGCGTACATGATGGTTCCGGCCTTGTTCTGTTTGCCGGTGGCCGCGTAGGTCTCGTAGAGCTTGACGATGTCCTTGCGGGTCATGCCCGAGATGGTCTCGACATTGTCCAGGGTGTAGCGCTCGAAGTGCTCCTTGAGCAGTTGGTAGACGCAGCGCGGGTCCTGAAGGGTCGGGTCCTTCCTGGGGTTGCCGTTTTCGTCCATGGCAAAGGCCCACTGGGACTTGTCGTAGCTTCTGGTCTCGCGGTCGTAGCCCGAGAAGATGCCGTTATCAAAGGCGTATTTGTCGCCGACGATGAAGGAGGCGTTGGTGTACTCAAGGACGTACTCCTTGAACAACAGATCATTGTCCAGGATGTACTTGATCATGCCGCCAAGCACGGCGATGTCTGCGCCGGACCGGATGGGGGCGTACATGTCCGCCTTGGCCGAGGTCCTGGTGAAGCGGGGGTCCACATGGATGACGGTGGCACCCTTTTCCTGGGCCTTGGTCACCCATTTGAAGGAGATGGGATGGTTTTCGGCAGCGTTGCTGCCCATTATGAGAATACAGTCACTGTTCTTCAGGTCGATCCAGTGATTGGTCATCGCGCCGCGTCCGAACGACTCTGCCAGAGCCGCAACAGTTGCGCTGTGTCAGATACGTGCCTGGTGCTCTATGTACACCAGGCCGAGGCTGCGGAGCACTGCCTGGTAGGCCCAGCACTCCTCGTTGTCGAGAGCGGCCGAACCAAGGGATGCGATGGTGTCGCACCGGTTGACCATCTGTCCGCGCGAATTGAGATGGGTGAAATTCTCGTCGCGGGCCTTCTTGACGTTGTGCGCGATTTTTTCCATCGCCCAGGCAAGGGAGACCTTCGTGAACTTGCTCGCGTAAGGCGCGCGGTACAGGACCGAGTCGGGCCTGCGGTCGTTCTCGGCCAGCTGCCAGATGGACGCGCCCTTGGCGCACAGCGCGCCTTCGTTGATCGGGTGGTCCGGGTCGCCTTCAACGTTGATGGCCCGCTTGGTCTTGAGGGACGTGTTGACCACGAGTCCGCAGCCTACCGCACAGTAGCAGCAGATGGTGGTGGTTTGCTTGCTCCACTTCGGGTCCATGGCCGCCGCCCTGTCGACCGCAACGGCCTTTGGCGTACAGCCAAGCCCGAGTCCGCCAAAGGCCGTGGCTACGGCCGCAGTGGCGGAGAGCTTGAGGAAGTTCCTTCGGTTGGTGTGCATGAGACCTCCTGATGTTGGGGCGGGTCAGCGCCCGCGAATTTCGCGACACAGCGTCACGAGGAGTGAGTAGCCGCTTGGCCGCGCCACGGCATAGGGCATGGGCGGCGTCTGCCGGTCCATGTCCACCCTGGGGCGGCGCAGGATCATGGCCCGGGCCGCAGAGCAGACCCCTGCCACATCGAAACCCAGCCCGGCAAAGGGCTGGAGCGCCGCCGCCCTGGCGGCCGCTGTCTGGTTGAATGAATCGCGCATATGCGCACCTCTCCCTTTTGTAGCTAATATCTCTATGGGCGAGTTCGGGGAAAACGGCAAAGAAACCGGTCTTGCGCGTGGTGTCGCACAGTGGTTTTCCGGCTCGCGTTACGTAGGTGCCCGTATTTATGCGTGTTCAATTATGCCTGGATCGGCATAAGCTGTTTTCTTGACAAGGATTTCACACAAGCTGAGGCCGTGTTTGATGCAGTTGGCTCGCAGGCCGTGCGGCCACGCGGCACACAGCCCGTGGCCAACAAAACCCGGGAAATCCGGCCAGGGTGCCGGCTCCGGGATCATTGCTGTGTGGTGATCAGTCCAGCGCAGGGACCAGGGCGCAGAGGTAGGCGGCCAGCACTTCGGCGATGGGCCGATCCCGGTTGTTGAAGCGGAACTCAAGCTCCTTGAGATACAGGGGGAAGCGCTGGCAGGAGATGCCCCTGAACCGCCGGATGCGTTCCAGTGCATAGGGCCAGAATTCGTCGCCGCAGGCATCGATGTGGGGCGGCTCGTCGTAGCGGCGGATGATTTCGTAGGGCAGGGAGTCATTGCCGCAAAAGAGCAGGGCGTCGTATTCCTTGTAGCGGTCGGTATAGACCAGATTGCCGGTGCGGATGAGCTTGAGGTGGAAGTTCATGTGAAAGTGGAAGAGCGTCTCGGCCTGGAATCCGGGCACGAGGTCGATGAAGACCATGGCGTCGCGCCGCAGGATGCCATAGACCGGGATGGTGTCCATGCGCATGTCGCGCGGGCCGCCGGTGAGGCGGTTGCCCTTGATGTACGAGTCGAGTCCGGTGGCCCGGCCGAGCACCTGACGGGCGTCGATGGCGTGGGCCACGATGGCGAAGCGGATGGCGGTGAGTGCCTTGTACACGGTGTTGTAGGACAGGCCGAGCCGTTCCTTCATCTGGTGGACGCTGCACTCGTCCACGAACAGGGTGACGAGGTTGAGCCATTCCACGGCGGTCAGGGCGCCGTTGTTTATCCAGCGGCCCGAGAAGGGGTGGAAGGTGTACTTGCAGTCGGCGCAGCGCAGCCGTTCGCCCGAGAGGTCATAGACCTTGCGGTGGCCGCAGCGTGGACAGAAGGGGTCGCCCGTGGGCCAGGCCAGATCGAGCAGATAGGCCCTGGCCCGTGCCTCGTCGCGCAGCAGGGCGTCGAAGTCCCCGGTCGTCTGGGGCGTGTGCGCCACGGCCGGGCGCCTGGGGCGCGCGTCATTTGACCGCACATCATTTGGCCGCGCACCGGGTCTGGCGCGCACGGCTGCTCCTTGCTTGGTGCCGGGCATTGCGTGATCCATGACCGCCTCCTGTCTCAGAATCCCCATGCAGACAGCGTGGCCCGCTTGTATCCCTGCCCCGCAGCCACATAGTCCAGCGCCAGGGAGTCCAGGTCGTCGAGCACTGGCAGCGAAACCCGGTCCAGTGCGCGGAAGTCGATGGTCTTGATATAGGTCTTGCAGCTCTCGCAGACATCGACGCGGAAGCCGGGCTCCTCGTCCACGGTGAAGTAGGTCAGCTTCTTCTGGTCCTCCTCGCCGCAGACAGGGCAGGCGATGCGTCGGATGCGATAGTCGTGGCGACAGAAAGAACAGACCGCGTGGCGGAAGCCTTCCTTTTCCTTGAGGGAGGAGATGAGCGGCAGGCTGCCGCAGATGGGACATTCGCCCGACGGCGCGACCTTGGCCGACGGGAGCCGGGAGGCCAGCTGCCCGGCCGCGGCCTCGATGGACGGCCCGAGGGCGGCGGATGCGAGAAAGGCCAGGGCCTTGGGCGCGCCCGGCGTGCGCTCGGTCCAGGAGGCGAAATACGTCGCGTCGTCGCCCAGATAGCGGCGGAACAGCTCCTCGGGGGTCATCTCGCCGCTGTCCAGGGCCTTGCCCACGGTTCGGGCCGCCTGACCCAGCGGTCCCCCGGTCTCATCGAGCAGCTTGACCAGCCTGCCGAGCAGCCGGGCAGCCTGGGCCGCGTCATGGGGGAAACACTCGCGCGTCACCAGGGGCACCCCCTGGAGCAGGGCCTCGGCCGAAGGCAGCTCGGCATCGGGCGGCAGCGCCACCTCGGCCTCTGCCCGGGCTTCCAGCTGGAGATGCGCCACCGCGTCCAGCAGGTCGATCAGTTCAGAGGAAATGTAGGACTTGCCCCTCAGTTGGGTCAGCTTCCGGTCCAGATTGCGCGTTGCTTTGGCCTTGTCGAATTGCATTGGCGTGTCCTCGTTGGATTATGCGTGTTATGTAAAAAACCCTAGGGGCGCGCCTCAAGGCTTGCCAATGGTTTGGCACTTGCTCACGGTATGGCACAAAAAGCCCGCAATGTCTTTGATTCATGGGAGATAATAATCGAGAAACATGCCTTTCTCGGCATAATCGAGGGGGGTTCGGCCACAAATTCAGCGGGTTCCGGGATGCGCAAGAAAGTGCGTATTGAGTGAAAAAAGACAAAAAACACACGGCAGTGCCGATAAAAAGCCACGCTTCGGCGGGTGTGTCGCATTCGGGGCAGCAGGGGCCGTGGTCGTCAGAACAGGGTGGTCAGGACCTCGACTTCGTCGCCCGCGAGCATGGCCTCGCCGCCGGGCATGACGGCCACGCCGTCTGCCTGTCCCGTGGCGAGCATGGGGGGGGTGGTCTTGCCTGCCAGTATTGAGGCGTGCAGGTGCGCGCCATCGCGCCCCAGGATGCAGGGGGCCAGCCACTCGCCGCCCGGCCGGGTGGACAAGGGTGCGTCGAGACGGGCGGTGACGGGCGCGGTGTGAGCCAGGCCGCGCAACCGGCGCACCACGGGCAGAACCACGGCGTGGAAGCAGGCAAAGACCGCAGTGGGCGGGCCGGGCAGGCCGATGAGCAGGGTGGTATCGCGGCGGGCGGCGAACATGTTGCGGCCGGGCCGGATGTCCAGGGAGTCGAAGAGGGTCTCGAACCCGGCCCGGCGCGCCCCGGCGCGGGCAAAATCGCGCTCGCTGCGGCCAGTGCCGCCGGTGGTGAGCACGAGTTGGGGCAGGTCATCGGCCGCGAGCAGGGCTGCCAGCCGGTCCTCGTCGTCGGGCAGCACCCCGGTCTCTATGGTGCCAAGGCCGCAGCGGGCCAGCAGGCCCGAGGTCAGGACCAGATTGTCGGCCGGGAAGCGGGCCAGTGGGTGCGTCGGATCGCCATGCTTGGCATGGGTCGGGTCGGACAGTTCGCTGCCCAGAGCCACGACCCTGGCGCGCGGCGCGGGGTGGACCCATGCGCTGGCAACCTGGGTGCGCAGCATCACGGCCACGGCCTGGGGCGTGATCTCCCGGCCTTGGGAGACAAAGACATCGCCGCGCGCGATCTCGCCGCCAGCGGCGCGCACGAACCAGCCGGGCCGCACCGGGCCGCTCACCGCGATGCATTCCGCGTCGCCATGGGTCGGGCAGGGGGTGTGTCCGCAGCCTTGGGCGGTGACATCCTCCTCGGCCAGGACCGCGTCCGCGCCGGGCGGGAGCATGCCGCCGGTAAGCACCCGGGCGGCCGTGCCCGGCTCCACGGGCCGGGTGGCGTCAGATTCGGCGCGCACGGTGTGGGTCACCCGCAGGGCCACCGGCCTGCCTGTGTGCGCGGTTGCGATGTCGGCCGAGCGCAGGGCGTAGCCGTCGCGCACAGAGCTGGCCCGCTCGGGCACATCGCATGTGGCGGCCACGTCTGCGGCGGCCACGAGGCCCGCGCATTCCATGGGTGATAAGGCCACCGGCGTGGTCGGCCGGGCCGCGTCGAGCAGCCGCCCGATGGCTCGGGCGCGGGAGATGGGGCCGTCCTTGGTGCTTAGAATCCCACTATCCGTCCGTTGTCGTTGTAGACCCAGAAGCTGTCGTCCTTGACGTTGCCCACCAGGGTGATGCCTGTCTTGCGCGCCAACTCCACCGAAAAGTCGGTGGCCACGGCCGTGGAGACCAGGATGGGCACACCGATGCGCACCACCTTGAGCAGGATCTCAGAGGCCACGCGCCCAGTGGACACGATCATCTTGTCGGCCACGGCCACGTTGTCCAGAAAGCACTGGCCGCAGAGCATGTCGATGGCATTGTGCCGCCCGATGTCCTCGCGGAAGAGGAGCATCTCGTCTGGCGTGCACAGGGACGAATTGTGGCATCCGCGCGTGTGGTTGTAAAGGGCCGAGCGCTCGTGCAGCTCGCGGACCAGGGTCAGGATCTGCTCGGGCGTAACCCGGATGTCGCCCCCGAGGCGGCGCTTGGACACGGTCTGCACGTTGCGGCCGAAGTTGGTGCCCTTGCCGCAGCCCGAGGTGATGGACCGCTCCATGATGCGGTTCTCCCAGGGATCGTGGCAGGTTTCCACCTCGGCCACCAGCCGCTGGTCGTCCTGGCGCACGGTCAGGTCCGTGATCTGGTCCGGGCTGGTGATGAAGGCGTCGGACTTGAGAAAGCCCACGGCGAGGTATTCCGGGTGCTTGGCGGTACACAGCAGGGTGACCACCTCGCGGCCGTTGAGCATGATGGTCAGGGGCACCTCGCGGATGGAGGCGATGGGTCTGCGCGTGAATCCCTGGCGGTATTCGTGGATGTCGTAGTTCTGTGAATCCATGGTTCGCTCCCGGCCGGTTCGGGTGCGGCCCGTCCGGCGTGGCATTTTGGGTCAGTCTCCTGTATACTGCCCATTGGCGCGGCGGCGCAAAGAAGCGTCTTTTCCCCCTGCTCTCACACTGACGGCCGGCTGCTGAAAAACGCCCGATTGCTGCGTTGCTTCAAAAAGATCAAACCCTCGCGTACCTGGAGTACGCTTCGGCCTTGACCTTTTTTCGCGCCTTGCACTCGAACATTTTTGAGCAGCCTCGCAGAAAGTAGCGTAACAACAGAGGTGGTTCCCATGTCCGTTCCCGTATTGTGCATCGTCGGCAAGAAGAAATCAGGCAAGACGACCCTCATCGAGGGGCTGCTGCCAGAGCTGGCCGCCCTGGGCCTGAGCGTGGGCACGGTCAAGCACGACGCCCACAGTTTCGAGATGGACCGCGAGGGCAAGGATTCCTGGCGGCATCGGCAGGCCGGGGCGGCCACCGTGGCCGTGTCCTCGCCTACCCAGGTGGCGGTGATCAAATCCGTTGATCATGAGATGTCGCTGGCCGAGCTGGCAAAAACATTTTTTGCCGACCGGCAGCTGGTGCTGGCCGAAGGGTTCTTCCGCTCGGACATGCCCAAGATCGAGGTGTTCCGCGCCGAGGCCCATGCCGAGCCCCTGTGCCACCAGAACAATGCGCAGGAGAAGCGGCTGCTGGCCATGGTCACGGACGATCCAGCCGATACGGGCGTGCCGGTCTTTGCCCTGGACGACGCGGCCGGGCTGGCCGAGTGGATCGCCCGCCGCTTTCACGGCTGGGTGCGAAGCGGCCTGTGGAGCGCGGACCGGCTGGGAGAAAGGGTGTGCAAGGCGGCAGGGCGGAGGTCATCCCGGCGTTAAAACGCCCCTTCTTTGGCCATCGCGCGGGCCAGGGCCAGGTCTTCCGGGCGGTTGACGTTGAGAAACGAGATCAGGTCAGGGTCGCCGGGCACAAGGGTGGCCACCGGCACTTCCCGGACGTTCACCCGGTGGAAGAAATCAATGATCTTGAAGTTCCCGGCTTCGAGCTGGCGGGCGATATGGGGCAGGCAGCGGCGGGAGTAGACCGCGGTCAGCGGCTCGCGGTAGCCGTCCTCCTTGAGGGGTAGGACCACGTCGTCGTCCGGCTCCACCTGGGCCAGCAGGCGGCGCACCAGCCCGGCCTGGAGAAAGGGCGCGTCGCAGGCCGCGAAAAAGCCGTGGTCCGAGGTCATGGTCGCAAGCCCGGCGTGGATGCCGGTCAGGGAGCTGCGCGCCTCGAAGCGGTCCAGGGCCACGGGCAGCCCAAGCCGGGCAAAGGGTTCGGCCTCACGGGCCGCGATGATCACCTGCTTGAAGATGGGCCGGTACACGGCCAAGAGCCGCTCGATGATGGGCCTGCCGCCTATGTCGAGAAACGCCTTGGCCACAGAGCCCATGCGCGTGCCCAGCCCGCCCGCCAGGATCACGCCGGTGACGGCGGCGGTGGGGATGTCCGCGACGCGGCCTGCCGTGTCGGCCCCGGTGTCTCGGGGGGTGTCGGTCTGGGTATGCATGGGCGCAAGATACGCCAAGCCCGGGCCGATGAAAAGGGGGGACGGGTTTGTCGCCGGCAGGGCTACCCAACCGTTGCGTCAGCATGTATGATCCGCCCATGTCACCGCTGCTGAAAATCGCTGCCGCCCTGGCCGTGGGCTATCTCTGCGTGGCCGCCTGGGTCTACCTCTCCCAGCGCAAGCTGCTCTACTTCCCCACCCGCAGCGTGGTCGCCACCCCGGCCGACGCCGGGCTGGCCTTCGAGGACGTGCGGCTGGTCAACGGGCTGGGCACCGAGCTGCACGGCTGGTGGCTGCCTCACCCCAAGGCCCGGTTCACCCTGCTTTTCTGCCATGGCAACGGCGGCAACGTCTCGCACCGGCTCCAGTCGCTGCGCATCTTTCACGACCTCGGGCTGTCCGTGCTCATCTTCGACTACTCGGGTTACGGCCGAAGCCAAGGCGAGCCGTCAGAGACCGCCACCCGGGCCGATGCCCGCGCCGCCTGGGACTGGCTCATCGCTCGGGGCGTTGAGCCCGGCTCGGTGATTCTCTTCGGCCGCTCCCTTGGTGGGGGTGTGGCCGCCGGGTTGGCGGCCGAGGTGGTGGCGCAGGGCGTGGTCCCGGCCGGCTTGATTGTCGAATCCACCTTCACCTCGGTGCCGGACATGGGCGCGCGTCTCTACCCCTGGCTGCCCGTGCGTCTGCTCGCCCGCGACCGCTACGACGCGGCCAAGGCCCTGGCCGGGCTGCGGGTTCCGGGCCTCTTCGTTCATTCGCCGGACGACGAGATCGTGCCCTACGCGCTGGGCCGCTCCCTGTTTCAGGACTACCAAGGGCCGAAATCCTTCCTCACCCTGCGCGGCGGGCACAACGACGGCTTCCTGCTCTCGGGCCGTGACTACACCGACGGGCTGACCCGTTTTCTGGACAGCCTTTCCGGCCCTCGCACTCCCTCGCCCGTCCCGGACCCGGCCAGGGCGGAAAATCCTGCCTGATTTTTGGGGCCGTGTTTCGACAACATCAAGAAATGAAAAGAAATATGCGATTGCGCATGCCTTTTGCTGTGGTCAGACCACGCTGCAAGGAGGGACACGCATGCATCGAATCGACCAGTCGCCGGGGCTTGAGCCCCGCATAGACCAACTGTCAAGAAAGATACGGGACCTGCGCAACACACGGCAGACCGGCGAGGGGCTCGACGCCGCCCTGAACGTGGTGGAGCGCAACGTCGGGCGGCGCGAGGCCGTGGAGGCCGCCGCGAGCCTAGACAGCCTCAGCGGTGAGTTGTCGCAACAGGGCGCGCACCTGCACGGCCTGGACCCCACCCGGGTGGCCGACCTCATCAGCGACCCCTTTGCCGACGACTAGGCCCGGTCCGCAGGCTGCCCGGAGAGCCTGAGACGGAAATTTCCGCAGACGCCCGGTCGGCAAGGCCGGGCCTTTGTGCTTGCCTTTGGCAGTACATTGCAATATGCTGTTATAATTGCCCCTTGTTCCGAACGCCTGTCTTCGGGTGGTGACATGCCGCCCTGGATTCCCCTGGCGAATTTATATTTCCAGCACTGCCCGCCGGTTGCGCTTTTCGAGTCGGTTTTGTTGCCAAACCCCCTTGCCATGGCCTCTGGATGGGCGTATGTTTCAATCAAAGGCAGAGGCCCCTTCGAGAGCGAAGGATTTTCAGGAACCGCAACGGAGGGTGGAGGGAAATAGACATCGATTTTTTCCAGAACACATGTGGCGAATCGAGTCGCCCTGTCTCTAGAAAGAGCACCGTGCGCCAGACCCAACGTATCAGGTCGTCACACAGACACAATGTGAAATGACGGTCCAGATACACCCGGATAACCCGGAATGGCGCACTTTGCTTGGTCCATCCGCCTCTCCAGTCCAGCCTTCTCCTTCTTCCAGCCACCACGCAATGCGCCGAAACCGCCTCGCCCCCTCTTTACATCCGCCGCCGGATGCTTATGTAATGAGTGCAAGGGAGGCCGACTGGTCACCCATGAGATAGACGGAATGAACCCAAGCGGAGGATGCGAACGATTTCACCCTCAAAAGCCATAAATCAGCGAAACGAGTCGCGAAACATCACCAAACAGTGACGTGCGCATGAGCCCCCCGGACCGAGAGCAAATCGGTCGGAGGCCAGCCGGGCAAACCGGCCAGCGCACTTTTTTTTTGCCCTTTTCCCGCCCCGGCGCGGCGTTCTGCGAAAGAGCGAATATATTAAAAGACATATTTTATAGAGGTAGGCTAGCTTCTCTACTTACACATTTGGCTGTACGCCGCGGTGAAACCAATGAGGCTCACGCTTCTTGTCTCCCAGCCATCGCCCCACTTTCCAGCAACTTTAATGAGATTCCCCTTTTTGAGGGATTCAAGATCATTATCGGTAAGTCTAAATGAAAAATATCTATCGTTGGTAACTAGATCCGACCCACCAAGGTATGTTGAATACCTCCCTTTTTTATCAACTGGCGGTTGATCATCAATTATATATGGGGCTGTACCAGATAACTCCTCTGGGTTATCATTATGACAATGAAAAAAAGCCGTTTAGGGAAAGAAAAGCAGCTCCGCTTGATAGAGCATTTTGTGGCTGGTACCACAGCGCGTTGTGCTGCTAATCTGGTTGGTGTGAATATTAAAACTGCCGCTTATTACTTTCATCGGCTCCGAGAAGTCATCACAGAAGAGACCAATAATGAAGGGTTACTTTCTGGCGAATTCGAGGTGGATGAAAGCTATTTTGGAGGCAGGCGAAAAGGCAAGAGAGGGCGTGGTACAGCGGGCAAGGTTCCCGTTTTTGGAATTCTTAAAAGGGGCGGGAAGGTATACGCACAGGTGATTCCTGATGCCAAAAGCAAAACCTTGTTGCCAATTATTCAGGAAAAGGTTCAACCTGATAGCATCGTGTACTCTGACTGCTGGCGTGGCTATAACGTATTGGATGTTTCTGAGTTCAAGCACTTCAGGATCAACCACTCAAAACTGTTCGCAGACAGCCACAATCAC
>JBDRSO010000015.1:0-15291 GCA_043824835.1 Pseudomonadota bacterium | reverse complement strand
CCGCGATGAACCCGGCCTCGCGCCCCATGAGCTTGACCAGCCCAACGCCCATGTCCATGCCTGTGGCCTCCACATGGGCGCACTGGATGGCCTCGGTGGCCTTCTCCACTGCGGTGTCAAAGCCGAAGGTGCGGGTGATGACGTTGATGTCGTTGTCGATGGTCTTGGGGATGCCAATGACTGCTATCTTGCGCCGCCGTTGCTCCACCTCGTCCATGATGGCCTTGGCCGCGCGCATGGTGCCGTCACCGCCGATGACAAAAAGCACGCTGATGTTCAGGCGCTCCAGGGCGTCCACTATTTCGGCCGGTTCCTGCGGCCCGCGTGACGAGCCGAGGATGGTCCCGCCGAACTGGTGGATGTTTGATACGGACTGCGGCGTCAGCTCCATCAGGTCATAGCGGTACTTGGGAATGAACCCCCGCAACCCGTTGCGGATGCCGAGCACGGTGCGTGCCCCGTAATGGTAGTGGCTCTCCATGACAATGGCCCGGATGACGTCGTTGATGCCCGGGCAGAGTCCGCCGCAGGTGACGATGGCGCATTTGGTCTTGGGCGGGTCAAAATAGAGGTGCTCGCGCGGGCCTGCCTTCTCGAATTCGAGGAGCATGGTATCGTTGTCCAGCTCGGCCAGCTCCTCGGAGGTCATGATCAGAGAGAGCGGCCGCGATTCGTCCACATAGCGCGGATGGCGCAGCGGCGTGGCAATCCTGGCCGGGCCGAGGGTGGGGATGGAGGTGTCTGGTACGGTTCGGATCGCTTTGGCCATGGCTCACCTTGATTCATGGTTTGCGGCAGGACGTCACGGCAGGATGCAGCGCGCCTCGCCGAGGGTTGCGCTTGGTTGCAGTCTGGCTCACAACCACTCGAAAAACCAGTTATTTACACTTGCGGACTACCACTGGGAGAGGGCTGGCTCCGGCAGTTCGTCCACGGCCTCAAGCACATCGGCCGGGCTGGCAGTGGCCGCGCCCACCTGAGCCACCACGATGCCAGCCGCGTAGTTGGCCAGGGTGCAGGCTGTGCGCAGGTCCATGCCAGAGGCCAGGGCCAGGGCCACTGTGGCGATGACAGTGTCGCCAGCGCCGGTGACGTCAAAAACCTTGCGGGCAAAGGTGGGAATGTGGGTCACGTCGTCAGGCCCCTCGAACAGGGCCATGCCGTCGCCGCCCATGGTGATGAGCAGGTTGCGGCAGCCGAGCCTGTCAAAAAGGGCGCGCCCGGCCCTGATCACTGTGTCCTGGCCCATGACGGGCAGCCCGGCCCCCTCCCCTGCTTCCTTGGTATTGGGCGTGAGCAGATCCACCCCTTGATAGAGGTCGTAGTTCACGGTCTTGGGGTCCACCAGCACCAGGGGCCTGGGGTCACACTCCGCCACCATGCCCATGAACCGGCACATGAACTCTTCGCAGATGAATCCCTTGCCATAGTCCGAAAGGATGATCACCGGATAGTCGGCCAGAACCGTTTGCAGATAGTTGAAGAGTTCATTGAGTTCAGCGTCCTGCAGGGGCACTGCCAACTCCTGGTCCACCCGCACGACTTGCTGGGTTCCGGCAATGATTCTGGTCTTTTTGGTGGTGGGCCGCGCTGGGTCGCGAATGAGCTTTGTGCGCAGTTGCGCCTTGTTGCAGAGGCGGTCCAGCCGGGCACCGTCCTCATCCGTGCCCACGGTGGAGACGAGCAGCGCCTCGCCACCCAGGGAGACGATGTTTCGGGCCACGTTGCCCGCCCCGCCAAGCAGCGAGGTCTCGCGCTCGACCCGGACCACGGGCACCGGGGCCTCTGGCGAGATGCGTTCCACGGAGCCGATCATGTAATGATCAAGCATCAGGTCGCCGATGATCATGACCTTGCTGCCTGCCAGCGCGTGCACCGCCTCGCGAATGATCTTGCGTTTCATGCCTTGATAATCCCGATGTTTTTCAGTGTTTTTATTTCGATACGTGGCTGGTTTCGCCGCTGCCCACAGCCTGTTGCAGGGGACGGCAATCATGACGGCTCACATCAGCCGCCAGAAGAATCATACCCTGATCACGCCCTGAACCGTGGTGACCATGCCGAGCCCTGTGCGCTGGCCCAGGCCGTCGAATCGAGGTCACGGCAGGTCTACGCCAACTTTTTCTGCAAAGGACCGCAAGTCGTTTTCGGACCCGTAAGCGATCGTCACCTTACCCTTTTCCATTGTTCCGGCGATGCGGACCTTGACGCCCAGCAACTTGGACAGCGACTCCTGCGCGATCCGGAGTTCAGGGGCCAGGGGGTCGGCACGCCGGGCCGTGTCGCCCTTGTCGGTTTTGACGGTACGCTCAAGCTCGTCTGTGCCCGGGAGCCTGCCGCTCCCCTTCCAGAACGTGGCCTGGGCCTCGACCTGTCGCACGGTGAGGCCGTTATCCACAATGCGCTTGTGCAGCTCGGCCTGGGCCGCCTCGTCACCCACGCTCATGAGCGCGCGGCCGTGGCCTGCGGAAACAGTGCCCACCTGGATGTCGCGGCGCACAGGCTCGGGCAGGCTGAGCAGGCGCAGCGAATTGGCCACGCCAGAACGGCTCTTGCCCACCTGCCGGGCCAGTTCATCCTGGCTCAGGCCGAACTCGCGCTGGAGCTGCTGGTAGCCAAGCGCCTCTTCAATGGCGTTGAGGTCCTCGCGTTGCAGGTTCTCGATGAGGGCGATGGCCAGGCTCTCCTGGTCGGTCATCTCGCGCACGAGAGCCGGGATTTCGGCAAGGCCCGCCTGCAGGGTGGCCCGCAAGCGGCGCTCGCCCGCCACCAGCTCATAGCGCCCCTCGCCCACGGAGCGCACCAGCACCGGCTGGAGCACTCCATGCGAACGGATGGAGTCGCACAGGTCGTCAAGGGCGGCCTGGGAAAACTCGCGGCGCGGCTGATACGGGTTGGGCGTGATGGCCTCAACGCCTATCAGGCGCACCTCCGACGATGTCGACGTCTTCTTCTCATCCTCGCGCACACCGCCCAGCAGCGCGTCCAATCCGCGTCCCAATCCTCTGTTGCCTGCGACCATGGGCCACTCTCCTGTGCTTGTATCATGCGCCTTGCCCCCGCGGGCTTCAGCGCCTATAACGCTCCGACAACCACGAATCATCGGAGCACGCATGTCTGACCACATCACCGAACTGTACGACAAGGACGGCACCCTCATAGGCGCCCTGCTCTCCGGCCCGGCCTGGACCAAGGCCCGCCCGGCCGTGCTCGCGGCCCTGGGCCTGCGCGACGTGGCCGAACCGCCCGCAGGACGCGAACCCCTGGCCGACTGGGAAACCCTCACCCAGTACTGGGACTTCGCCTACCCGGTGGACACGGATGTCCACTGCGAGCATTGCGGCAACACCACCGGCGACTGGCAGGTCGACGAGCCCCGCAAATTCCGCCTGACCTCCGCCAACTTGGCCGGGCTGGTCTCCTTCAGATGCGCTACCTGCCAGGCCAAGGTGGTCAAAAAGCACTTCAAGGACCAGATCAAGACCGAGTGCACGCCCTTCACGCCCGACAAAGACCGCACCAAAGAGGGAAGATACTGATCATCCCCTGAGCGATCACGGTGATCACGCCGCTCGCCCGGCAACTCGGCTGCGGCCGCAAAGCAACCCATCAGGCCCGGCCCGTGGCGCTTTTGGCCACTTCCTGGGCCAGGGCGAGATAGGCCTCGGCCCCGCGCGACTTGATATCATAGTTGATCACGGGCTTGCTGAAGCTCGGGGCCTCGGACAGGCGCACATTCCTCGGAATGATCGTCTCGAACAGGTGCTGAGGAAATGCCTTGCGCACCTCGTTTTTCACCTGCCACGACAATCTGTTCCGCGCATCATACATGGTCAGCACCACGCCGAGGATGTCCAGGTCGGCGTTGAGACGCTTGCGCACCAGCTCGTATGTCATGAGCAGCTGCGCTATGCCCTCTAGCGCGTAATACTCGCACTGGAGCGGCACCAACAGCTCAGTGGCCGCGCACAGGGCATTGACCGTAAGCAGCCCAAGGGAGGGAGGGCAGTCGATGAGGATGTATTCGTACTCCTCGTCCACGACCAAAAGCAGGTCGCGCAGGTAGTATTCACGCCCGAGCTTGTCCACAAGCTCTATCTCTGCCCCCACCAGATCCTGCGTGCCCGGAAGGATGTCCAGAAACGGGATGTCCGTCTGGTAGATGGCCTTGTGCACGTTCTTGGGCTCGAACAAGACCGAATAGATGTTCTCCCGCTTGTCGCCAGGATAAAAGCCAAGACCGCTCGACGCATTTCCCTGGGGGTCGAAGTCCACGAGCAGGACCTTCTTCTCCATCACAGCCAGGGAGGCGGACAGGTTCACCGAGGTGGTCGTCTTGCCGACGCCGCCCTTCTGATTCGCTACAACGATTCTTCTCGCCACGGATTCCTCACTTGTGCGCTGCGTTTTCGCCCGAGATCCGTGTTTCACGTGAAACACGCTGTCGAGGCGGTGCCGATGTTTCACGTGAAACATTCAAAGCTGTGCCTCGCCTGTTCCTAAGCTGAATGAAAACCGAAGGCAAGAACCTTGAAAGAAAAGGAGAGAGAAAGTGGCAACAAAGCAGTAAGGAGCTTGCGCGGACGACAAGCGCTGGCGGGAAGGAAGACGGGTGGTGCCAGGCTGCGGGAGTGTTCAGGACGCCTGGCGCGTGGGGCGCGGGGAAAAAAGCCCGGCCCGACAGGGGTCGGGCCGGGCGTACAGCAGGCTATGCCTTGTAGTAGTCTCGGTACCAGTCGATGAAGTTGCGGATGCCGACCTCGATGGAGGTGTTGGGCTTGAAGCCCACATCGCGCACCAGGTCGGCCACGTCTGCCTCGGTGGCGGGCACGTCGCCGGGCTGCATGGGCAAGTAGTTGTAGATGGCCTTCTTGCCGACCACTTCTTCTATTACCTCTATATAGCGCGACAGCTCGACTACCTGGTTGTTGCCGATGTTGTAGACGCGATACGGCACCGAGCTGGTGCAGGGGTCTGGCGTGTCGCCATCCCAGGCCGGGTTCGGGGTCGCCGTATTGGCCACCACGCGGACAACGCCCTCGACGATGTCATCGATATAGGTGAAGTCACGGCGCATCTTGCCGTAGTTGAAGACATTGATGGGCTTGCCCTCAAGGATGTTCTTGGTGAAGAGAAACAGGGCCATGTCCGGCCTGCCCCACGGCCCATAGACCGTGAAGAACCGAAGCCCTGTGGTAGGCAGAGAATACAGGTTGCTGTAAGAGTGGGCCATCATCTCATTGGCCTTCTTGGTGGCAGCGTACAGGCTCATGGGATGATCAACCCCGAGGTGCGGATCAAGAGGCATGTGGGTATTGAGACCGTACACGGAGCTGCTGGAGGCATAGACCAGATGCTTGACCCCGTTGTGGCGGCAGCCCTCAAGAAGATTGAGGAAACCGACAACATTGGAATCGATGTAAGCCCTGGGGTTTTCGATGCTGTAGCGCACTCCGGCCTGGGCGGCCAGGTTGACCACATGGGTGAAGCGCTCTACCCGGAACAATTCGCTCATGGGCTGATCATGCTCCAAGCTGATGTTCACATGCCGAAAAAGGGGGCTCTCGGCAAGAGCCGCGAGCCGCGCCTTCTTCAGGTTGACGTCGTAGTAGTCGTTGAGGTTGTCGAGCCCGACAACCTCGTGCCCCCGGGCAGTGAGTGCGCGTGAGAGATGAAAGCCTATGAACCCGGCGGCTCCTGTAACAAGAATCTTCATGAACGGTCTCTATTCCTTGGTTTGCGCACCTGCCAGCGCGGGCATCAGCACGTTAAGTATATCAAGCGGTATCGGAATTATTGTGGCGGACTTGCTCTCCGATGCCATCTCCCTCATGGTCTGCAAGTAGCGCAGCTGAAGGGCCTGGGGGTGGCGGGCGATGATCTCGGCCGCATCGGCCAGCTTGGTGGCCGCCTGGAACTCGCCCTCTGCACCAATAACCTTGGCCCGGCGCTCGCGCTCTGCCTCGGCCTGCTTGGCCATGGCCCGTTGCATCTCCTGGGGCAGGTCAATGTGCTTGACCTCCACTGTGGTCACCTTGATGCCCCAGGGGTCGGTGTGCTGATCAAGGATCGCCTGGATCTGCGAGTTGACCTTGTCGCGGTGCGAAAGCAGGTCGTCAAGTTCGACGCCACCACATACGCTACGCAAGGTGGTTTGCGCAAGTTGCGAAGTGGCGAACATATAGTCCTCAATTTCTAGGATCGCCTTGACCGGGTCAAGCACGCGGAAGTAGATCACCGCGTTGACCTTGAGGCTGACGTTGTCCTGGGTGATGACGTCCTGATGCGGCACATCAAGGGCGAGGACGCGCATGGACACCTTGACCATCTTGTCGAGCACGGGGATGAGGATGATGAGGCCCGGCCCCTTGGCCCCGATGCACCGGCCAAGGCGGAAGACGACGCCGCGCTCGTACTCGTTGAGTACGCGAAGGGCGGAGACCACAAAGGCCACCACCAGTGCAAGAAGGATGATTTGCGGGATAAGCATGCTGCCTCCTGTCCGGAAACCGTTGGTATCCGGGTGTTAAGAGCCCATAGGGCCAATTTCAAGCGTTAGCGCGTTTGCGGAGACGACCTGGACCTTCATGCCGCGCTGAGGGACAAAATCTGTAGAAGCCGGCTTTGCGGCCCAAATTTCGCCTCTAATGGAAATCTGGCCTGATTCGCCGTCCCAGTCCAGTACTTCCGCCTGCTGGCCGACCAGAGCGGGAAGCCCCACCGGGCGCACCACCCTGTTTGAACGAACCACCATATAGACCAGCCCCGCCGCTGCACCCGAGACCACGGCCACGGGCATGACAATAAAGGACATGGGGATGGACAGGGTGCCGTAGTCGTCACGAAACAGAAGCACCGAGCCAATGAACATGGCTATGGCCCCGGCGACCGAGAGCAACCCGTAGCTGACGATCTGGATTTCGAGCAGGAAAAGCACGAGCGCAAAGCCAAGCAGAAGCAGGCCGGTAACGTCCGTGGGCAGTACGGACATGGCGTAGAGACCAAGCAGAAGGCACAGGCCGCCCAACACGCCCGGAAAGATGGACCCGGGATGGGTGAATTCAATGAACAGGCCGAGCATGCCGCCCATGAGCAGCAGATATGCCACCTGGGGGTGGAGCAGCCAGGAGAGGAACGAGTAGCGAAAGCCTGGCTCGTAGTCGCTGATTTGAATTTGCTCGGGGTCAAAGGTGATGGTGGCTCCGTCGTGCAGAACGCCCGCCCTGCCCGCCTGAACGAGAAATGCCCGGTCAGACTGGGCCAGCATATCGACAACGCGGGCCTCCAGGGCCTCGTTGGCAGTGATGGACACGCTGTCGGTCACGGCGCTGGCGTACCATTCGCTGTTGCGGCCACGCGCCTCGGACACAGCGCGCACCAAGCTGGTGAAGTCCTGGGTCACCTTCTTGGCCATGGTTCCGTCGATCTCGGCTCCGCCAAGCCCCACCGGGGAAGCGGCCCCGATGGTGGTCTGGGGTGCCATGCCCGCCACGCTGGACGCTGCCACCAGGAAGACTCCGGCTGAGGCGGCCCGCGCACCTGCCGGGCCGACCCACACAGCCACAGGCATGGGCGCGTTGAGAATGGTGGAAACCATGGATCGCATGGAGTCGCCGAGCCCGCCCGGAGTGTCGAGAACAAGCAGGACCATCGAGCTACCCTGGCGTTCGGCATAGGCCACCGCGTTGTCGAGCAGCTCGGCCTGGGCCGGGCTGATGGGGCCGGACACAGTCACCCTGGTCACGCCAAAGGGCTGACCGGCCTCGGACTCGGCGGCAACAGCGGGCCAGGATAGGCACAGGCAGACCAGCACGGTGGCTACGACCCGAAAGAGATGGCACATGGCAACTCCGGGGTAAGAGGGTTTGCCCCACTATACACACTTCGGGGTGTTGGGAAAGGGATCAGTCAACTTCCAGGCGCAAGGTGGACAGAACATCCACGGCCATCTGCTGCTCATGGGGGAGGCGGCTCACCAACTCCGCAAGAGACGGCAGAACATGGATGGTGACATGCTCAAGAAAAACCGTGGCGCAACCCGCCTCGGCCTCGGGATGGATCACCCGCAGCGCTTCGTGCCCGAAGCAGGCGATGTGCTGGGTGCGCCACGACTCCCACCCCTTCCAAAACATGGCTCCGCTCGGCTCAAGGGCACCATCGCGCAGAGCGGCCACGGGCCAGAAGGCGGTGGTGCCACGCGGCCAGCGCAGATGGGTGATGAGGTTGCGCAGCACGCCTGCGCGTCGCGCGTCAGACTGCCCGGCCAGATCAAGCCCAAGCTCCATGTAGGTCCAGACGATGCGCGGGGCCGGGGCGACCTTGGCCAGATACGATGCCCACGGCTCGGGAAAAACGGATCCATTCTGGGCCGGACCGCGTGCGGGTGAAGACGCAGGCCGAGGCGCTGTGCTCGAAGCGTTACCTCCAAACCCGGCCGCACCACCCTGCCCGGCCTGCCGCGCCTGGCCAGCGGGCCGAGCCGCTAAAGCCGGTCGAGGGGAAGCCGCTGGCCGAGGGGAAGCTGCCGGTCCAGGGATCGGGCCTGAAGATTGGCTGGCATCAATACGAACCGCCCGGCCAGGAGCGAGGAGAAACTCCAGACCGCAGTCCACAAAGGCCCGTAGATGCTCAGGCGTGTTCAATCGAGCGGAAGGTGATCCCATAGTCTCCAGGCAACCTCTGTTTTGGGCAGCACGGGCCAGGACTCGGCGCGGCCTGCGGCGTCGATGACAAACATCTCATTGGTGGCGGAGCAGAAGCCGCTGCCCTGGCGCGACACATCATTGGCAGCCATGAGGTCAAGGCGCTTGGCCGCGAGCTTGCGCGCCGCCTCGGCCCGGGGGTCTCCCGTCTCGGCGGCAAACCCGATGAGCCGCTGGCCGTCGCGCTTGGATTGACCCATGGCCTTGAGAATATCGGGATTGGGCAGGAACGTGACGGTCAGATCGGCTGCGCCCGACTTCTTGAACTTGCCCGGGCCGTGCGGCTCGGGGCGAAAGTCGGCCACTGCGGCCGTGGCGCAGGCGATGTCCATTGAGGGCCACAGGTCGAGGCAGGCCTCGTGCATCTCCAGGGCCGTGTGCACAGGCACCACCCTGATGCCGGACGGAAAAACGAGATCAACCGGCCCGGCCACCACCGTGACCTCGGCCCCGCGCAGGTGCGCGGCCATGGCCATGCACGCCCCCATGGTCCCGCTCGATGGATTGGACCAGAAGCGAACGCCGTCCCAGGGCTCGCGCGTGGGGCCAAGGGTGACGAGCACCCGCCTGCCAGCGAGGTCCTGGGGCGAAACAGCGCGCAGGGTGGCGGTCAGTATTTCTTCAAGAGGGGCAAGCCTGCCTGTGCCCGTGTCGCCGCAGGCCACACCGCCGGACTCCGGGTCCACGCGGATGAAGCCGAGATCGGCCAAGGCATCCCAGTTGCGCCGGGTGGCCGGAGCCTGCCACATGCGCGGGTTCATGGCCGGGGCCACGATACGCGGGCCGGGAAAGGCCAGGGCCTGGCAGGAAAGCATGTCGTCGGCCAACCCATGGGCCAGCTTGGCCAGCATGTTGGCCGTGGCCGGGGCGATGACCAGGGCAGCTGCCTCCTGCCCGGGCTCAAGATGCCCGAAAGCCCCCTCGCCCTGCCCTGCAGCACCGAACATGGCCCCATACACAGGGGCCGCGCCCAGGGCCTCGAAGCTCAAGGGAGTGACAAACCGGGCACCGGCATCAGTCAGGGTGGCAGACACGGTCAGGTCGGCAGCCAGCAGGGCGCGCAGGAGATCAAGGGCCCGATAGGCGGCAATGGAGCCGGTCACGCCCAGGTGGACGCGCCTGCCCATGAACCCGGCGAACCGGAAATGCGGTTGCATAGTGCTATTTGTCCTTGGAAAGCGAGCCGTCCTTGACCTCCACCGCGATGATGGTGGTGGTGGCGGTGCCAAACCCGTCGTCCACCTGAATGACAGCGCTCTTGTTGAACTTCTCGAAATTGAGCACCGACAGCTTGCCCGCCTTGTTGTTGGAAACCAGCGTCCAGTTGTCCTTGGACATGTTGTTGATGAAGTACTGGACCAGTTCCAGCACCTGGACGCGGCCCTTGAACTTCATGATGGCGGCCCGGAACTTGGCATTGTCGAGCTTGTAGGACTCGTTCTCGACATACTTGATCTCCTTGGGGATCAGGATGTCGTCGAAATCATAATAGTAGTCCGGCTCCTGGTACTGGGTGGCCGTGGGGGTGGCAGTGGACGAGTCAGAACCGCCGGAGCCGGTGGTGGCGCAAGCGGAAAGGCCGAAAACCAGTGCAAGAACAACAAGGAGTTTGAAGACGGAACGCATAGAATCCTCCTGGGCGTCTGAGTTTTAAGGGTCGAAACTGCGCCCGGACAAGAGGCCGGACAGGGACAGGGCTAGTCAGCGGCATCCTTGAGCCGCTCGATCTTCTCCTGAAGGAACTTTTCCATGTCGCGCCGGTCCTTGCGTAGACGGACCAGCTCGGATTCGAGAATTTGCAGCTTGGCCTTGATGTCCGAGGTGTCAAAGGAGAGCTTGAGCGCAATCTCCTCGATCTCAGCGTCTTTTTGCTCCAGCTCAAGGGTGCGGCGCAGGATCTCCTCGGGGATGGTATCCTGGGGAGCGGGCAGCTCCTTCATCCGCTTCTGGCTGCGGGCCAGGAGCACAAAGGCGGTCTTGAGCTTCTGGATGTCCTCGTTCTGGCGGTCGATGATCGCCTTCTGGTCGGCAATGATCTCCATGCATGAAGCCACCTTGCCCATGACCCCGTTGAAAGAGGCGGCCAACTCGGCATAGACCTGGGTCTGCAAGCCGCCAGCCACGGCCTGGGAGGAATGGGGTCCGGACACGTCGATGGTGCGAGGGAATTCGGCGCGCAGCGTCTCCTCTATCTCGGCCGTGACAGCGCCATCGGCGTAAAGCCTGGATATGCGCTCGAACACGGCGATGCTCTCCTCGGGATATTTGGTCACGCGCCCGGTCTTGCGCCCACCCAGGAAATCCTTGAAGAGCGACGCGTATCGCCGCGCCGTGGGCGCGGGAATGCGGGTTCGTTTGGCGATCTCTGCCACGGAAAGCCAATTCATAACTCATGAAATACCATGAATCGGCCAAATATCAATCCAAAATGGATAAACCTGCTCTTTCGACTCATCGCCTTGTAATCATTAAACAAGAAAAGGATTTGACGGATTCGCGGCCTGGTGTAGGCTTTCCGGCGCACATCGCGCACGGAAGAAATGCATGGAAATACCCCCGGACTACAGACTCGACAGCTACGCCTACGACCTCCCACAGGAGCGCATCGCCCAGGCCCCGGCCGACCGGCGCGACGGCTCGCGCCTGCTGGTGCTGGACAAGACCACAGGGGGGTTGCGCGCAAGCGGTTTCCATCAACTGGCCGACCACCTGCCGCCGGGCGCGCTGCTGGTGGCCAACAACTCCCGGGTCATCCCGGCCAGGGTCTTTGGCACCAAGGACACGGGCGGCCGCGTGGAGTTCCTGCTGCTCACCCCCCTGCCCTTGATCGAACCTGTGGACGGGGCGGGCAGGCTCAAAGGCTGGCGCACGGCCCGGGTCGAGGGACTGCTGCGCGCCTCCAAGGGGCCCAAGCCCGGCGCGGCCATCACCTTTTCAGAAGATTTCAGGCTGACCGCCAGAGAGGCCGGGCCATTCGGCCGCTGGCAGGTGGAGCTGGCATGGCGCGGCGACCTGCGCGAGCGCTTCGAGGCCCTCGGCCACCTGCCTCTGCCCCCCTACATCCAGCGGCCAGACACCGAGGCGGACCGCGAGCGCTACCAGACCACCTACAACGACGCGGCCAAGGCCGGGTCCGTGGCCGCGCCCACAGCCGGGCTGCACTTCACCCCCGGGCTGCGCGCCGAGCTGGCCGGACGCGGCTTCGGCTGGGCCGAGGTCACCCTGTATGTCGGCTATGGCACCTTCAGCCCGGTACGCTGTGCCGACATCCGCGAGCACCGCATGCATTCAGAGTATATTGAAATACCCGATTCCACCGCCCAAGCCGTCAGGCAGGCAAAGGCCGAGGGGCGGCCCGTGGTGGCCGTGGGCACCACCAGCGCCCGGTCCCTTGAGGGTATGGTCCGCGAGAGCGGGCGCATCGGAGAATTCCGAGGAGAAACAGATATTTTCATCACTCCAGGATACAGATTTCAAGTGGTGGACGCCATGATCACCAACTTCCATTTGCCAGAATCCTCGCTGATCATTATGATCGCGGCTCTGGCAGGAAGGCGGAGCGTCCTCGACGCCTACGCCCATGCCCTGGAAAACGGGTTTCGCTTCTTCTCCTACGGAGACGCGATGCTTATCAAATAACTGCGGATACACTCCATATCCACTTGACTCAATTCAAACGGTCGGCCGCACCCCGCGGCCGAAACAGGGAGCGCTCCATGTCGCGAATCGAGGTTCGGGAGGACCGGTGCAAGGGATGCCTCTTGTGCACCACAGTCTGTCCCGTGGACATCATCGTCCAGTCCGACCGGTTCAACGTCAGCGGCTACAAGGTCGTCGAGGTGCCGGAGGATTTGAAGGGCAAGTGTACCGGCTGCGCTTCCTGCGCCATGATCTGTCCGGACATCGCCATCACGGTCTACAAGACCCCCAAGAAGAAAGGGGGCAAGTAACATGAGCAAGCAACCCGAACGTATCTTCATCAAGGGCAACGAGGCCATCGCCCGCGGCGCACTGGCCGCGCGGTGCAAATGTTTCTTCGGCTATCCGATCACCCCGCAAAACGACATCCCGGAGTTCATGTCCTCGGCCATGATCAAGGCGGGCGGCGACTTCGTCCAGGCCGAGTCCGAGGTGGCCGCGGCCAACATGCTGCTTGGCGCGGGCGCGGCAGGCATACGGGCCATGACCTCGTCATCGTCGCCGGGCATGTCGCTCAAGCAGGAGGCCATCTCCTACATGGCCGGGTCCGAAGTCCCGGCAGTCATCGTCAACATGAACCGGGGCGGACCGGGCCTTGGCGACATCGGCCCGGCACAGGGCGACTACTACCAGTCCACCCGGGGCGGCGGCCACGGCGACTACCGCCACTTCACCTTCGGCCCCGGCACCGTGCAGGAGGCTTATGACCTGACCATCCGGGCATTTGACATCGCCTTTGAACACCGCACCCCGGTGCTCATCCTGGGCGACGCCATCCTCGGACAGATGAAGGAACCCATCACCCCCTGGGTGCCCGAAGGCGTGGACGACGAGGCCGGACGCGACTGGGCCATCACCGGCCGCACCAACGCCCGCGAGACCGCGCGCGAAAAACGGCTCATCAAGTCCCTATTCCTGGGCGAAGGCGAGCTGGCCGGGCAGAACAGGCACCTGCAGGCCAAGTACGACGCCTGGACCGACATGGCCGAGTGCGAACAGTTCGAGACAGAAGATGCCGAACTGATCATCTGCGCCTACGGCTCCATCGGCCGCATCGCCAAATCCGCAGTGCGCGCCTTCCGCAAGCAGGGCAAGAAGGTCGGTCTGTTCCGGCCCATCACCCTCTACCCCTTCCCCAGCGCAGACCTCAAGAAGCTGGCCCAAGCGGGCAAGCGGTTCCTGACCATCGAGCACAACCTCGGCCAGATGGTGGACGACGTGCGCCTGGCCATCCGCACCGTGGCCGACTCGGACTTCTTCCCCATCTACCCCGGCAACCTGCCCACACCGGACGAGCTGGAAGCCCCCATCCTCGCCTGCCTGGAGGGTAAATAAATGACTGAAATGCAAGAAAAACTTGTCTTCGCCCGGCCCGAAAGCGTCATCGACAGGCCCACCCACTACTGCCCCGGCTGCCACCACGGCATCGCCCACAGGCTGGTAGGCGAGCTGCTCGACGAAATGAACCTGGCCGAAAAAACGCTGCTGGTGGCTTCCATCGGCTGCTCGGTCTTCCTCTACAACTACCTCGACGTGGACGCTGTCGAAGCACCCCACGGCCGCGCCCCGGCAGTGGCCACAGGCGTCAAGCGCTCCCGGCCCGACAACTTCGTCTTCACCTACCAGGGCGATGGCGACCTCGCCTCCATCGGCATGGCCGAGATCATGCACGCCGCCAACCGGGGCGAGAAAATCTGCGTGGTCTTCGTCAACAACACCGTCTACGGCATGACCGGCGGCCAGATGGCCCCCACCACCCTGATAGGACAAAAAACCACCACCACGCCCGCCGGACGCTGCATCAGCCACGAGGGCTCGCCCATCCGCATGACGGAGATCATCGCCTCTCTGGGTGGCGTGGCCTACGCAGCGCGCGGCTCGCTTGACTGCGTCAAGAACATCAGCGCAGCCAAGAAATACCTGAGGAAAGCCTTTGACTGCCAGTTGGGTGCCACCGGGTTCGGATTCGTGGAGCTCCTCGCCGGCTGCCCCACCAACTGGAAGATGACCCCGGTCCAGGCCAACGAAAGGTTGCAAAACGAGATGATTCCCTACTTCCCGCTCGGCGTGTTCAAGGACATCTCCGAGGAAGGAGGAATCTGCTGATGCGCTACATCGACGCGATCATCGCGGGCTTCGGCGGCCAGGGCGTCATGCTCATCGGCAACCTGCTCGCCTACGCAGGCATGAAAGACGGACTCAACGTCACCTACATCCCGGTCTACGGACCAGAAATGCGCGGCGGCACCGCCAACTGCACCGTGGTCCTGTCCGAAGAGGACATCGGCTCGCCCATCATCCACCGGCCCAAATCGCTCATCGCCATGAACCGCCCGTCGCTGGACAAGTTCCAGCCCCGAGTCGTGGACAAAGGCATACACATCATCAACTCCTCGCTCATCGACATGGAACTGGCCGATACCGAACGCCTCACATGCGTCGCCGTGCCCTGCAACGAAATCGCCGACCAACTCGGCAATACCCGCATGGCCAACATGGTCGCCATCGGCGCATTCGTCCAAGCCACCGGAATCATCCCGCTCCAGGCTGTCATCGACTCGCTCGAAAACGTCATCTCACCACACTACCACAAACTCATCCCCGCCAACACCAAAGCCATCCAAGCCGGTGCCGCCCACGTGGGCTAGGCGCGGAGATAATAGCCTCAACGAAACAGGGAGCCTCGCGGCTCCCTGTTTCGTTGCATCATTGCCTCCGGCGGCCAGGGTGAAGGGGAGAGGGGAACCCTTTTCAAAGTGAATTGCCATAGTAAAAACGGACACTCTTCGGGAGGTCATGCCGCCAGTTTTTGGTTTGTCTGGTGAAACTGGCGCTCGAATGCTTCCGGGCTTTGGTAGCCGAGAAAGGCATGTCGCCTTTTTCGGTTATA
>JBDRSO010000014.1:0-37062 GCA_043824835.1 Pseudomonadota bacterium | reverse complement strand
AGGGACGAGAGGTTCAACAATTGCCCAGAATTCATCAGAAACTTCCCAGGATTTGACTTTGCTAGACATGGCTCCTCCTCATGGAGAGAACATGCCAAATTCTCTAGAAAAAGTCTATTTATTTGCGGATAAGTTCTTATTCGGCAGGGGCATGTCCTCTCCGTTTGGCGATCAAATGCGATAGATGAGTATTCCAAGAGCCCATGACGCGGTCAACTCCAAACCTGTCCAGGATTTCAGCGGCGCGAGCCCCCATGGTTTGCCGAAGGTCCGCGTCTTCGATCAGCCGGGCCAGCGCCTTGGCAAAGGCCTCGTCGTCTCCCACTTCGACCAGCAGGCCATCGACGCCTGGACGAACGACGCTGGCGGCACCCGTAGTGGCCGTTGCCACCGCCGGCAGGCCGTGGGCGAGGCCTTCGCACAAGGCATTGGGAAATCCCTCATACCGGGAGGACAGGGCGATGATGGCTCCGCATCTCAACCATCGTCCCACATTACGCTGCCATCCGGCAAAGATCACGCGGGCTTGAAGGTTTTGGCGCATGGTTTCGGCCATGAGGGTGTCGGCCTCGCTTCCGTCGCCGACAAAGGTGAGCGTCCACTCGGGATGTTGGTGAGCGATGCGGGCAAAAGCCTTGAGCATGGTGAAGGGATCCTTTTCCGGGCTGAGCCGGGTAAGGCAGACGATATTCTTTGATTCGCGATACGGCGACGTGTTCATTCCCGGCGCCACAACCGGATTGGGGATGACAAGGGTTTTGTTTCGTATGGCACGCCGGAAGTGGTTCTTCGCGGTTTCGGTTTGCGTGATCACGGCATCTGCCAGGGGATAGGTCAGGTTTCGCGCTAGGCTCCAGAAGGGGCCGATGTCGTGGTGGGCAGGGTCGGTTCGCTCCGAGACCAAGACGGGCAGTCCGGTGAAGCGCGTGGCCATGATGGTTCGGATGTTCACGGAATCAATGACGCTGACCACGGCATCGGGTCTACTTTTTAGTATCCGCGCTCGAATTCGGCGCAGGCGAGTCCACTCGTTGCGGAGGCTGGAGATGAGCCCCGATGAGGGAAAGAAGATGCCCAGTGCGTGATGCCTTATTCCAGGTGCAAGTGAAAAGAGGGAAGAAAAACTGCCATCGTCCATGGTGAGGATGGTGACTTGATGCCCTTGTGCGCACCAGTGGTTGGCCATGATGGCGACCGCCCGCTCGGCTCCGCCCGTTCTGAAGTCTGGAGAGAGCAGTGTCAGCCGCATGCGGCCTCCTGGTCATGCCTTGAGGCGGGGTCGAATCTGAAAAGCTGCAGCGGGCCAAAGGTCGCTTCCGGGGTCATGGAGTTGAGGCGGAGCTCCGCAAGTGAGGCGTATCGGGTGTCGAGCAGGAGGTAGTCCAGCTCGTAATCCGCGGTACACTGTTCAATGGTTTTGAGGAGCACCGGATAGATCGGGTAAAGGGTGCTGTTGAAGCCATATCCGTGCGCCCCCCAAAGGACGCCGCAGCGGGCGAAATATGCGACTGAATCCGAAAGGTGGAGCGGGATGCACATGACATTGCCCCGGTGCTCCTTCAGGTAGGACAGCATGGATAGAAGCGTAGCGCTTTGTATGCCTGAATTGCCCGCCTGGGCCCGGAGTGCGCGGTAGGCGAGGGCGTAGTTGCGTATCTGGCGCAGGGCGAGGGGAAGCATGATGAGCCAGAGCCAGGGGGCCTGCACCGTGTAGATCGATGCCAAGGCCAAGGCCACGGGGGTGGCATATTTCAGATACTTGCTGCCCTCTCCAACGCAACGCAGCTGGGGGACGAGCAGCGTGAGCAGAGCCCAGGCCATCGTTCCGGCAACAAAGATGACTAGGGGGGTGAAGCCGCTTTCGTCCGAAAAGGGATACGCCGCGGCAATCATGACCGCCCACAGGCTGGAAGAGAATTTGTCTCGTAGAAAAGCCAGTGTGGAGCCGTGGAGCAACTCATTGAAAAAGCCGGTCGGTCGGCCGTCTCCGTATATCGGAGAATTGCGGATTAAGTGGGCGTTGAGCCAGGGCCAGCGTCGGTTGAAGAAGGAAACGATATCCCAGTGGGCTCGGACGACTTTGATGAAGAGGCTAGGGTGGAGGAGGAATGCGCCGACATATATGGCACCAAGAAGGGCTACCCAGCTCAATTTTCCTGTTGTTATGGAGAGAACGGGGAGTATGAACCATAAAAGCTGCAATGCCATTTTGTGGGTATAGAAAAGCAGAATCCCCAATGCGAGAGCGGCAAAGAACCAAGGAGGTCCGTTGGTCGTTGCGGTCATGGCGCACGCCATGAAGGCAAAGAGCAAAATGGCAGACAGAGGCCGCGATGTAAGATTCTGATACTCGACGACTAAAGAGTTGTCACAGGCATAGAGTAATCCGAAAAGCCATGCCCCTATTGGTCCTGCAAAATGGTTAACAAAAACAAAGAATCCGATGGCCACGACAAGATCAAGCAAGTGATTTATGAGCCAGTAGTATTTTTTAAGCAAATTCTGGGGGAAGAATGACAAGAAAACCATGAACAAAGGAGGGTACCACTGCTCTTGAGGCTCAAGAAGGTAAAGCCTTGGCAGTGTGACGGGAATCTTGAACCGCGTGCGAAGTGTTTCCGCGCAAAGCATGAAAAAGTAGGCGTCGCAACCCCGATGGCGCTGGTTCCAGATTGGGGCCACGCGCAGGATGATGAAAAGCGCAGAGAATATGGCAAGCTGCAAAATGAGCATAGAACTCCTACTCTTCAGGACGCGAGACGTGTTGTTGTGTCCACATGTTCCAGAAAGCTCCTTTCCTATTTATCAGTTCAAAGGGACTTCCGGATTCTACGATGGATCCCTGGTGCAGTACGAAAATGATATCCGCATTGCGAATTGTGGAAAGTCGGTGCGCAACAATGATCTTCGTAGGCTGGTTGGCCGCCGTGGTCAGGGCATTCATGACCATGTCCTCGGATTCGGAGTCTAGGGCGCTGGTCGGTTCATCGAGCAGGAGAAGCCCCTTTTCGCCAAGAAGCGCGCGCGCCAGACCCAGGCGCTGGCGCTGGCCGCCCGAGAGCCGTATGCCGCGGTCTCCTACTACGGTGTCATATCCTCGCTCCATCTGTTCGATGAAGCTGTGCGCGTGTGCCTTGCGCGCGGCCTCGCGGATTTGCTCGTCTGAGCATCCGGGGTTGCTCCAGGCGATGTTTTCGCGAACCGTGGCATGGAAGAGAAACGTGTCTTGAGAAACAAATCCTATGGTTTTTCGCCATGCGCTCATAGAGTATGTGCCGAGTGCATGATCGTTCACGAGAATTTCACCCTTGTCTGGGCGCAGAAGGCCGAGGATTGTGTCGACGAGTGTCGACTTGCCTGCACCTGATTCGCCTACTAGGGCCACAGTAAATCCGGGTGGAATTTCAAGAGAGACGCCTTTGAGTACAGGGGTGTTTTGGAGGGACACCGATAAATTGTGGATCGACAAGCCAACCGGTCGCGCAACGTGTTCCATCGGACCTGACGCAATGTCGTCTTGATTGGCGCGCGCTTCATAAAGAAGTTCATATGCCGCAGCAAATCCAGGAATGTAAAATGCGAGATGTTGAATATATTGCTGTATAGTGCCCAGATATGGCAGTGTCCTAAAGAGTAAAATTGAAACGATAAAGATTGAAGCTGCATCAACATTAAAAAAGGTATATCCAGCTGCGCATGTGACTATGAGTGCAGTGATGCTAAGAATGTCTTGAAGAGAACGAGATAAGCTCTTTGTAAAAACAGAAGATGAGCTAACTTGTCGTATATTATCAAATGTGTTATAAAGTGAAATAGTCGCAGATTCATGAGATGCAGTGGCCTTAATATGTTTTATGCCAAGTAAAAAATCTATGGCATCAGACTGAAAAGCCTCAGTGTGTTTTGACCAACTTCTTCCAAGTTCCTCACTTTTCCTTTTTATAGGCAATGAAAGTAAATACATAAGCCCAAATGCAGCCATAAAAGAGAGGGTAATCAATGGAGAGCTTGCAAAGGACATTACAAGAAAAATCAGTACATATATAAATGAAGTCGTCAATTCAAATAAGGATTGAATAACTCCATCAATCCTGTTGGTTTCTGATGTCAGAGTGTTGATAAAGTAGCCTGACTTTTTTTTAGTAAAAAATTTCCACTCGGCTTTGACAAGTGCGTCTGTAATGTCTTTTCGCCACATGACGATGTATTTGCTTATCATTCTAGAGGATAAGTACCAGTATGCTATTGACAACGATTGAACAATGGCTGTGGACAAAATTACAATCAAAACGCACGACAGCAAAGTGTCAGGGATATGTGCCTTCTCTATTATGAAATCATATATTGCAGTGGCTGTGCTGCTTGCAAAGCTGCTTTGCCCAGACATATCCTGGGTCACTTCAATCTTTGAAAAGAAAGGAATCAAGAGAAATATGCTCATGCCACTGAGCGTTCCAGAAATGACTGAAAGTGCAACCAGGAAGAGGACAAGGAATCTAAACCGGTGCCAAACGTCTTTTATGAGAAGGACATACATATTTAACTTACGCTCACAAATGTTTGCATGTTAAATCAATTGGTATGGGTGTAACAAAAACAGTTTAGGTTTTCTGCAGCCGTAAAAGCCAAAGCGCCCGCTTCCGTGGCGGCAGAGCCTTTGCCAGTATGGATCGACGGTCATCAACGGCAAAGGGGATTGGCGACAGGGTTCTTCGGAACACGTCCACTGCGGTTGGAAGAAATGGGGAGGTGAATCCCTGGTAGCTCAAGTCTATCGTTTGGAAGCCGAGGTCTTCGGCAAGTCGCAGGAACAAGGACGGCGGATGCATTGCCGCACGCGGAAACCTCTTCATCAACGTGTTCGTAGAAAAGCCCTCGGGATTGGATTGGAGAATGACCCAGGAGCCGCCGGGGGCAAGCACCCGATGGACCTCTCTTGCATAGTCCTCCAGTTGGTTTTCCGTAAGATAGTCCGTCACGAGCATGTTGAGCACGAGTCCAAAAATACAGTCTCCCCAGGGCAGTCTGGACAGGCCCGGAGGGGTCACTTGCAGGGAGGCATTCGGTATGTTTTTCCACCAAGGATCCTCATAGATGTCTTGCCCGCAGACGGAAAAACCCAATTGCGACAGAAGGGCCAAATGACGGCCTTGTCCGCATCCGTGCTCAAGGATGAAGCAACCCGAGGGAAGGTCGAGCCCTTGAAGATAATGAGCACACCACTTCTCGGCGACACGTTTGTCCGTCAGGGTTTTTTTGTAGAAGTCATCAAGCCTGTGGCGGTGGATGGCTGCGATGGGTGAATACCGTCCATGCAGGGGGTGTATCCATTCAGAGAATTTTGTAGCCGCGCATGTACAAAAATGCCTTGGATCGTGAAACAGTGTGGCCAAATGATTTGTCCATTTCGTGCGTTGATTGGAGGGCACGTCATTCCGCTGACCGTCCCATGTCGTGCAGTTGGCGCGGTGAAAGACGGGCAGTGCGCATGCCGGGCATTGACCAGAATCGTAAATGGCCGGATAGCCGCAACGTGGACACTGGATCGGCGCTTTTGCATTATTTTTCATTAAAATGCTCTTTGGCATATGTCATTGTCCTTTCGCCATGGCGTTGGCCTTTTGCAAAGCTTCGCGCATGGTCAGAAAGGCTCCGCCTCGTTGCTTAATCATCGAGAGGATGAGTTTGTAGTCATTGAGGCGGCCGCCTTCGGCAAAGGTTGCGTTATGCGCATGGAACGGGTGGTAGTTCAGGGTGATCAGGCGTTGAGGCAACTCGTCGATCTTGTGTTCCAGCATGCGTTCGACCAGATGTGGTTCATATTCCATGACATTGCTTCCCTCCCACACATCAAGCAGCCTACCCTTGTCGCCCGCATGCACGGGGCGAAACGGGTACCAGTATGGAGTCATTACAGAATGCCAACCCATCTCATGTGATGTCTCAGCGGTTGGCCATCCAGCCCCCCACAACAGGTATTGCCCGATGAAGAAATTGTTGCCGCCGAGAAAGGCGGGGTGGGCTTTTTTCAGCACATCGAGGGCTTCAATGTGCTCGGGGTACAGCATGAACAATGCGTGCCTGTGGATGGTGTCGCTTTGTATCCCGCGTTTGTGTGCCTTGCGCACCTGCGCCAAGATCCCTTTGGGAGATATTCGACTGAACGAGGGCTCATAGGTTGTCGATCGAGATGAGAACCGATTGCGGATTCGCGCTGTTAGCTCATTGGTCGTGCTGGATTCATAGTGAAAGCAGTTTTCGTGTTGGGGGTTCCTGGCTATCGTCTCAACCCAATGCGGTGCGTTCGCGTCATCCAATATCGCGTAGCTGGCCTTGATGCCGCGAGCGTTTTCTTCCTCCAGATAACTCGTGTCGCGACTGGAATCCACGTCGTGACGCAAGACGATGCTCAGTGGCTCGTATCCCGGAATGCCCGGGCGAGGCAACTCGGCCAGAACTGGAAGGACGGCAGTGAGCTGGCGCCATAGCCAGGCCGCATAGTCGTCGAGCCAAAAGAGCCGGGGCCTCCAGTTGAGCCAAGGCCTGAGATCGGCTTGACACTGGAGCCATGCCTGAAACGCACGGAAGGGATTGCCATTGAGATATGCCGCGCTATCGCAACATATGATTGCCGGGGCGGAGGTCTGCGGTGCAAGATGCGCGAGAGCCGGGGTTTCCACTTCGCCCTGAATCTGAGCGATCACCCCGTGGCAAGTGGCTTCGGCGGTTGAACTGAAGTCGGCGTACTGCCATTTGAACGGCGCAATGACCTGCGGTTCCTGGCCGAGACCGGTCCAGGCCAGTCCCGTGTATATGTGGGGTGGAGTGGTTAATTGGGCTTGAATGTCAAGCCTAAGAGCCAGATTCAGTATGCTCGGGTCGCCTGCCATGATGAGGGGCTTTCCGGAATCGGCCCAGCGCCTCACGCTTCCCGCAGCCTGGGGGTGGAGTTCACCTTCCGTGCTTATGATGAGCACGCCATCCTCGTCGGGCGGAGCCGTGTTGACCATTTTCGGCGTAAAGCCCAGCCGCCAAAAAAGATTCCAGGCTCCACCGGGGCCAAGGTTCCGGCCATAATCCATGGGCCAGGACACCTTCTTGCCCATGGATGTGAATGTGTAGCAGGGGCCTTGGCCGCCTCTTTCAAATGACGCGCCGTCAAGGATGATGATATTGCCGGTCATCGGTTGTCTCCTGGCGCAGGGCAAATAGTTGAAGATATTTCTTCGATGCTGAACCCAAAAAGATACAGGTCTGCCCAGATGGAGAAGGCCAGCGCCATCCAGGCCGAGGACAACGACTTCATGAGGGCTGTTTCTAAAAACACAGGATCGAAAATGTTCAAGGATCGCATCCGATCGTTGCCGACTTGCCTTTGGAGCGTCTTGCCGTGCCTCATGAACAGCTTCATGAAGTCGATATCATATCCGAAGCCTCGTTTCGGCTCGTAAACGATCTCCCGGGGAAGGTGCCTCTCCAGGAAGCACTTCATGATCTGCTTGTTTTGCGTGGGGTTGCATGGGTCGGGGAGCAGCAACGAGTCCTCAAGGGAAAAGGCGAACTCGACCAGCCGGTGGTCAAGGAATGGAGAACGATACTCCAGACCGCGGGACATTCCGGAAATGTCGCTCAAGATGGTGTGGCCGTGTTGATGGGTGACCATGAGATCGGTGTAACGAACCGCCTGCAGCAGGGTCGAGGGGTTGCTTTCTTCAAGATACTGCTCAAAATGTTTGCCCGCTTCGTAATCTTGCCATTTGTTGAAGAACTCCGGGGTGAGGTTTTCCTTCATTCCTTTCCGGACGAGGCTGGAGACTGATTGGGTCAGTCTCTGCCGGTTCGAGGTCAGACTGGCGGCAAGAGAAGCCTTCATACGCCCAGGCGAAATGCCGAGAAGGGCCTTGCGATGGTTGCGAGGAATCAGGTTCAGGATGCGCTGTGCGGGCGAGTGCATGCAATGCTTGTTGTACCCAGCGTATCCGGCAAACAGTTCATCCGCGGCGTTGCCGCTCAGCGCGACTTTGACTTCCTCCCGCATCTTCTTGGCAAGTTCGTCGGCAAACCATGCCGCGGGGTTGTTGTAAGGACGGTCATGGGCGCGAAAGACGTTCGGCAGTCTCGATATGTGTTGGGCAGGATCGAACGAGATGATTTTGTGTCTGGAGCCGAGGTGCTCGGCCACCCGGGAAGAAAGGGCAGCCTCTCCTGAGTGCTCATGGCCGCTGGCTGTGACGCAAAAGGTTTGAGCATCAAAACCTTGCGCTATCGAAGCCCAGACGATGGTGCTTGAGTCAACGCCTCCGGAGAGCATAATTCCCACGGGAACATCGGCGACGAGACACCCCTGGACGCTTTGCAACAGCAGATGCTCGTATTCATCAAGCGCATCATCCATGCTTCTATGGCGCACCGCCGCGAAATCAATACTCCAATAGCGTTCGAAGCATGATTTCCCATCCCGCCAGTGCATCCATGTAGCAGGCGGGAGCATCTTGATCCCATTGAACGGCGTGAGCGGCGCTGGCGTGATGCCGAAAAAGAACAGGTTGGGAATGGTTTCTTCGCACAATGAAGAATCGACCCAAGGCAGGTTGAGCAGCGCCTTGATCTCAGATGAAAAAGCTATTTTCCCATTCGACTCCGCATAGTAAAGCGGTTTCTCTCCAATTCTGTCGCGGCACAGGAAAAGCTCGCGTTCAGTGTTGTCCCATATGGCGAAGGCGAACATTCCGACAAGGTGTTTGCAGCAATCTTTGCCGTATTTTTTATACAGCGGCAGAATGACTTCAACATCGGTGCCGCTTGAAAAATGATATCCTTCATCCGAAAGTTGCTTTCGCAGAGTCTGGTGATTGTATATTTCACCGTTGCAGACGAGAACGTACCGTTGCTCCGGATCGGGCATGGGCTGCCTGCCGCGATCGCTCAGGTCGATGATGGCCAGTCTGCGCTGGGCGAGTATCGCCTGCTCGCTTTTCCATATCCCATCACCGTCTGGTCCACGGTGGGCTTGGGCCTCGTTCATGTGCTGGACAAGGCGGAAGGTGCCCGGTGCAAGGGGCTCTGCGCCAACAATGCCGGATATCCCACACATGGCGTCAGCCTCTTGCCGGGGGTGTGTCGCAAGGTCGCGGGAGGCTGGTGGTTGGAGGGCCTTCTTTCGATGGCCGGGACAGACAGAAATAGAACCCTCCGCTCAGACGGGGCAACGCCCGGCCGAGAAATTGCGAGAATCGGTATCGCAGCTCACCGGCGCAAAAGAATTGATGCATGCGCAGGCTGGGGTAGAAAAAACCTTCGGTCATGATGCGTTCGACGGTCAGGTCGGCATGAGCGAAAAGCCGCCTGAGCGCCGGAAGGGTGTAGAAGTGCACATGGTCCGTTGTTCGTGCATACTTTGGAAATAGCACGTGGTTTCTGAGCCACGCCAACCAGCAACCCTCGTTGGGGACGCCCACGATCAGTCGCCCGCCGGGGGCGAGTAGGGTGCCGAGCTGGTGAAGTATGCGCTGGTCGTCCTTGATGTGTTCCATCACCTGACTCAGAAGTATACAGTCGTATCGTTCCTCGATGTCGGAAAGATCTGTCAGGTCGGATTGAAAGATGCGGGCTTCGGGAAAGGCAGTTGCGGCCCGCTCGACGCGCAACGGGTTGTAGTCCATGCCATGAACTTCAAGACCGGCAACTTTGGTAAGAAAAGAAAGGTTCACGCCGTCTCCGCAGCCTGCATCAAGGACGCGGAGCGGACTTTGCCGCGGGTCGAGGGAATTCAACACCGAATGTATGAACCTCCAGCGCTGGTTGACCACCCTTGCAACGCCTGGGTGGTTCAAGGTGGGCAACTGCTCCTGGACATACCAGAGGTTGCCCTGTCGGATCTGGCTGGTGACGTGATCATCGGTACTCATCCAGCACCTCCTGGTAAACGGCAGCGCGGTGTTGTTTCACGATGCGGCTGTCATGCCTGGCGAAGGCAAGTGCTTTCCCGGCTTCTCCGTGCAAGGCCGCAAGCTGCGGGTTGTCCAGATAGTGGATGATGCGTTCAATAACGAGATCGACGGCGTGTTCTGGGGCCAGCAATCCGGTCTCATCGTTCTTCACAAGTTCATAGTGCCATTCCACATCGTATGCGATGGCGGGTTTTCCACCGGCGCATGCTTCGATAAGGCTGAATCCTCCCATGAGGCTCAGGTTCACGTCGCTTTGCTTTCGAATTTCATAGGAAAGCTTAAGCGGCACGTTTCCTGGCAATAAAATGCGTTCGCCTAGTCCAGCTTGCTGCACGGCCTGACGCATACTCTCCTCCCGTTCTCCGGTGCCGCATATCAGGCAATATGTGTCCGGGCGCATTGCCACGACGGCCTTGCAGATATCAAGCAGGTCGTAGGCATAGTTCTCGTCCACCAGCCTGCCGACGGAAGAGATGATGCGGGCGTCCTCGGGTAGTCCGAAGTGGTCGCGTACAGATTCTTCGGCGGGGAGCGTGAACGCAGTGAGGTTGACCCCGTGCGGCCAAAGCCTGATTTTACTTGGAGGACATCCTACGCCTTCAATATGGGGCACCATGGATTCTCGGATCGGCAAAACCCTTGTCGCATGGGCGTAGCAGAAGCGCTCCGCCCGTCGGGAGAGCCACACGGACCCGAGAATGCGTGGGATGGTGCCGGCCTGCAGCGCCTCGCGTTTCTCATAATCAGAATGAATGGATATGCACAAAGGGGCACCAAGAAGCCATGATGCTGCGACGCCGATCAGACCCGGCTGGTAGGGGCTTCGCGCGTGGATTATGCTGACGGGTTCCAGTCGGGCGATCCGTATGGCCGCCAGGAGAATTCTGGCGTGCCCAAGCAGAGGAAAGCGCGTGTTGTCCGTGTTTCTTTCCGTGACGATGAAATTATCCTTCAGGTGCAACGTGAAGTTGCCTCGGCCAAGCAGCAACCTTTCGACTTTGTGGAAAAAATCAGGGTTGTCAGAAAAATAGACATCCAGAGTGCCAAATTTACGATAAATGGATTCGACGTTGGCTCCGGGCACGATAAACAATGCGTGGACTTGCCCCGTCGCAGCGGATTTGTTGCGGCGAGCAAGCACACAGGCGACAAGGCAGACCAGAATGCCGGCGCATGCATCGAGACCCCATTTTACGACCCGTAAGGGCCATCGCAAGACATGCATCATGGCAAATGCTTCCTTTCCACAGGCATGACATATCCTTCGCAAAGCGAGCAAAGCTGTAGGGAGCCCTGGATGGTCGCCACCTGTTTCCGAAGCCGCTTGAACTTCGGGTTGTTCCAGATGTCGTTGACGTTTTCCTGCAGCGCGTTGCCCAGGACATCTAGTCCCTTGGGGTCGCGGCAGCAGGGGACGACGTTGCCGTTAACCTGAATGGTCATGGCCGAGTATAGCCATTCGCACTCGTTTTGCGGCGGGCGGCGCATCCTGAGTTCACCCCTTTCGTAGGCCTGGGGATCGTACACCCAATGGTCCCTGTCCGTGGGCAGCAGGTCGTGGGCCTGCTCGACATTACGGACGCAAGGGTCGATGATGTGGAAGCTGTCGACGCCAAGATCCTTGGCCAGGCCCTCCACCTCGGGCACTTGATGCTCATTGTGTTTAAAAAGGATGAATCCCAGTGAGATTTTCATCGGGTAAGGGTTCCGTTTCAGTGCATCGCGCATCTCATTGCGGAGGAGAACCGCTTCGCGGGTGGCGTCAAGCACGGCCTTCAGAGTGCCTCCAACTCGATATATTTCATGAATTTCCTGTGTCGTGCCCGCGATGTGGAAATTGATTTCGGCGATGCCGCTTTGCACGAGTTCGAGGGGGGTGACAAAATTCCCGTTGGTGCAGGTGGAGACATAGATTCCCTTGTCCGCTGCGTAGCGGATCATTTTGTACGCCTCCTTGTTCAGAAAGGTTTCTCCCATGAAATATAGAAGAATTTCCCGCATGTTGCTGTCAAACTGATCAAGAATGTTTTGAAAGGCCCCAAGGCTCATGTACTCGGGCTTTCTGCCGAGTATTCCCAGGCCGGTTTCGCAGATGGTGCATTTTTGATCGCATACGGTCGTGGGTTCGATGTTGAGCAGCATGGGGCGGCCAAGCGATCGGCCAAAGCCGCATCGAGCAGAGATCAGGCAGAGCGCCCTGTTGATGCGGTATTTGTCTTTCTGAACCAAGGCCGGAACCATTTCATGCAAGAATATCTTACCTGCCCGCAGCATGTTGAAAAGGCGAGGTCTTTTTCGGAGAAAGTCTTTAATTTTCGTCAGCATCATGCTTGCCTCCAAAACGGGAAATCGTGAACTCAATGATTAGTCTTTCAGGGCGATGACGGTATAGCCTGAAGGTTGGGTGTGTAGCGTTTCAATGGTCAGCCCGGCCTTGGAGCACATGTCGCGCACCTCTTCCTCGGAGTGCCGGTGGCAGTTGAGCGGCCGGAACCAGTCGAAGTTGATGAGATGCATGGCGTCAAAGGAAAACTCTGGGCGGTAGTACATCTTGCATATGTGCCAATAAAAAAATCGCTGAAGACCGTATTCCCCTTTTTGTATTCCCAGAAGTGGAATGTCCTCGGCAATGGTTATGGTCTGTTCGAGCCTGCCAAGTTCAATGCCGAGCGTGGTGAGGGGTTTCAGGGCTTCCCAAGCATGTTCATCTGTCATTGCGGAGAGTTGTTCGCGCACATGGTCGTCGGAAAATTCACGAATGGGTGCTTTTTTTGCGTAGACGTAGAAAAGGAACCGGCCTCCGGTCTTGAGCTTTTTGCTCAAGGCATCCACGGCCGCTGCAGTATCGTCCGTGTGGTGCAGCACGCCTTCGCAGAAGATCATGTCGACGCTCCCGGCAGGGATAGGAATGTCCATGAGATCCGCCTGAAGGAAGTCGCCATGGATGCTGTGCTCGCGAAAACGCGTTTCAGCAACATTAACGGATGTCGAAATGTCCACTCCAAGATAGTCGTGGTCCTTGAGCCTGTTCCCGAACAGGCACAAGGCGGAAAGTGCGCTTCCGCACCCGGCGTCAAGAATAATCTTGCGGCCCCCAGACAGCCATTCGTCCAGAAGGGCCGGGTTTCCGCCAAGATACTTTTCCACCATCCAGTTGGTTGTCATGTCCTTCATCTCAGGAGATTCGTAGGCTCTCCGCTGCAACCATTTGAAGCCAAAACAATCCTTGGTCTGCATTTGGGTTTCCGAGAACCGACCAGGGTTGCCGGGGGCGTTTTGGACTGGAACGCCAAGTCGTTCGAGGGCGGGCATTGATAATTCCTTGTTGCACTAAGGCAGATATGTTTTGCACCATTGTTCGAAGCTGAGCAGGGACCATATGAGCAGTCGGCGGTTGACCTGGCCGGAAAGATGCTCATCTACCAGTCGCTGAATGGTTGTCTTGTCCAGGTAGCTAAAGATACGCGCATCTCCATAGAGGACGGATCGCACGTAGTCTATGCTTTCACCCTTGAACCAGGATGCGTCCGGGGCCGAAAAACCCTGCTTGACCGCCGTTGCAATGGTGTCTGGAATATGGCGGCTCATGGCCTTTCTGAGCAGAAGCTTTCCGTCGCGGTTCTTTTGATAGTATTTTGAAACCTTAAGGCCCGGCTCGTTCTCGTTCATGCGTACGATCTGGTCTAGGTTGCCCAGCTTGTAGCGCACGGGAACGCGCATGGCGAAATCGACTAGATCGTTGTCAAGGAAAGGCACACGAGTTTCAAGGCCATGTGCCATGGAAAGCTTGTCTTCAACCATCAACAAGCCATGTAGAAAAGTCTTTGCCTCAAAATACAAAGAGTGATTCACATAGTCCTCCGGCCTTGTCAGCCTATCAGCATGCTCCTGAAAAACATTTTTAAAAATCTCTCGAGGTTGAACGTGGCAAACTTCATCCCAAATCGGCGAAAAAGCCAATCGGACAGCATGATCCGGCAACAATCGCTGCCAAAATGAATAGTACTTACTTATATAGTCCTCGAAGCCTTCATTCACCACATTCCGGTAGTAGCGCCAAGGGTATCCGCCAAAGAGTTCATCTCCACCGGTTCCTGCCAAAACAACTTTTCCAAATTTGCTAGCAAGTTGGGCGGCATAGTAGTTGGGATAACTCTGCCCGACACGAGGTTCTTCCAGATGCCAGACAAGACGAGGGAGGACTCGCTCCATGTCTCCAGCCTTAAGCACCATCTCATAGTGTTCTGTCTTGAATACGTAAGACATGTATTCTGACTTTTCTCGCTCATCAAATGCCAATTCCATACCCGACGCAGAATGCAAATCAAAACCACAAGTGAATGTTCTAATGTATGGAATCTCTTTAGAAGCGATCGCTGTGATAGCTCCAGAATCCATTCCACCGCTCAAGTAAGTAGAACACCCCACGTCGCTCACCATCTGACGCTTAACAGCCCTCTTAAACAAAAAGTCAAGCTCTTCGAGATAATCTGCTTCGCTTCGTTGTTGCTCAGGCTCATAAAAGTCGTAGTCCCAGTAGCGAGCAAGCTTCATCCCTCCTTCGTCACTGGATACATACGCATAGTGTCCTGGGGGAAAAAGATGCACATTCTTGATCAAAGTCCTATGTGTAAATATGTTTTGAAATGTAAAATATTCAATCAATGCTTCTTTATCAATGCATCGATCAACAAAAGGCAACACCAGAAAAGCCTTGTGCTCCGATGCAAACATAAATTTATTCCCAACTTGCATGTGATATAGCGGTTTGATGCCATATCTGTCCCTGGCTAGAAACATTCGGCGATGATTTCTGTCCCAAACAGCAAAGGCAAACATTCCGTTAAACCGGCTAACGCAATGTTCTCCCCAAGCTATGAACGCATTGAGCACAACCTCCGTGTCCGAGCGGGACAAAAAAGCATACCCCAAATTTTCTAACTCTCTGCGTAGCTCACGGTAGTTGTAGATTTCACCATTGTAGCTGATGCAATACATTCCTGCGTTGCAGGCCATTGGCTGACTGGCTGCGTCACTCAGGTCAATGATGCTGAGTCGGCAATGACCAATTCCCATATTGTACTCGACGACCTCTCCCCGTCCGTCAGGACCTCGATGGACCAAGGCATCATTCATAAGTCTAATATGCTCAATTGGAACCGGACGATCTCCGATATCCACGATGCCGCAGATGCCACACATACCTAGGCTCCATGCTTCGATAGCATTTCCAAAATCCCCTTCCTTATTCCGCAATAACTTTGAAAAAAAACATGCTTCGATTTGGCAACCATCATATTGAGGGGACGCTCGTCGCGAACAAGATTCGCTGGGACGTTCAGGATGTCGGCCATATGATTAATAACCCCTTCAAGTGTAGTCGACTCAGGCCCATACAGATTGACTTTGTTCAAGCCAGGAAGAGGGGACTCATGCAACAGCTCTATGAAGCGAACAACATCCGACACATGTACGGGATTAAAAACAATTCCTCCATCCTGCCCCACGGCAAGAGACTCCCCAGCCAACAAATCTGCCTGAAGTTTGGAAAACAGCATGGTCTTTCTTTGCCCGGAACCGTAAATGAAAAACGGACGAACAATTGATATACTCTCGAAAAAACCGGCAAAAGACTGTGCAATGAACTCGCTAGCCAACTTAGAGGCAACATAGGGGATGGTCGTGTCTACATCCACGGGAGAATCTTCGGTCAACTCGCTGCCACTTGCCTTATATACGCTCCCAGTCGAAAATAATATGACCTTTGGGACCGTCCCGGCCACTGCGTGGAGAGTTCGACGAAGCAACTCGACATTTACAGCCAAAAGATCCGTGACGAACAAAGGAACGGTATATGCAGAGGACTGGGCCAGAAAAACGAGTGTAGACACATCCCGAATCACATGGCTTTCCAGCTTTTTAGTCGAATTTCGCGTTATGGGGATGGTTCTCTCGGGATTGGCTCGAACGAGATGGCTCCCGACAAGGCCGCCAGCCCCAATCACCAACATTGCGGCATTATTGTTCATGACCTGCCTTTGACAAAAACATTCCTGCGGTAAGAATCGATCTGGATCACCTCGCGCCTTACTATGCATATACCGGCTTGGCTCAGCATCGTGAGCAATTGCTGCTCGTCCAATCGCTTGATGTGAAAAAGGTCTTCGGCTCCTTCGGGTTTTTCCAGCTGTTGAAACCAATAAGGCGAAACCCGAGGCCGAGGAGTTGCTTCATCTTTGACTCCAATCCAGATGTCGATCTCCCCTTCCAGCTTGCAAACTCTCCGAGCCTCCTTCAAGGCCAGCATAGGATCGACGAAATGATCCAACGAAGTCGTAAACGCGACATGATCAAAAGAAAAATCACGGAAAGGAAGATACTCTGCCAACGCTTTAAATCTTGTATATTCAGCGCAATCTTCAGCCAAGGGGTCAACCCCGACAAAACGCGTTCCCTCGGTTGCCTCATTGAAATGTGATGGCCAAGGCTGCGGCCCGCAACCGACGTCAAGCACAATGCCAGAAAAATTACAAAATTCTCCGAAAGCGGAAAAGTCCTCACGCTCACCAATGCCTAGGTTTTTGTCAGGATCGTTTTCATATGCTATGAGGCCGTTCTTCTGCACTTGATCCCAAACGGTCCACATCGGATCGGACTTGCGACCATCTCTTGGGATCATATCCCACACCCCTCTCGTCCGGCTATATGTTGCACCGCAACGCTCACAGCGGCAAGTCGGACTTTCAGAAGCGCATATGTCGCCCTTGCAAACAGGACACGCTAATATGGCGCTAATATCATTAATACCCAGCATTTTTCCTCCAGAACCTCTATGTCTCCTGACTGGGACATATGACTTATCAAATTTAACCCGCTCAAAAGCTGCGGCGTTGCTACTTGCGGATATAGGTTCGGCCACAAAATCCTGGCTCCGTGTAGTACATCCTCCAATGATCGCAGCCGTCGCAGGGCCTAACACCGTCCAGAACTCCCTGCATGTGGTGCAGCCGCAATGCAGCATAAGCGTCGCCCCCCCAAACTCCTGCAATGCCGTCCCTGAAAACGTCACCCAAGGGAACACCGTCCCGCTGGCGGGTCCAGTCGTGATTGCAGCAGGCGACCTGCCCATTCCAGTAGACGACCATGTCCGTGAACGGCTTGAAGCATGGCTGCCGAGTTGCGAACTCCGGCATGGGCTCGTCTATGCTGCCTGGGTTGCCGTCCTTGGAGTGCTCCACATAGATCCTCACCCGGTCCACGACGGGTCTCCAGTAATCCACGAAGGCCCTCATGCCCGGACGATGCTCTGGCGTCTCCACGGCGCTCACCTGCACCTGGGTTCGAACACCACGTTCATCGCGTCTTTTCACAAATTCGAGCACACTCTGCATGGTCTGGTTAAAATCGGCACCGCGTCTGCTTGCGTTGTAGAGTTCCGCATCCCGCGTGTCGAGGGAGAACGAAATAAAGTCAAGTTCAAGGTCAAGTATTCGCTCTATGTTTTCCGTCGAAAGCAGCGACCCGTTGGTGGTGAACTGAATCTCTCCCACTTCCTTTTCTTGTGCGTGCCGCAAAATATCAAACCACTGGGGATGCAGCAGGCTTTCCCCTCGGAAAAAAGGGACCACAGAAACCGGCGCATGCTTGGCCATTTCATCCAAGAGGGACTTGGCCAATCGCACATCCATGAAACCGCGCTCCTTTTCCATGTAACGGCGCGGGCAGAATGTGCAACTCAGGTTGCAACGATTGGTCAACTCAAGGGTGACCCTTTTCGGGAAGGCCCCTGCCTCCCCAAGAATCACGCACTGCGTCATCCCCGCCCCCCGCCACACCGGCTCAGGACACCGTCCTCGTACCCGTATTTCCCCCCGCACCCCGGGCAGGCGAGGCTTTCGTCCAGCCTAATGCCGCACTGGCAGACCCAGCCCTTCTGGCGGGCGGGATTGCCCACCACCAGGGCGTGGTCCGGGATGTTTTCCGTGACCACGGCACCGGCGCCAACAAAGGCGTATCTGCCGATGGTAGTGCCGCAGACGATGGTGCTGTTGGCCCCCAGGGTCGCGCCCCGGCGTACAAGGGTTGGCTTGAGCTCGCCCATGCGGGGGATCTCGCACCTGGGGTTGTGCACGTTGGTGAAGACCACGCTTGGCCCACAGAACACGTTCTCTTCCAGAGTGACGCCCTTGTACACGGACACGTTGTTCTGAATCTTGCAGCCGGAACCCACGGACACGTCCGGGCCGATGACCACGTTCTGTCCGATCTTGCAGCCCCGGCCGATGGTCGAGCCGGTCAACACATGGGAGAAATGCCAGATGGAGACCTCACCGCCCAGCTCGACACCGTCATCGACATAGGCCGAGGAGTGGACGAAATTCGAGGACGAACCGGCCGCGCCGTCCCGGCCGAGAAGCACCTTCTCGCCGCCTCGGTCCAGGGACCGCTGGGCAGCGTTGAGCACCCGCAGGACCGCAAGCCCTTCCTGCCCGCAGGTCAGAGGAGCCTTGCCGGTTCGCATGGATTCGAGGAACTGCTGGCATTCCCGCCTGAGGGGCTCGGCTGGTTCGACCGCCACCCGCTCGGCCTCGGCCTTGTCGGGGATGGGTGCGTTGCCCTGCCAGTTGATGCGGTGGGGGTAGAGCAGCAGTTTCTCCTCCCACGGCCGGGTGTCGTCGAAAACGGCCATCTTGTCCTGGCCCACCACCACCAGCTTCTGCTCCTTGAAGGGATGCAGCCAGGAGACGAAAATATGGCTCTTGAGCCCGGACGCGAACTCCAGGTGCGTCGTGGTCACATCGGCGATGGCCTTGTGCAGATAGTTTCCGCCCACGGCCTGGACAGACTCCGGCCCCTCTCCGGCCAAGGTGAGGATCATGGAGATGTCGTGGGGGGCGAAGGACCACAGGGCGTTCTCTTCGCGCCGAATCTTGCCCAGATTCAGGCGGTTGGAGTAGATGTAATTGATCCGGCCAAGCTCGCCGGAGGCGACCATTTGCCCAAGGCGGATAAACGCAGGGTGATACTGGAGCAGGTGGCCGACCATCAGAATGCGGTTTCGCTTGGCGGCAAGCTCGATGAGCCGGACAGCCTCCCCCTCGTCGAGTACCAGCGGCTTCTCCACATAGACGTGCTTGTCGGCCAGCAGCGCCTCGTGCGCCAGCCGGAAATGTGACTCGGCAGGCGTGGCAATGACCACGCCGTCCACATCGCTGTTCAGCACCTCGGCAAAGCTCAGGCAGGTATCCGTGTCCGGATATTGCCCGCGAAACGAGGCCAGGGTGTCCGGGCTAGAGTCGCAGATGCGGCCAAGCGCTCCCAGCTCGTGAAAATTGCGGACAAGGTTCTTTCCCCAGTAGCCGGAACCGACAACAGCAACTTTCATTTCAGCCATGTCAAAACACCTTCCAGTTAGGGCGGGTGAGAAAGATGTCCCGGCTCGCCGCGAAATCGTCCGGGGCAATGTCCATGACACGCACCTTTCGGCCCACCTTGGACTCGACGATGGAGCGAAGCTCGTCAAGCCGCCCCTTGTCCACGTTCCCGATGACCAGGGCATCAATCAGCCCGGAGTCCTTGCCATTGGCATAATCGTCAAGTATATAAATGGCTTCCACCTTTCCAAGACTCGCCACAACCTCATCCACAAGCCTGTCGATGCCAAGGGATTTTCGGACGATGGAGCTGATCTCCGGAAAAAATGGATGCTTTTTGTTGGCCTGAAAAAAAATGCTGCGCCCATCCTGCCTGCGCGTCAGGTAGCCCGCATCGCTCAAACTGTCGAGTTCCCCCTTGATGGCATTGGGGGAAACACTGAATTCAGAAGCCAATTCCCTGAGATAGCAGGAAACTTCCGGGTTCAGAAAGAGCTTCAGTAGAAGCTTGATCCGCGTTTTCGAGGTGAACAACTCTGTCAACATGAGTATTCCGTACAAAAAAAATGAACGGAAAGCAACCGGATTTGCCGGATTCCTGACGAGTTTTCGACTCGGGGCTCGGCTGCGGCGACCGACCCCATCTCTCCTGGGACATTCTCCCGCACGATGACCGCAGAACGGGAGCTTTCCCTATTGCTCCAGGGGCCGGAGTGTGGTGTTTGATGCGCATGTGCCCGGCATTCCCCGCCGGGTCTTCTCCGGAAAGGCCCTGATCACCGCCACAGGGCCTTTCTCCTTTTATTTGACCAGACCGTCAAGCATGGAGCGCAGGACGAACCAGGCGTTGGCCGGGCGCTCGCCAACTCTGCGGATGGCATAGGGAAACCAGCTTTCCCCAAAGGGCAGGTAGAGCCGCACGGCGTGCCCCTGGTCCGCGAGTTGGCGCTGATAGGCAGGCCGCACTCCCAGCAGCATCTCCACCTCCCACTGGTCCGGCCGCCAGCCGTGCCGCTGTGCCAGGGCCGCGCCATGCGCCACCATCCGGTCATCGTGGGTGCCGAGCACCGGGTACACGCCTCGCTCCCGCGCCTGTGGCGAAAAGATCTGATCGAGTCCATCCCGGTAGCTCTGGTCCCGGGCCGCGCGGCCGGTGGCGGCCACCTCCGGCCCCTCGGCGAAAGCGCCCTTGACCAGCCGGACCATGGCCCCGGCCTCCACGAGCCGCTCCAGATCTTTCCGGCTCCGATGCAATGACGACTGGATGGTCACGGCCACAGGCAGCCCCGTGGCCCGCAGCTCGCCATGGAGGGCAAGGGTGCGCTCGGTCACGGACGAATCCTCCATGTCGATCATGACCACGGCGCGATTTGCCCCGGCAAGCCCGGCCACGGTCTCGGTCAGGGCGGTCACGTTCTCGCGGCAGACATCCCAGGAGAGCATGGCCCCCACCTGGGTCGGGTCCACGGACAGGTGCAGGTCAAGGCCCGCGCCCGCCAGTTTCGGGGCCATGGCCTCCAGCTCGCCCGCATTGCGCCGGATCAATTCCTGGTCGCTTACATATTCCCCAAGATAGAAGAGCGAGGCGGCCATGCCGCGCCCCTTCAGCTCCTGGGCGCGCTCCAGGGCCGCGTCCGCGTCTGCGCCGCCCACGAACATGCGCGAAAAACGGCGCATGCAGCGCGCATCATGCATCCACACCGTGAGCCGGTCGTTCCGGGCCAGCCCTATCATCGCCCTTTGCCACAGTCTCATGATTCCCTCCTTGGTTGAAGGAGGGGTGTAGCCCGATGCGCGCCGGCTGTATGGTAGGAAATTGCGCGAGCCGGAATCAGACGGGTGAGGGGGAATCAGGCGCGCGAGCCGGACTGGTATTGACGCGGGGTGGCCCCGGTGAATTGCCTGAAAATCCTGGTGAAATGGCTTTGGTCAACAAAGCCGACTTCTGCCGCCACCTGGCTGATGGGCGCGCCCCGGGCCAGCAGTGTCCTGGCTCGATCCACGCGCAGCTGGTTCTGATAGGCGTGGGGCGGCAGCCCAGTCTCGCGGCTGAAGAGGCGCAGCAGATGGTATCGACTGATACCGGCCAGGGCCGAGAGCTCATCGAGGCCGACGCGCTCGTCGAGCCGGGCGGCCAGGTGCTCGCGCACCAGCTTGATGGCGTCAGGTGCCTGGGCGCATTCGCCCGGGCTGGCGAGGCGGCCGTGGCGCGTCAGCAGATCGGCCAGCCCCTGCATGAGCAGGGATTGCTTCTCCAGCCGGTCGGCCTTGATCGCCACCGCAATGTGCAGCCTGCGCCAGAGCCGAAAGAGATCGGCATCGTCGATGACCGGCGAGACAAACCCGGGACGCGCCCTGCAATCCACGCCGCCAAGGACCTCGGCAGCGGCCTCGTCGAGCAGGCCGGGTGCCACGTAAAACATGCGGTAGGCCATGACCGAGCCAGGGTCCGGGTTGCAGGCGTGCACCGCATCCGGCTCGATGGCCACCATCTGCCCCCTGGCCGCCACATGCCAGGCCTCGTCCAGGAGAAACGTGGTCCGCCCGGCCTCGATCAGCCCCACGGACCATGCGTCATGGACATGGCGGCGGAACGCCTCCTCATTGTAGCGGGAAACGCGGATCTCGACCCCGGGCAAGTCCGGGTCGCGCCAGAAGCGCACATGCGTGTTGGCCGGGTTTCTGCCCATCCTCTCCCCGCAAGGAGATGCCGCGCCGTCAGCGCCGCGCCATCCCCCGATTCAGCGTCCGATCAGAAACACACCCACAGGGCCGCGCCGGTCAGGTCGTCGAACACGGTGCGGACCACGGAGCCGACAAAATAGCGCTTCCACAGGCCCCGGCCCGCGCCCGAACTGCCGATGGCCACGGCCGCGTACCGCCCCGCGTGGTACTCGGCCTCGATGTGCCGGGCCGGGTTTGCGCCCTTGCGCACCACGGTGGTGATACGCTCGCGGGGCATGCCCGCCTCGGCCAGCAGGGCCATCGCCCGGTCCATGACCGCGCTGGCCTCGGGCGTGTCCTCCCCGCCAGGGCTGACGTGAAACACGGTCACCGTGTGGCCCGGCTCCTGGGCAAGCATGAAGCCCACGTGGTCGGTGATGCGCTCAGACGGCGGCGAGCCGTCCACGCACAGGAGCACGTTCCTACGATCATGCTCGGGCAGGCGGCAGATCCACAGAGGAAAGCTGATGGAGTGTGACAGCTCTTCGAGCAGGTGGCGCGACAGAGACTTGTCCATGATCTCGCCAAGGCCCATCAGTGCCCGGCGGCCCATGACCACGGCGTCGTAGCGGCCCTGCGCAGCCTCGCGGATGAGGTCTGGCCCCTTGGTGGTCTGGGGCGCGACCACGCGCTCGTGAATGCGCTCGGGGGCGAACCCGGTGGCGGCCAGGGCGCGCTTGACATCCCCCACCAGCTTGCGCCCCTTGCCGTGCCCGGCGGCCGCCTGCGTCTCCATGGCGTCCACGGTCTCATAGGAGGTCTCCTCGGCCCAGACCGCTGCCTGTGCGGCCGGAATGTGGAAGAGCGTCAGGTCGATGTGCTCCCGGGCGGTGAAGAAGTGGCTGACGAACTCGACGCCCGCCCCGGCCTTGGAATGCGCGGAAAGGGCGATGAGCAGGTGCCGGTCCAGATGGTCGCGCCCCCGCTCCCTGCCCGGGGGGGGCAGATTCGGGTCCATGACGGGCCTCGGCCCGCCGCTGTTCTCCTCATGCATGAAAACCTCCGTTTTTCCTTGCTCCGGGGCGGCCGTCTGTCCGAGCGGACGGCCGGGGATGGCCCGGCTTGACCTAACTTGCCACCAGTTCGGCCACCCGGACCTCGATGAACTCGATGATCTCGCGCACCCGCTCCTCGGACACGGCCGTGACAGTCTTGGCCAGCTTGGCCACGGTCTCGGCGTCCATTTCTGATGACATCTCGACCATGAACTCGTCCACCTCGCCCTCGTCGGAGACCAGGCCGCAGCCGCCCACCGCGCCGAGCAGCTCGCCGTCCTTGATGACCGGCACGCTGATGCGCACCAGCCCGGCGTCACATTCCTCGACAAATGTGGCCCGGCCCTCCTGCATCAGATGGACGAACACCTGTCCGGCGGGCTTGCAGATGGCACCCAGGCCCTGGTCGTCCTCGCGGATCGCCCGGCACAGGTCGTTGCCCCAGGTGTTGTCCGCCAGACGGACGCCGTCCTGGTCCATGACATCGGCGTTGAAGTGAAAACGGTCGTGCAGTTCCTGTTGCAGTTTTTCCCATTCTTCCTTGGGTTGCAGATCGGTCAGACGCATGGGGAGCTTCCTTGTCTGTGTGTTCGTATGAGTATTCCGCGACGATGTTTCCTGGCCCGTGATGCCTCCCGGGAAACATTTTCGGAGTACCCGCATTGTCCTGGGTGCGCAAGGGGGACGCGCGCAAGGGCGCTGTGAGCCGGTATCGGGACAGGAGCCAGGGCAGCGACACGCAAGTAGAGGTTTCCAGTGCGGCCAAAACCGGATACAAGGCTCTGGGAGACGACAATGAAGCAAGCCGACCTGCACGAACGCATGCGCGCCATGACCTTCGGCGTGCCCTGGAACCTGATGATGCTGACCTTCGGGTCATTCCTCATCGCCTTCGCGGTCAAGGCCGTGGCCATGCCCCACGGCCTGCTCACCGGTGGCATGTCTGGCATCGCACTGTTGTGCTACTATATCTTTGGCGGGTTGACCACGGGCCAGTGGTATCTGCTGCTCAACCTGCCGGTGTTCGTGCTCGGCTGGGTCTTCGTCAGCAGGCGGTTCTTCTTCTACAGCCTCTACGGCATGTTCGCCACCTCGGCCTTCATCGACATCATCTCCTACGCCATGCCCATCGAGGACATCTGGCTGGCCGTGCTCACGGGCGGCGGCATCCTGGGCGCGGGCGTGGGCGTGGCCCTGCGCTCGCTGGGGTCCACTGGTGGAGCCGACATCCTGGCCGTCATCTGCAAGGAGAAGTTCAACCTCTCCATGGGCAGCTTCGAGTTCTGGTTCAACCTTGCTGGCTTCACGGCAGGCTTCGCCTTCCTCGACATGCACATCATGCTCTATTCCATCGCCATGACCTTTGTCATCGCCCTGGCCATCGAGTATGTCATGGGCATGTTCAGCGAGCGCAAGATGGTCATCATCATCACCGACAAGTCCGACGAGGTGCGCCAAGCCATCCTTGGCCCGCTGGACCGTGGCGTGACCATGCTCGAAGGGCGCGGCGGCTGGTCCGGGGAGCGCAAGCAGGTCATCCTGACCATGGTCTCGTCCATCCAGCTCAAGCGGCTGGAGGAGCTGGTCTACACCATCGACCCCGCCGCCTTCACCATCATGGGCTCAGGCTTCCATGTGCTTGGGCGCGGGTTCTCGTCGAGGAAGGTGTACTAGATGTTCCCGACCAGGAAAACGGAAACCGCGCCGCCCCGCACCATCGGCCTGATCACCGATTTCGGGCTGGCCGACCCCTATGTGGGCCAGATGCGCGCCGTGCTGGCCCGCAAGGCCCCGGGCAGCCTTGTGGTGGACATCACCCACGACGTGGCCCCCTTCAACGTGGCCCAGGCCGCGTTCTTCCTGGCCGCCAGCTACGAGCATTTCCCGGCCGACGCCGTGATCCTGGCCGTGGTCGATCCCGGGGTGGGCACGGACAGGGCCATCGTCGCCCTCGACATCGACGGGCGAATGCTCCTGGCCCCTGACAACGGGCTGCTTGCCCTGGCCCTGCGCAACGCCTGGGCCGCGCGCATCCGCGCCTTTGACCTGAGCGTGGCCATGGACGCGCCAAGCCGCATCTCCCACACCTTTCACGGCCGCGATGTGCTCTCCCCGCTGGCCGCGTGGCTGGCCCTGGGCGGCAAACCCGGCGAACTGGGCTGCGAGATCGACCCCCAGACCCTGGTCAGCCTGCCCTGGAGCCATCCGGACATCCGGCCCGGTCAGGCCCGGGGCCATGTCCTGCACATCGACCGCTTCGGCAACTGCGTCCTCAACCTGGAGGCGGGCAGCATCGGCACGCCAACCGGCCTGCGGCTGACTGTGCCCGCCGGGGGTGAACTGACCTACGCCCTCACCTACCGCGACATGCCCGAGGGCGGCCCGGGCCTGCTCGAAGGCAGCCAGGGGTTCCTGGAACTGGCCGTGAACCAGCGCTCGGCGGCCAAGCGGTTCGGCCTGTCCATGGGCGATGCCGTGGAACTGACCTGGGAGACGTGAGTGGGCGTCCTGCGCACCTTTCTCGACACCCTCGGCTTTCTGACCCGGCTGGCCCCGGCCCGGGTCATGACCGACCAGGAGATGGGCCGCTGCATGGCCCACCTGCCCCTGGTGGGCGCGGTCGTGGGCGCGGTGGCGGTCCTGCCCTTCGCCCTTGGCCTGTTCTCCCACTCGCCATGGGTCCAGGCGTGGCTCGTGGTGGGCGCGAGCATCTACCTGACACGCGGCCTGCACTTCGACGGGCTGGCCGATGTCTGCGACGCGGTGACCACCCACGCCGACCCGGACCGATTCTGGACCGTGATCAAGGACAGCCGGGCCGGAGCCTTCGGCGTCATGGGACTGTTCATGGCCCTTGGCGGACAGGTCATCCTGTTTCACGAGATGCTCTTGGCCGGGGCCTTCGGTACTCTCGTCTGGGCCTTCATCCTGGGCCGCGCCGCTGCCGTCTGCCTGGGCGCTTCGGTGCGCAGCCTGACCCGACCGGGCCTGGGCAAGCTCTTCATCGACGGCGCCACCCCAAAGACGGCCCTGGCCACCTCGCTCCTGACCCTCGGCGCAGGCGTGTTCCTGGCCGGCCCAATGGTCACGGTCGGGGCCGCGATCATCGCCGCCCTGGTCCTCATGCCTCTGCACCGACTGGCCGGGCATGTGAAAGGGGCCAATGGCGACTTCCTGGGCTGCGCCGTAATCCTGGGCGAGCTGGCCGCCGGACTCGGCTTCGCGCTCCTGAGCTGACCGAGGAGCCACCGCCCTTCTGGGATACACGGGCATCAGTCACCGCACACCACACCAAGGGAGACATCAATGCGACGCACATCGACCACCCCTGTTCCGGCACTGCTCGCGGTCCTGGCCCTGCTCCTGGTCCTGCCCCTGCCGGGATGCTCGCCCAAGTTCACGTTTTTCTCCGCCCCGACCACCGATCCGCTTGAGGAGTTCGTGCTCCAAGGGAAGGCCGCTGAAAAGCTGGCCCTGGTCCACCTGACCGGATTCCTGGCAGCCCAGCCGCGCAAGGGCATGCTGCGCGCCACCCCGAGTCAGCTGCAGGAACTGGTCAGCGCCCTGGACCTGGCCGGTGACGATCCCCAGGTCAGGGGCGTGGTCCTGGCCGTAGACTCGCCCGGCGGCACCACCACGGCCTCGGACATCCTCTATCACGAGATCGCGGATTTCAAGGAGCGCACTGGCAAGACCGTGGTGGTGGCCATGTTCGACGTGGCCGCCTCGGGCGGCTACTACGTGGCCCTGCCAGCAGACTGGATACTGGCCCACCCCACCACCATCACCGGCTCGGTGGGCGTGGTCTTCATGCGGCCCAAGCTGCACGGGCTCTTCGACAAGATCGGCGTGGACATGGAAGTCTCCAAGTCCGGCGAGGACAAGGACATGGGCTCGCCCTTCAGGCCAACCAGCCCGGAGGAGGCAGCCCTGTTCCAGGTCATCATCGACGACTACGCCGAGCGCTTCCTCTCCCTGGTGTCCAAGCATCGCAGGCTGACCGAGAAAAACATGGAACTGGTGCGCACGGCCCGGGTCTTCACGGCCAATCAGGCCCTGGCCATCGGGCTGATCGATCAGGTGGGCTACATCCAGGATGCCTTTGCCAAGGCACGCGCCCTGGCCGACCTGCCCGAGGACGCCCGCATCGTCACCTACCGGCGTGACACCTATCCCAACGACAACCCTTACAACACCATGACCGCCGCCGACTCGGAATCCGCCTCTCTGCTGGGGCTTGACGCGGGCTTCATCATGCCGCCCAGGGCGGGATTTCACTATCTCTGGCCCCAGGGCATGACCCGCTGACCCTGAAGGTCCGACTTCTTCCCCACCACAAAATGAACCGGGACCAGTGCACCATGGCGCACCGGTCCCGACACGGCCGAAAAACCCCGCCATGGCGGCGGGGGTTTCGCGTGGCACGTCAGACGATCAATGCCCGCGCATGCACTCCATGAGGTAGACGGACACCTCCACGCGGACAATGCCGTTCTCTTCAACGACGCGGACGTTGTTCTCGGGGATCAGCGCCATGTCGTCGGCCACGTTCCGCCATTTGCGGGCGAGCCAATCGGCGCTGACGCCCTCGGCCTCCATCTCGGTCAGGGAGTGGCTCTCGGCCACGGTCCATTCGTTGTCCTGCACTGCGGGCATGTCGCTCTCCTTGCTCTGCGTTGTTATGGGGCTGTTGAAAAACGGCGATCTGCGTCGTTTTTCAACACCCTCCGTGTATTGACTATTTCAACGGTCAGTTATGCGGCGTGGCTGCGCGGGTTCATCCCGAGCAGGCAAAATACTTCGTAGGGAATGGTGTCCCACCAGTCGGCCAGTTCCTCGGGCGCGATGGTGCCGGGTCCGGGGCCGCCCAGCAGCCAGGCCTGATCGCCGAGCCGGACCCCCGGTCCCTCTTCGCCCACCAGGGTGCTTACGTCAACCACGGTCATCTGCATGCACACGCGACCGAGGATGGGTACCCGGTGCCCCTTGATATTCATGAAGCCCCGGTTGGACAGGCTCCGGCTGTAGTTGTCGGCATAGCCCACGCCGATGACGGCCACCTCGCGGTCGCGGTCGGTGACAAAGGTCCAGCCGTAGCTGACCCCCTCGCCCCGGGCCAGGGTATGGACATGCAGCACCGGAGCCGAGACCTGCATGGTCTGGGCAAGCCCGCGTCCCTTCTCCTCCCAGACCGTGCCGTAAAAGGGATTGGCCCCGTACATGGCGATGCCAAGGCGCATGCTGTCCATGCGGCAGGCCATGTGGGCCATGCCCCCGGCCGAATTGGCGATATTGGCCTCCACCCGATGCCCGGCCCGGGCCAGCGCGTCGAGCACGGCCTGAAACCGGGCGGCCTGACCGGCCACATCCGCCTCCCGGCCCGGCATGTCGGCCGAGGCGAGGTGGGTACTGGCCATGACCGGCACCAAGGCGGGGTTGGCAGCCAGGGTGTCGAGCAGTTGCGGGAGCGCCTCGGGCCGGAAGCCCAGGCGGCGCATGCCGGTATCGAACTTGAGGCACACGGCCAGCCGCCCCCGGGTCCGGGCACCCTCGGCCACACGCGCCAGCTGGTCGGCATTGGCAATGACGGCCAGGATGTCGTGCTCCCACAGTGCAGCCGCGTCCGTCTCGTCCACCGGGCCGAGCAGCGCCAGGATGCGCCCGGTCCAGCCAGAGGCCCGCAGGATGACCGCCTCATTGACAAACCCCACGGCCAGGGTGGAGACGGCCTCGCCCGCGAGCGCCCGGGCCACCTCGGCCAGCCCGTGCCCATAGGCGTCGGACTTGATCACCGGGATGATGGAGGGGCACACCCCCTGAAAGCGCCGGACATTGGCCGCCAGGTTGGCCAGGGATATTTCGACCCGGACCTTGTTGTAGTCGATCATCGTCTATTTCCGCTTGAAGAGTTTTTCCAGTTCGCCAGGACTCCACGAGACAACGATGGGCCTGCCGTGAGGGCAGTAGTCGCGCTCCGGGGTGCGCAGCCAGATGTCGAGCAGCGCCAGGGCCTCGTCCGTGGCCAGGGGCTGCCCGGCCTTGATGGCGGTCTTGCAGGCCATCATGGTCCACAGATCGTCGATGGTGCGCGCCCGCGAGGCCAGCGCGTCGGTGAGATACTCCCTGGCGCGCCCCGTGTCCAGGGTGGGCGGCACACCGCGCACCAGGAGGGTGTCGCCCTCGCGCTCAAGAAGAAAGCCCATGGCGCGCAGCCCCTCGCCCAGCTCGTCGAGCACCTCGGCCTCGCTGGGATGCAGGGCCAGGGTCAGGGGCAGGGCCAGGGGCTGGGAATCGCCCCGGGTCCGCTCCCGGCGCATGGCCGCCAGCAACACCCGTTCGTGGGCCGCGTGCTGATCCACCACCATCAGCGAGGTGCCGCGCCGCAACACCAGATAGGTATCAGCCACCTGCCCGAGGTAGACGAAGTCGGTCCCGGCCAAGGGGGCAGATCGCGAGCCGTCGCGCACGTCCGCTCTCATGTCTGGCCCAATGTCTTGCCCAATGTCAGGCCCGGATTCCGGTCCGAATCCCCGGCCACCCCGCTCGTCCAGCGCACCCGCGCCCGGCCCGAGGTCCAGGGTTCCCGGGCGGCCCGTCATGGCCGCGTAGTCGCGGTAGGTGGAAAATTTCGCCCCGCCCTCGCGGAAAGAGGAAGGAGACGACGCGCCCAGCCCGCCCCCGGTGGCGCTGTCCGTGTGCCTGAAATCGGTCCCACCGTCGAACCGCCCGCCCTGGCCCGGAAAATCGCGGCCTGCGCCGGCCCCGGCCTGCCCGTGGGATTGTTCGCGATGCGCCCCGCCAGCATATGAAGACGCGCTCATGCCCATCTCGCTCATACCCGTCTCGCTCATAGTCGAAAGGGCCTGGACGATGCCGCCCCGAATGGCCGAGAAGACGCGGCTCTCGTCGGTGAAGCGCACTTCGAGCTTGGCCGGGTGGACGTTGACGTCCACCTCGTCGCGGGGCAGGTCGAGAAACAGGACCAACTGCGGATATTCGCGGGAAAGGAGCATGCCCTTGTACGCCTGCCGCACCGCGCCGAGCATGAGCTTGTCCTGCACCGGACGGCCGTTGACGTAGAGCAGGATGCGATCGGCCCGGCCCTGGGCAGCCGAGGGCGGTCCGGCCACGCCCCGGGCGTGGTAGCCCAGGCGCTCGAAGCCGAAGCAGGCCAGCGCGTCGCACACCGCCGGGGGCCAGAAGGCGCGCAGCCGGGCGGCCAGATCCTGATCCGGCGGCAGCCGGAACACCTCGCGCCCGTTGATGGTCAGGGAAAAACCGCAGCCCGGATGGGCCAGACTGATGCGCATGAGCGTGTCCTGGCAGCGCTTGTTCTCGGTGGTCTCGGCCTTGAGGAACTTGAGCCGGGCCGGGGTGTTGGCGAACAGTTCCCGGACCTCGACCCGGGTGCCCGAAGCCAGGGCCGCAGGCCCCTGCCCGACCACCTCGCCCCCGCGCACCTCGATGAAGGCGGCCTCGGCAGCATCCAGCGCCCGCGAGGTCATGGTGAACCGGGATACCGAGGCGATGCTGGGCAGGGCCTCACCCCGAAACCCGAAAGACGCAATGGCCGCGAGATCGTCAAAGGTGCGCAGCTTGCTGGTGGCGTGGCGGGTGACGGCCAGATTGAGTTGATCTGCCGGGACGCCGCGCCCGTTGTCCTGGACCACGATCAGGGCGCGGCCGCCGCGCTCCACGGTCACGTCCACACGCGTGGCTCCGGCGTCGAGGCTGTTCTCGGCCAGTTCCTTGACCACGCTGGCGGGCCGCTCCACCACCTCGCCCGCCGCGATCTGGTTCTTCAGCCCCGCTGGCAGGACACGGATGTCGTGGGTGCTTGGCATCAGAAGTTGAAAAGATCGAAGCCGATCTCGAACCGGGTGTCGTTCGATTTCTGGCTGACCGACATATACAGGGTGTAGCACTCGGCCGCCCAGGACAGGGCCAAAGTGCGCTCAAGATCCCGCTTGCTGTTGAAGTCGTGGCGGTACTTGGTGCTCAGGGTCAGATCGTCGTTGATCTCCCACTTGGCACCCAGGGCGATGATGGACATGGTTTTGTCGCGGTAGCGCTTGTACTCGTCGATCTTGGTCAGGAAGTCGTAGCCCACCGTGAACTCGCCAAGGCCGTCCTTGTGCAGACGCACGTAGTTTTCGGTCTGGGTCAGGCTCGACTTGTAGGGCGAGAACCACGTCCGGCTGACCAGATCGATGAAGGTATCGGGTTTGATGCGGATTTCAGTCAGCACATCCGAGAAGGGCCTGCGCTTGTAGTCGGCAAGCTGGTCGTTGCGGACGGCCTCGTTGCGGTCATAGGCCTGCTCGATGCGAAAGAGCAGGAAATCGAGATAATCCGAGGCCACGGACGCCTGGGGACCTTCGCTTGAACCCGGCGAGAGGATCACGCTGTCGCGCCGCCTGTCGAGGACGTTGGTCAGGGAGTAGACCACCTCGTTGCGGCCCTGGATGCGGTCGAAGCGGTCGAAATAAGGCAGCTCGTCCTGGCCGGTGATGGTCGGGGTGTAGGCGTATTCGACCCGGGGCACGATGGAATGCTTGAGCCGGGTCCAGCGGCTGGTGCCCGCCAGGGTCGGCTCGGGCAAGGGCGACTCGGACATGCTGAACACCCGGGTCATCTCGCTGAAGGCGGTAAACCCGGCTCCCCAGGTGGCCCGCGACTGGAAGCCCTTCTTGGTGGCGTTGCTGTCCAGGTACTGGGTGCGGCCGCCGTCGTCCACCACGGTCTGGTTGCCGTAGCCCTGGTAGCGGGTCAGATCGTAGGAGGTGACATCGCCGGACAGGGACGGGATGAAGGTGACGTAGTCTGTCTGGATGGGCAGCTTGAGTTCCGGGGCCACGCGCACCCGGTGGCCGGAGTGGCCCTTGTTACGGGTAAAGTAGTCATACTTGGCGTTTGCCGAGAATTCGAGCGGTGTGCCCGGCACCTCCTGCTGGAAGGCGAAGAGATTCAGTTCCGGCAGGGTCTGGACCGTGGTGTTGTCGCCCGCCCGGCCGTTGCCGTTCATGAATTCGAGGTTTTCCACATAGGTCATGGAGCCCGTGGCCCCGAACCGGTCCCAGCTGCGGCTTAGGTATGCCACGCTGGTGCGCAGGGCGCTGTCCTTGTTGTCGATGTCGCGGCCGAATGTTTCGAGGAATTCCTCGCGTGTCCGGTCAAACCCGTTGGGGCCGTTCTGGAAGTCGCGCAGGTAGTTCTGATCCGAGACCAGATCAAGGTCGAGCTTGACCTTGAGCTCCGGGCTGCCGAGCCAGCCATCGTACTTGCTGCGCACCCACCACCGGCTGCGGTTGGGCCGGGCCAGCCCGTCGCCTTGGTAGTCCTTCCATTCGTCGGCCTCGGTCTCGGCGCGGATGTTGTCCTTGAGGGCGTCGGCCATCCACAGCCCCTTGGTGCCCGCGTCCTCGGCATGGCGCAGCTCCACCCCCTGCATGTAGCCGCGCTTGCTCATGTAGTTCTGGTAGAAGGTCGCGTCGGCCTCGTCGTTGATCACCCAGTAGTAGGGCAGGTTGACCTGCATGCCGAGCTTGTTGCTCGACGAGATGGCGGGCGGCAGAAAGCCGGACTGGCGGTCGCCTCGCCCAGGCAGCGCCATGTAGGGCCAGTAGAAGACCGGCACATCGCGGATGCGAAAGGCGGAGCGATAAAGCTTGATCCGGCCGTCAAGGACCACCTCGCCCTCCTCGCTGGTCACGGACCACGCGGGCTTGTCTCCGTCGCAGGCCGTGACCTTGGCGTTCTTGAAGGTGTATGAGTTGCCCGAGGTCTTGGCGACCCGCTCGGCCTCGACATAGACATGGGGCTTGGCCATGAACAGGCGGCCGTTCTTGAGCCAGCCGGTCATGGTGTTGAGGTCGAACTCGCCCTCGTCGGCCTGGAGCAAGTCGCCGCCCCACTGGGCACGCAGGTTGCCCTTGAGAAAAACCCAGCCAGTAGTCTGGTAGTAGCGCGCAAAGTCGGCCCGAAGCTGGTTGTCGCCCATGGCCAGGGTGCAGTTGCCGAACGCCTCCACGTATTCGCTGGTATGGTCACCCACCACCCGGTCGGCCGAGAAGGTCCACTCGTCCAGCTCGGGTGTGCGCACCGGGGTATCGGGCACATACTGCCTGACCTTGTCGAGCTGTGGGTTCTTGCCCATCAGCGTCCAGGGCAGGCACAGGATGATGGCCGCCACAAGGCAGCCGGTCAAACCCATGTGCTTCGAGAAACGTTTCAAAAACACCTCGACCTAGCGTGACGAAAGGTACGGATTGTCCATTTCCAGATAGTTGCGCACATAGTCGGCCGCGCCCTCCTCAAGGCTGGTCAGGGTCACGTCGCACCCTGCGGCGGCCAGCTTGTCCATCTTCGCCTCGGTGAAATACTGGTACTTGTCGCGGATGGAGTCGGGCATGGGGATGTACTCCACCACAGGCTCCCGGTCCATGGCCGCGAACACGGCCGCGGCCAGATCGTTCCAGGTCCGGGCCGTGCCCGTGCCGATGTTGAAGATGCCGTTCTTGTCGGGATTCTCCAGGAACCAGGCCATGATGTCCACGCAATCCTTGATGTAGACGAAATCGCGCATCTGGCCGCCGTGGGGGTACTCCTCGCGATAGGACTTGAAGAGCTTGAGCTTGCCGGTTTCGAGTATTTGCCGGTGGGCCTTGCAGATGACGCTGCGCATGTCGTCCTTGTGGTACTCGTTTGGCCCGTAAACATTGAAGAACTTGAGGCTGACAACACTGTCGAGCATGCCGCCCTTCTTGGCCCAGAGGTCGAAAAGCTGCTTGGAGTAGCCGTACATGTTCAGGGGCCGCAGCCTGTCGATGCCCGCATGGTCGTCATCAAAGCCCCACTCCCCGTCGCCGTAGGTGGCGGCGCTTGAGGCGTTGATGAACCGGGCGTCGTGGTTGAGGCAGTGACGGCAGACATACTGCGTGTAGCGGTAGTTGTTCTCCATCAGAAAGTCCGCGTCGCGCTCGGTGGTGGCCGAGCAGGCGCCCATGTGGATGATCGCCCGGGTGTCGAAGGGGTCGTCCCCCTCCAGCACGAACTTGAGGAACTGGTCGCGATGCAGATAGTCCTCGTAGCGCAACCCAACAAGATTGCTCCACTTGTCGCTTGTGGACAGATTGTCCACCACGAGAATGTCGTCGATGCCGAGCTGATTGAGCTTCCAGACCATGGCGCTGCCGATGAACCCTGCGCCGCCGGTGACTATGTACATGCGATCTCCTTGTCTGCGCTGAACACCCCGCCCGCGCTGGCGGTAAACGCTTCTTTATACTGATTTCACGGGCCGGACGCAACCCGCGACACCACCCCTGCGCCCAACGGATTTCTTTCCTATTACCTTCACATTATAACGCCAACGCCTTGCACCATTCATCGATAATGTGTATATACTCATGTCGAGTGCCTCCCTTGCGCCACACAACAACCACGCCATACAAATCTCTAAAGGAGTGAAGTCATGAGACAATCGAAACTGCTTTTACTGACCCTCGCCGCCGTGCTGACCTTGACCTTTGCCCTTGCCACCACGGCCAGCGCAAGAATGGTCAAGGACGTTGACAATTTCATCTTCTTCCTCGACCAGTCCGGCTCCATGGCCCAAAAACACAAGACCTTGGATACCAAGAAAATCGACATGGCCATCGAAACCATGCAGGCCATGAACAAGGCCGTGCCCAACCTGGACTACAACGCCTCCCTGTTCCTCTTCGCCCCCTTTGAGAGCAAACTGCGTCCCGGCGTCTATAACAAGGCGGCCATGAGCAACGCCATCAGCTCTGTGAAGACCGACTTCGACATCTTCGGCCGTCTCACCCCCATGGGCAACGGCCTCATTGATCTCGACCCGGTCATCGCGGGCCTCCGCGGCGAGACCGCGCTGATCGTGTTCACCGACGGCCTCTCCAACCTGGGTGCCGACCCCGTGGCCCAGGCCAGGGCGCTCTACGCCAAGTACGGCAACAACCTGTGCATCCATGTGGTCAGCTTCTCTGACCACGCCAAGGGCCAGATGATCATCGACGATGTCCGCGCCCTTTCCTCCTGCACCGTGGTGGCCGACTACACCTCCTTGACCGCCCCCGGCGCCATGGACGCATACGCCCGGGAGGTCTTCTACTCCCAGGCACCCGCCGCTCCGGCCCCGGCTCCGGCTCCGGTCCCGGTGACCCCCATGGAGAAGGAAACCATCACCTTCAGCCTGCACTTCGGCTTTGACAAGTACCAGATCACCGACGAGATGATCCCCGTGCTTGAGCAGGCCAAGATGATCCTGGACGAGAACCCCTCGGCCTCCTACGTCATCGGCGGTCACACCGACTCCACCGGCCCCGAGGCCTACAACCAGGGACTGTCCGAGCGCCGCGCCGGTTCTGTCAAGGACTGGATGGTGACCAACGGTGTCAGCACCTCGCGCCTGGAATCCAAGGGTTACGGCGAGTTGTCGCCCAGATACGATAACTCTACCAGCGAGGGCCGCAAGCTCAACCGTAGGGTTGAAATTCAAACCAAGTAAGGCTATGGTTCTTTCGGTCGGGCGGCACAGCCGCCCGGCCGATACCCGGCCCCTACGCAGGGCCAGAGAACAAAGCCATGCAAAAACAGATCCTTTTCTTCTTCCTGGTTCTATCCTTGGGACTGACCGTTCCCAGTGCCCACGCCACCGACTCCGAAGTGGTGGGAACCGAGTCCGTGACAGTGGCCCTGGCCGTTCCCGCCGCCACCACGGAGCCGGGCAACCTCCCGGCCTATCTTGACGAAGACCTCATCAAGAAACACGCCGACTTCTCCAGCTTCGCCAAATCCAAAGTCCACTCCCTCAATCAGAACCACAACCTTTCCCAAAGTCGCATGAAGATCGAGCGCCAGCCCGACGGCACCTACCGGGCGCGCTACCATGTGATCGACCATGGCTCCCTCGTCTGCAACGTGCGCCGCTCCGCCTCCACCACCGTCCCCTTTGTTGGTGTGCTCTTTTACAAAGAGAAGATATTCGAGGCCGTGGCCAACTCGCCGGACGGATGCCGCGTGGCCGAGTTCATCCCCGTGGCGGTCATTCCCAACCGGCACATCTTCAGCTTCAAACAGGGCTCCTGGCAATAATCCGCCATATCACCACGCAGGAAAGCGGGCCTCGCGCCCGCTTTTTTTGTTGCAATCCCCGCAGCCACGGAGGGCCGACATGGAAGGCACCATACGCAGCACCCTCGCGCCCGGAATGACCGTGGACATCGTGCTCAAGAAGGACCAGCGCACCGGCACCCTCACCCGGGGCACCATCGCCTCACTGCTGACCAAGTCCCCCACCCACCCCCACGGCATCAAAGTCCGCCTGACCAACGGCCAGATTGGCCGGGTCAAGCGTATCGCGGCCAGCATCCCCGGACAGGCGGGCTGAAACCGCATGCGCATCTGGGTCGATGCCGACGCCTGCCCCGTGGTCATCAAGGAAGTGCTCTTCAAGACTGCCCTGCGCCGGAGCGTGCGGCTGACGCTGGTAGCCAACACCCGGCTCGCCATGCCCACCTCCCCGCTCATCGACGCCATTCACGTCGGCAACGGCTTCAACGAGGCAGACGACGAGATCGCCAACTTGGCCGAAGCAGGCGACCTGGTGGTGACCGCCGACATCCCCCTGGCCGACCGCATCGTGGACAAAGGCGCCACCGGGCTCAACCCCAGGGGCGAGCTCTACACCCCGGACAATGTCAAAGGGCTGCTGCGCATGCGCAACCTGATGGAAGAGCTGCGCAGCGCGGGCATGGCCCCGGGCGGCCCCCCGCCCATCGGCCCGCGCGACAAGCAGGAGTTCACCAACCAGCTCGACAAGTTCCTGACCCGTAGCGAGAAACAGGGCTGACGCCCCGCATCGGCCGGAGGAATCGAATGCCTCCGGCGGCCAGGGCGCTGCCCTGGACCCGCCAGGGGCCTAAGGCCCCTGGACCCCAGGCGAGCCTGCGGCGCCATGAGGCCGCGAGAACGTGCATCGGCCCGGCCACCCTGCGG
>JBDRSO010000013.1:0-10517 GCA_043824835.1 Pseudomonadota bacterium | reverse complement strand
TAGTTGCGGACCACGGTGTATTCCGCGCTGCTCGGCTGCATGGTGCGCAGCTTCTTGATCTCCTTGCGCACGCGCTCGCGGTTCTCGTCGGACATGGACTTGGCCTCAAGCTGGGTCTCAAGCTCCTGCGCCTCGGCCTGGGGATCGTCCTCGCGGCCCATCTCCTTGTTGATGGCCTTGACCTGCTCGTTGAGATAGTACTCGCGCTGGTTCTTCTCCATCTGCTCCTTGACGCGCCCCTTGACGCGCTTCTCGATGGAGACGATCTCGATCTCGCCAAGCAGCATCTCAAAGACGCGCTCAAGCCGCCGGGCCGGGTCGAGCTCCTCAAGCACCTCCTGCTTGCGCGCAAAGTCGATCTTGAGGTGGGGCATGACCTGATCGGCCAGGGTGCCTGGCTCCTTGAGGGTGGACATGGCCAGGATGGCCTCGGGCGCCACCTTCTTATTGACCTTGCCGAACTCGTCGAGAGACTCGTGCACGGCGCGCACCAAGGCGCTGGCTTCGGCGTTGGTCACGCCCGGCTCCGCAATGAGGCGCACGCGCGCGCTGGGGAACTCGCCTTCCAGCTCTGGGGTCTGCCCCTTGGCCGCAGGTTCCCATGTTGCTCGCGACACGCCCTCAAACAGCACCTTGATGGTACCGTCGGGCAGGCGCAGCATCTGCAATATCTTGCTGACAGTGCCTATGGCGTAAAGATCGTCCGGTTCGGGGTGTTCCTTTTCCGGCGATTTCTGGGTGACAAGGAATATTTGCTTGCCAAAGTCGGCGACCGCAGTCTCTATCGCCTTGATCGAGGCCTCGCGGCCCACGAACAACGGAACGATGGACCGGGGAAACATGACCACTTCCCGCAGGGACATCATGGGAAGGGTCACGGATTCAGGGGACTTCTTGCCGTCGAATCCAAAGGTCGGCATGGATTCCTCCGAGGGGTTGCAATCGAAGCCAGCGCCGCCGGGATGGCGGAACGCGGCATGTGAGGAAGGAAAATAAGGTGCGGAGCGGGATTGTCAATCAACCCCGCTCCGCGCTCATGCGGACTTCACTTCCTGGTGGTAGAGCAGCAGCGGCTCCATACCGGTTTCGACCACGGCCTGATTGATCACGCACTCGCGCACGCCCGAGAGGGAGGGCAGCTTGTACATGATTTCGAGCATGGTCTTCTCCAGCACGTTGCGCAGGCCGCGCGCACCGGTCTTGCGCTGGACGGCATGCCGGGCGATGGCGGTCAGGGCGTTCTCGGTGAAGCGCAGTTCGACCTTGTCGAGCTCAAAGAGTTTGCTGTATTGCTTGATCAGGGCGTTTCGCGGCTCCTTGAGGATGCGCACGAGGTCGTCCTCGGTCAGATCCTGCAGAGCGGTCTGGATGGGAATACGCCCAACGAACTCGGGAATGAGGCCGAACTTGATCAGGTCCATGGGCTCGGCCAGCCCCATGAGTTCGCCAAGATCCATCTCCTTCTTGGCCTCCACCTTGGCCCCGAAGCCCATGCCCGACCCCTGCTTGCGCTGCTGGACGATCTTGTCCAGGCCGATGAACGCGCCGCCGAGGATGAACAGGATGTTCGAGGTATCCATGCGGATGAACTCCTGCTGCGGGTGCTTGCGGCCGCCCTTGGGCGGGATGTTGGCCTCGGTGCCCTCGATGATCTTGAGCAGGGCCTGCTGCACGCCCTCGCCCGACACGTCGCGGGTGATGGACGGGCTGTCGCCCTTGCGGGCCACCTTGTCGATCTCGTCGATATAGATGATGCCACGGGTAGCGGCGTCAATGTCGTAGTCGGCGTTCTGCAGGAGCTGGACGAGGATGTTTTCCACGTCCTCGCCCACATAGCCCGCCTCGGTCAGGGTGGTGGCGTCGGCAATGGCGAACGGCACCTTGAGCACCCGGGCCAGGGTCTGGGCCAGGAGCGTTTTGCCCGAGCCGGTGGGGCCGATGAGCAGGATGTTGCTCTTGTCGATCTCCACCTCGTCCGGGCCAGTGTTGGCCGCAGCGTAGAAGACGCGCTTGTAGTGGTTGTGCACGGCCACGGACAGGATCTTCTTGGCCTGATCCTGGCCGATGACGTATTCGTCGAGCAGCGCCTTGATCTCCTGCGGCGGCAGCAGGCGTCCGTCCTCGAATTCCTCGCTGATGGTCTCCTGGGCCATGATGTCATTGCACAGGCTGACGCACTCGTCGCAGATGTACACGTCCGGCCCGGCGATGAGCCGCTGCACGTCAACCTGGGTCTTGCCGCAAAACGAGCAGCTCAGGTCGGATGATTTTTTGATATCGGCCATGGAAACCTACCCCTTGCGGTTTTCTTCCGCATCCGCACGGGAGCGCATGACCTTGTCGATGAGGCCGTACTTCACGGCATCCTCGGACGACATGAAATAGTCGCGCTCGGTGTCCTCGCGGATTTTTTCCAGTTTCTGCCCGGTGTGCTGGGCCAGTATTTCATTGAGTTCGTCACGCAGCCGCAGGATCTCCTTGGCGTGAATGTGGATGTCCGAGGCCTGTCCCTGGGTGCCGCCCAGGGGCTGATGGATCATGATGCGACTGTGGGGCAGCGCATAGCGCATGCCCGAAGCGCCCGCGCACAGGAGCAGCGCGCCCATGCTGGCGGCCTGTCCCATGCACAGGGTGGACACCGGGGCCGAAATATACTGCATGGTGTCGTAAATGGCCATGCCGGAAGACACCACCCCGCCCGGCGAGTTGATATACAAGTATATTTCCTTCTCCGGGTCCTCGGACTCCAGAAAGAGAAGCTGGGCGCAGATCAGGCTGGCCACGTGATCGTCGATGGCGCTGCCGAGCAGGATGATGCGGTCCTTGAGCAGCCGGGAGTAGATGTCGTAAGCACGCTCGGTGCGTCCGGTCGTTTCGATGACCATCGGAATGGCGACCATGTCCGTCTCCTTGGGAGCATTTTGTAGTTAATCGGCCGTCTGAGCCAGAAACCTTACGGCCTCCCTCTGGAAGCATGCACAAGGCGGGTTCCGACTCTATTCCGGTTCGTTCATTATGCGGCAAATTGCCTTGAACGACAAGGGGAAAGTTCCCGCCCGACGCGGGATCGCAACCCGGAAACAATAGGTACGAACCGGCCCGGGTCAAGGGGCGACCGATGCGAAGCGGCGACTGACGCGAAAGCGGCGACCCGGAATCCCGGGCCGCCGCGTGGCATCGGCAATTTTGGACGTTACTTCTCGTCCTTCTTGGCGGCCTTCCCGGCCGGGGCCTTCTTGGCCGGAGCTTCGTCGGCGTCCTTCTTGGCGGCAGTCTTCTTGGCTGCCCCCTTCCCGGCGGGCTTGTCGTCAGCCTTGGGGGCTGCGGGCGGGTCGATCTCGGCGACCTCGGCCGCGTCGTAGATCACTTCGGAAGCCTTGTCGCACAGCAGGCGGTCCTTGAGGGGGACGATGAGGTTGTTGTCCTCGTAATACTTCTTCAACTCGTGCAGGGGCTGGCGGGTCTGCATGGCCAGCTGGGTCAGGGTGGACTCGATCTCCTCCGGGGCTATATCAAGCCCCTCCTCGGCGGCAACGGCCAGCAGGAATATCTCGGTCTTGACGGTCCGCTCTGCCTCGTCCTTGAACTCGTCGCGGATCTGCTGCGGGGTCTTGCCAAGGGATTGCAATCCCTTGCCCTGGCGGTCGAGCCGGTATTCCAGATCCTGCACCAGCCTGTCGATACGATCATCGACCATGGAAGGCGGCAGCGGGAATTCGCCGATGCCCTCAATGATGGTGGTCAGCAGCTGGCTCTGGGCGGCGGACTTGTGCATCTGTTTGCGCTGGGAGAGGTAGGACTCGCGGATGCCGTTTCGCATGGTCTCGACGTCCTTGAACCCGGCCTTCCTGGCCACGTCGTCGCTCATCATCGGGGTGATGCGCTCTTTGACGGCGTGCAGCTTGGCCTTCATGGTCACGGTCTGCCCTGCCAGATTCTCGTTGATGAAGTCCTCGGGGAAGGTGATCTCGGTCTCGCCGGATTCGCCGGAGGTCAGCGTCCTGAGCAGGTTCTCGAACTCGGGCAGGGCCTGCTTCTGGCCCAGTACCATGTCGAAGTTCTCGGCCTTGATGCCCTCGACGACCTCGCCGTCGCGGTAGGCGCCAAAGCTCACGGACACGACCTCGCCATCCTTGGGCGGACGGACGTCCTCGATGACCTTGACCTCGGCGTTGTTCTCCAGAATGCGCTTCTCCACCTCAACGATCTCGGCGTCATCGACCACGGCCCTGACCTCATCAACCTTGAGTCCCTTGTACTCGGGCAGGTCGAGCTTGGGTGCGATCTCAAAGGCGATGGAGTAGCTGAAGGATTCGTCGCGGACCAGTTCCTTGGCGTCCACGTCGATGCGCGACAGGGGCTGCATGGACAGGCCGCTCAGGATCTCGTTGATCTGATAGTTGATCAGGTCGGTGGTAGCCTCGCCGAACACCTGCTTGCGATACTTGGACTCCACCACCGTGGACGGCACCTTGCCCTTGCGGAAGCCCTTGACGTCCGCCTGCATGCGGTACATGGCGATTGTCGCCGTCAGGGCTGCGTTGACCTCTTCGACAGGTACCTCGACCACGACCTTCCGTTTGACCGGAGAGATTTCTTCTACCTTGTATTCCATCGCGACGTATCCTCCTGGAGCGCCCGGCGGGCGCATAATATTGCATGACATGGTGCGGGCGGAGGGACTCGAACCCCCAAACCGTGAGGTACCAGATCCTAAATCTGACGCGTTTACCAATTCCGCCACGCCCGCGAAAAGAACGTGCTTATTAAGCAAGCATTGCCGAATATGTCAACCATCGGCACCTTGCGCGGCGGGCGGAAAACGGATCAGTCGTCTTCCCCGCTCCCCATGTGGTCGATGATCCGGCACAGCGCGGCTTCGAGAGAAGGGATGTCCCGGGCGAGCAACCGGACCACAGGCTCGCAGCCGAAGCCACCGGGATCGGCCACGGCCTGCACCAAGGTCGGGGCCGGGTGGCCGCGCATGGCCTCAAAAGCCGCCCAGCTCTCGAAGCGGCCGTCGTCTTCGCCCACATACTCGGGCTTGTGCTCTCTATCCATCCAGGCCATTGAAACATCAAGTCGCTCAAGGGCCGCCCGCAGCCGCGGGGTCAGGGCCAGGGTCATGGCACAACCCGTTTCGGGCCGCAGCCGAGCGCAGGCCAGCAACGTGGCCGCAGTGCGCGCCGAAGCGCCGAACGCGGGACAGCCCACCACCACGAGATCACCCCGGCGCGAGCGGACAATGCCGCAGGCAAAGCCGGCCACATCGCAGTCGTCGTCGGCATGGGGCAGCGCCACGGCCACATTGGCCCCGGTCCGAGGCACCAGGGGGACCAGGCCGGGCATGGCCACAAGCCGACGCCCCAGACGGTCGAGCCCGCTCAGGATGTCGGCCCGGGCGCGCTCCATGAGCCAGGGGGCCAAGTGGTTGGGCGGCCCCCCGCCCTGGCCGAGCGGGTATCCGGCCCTGAGCGCCAGATTGAGATATTTCTGGGCCCGCAGTATTGCCGCGTCCATGGCAAGCCCCTGGCCCAGTCCGGTGGCAATGGCGGCGGACAGGGTGCAGCCGGTGCCGTGGGTGCAGCCGGTGTCCACCCTCTGCTGCATGAAGGGCATGGGCTCGGCCCCTGCGGCCACATACCAGTCGGTCACAGCCAGGGAATCGGCATGGCCGCCCTTGATCAGCACAGCCTTTGGCCCCATGCCAAGCAGCAACCGGGCCGCCCGGAACACGTCATCGCGACTGCGGATGGTCACGCCGGTGAACAGCTCTGCCTCGGGCCGGTTGGGCGTGAGCAGGTCGGCCAAGGGGAAAATCAGGTCGATCATGGCTTCAACGGCCTCGTCCTTGAGCAGCTTGGCCCCGGACGTGGAAACGCAGACAGGATCGACCACCAGCGGAAATTTCCCCTCAGCCAGAATGGGCGCGATGGCCTTGATGATGGGGCCGGAAAAGAGCATGCCGGTCTTGGCCGCGTCGATGCGGATGTCGTCGAGCACCGTGGTCAGTTGCAGGGCCACGAACTTGGCCGAGGGTGCCTGGATGCCTGCTACGGTTCCGGTGTTCTGGGCCGTCAGTGCGGTAATGACGCTGGCGCCGTAACCGCCGAGCATGGCGATTGTCTTGAGGTCGGCCTGGATTCCGGCCCCGCCGCCGGAATCGGACCCGGCGATGGTCAGGATGGACGGAGGTCTGGTCACCTGGCACCTCCCCGAAAACATCGCGCCCCGGCAAAACGGACGCGACACGGACATGGGTATCCACGAAGGAAGGCTCCCGGAGAGCGGCGGCTACCCACAGGAAAGCTTGACGTAATCCTCAAGGGAGACACCGTTCCAGGCCTTGCTGACCCAGTAGGCGGTGGCCCAGATCATGAGCGCCGTGGCATGGAGGTCCGAGAGGCGCCTCAGCTTGACCTCAAGGTTGCTCTTGCTCGCGCCGTGCTGGATGTGGACCTTGTGCTCCTCGCACGCCTCCTCAACCCGCAGGAGCAGATAGGCCTGCTTCGACTGGTTGGGCAGCAGCTTCACCTCGCGGTGGGATTCGAGAATGGTCTTGAGTTCCGCGACGGAAAAATCGCTTGAAACGCTCCGGATTGATTTGAAGAATACATCCACCGCCCACGGCAGGATGAACTCAGCCCCGGCGCTCTTGGTCTTGAAATAGTCCTTGAGCCATTTTTCCTGATCATGAGTAATTCTAGCAGCGACCTGTGGCATAACTCTCCTCCTTCGATCCGGCGATCCTGAGAACCTTCCACCTGTGGCACCTTTAGCAGTTGCTATATATGCGAAACAAGCAAAGGAATCAAGATTTTTTCTAGAGTTGTCACGATGAAAAAAAAATCAGCCGTTGAACACCGCCCTGAGCTGGCGGAAAAGCGTCAGTAGGAGCGCGTCCGGCGCGTCGTTGCCGTCGATGTTCAGCCGGATGATCTCGGTCACGGTGTTACCGCTCGGGGTCACAGTTCTGCGGGCCACGAGCACGACGGTCTGCTCACGCCTGCGCGGCTTATCCTCGGTGCGAACCACGAGAACCCAGTGGCCGTCCTGGCGGCGCCAGGACGTTTCAACATCCATAGCCTCGGACATCTTGCGCTCGATGAGCCGGACGAAATCCTCCAGGGAAAACGGCCTGCCCCCTTTGCCCTGAACCCCCAAATACTCGCCCTCGGAACGGATCACCAGCGGGCTTGACAGGAACTCAGCCGGTGGAAAATCTATCCCCCCGGCAGAGGCGCGGGACGCCATGCGACGCCGCAACTCGGCCACCTCCGCCTCCAGGACCGACACCTTGGTCGAATACTCCCGCTCTACCTCGCGGCGATCCCGCCGCAAGGTATCCACCTCGTCGCGCAGGGACCGGATCTCGCTCCTGAAGAGCGACTGGTTCTCCAACGCATCAGCGATCTTGTCGAGCACACCGCCCACCTCGCGGGGGAATCCTCCCGAGGCGCCACATCTGCCCGAAACAGACTGATCACAAGATTGATCATTCGACTGATCAAAACGCTGATAACCAAGCAGGCTCCCAAATCTCAGGCTTAGCTCCCTCTCAATCTGATCAACCGACCAATTGTCAGCAAACATTTCGCGAATCCTCCTGAATATCTCGACAACCTCTGGCGGATACCGACGACGCCGCCCATCGCCACCGACTGAAGGTATGAAGCGATGGAATTTATCCTTATAATACACCACGGTGGACGGCGGTATTCCCAACTGCCGCCCCACCTCGCGCAAACTGACAAATCTCTTGCTCATGACAGACACACTTTGTTGTTCACTAATCATCAAAATGATCAATACATCGACAATCCTTTCACGTCAACACCTTTTTGAACAAGGCTGACCACTCGTGCAAAAAAAAGGGCGCGCCGACACAGTCGGCACGCCCGAAATAGGCCATGGCCTGGAGGCGATTATTCCAATTCTGCCCTGAGAGTCTGCAGCTCCTTGAGAATCCCCTGCATGGCTGAACGCTGGGATTCTGAGTCGAGAGCCTCCCCCAGATAGGCGGCCTTCATGGCCATCTCGTTAATCATTTCGTGGGCGATCATGCGCTTGATTTGCACGGGGATGTCCGCCTGCATTTGGACCACCCGTTGATCAAGATTGGATACATCCTCGCGGAGTGCGCCGAGGGTTTTTACCTCATCGGAGAGGCCGGCAATGTTGCGATTCATACCGAAAAAGAAAATGACGAGCAGCAGCACGGCCAATAGCGACACGATCATCGCCACCTTGCTCATGTCCCTGTGCGTCTCGACCGAATCGGCGCGAACATCCTCGACAGCGTCGAGCGTCTCTTCCGTTTTCTTTCTTTCCAACTTGTGGACCTTGCCGTTTTCCATACCCATGAGTTTCTCCGTTGCATTATGATGTCGGTCCGCGCCAACCCACCGGGAATGCTCATCCCAAGACGGCGTACAACCCCGGACAGCGCACGACAGGCACTGTTCCAATACGGCCGCAGCGCGCCCCTTCGAGGATTCCTTTCCCCCTCTGCATACGTCAGCCGGGGCACCATGGCAAGCGATGCGTCGTGAACAAAGAAACGGAAACACCGACATCAAAACGTCGTTGCAGTAGCGAATCGATTCACACCATACGTTTCTAAAATCAATGTTGACAAACACAATGTCAATCGTGCTATAGATGAACATGGCGGTTGATGATCACCCTATCAACGTTGGTCATCTCCAAAGAACAATGGACGGCACACCCTGCGGGCTGCGGTGACAGCAAAGCGACGCGGATGGCATGCCGAAACTTACAAATGTACCACTGTGAAAGGAGCCGGAACAATGGACGACCACTTGAAAGAAGCGCTGGAGATCGTCAAGGCACAGGCGAGCGTCAGGACCATGACCGAGGAGGAGATCACCTCCATGGTTCAGAAGCTTTCGGCAGGCATCAAGGCCATCGCCGAAGACGGGAACATCGTGATTGAACAGGATGCCTCCCTGGACCCCAAGAAGGCAATTCGCGAAAAAACAATCCTCTGTTGCGTCTGCGGAAAGTCCTTTAAAATCATCACTAAAAAGCATTTGTCCAGCCATGACCTCACCCCGGAAGAGTACCGGGAGAAATTTGGCTACAAGAAGAAGCTTCCCCTGGTCTGCAAGTCCTTGCAGCGGGAGCGCCGCAAGAAGATGAAAGAGATGAAACTCTGGACCAAGCGCGGCAAATAGCAACGGCCAGAGAGCCATTCCACGAAGCCCGGCTCAGACCGGGCTTCACCTTTCCTGGCGCCTGAGCACTCCTTCCATAATTCGGTCCACGGTTTGCTCAATACGCTCCCACCCCTGCTCTGATTGCAAGTCGACGCCACCAAGGGTGCTGTGAAACCTGGACCTGACCGCAAGAAAGTTCAAGGCCCCGGCCATGATGATGACAAGCGCCGTCACGTCGACGTCCTCCGGCGGGTCTGCGCCCATCAGCTCGAAAAATTCCAGCGCGCTCCTGGCCCGCACATCCTCCAGCGGCCTGGTCAGTTCATTGCGCTCGACGCCCTCCCAGGCCAAAATCTCAAGGGTCTGGGGCCGCCGCAAGATGGCTCGCGCGTATCGCTTGAAAAAGAGGCTCATGAGCCGGTGCGGCGGCATGTCGCCCGCCGTATCGCGGTCTTCGCCAAGCAATTCGTCAGCGCTGGGCCAGAAATGAACCGTTTCACCGTATGCGGCGATCAACCCGGGCAGTCCGCCGAAATACCGGTAGATGAGCTTCTTGTCCACGCCGGCCTCTCGGGCCACCTGATTGACCCCGAGATGCCGGAATCCTTCCTCCGCCAGCTCCTTGCCCACTGCGTCGATCAACCGCTGCCGCGTGATCGCCTTGTCCCTGATGGGGACGACCTTGGGAACGAGGGTCAATGCCATACAATATCCTCCGCGACTGAAGGGGTTCAAACTCTATCTCTCATGAACCAGACCAGCAGACAATGATTGAATCCACCTGCCCCCTTTTCTAGCAGATAGCCAATCAAAGGCCTACCGCCCTTCTCCCCGACCAGGAACACTGTCTGACCATATCACACCTCCCCCTGCCGTAGAATGCTCGCCCTGGGCGGTGCTGGCTTGGCTGTCGTGGCAACCAAGCCCTTGGGCTTGCCGGAAAAGGGGAGCCGAGGGAAGCGAGCTACGGAGGGAATGCCCTGAGCCACAAAACGCACAAAGCCCCGATTCTTGCGAATCGGGGCTTTGGAAAGTTCTCTTGGCAACGACCTACTGTCCCACACGCTACCATGCAGTATCATCGGCGATGGAGGGCTTAACTACCGGGTTCGGAATGGGACCGGGTGTACCCCCTCCTCCTTGGTCACCAAGAAAAAGAGTTAAGCTATTGCTTAATATATAAGTCAATAGGGAGAAGAGAGAATTCCATTTAATGTCAAATAAGCCGCACGATCTATTAGTACCGGTCAGCTGAACAACTCGCGCTGCTTACACCTCCGGCCTATCAACCTTGTAGTCTTCAAGGGATCTTCAGGGACTAATGTCCAGGGAGAACTT
>JBDRSO010000012.1:0-12083 GCA_043824835.1 Pseudomonadota bacterium | reverse complement strand
GGCGCGCGGCGGGTGAGACCCTAACAAACTTTTTAAAATCGGTTTTTTTGATTAATTTTGGGCGCTCTGTACAAAAAGTAAGTCGGCCCGAAGGGACGAAACTCTTCTCTCTTCCCTCTTCTCTTCTTCCCTCTTCAGCCTACAGAGGAAACACCGCATAACTCTGCCCGCTATACAACCCGATCACCGCATACACCCCGCCCATCAGGAACTCCCCCAGGATCAACCCGATGAACAGGAACCGCACCCGATTGAACAGCCTCGTCCCCCCGTAATGCAACACCAGATGATTGCACAGCCACCCGATGAAAAACGGGAACCAGAGGATGCTCATGCCCGCCGAATACGCCGCCAGATAGCCAAGCGGATGCAGCGGCCACCACGGAAACCGGTAGTAGCAGACGATGAACACGATCATGGCCAGCGCGCCGAACCCGGCATAGGTGATGGTCCAGACATTGGGGCCGACGGGCTGGTCTACCAGCCGCTGGGCGTTCTCGTAATTGGCCAGCACGGTCTGGGTGGCCCAGTCCAGGCCCAGCTCGCGCAGCCCGTACTTGTAGCCCAGCACCAGCATGGTCACAAAGGCGGCGACCAGGGCCAGCACCAGCGAGAGGCCGATGGCGGCCAGCACGAGGTTCTTTCGCCGCGCATCCTGCTGCAGCTTGGCTCCGTGGAACAGTGTCGGGGCCACGGCCTCGCGCATGTCGAGAAAGAGCACCTTCTGCATCACGGCCGTGGCGGCCATGCCTGCCGAGCCGAAGAAGCCGCTACCGAAAAAGCCCATCAGGGTGTCAGACGGCGCGGCGGTCAGGGTGAAATACGGCAGCCCGCCCTGGCAGACCAGACGGCTGGTCACCAGCACCACGACCACGAACATGACCGGCAGGAGCAGGGCCGCAGCCAGAGGCAGGCCGAAGAACCAGCACCATGCCGTGAGCCCGAGCATGCCCAGCCCGAGCCCCCACAGGGGCCAGGATGGCGGCTGCCAGGTGGCGGGCAGGGTCTCGATGGGGCTTGTCCCGGCCGGGTCGGACTCCTTGCAGGTTCGCCGCAGGGCGCACATGACCGTCTCCCTGAGGTGGTGGCGCGACAGCCACAGGAGGAACCCGAAGAAGACAAGGTACGAGCCGATGGTCTGCGCGCCCTCGGGCCGGGCCAGATCCGGCCCGAGGGTGGTGCCCAGCGCGGCTTCGGGCAGCTGCCAGCCCATGACGTAGAGCAGGCCGAAGAGCAGCCCCGCGAGGAGGTGGAAGGCCCACATGGAGAAGGATATCTGCCGCGTGGTCAGGAAGGCGAAGCCGATGAAGGCCGGGATGATGTAGAGTTTCAGCTTGTGGAAGCCGGAGAAGAGCCCGTACTTGGGGAAGTAGGACCCTGCCAGCACCAGGGTGGGCACGGCCGGGACCGAGGGGTAGTAGAAATGCAGGCCGTTGATCAGGTGCAGGGCTCCGGCCAGGGTCAGGCCCACGAGCAGGTAGGTGTTGCCCCACCAGGAGAGCATCTGCTTCTGGTCCAGGGCCTCGCCCATGAGGGCGGGCACGCGCAGCATGGGGAAGAGGACGCGCTCGTTGACCACCCACTGGCGACCGAACAGGGCCATCAGGCAGAGCATGACGAAAAACGCGCCGAGGATGAAAAAGGACCAGACCGCCAGCACCGGCAGCCACACTCCCCAGGGGATGGCCGCCAGCACGGCCGCCACGCCCATGTCGCGGCCGCCGCGCAGGCCGTTGTAGAAGGTGTTGACCGCCTCGGCCGAGTGGGGAAACCACGCCTCGGGCAGCAGCGGGCCGAGCACCTCTGTCCAGCGGTAGGCGTCCTTGGCGAAGCGCTCGGGCGCGGTGATATTGACGAAGAAGGTCTCGGTGAGCCCGGCATAGCCGATGGCCGAGAAGAGCACGGCCATGAGCCAGACCACGAGCAGTTCCACGCCCGAGAACACGGGCGGCCGCCGGGTCAGGCGCGAGGCCAGGGCGTCGAGCACGAACATCCAGGCCACGATGAAGAACGGGGCCATGGGAAAATGGCCGCCGCCAAGGGGCACGTTGCGCAGGACGGCGTTGTTGTAGGGGGTGAAGATGCACAGCGCCAGCCCGATGACGAGGCCGGTCACGAGCGCCCGGAACCTGAGTCGTCCGTTCATTGCCCGGCCTCCCTGGCGGCGGTCATGACCTCGCGCTCCATGGCCGTATCGCGCTTGGCGGCGTCGAGGTCGTCTGCGTAGTGCCCCACGGCCACATCGTCCAGCGAGCGCCAGGCCAGCAGTTGCTTGCGCAGGTCGTTGATGAAGTTTCGGTTGAGATTTTCCCACGCCTTGAGCTCGCCCGCCTCACGGTGGATGATCACCTTGACCTGCCGGAATCCGGCATACAGGTCAGACGGGCAGAACACGAGCCGCACCTTCTGGCGCACGCCGAAGTCGAAGGGCGCGAGCCAAATCCGAAGACTCATGGAAAAGCACAGGTCGTCGGGAACGGTGATGCGGTCGGCGACTCCGGCCATGAGGCCGGTCCTGGTCTCCTGCTCTTCGAGATCGAGAAAGTTGCACTGCATGTCGTCGGTGCAAAACGCGCCGTGGGACACATCGTGATGGGCAAGGTAGTACTGGCGCAGGAATCCGCCCGCGCTGGCCATCTCCCCAAGCTTGATCAGGAAGGGCAGGATCACCACCAGCTCGTCGCCCTGGGCTTTGGGCATGGTCCACGACCTGTTCACGTCCGGGATGGCGATGTTCGCCGCCACCTTGGCCGGATAGATGGCCGAGACGAGCACCACGCCCATGACCAGGAGCATGGCCGCCACGCCTGCGGTGGAGGAATAGTTGGCAGTCATGCCCGCCCACAGCGCGGTTCCGGCCAGGACCGCAGACGCTCCCTGGGCCAGCAGGTAGCCCACCACCACCGAGATGACGGCAAAGGCCAGGGCCTCGGCGATGAACAGGAAGGCCACGTGCGCCGGGGCCAGCCCCACCGAGGTATAGACCGCGATCTCGGGCTTTCGCTCATAGACCGAGCCGATCATGGTATTGAGCACGATGAGGATGGCAATGCCAAGGGGGATCATGATGTTGGCCATGCCCGAGTAGCTGACCGCGTCGGCCGCATAGTAGAGGGCCGTGCCCGTGGACGATCCCCGGAACAGGAGCATGCCGAAGCGGTCGCCCAGGTCGCCGGAGATTGCGGTTTCGCCCGGGCCGGGCTTGACCGCAATGCCCTTGAGCCTGCCCGCCCCGCCGCCCAGCGAGAGCAGCATCTCAGCCGGGACCAGGATGGTCTCGTAGTCCGGGATATGCTGGTAGCGGCTCTCGGTGGTGACGATGTCCTGGCCATCCTCGATGGCCTCGGCCTCCACCTCGGAGATTTGGCTGGCCGCCACATTGGGAAAGACGATGGGCGTCATGGGCTCGCCGTCCAGGTCCGGGTTCAGGCGCAGGCCGTCGTCGCTGAACACGCCCACCAGCGTCATGGGGATGCCCCAGATGGTGACGGTGCTCAGGGCCGGATCGTCCGGGTCCGCGCCGAGTTGCCCGGCCATGCGCTCGGACAGGATGACCGCGAACCGCTCGCCCTCGCTGAACCAGCGGCCCTTGACCAGGATGCGGTTGAGCCCGCTGACATCTGGCTCGCGGTGGGAGAGGCCGACCATGCCGCGCCCGGGCGACTCCTTCTCGCCGAGAAAGACCGGGATGAGCGGCGCGCGCGACTTGTCGCTGGTCAGGCCGGTGTCGTACCACGCGCGCGGGGCCACCACGCCGCTGCCCTCAAAGGCGTTCTCCACGGCCGAAAGGGCTTCAAGCGGCACGTCCTGCCAGTTGATGTACTTGAGCAGCAGTCCGGTGTAGGTGGCCTCGCCGCTGAAATTGGCCCACCCTTTCTGGCGCACGGACTTGACCGTGGTGAAGTTCATGATGGTGAAGGTCAGAATGACCAGGGTGGCTAAGGTGAGGAAGGTGCGCACCGGCCTGCGCTTGAGGTTGCCCACCCCCAGGACAAAGGCCGCACCAAAGGCGGCCATGGGGCTGATGCCCGTGAGCTTGATGTGCGAGGAGCGCTTTTGCAGCTCCACCATCTCGCGCTCGAAGCGCATGAAGATGATCAGCGAGACCAGCAGCGACAGGGCCAGGATGAAAAAGGCCAGAATGACCACCAGGGGCGAGTAGGTCAGCTGGAAGGCGGGATGGACGAAATAGACCACGGTTATTATCGCGACGAGGAGGCCGAGAAAGGCGACGATGCGCTTCTTGATGTCCGTATAGGAGAAGAGCAGCCGCTCCATGCAGTAGGCAAAGGGCACGAACAGGGCCACATAGAAGAGCACGCCCAGCAGCACGTCCTTCTGGGTCTTGTCCACGTCGCCGTAGACGCGGCTGGCCTTGGCCAGGGAGCCGCGCGATGCCTCCACGAAGCGGTCCCACTGCTTCTGCTCCCGATACTCCTCGGCGCGTCGCAGATCGTCGTCACCCTGGCGGCGCAGGGTGCGGATGCGCTCGTTGACAATGCCCTTTTCCTCAAGGTTGTCGATGCGCGGGTCGAGCAGGCTCCACATGTCGCGCGCGGCCCGGAACTCGGTCATGGGGATGACCGGCCACTGCCGGGCGATGTAGCCCAGCCCCTGCGGATGTTCCGAGTCGGCGTTGAGCAGCAGCACCTTCTTGTCGAGCACGCTGTCCGAGAGGGTCAGCTTGATGGGCGTGTCCGGCGCCAGAAACAGGGTGCCCAGGGTGGAGCGGCGGGTGTCGAGGCGGCTGTACCAGTAACTCACGGGCGGGGCCTCGGTGCGCCCGTCGATGAGGGTGGGGATGTAGAGATACCGGAAGCTGCGCGGGTCCACGAGGTTGAAGAGCGTGGTCTGGGTGCACGAGAAGAGGGTCAGGTCCGTGCTCTGCACGGTCCGGCTCAGCTTGACCCGGTAGGAGTCCTTGCCGGTCTTTGGCTTGTCCACAGCCCAGACGGCCAGCCCGGTCTCATCGTCAAAGCGCAGGGCCTCGATCACGGCCTTGTGAAAGCTGACCTTCCTGTCCGCGAAACCCGGGATGCGGAAGCGGCCAGCGGTATCGACCATGCCGTAGTTGAGCGTCTGCCACTGGGAGGCGAGCACCACCATGCCCGTGCCCGGGCGGTCCGGGAATATCTCGCCCTTGCGCAGCAGGTTGGCCCGGCCCTCCAGGGTGACGAAATGGCTGTTGGCGCGCTCGCCCGCGTTGTCGAGGGGCTGGTCGGCCAGGGCTCGGGCCAGTGTCCCCACCAGCGCGGCCTGCCTGCGCACAAAGGCGAAATTGACGCGGTCGGGCCGGTCGTAGGGCGTGCCCCAGGCGGGGCGGGCGTCGTGAACCGTGGCCAGGGTGAGCCCCGGGAACCCGGCCAGGGCCATGGGCTCGCCGCCCAGCTCGGGCATGTCGGGCAGGTAGCTTTGCCAGGCGCGCCTGCCGGGCCGCAGGGTGTCCTTGAAGAGGGCGGCCTCGTCGGCCCGGGCCTCTCCCAGCTCCCTGACGGCCCGCTTCATGACCGTGTCCAGCGGGCGGAAGAAGGCGGTGCGGTTGACCGTGGGCATCAGGTCGTGGAGCCACCCCTTGTCAAAGCCGCCCACGCCGTCGCCATGGCTTGAGAGATACAGGGAAACATGGGCGGCGATGCTGCGGTCGCCGATGGCGTCGCGCATGGCGCGGGCCGAGCGGATGCTCTCAAGCTGGCCCGTGGCGTCTTCGAGGATGGCCGCCTGATAGGCCCGGGCCGGGGCCACGAAGTCGGCCAGCACGAGCCGCTCCTCGTCGCTCAGGGGAAAGTCGGCCACCGTGGAATTGACCCAGTTGAGCCGCTTGAGCATGATCCGCCGGGCGGCCAGATGCCTGATGCGGTCCTGGCGGGCGGCCTCGCTCATGGCCTCATGGCCCATGGCGTCTTCCATGCGCTGCCCGGCACCTCGGGCGTGGTCCATGCCCGGCCCCATGGCATGATCCTCGCCGCCGCGCGGTCCCTCCTCCATGCCCATGCGCTCCACCTGGCTTTGCAGGCGCAGGCGCATCAGCTCGTTGGTCAGGTCGTCCTCGCGGTCGCGCACCACGGCCTTGATGGCCCGCTTGACCAGGGCGCGGTCCGCCGCGTCGGCGATGACAGCCGCGGCAAATGGGTCGCGCATGTCCAGAATTTCCAGAATCCGGGCCGCCTCGCTCACCCGGATGTCAAGGTCGCCGCGCCGCTCCTTGAGCAGCTTGCCCTTGGTCACCAAGGCCCAGGTGAATTCGCGCATGCCCGCCTGGGCGCTTCCCTTGCCCGCCGTGGCCACCAGCATGAGCGAGCGCCTCGGCCGGCTCCGGGCCAGCCCCCCGGCCACCTCCATGAGGGTGGCGATGGATACCCCCTCGTCCGCGCCCGGCGCATCGCCCGCCACCAGCGCGGTGGCGTCGTAGAAGGCCTCCAGGATCAGGGTCTGGCCGGCCAGTTCCGGGTCGCTCCCCGGCACGAAGCAATAGACGTTCTCAGCCCTGGCATCGCGCCAGGCAGCCCGGGAGGCGAGATGGACCATGGCCAGACGGCTCGGCCCGGCCCCCGCCACATCCTGGCCGAAAAGGGAGCGGGCCTGCTCGCCGTCCATCCAGAAGAGGGGGAAATCCACCGGGGTCTGCTCGAACTTGGAGTCAAAGAGGGAGCGGGGCGAAGGCCCGCCGTCGCCTTCCTCGCCGAGATAGATCAGGGCGCGCGCGCCGAGCATGGCCGCGTTGTTCCAGTTCTTGCCCGAGTCCATGTCCATGAGGACCACGGCCCCTTCCACGTCCAGGCCGTTGAAATCCTTGACCTCGCCCTGGCCGACGTAGAGGAGCGGGCCGCGCAAGCCGGGCGGGGCCACCGCGCCGGGCGACATGGCGTTGACGCGCAGCTGGCGCAGGCTGGCCGAACGGCCCGTGCCCATGACCCGCAGCTCTGCCCCGCCCGCCGCCACAACCGGGACGCGAAAGCTCTGCCGCCCCGTGACCGCGTCCGGGAACAGCCGGGTGAACTCCGCCTCGACCATGTCGGCCGCGCGTGCCGCACCTGGCGTGCCGGGCGAGCGATCGCCCAGAGCGGCCAGCTTCTCGATGAAATTCCTGTGTCCGGTGTCCGGCGCACTGGCCCCTGGCGCGGCTAAAACAGGCGCGGCCAAAACGGCCGAAACCAGCAGCACAAGGCCGACAGCCACGGACAGCCAGCGCCGGCTCATGCCTAGCCCCTTTCCCCGGCCTGGGTCGCGTCCCCGTCATGGACCCTGGCTTCGGCCCGGCCGTTCTCCTTGCCGCCAATGCCGCCCACGGTGATCTTCAGCTCCTCGCGCCGCTCGATGCGGTCCACCACGCCGTCGCGCACCCACACCACCCGGTCGGACACGTTGAGCATCTTGTAGTCGTGGGTGGCGGAGATGATGGTCACCCCACGCTCGTGGGAGAGCATGCGCAACAGCTCGATGATCTCCTCGCCGGTGGTCAGGTCGAGGTTGCCGGTGGGCTCATCGGCCAGGACGATGGCCGGGTCATTGGCCAGGGAGCGGGCCACGGCCACCCGCTGCTGCTGACCGCCCGAAAGCTCCAGCGGCTTGTGCTGGAAGCGCTCGCCAAGGCCCACCAGCTTGAGCAGCTCGATGCCCTTGTCCTGGGCGTCGTCCGCATTCATGCCCGCAAAGGTCATGGGCAGGGTCACGTTCTCCAGGGCGGACATGACCGGGATGAGATTGAAGGTCTGGAAGATGTAGCCTATCTTGCGGTTGCGCAGCCAGGCCAGCTCGTAGGCGTCGAGCTGCGAGATGTCCACCTCGTCGATGAACACCTTGCCTTCGGTGGGCTTGTCCAGGCCGCCGATCATGTTGAACAGGGTCGATTTGCCCGAGCCGGACGGCCCCATGATCGATATATACTCGCCCGCGAATATCTCAAGGTCCACGCCCTTGAGCGCCCTGACCTCCACCTTGCCCATGGTGAAGCTCTTGGTCACGCCCACGACCCGGACAATGGTGCGCCTTTCTTCAGTCATTGCGAAATCCCCTTGCGAAACGCTGAGATCAAAGGGCGGGGCAACCGGACCCGGACGACGACACGGCGGTCGCGTCCGTACCCCAGGAATCGCCCCTCATGCCCGGCCCGAGTACTCGACCCCTAGTGCTCGGCCCGAATGGCGTTGATGGGCTCCATGCGCGCGGCCACCAGCGCCGGATAGAGCACGCCAAGCAGGCTGAGCAGACACCCGGCCAGGGTGGCCAGCCCCACGGAGCCGAGGACGCCGAGCCAGGAAACATGAACCCAGGCAGACAGCCCGAACCGGACCGCGCCCGTGACCAGCGAGAACAGGCTGCCCAGCAGCGCCCCGGCCAGAGACCCGGCCAGCCCCTGCATGGCCGCCTCGAGCAGGAACAGGCGCAGGATCATGGAATCGAGCGCGCCCAGGCACTTCATCACCCCGATCTCCGAGAACCGCTCGGTCACGGACATGAGCTGGGCATTGATGATGCCCACGGTGCAGACCAGCAGCGAGAGAAAGACGATCCACCGCTCCTTGGCCGCCATGGATACCCCGCCGCTGATCCCGTCCACATCGTACCCGGCCGCCGACAGAACCGCGGCCGCATCCCGGCCGCCATGGGCCAGCAGGCCCGAGGCCACATCCAGGTTGACCAGCACGAAGGCCAGGAACGACACGGCCAGGACCAGGCTCGACACCGTGATCATGGACCGGAAGAAGCGCACCCGCAGGCTCTTGTAGCTGATCTCAACCGACTTGGCGAAGGAGAGGGTGATCAGGCGGTCGATGCGCCCCTGGGGCTTGTCCATGACCGATCCACCGGAGCCGGGCCGGGCGCTCACGGGGTCGCGGTGCGAAGTGGTCGGCTTGCTTTCCATATTCTCAAAACGGTATGCAGATGCGTCTTTCATGACAAGCCCAAAGAGCGGCCAGACCCTGATTTTTCCTGATCGTCACCATTTAGGAGCCCTGCCGACCGGGCCTGTCCAGCCGGACCGGGACGAGGCGCGACCCGGCCACGGCCGCCAGACATTGGTCGAGAAAGCCGAAGGCCGCGTCGTTCATGCGCTGGTGGTGGAGCATGAACCCCACCCGGCCAGAGGCCAACCCGCCCTCGATTTCCCGGAGCAATCCGTCCAGCCCCTCGGCCGGGTCAGCCTCGCGCCGGGTGTGCAGGTCCACATTGACCGGAGTGTCGGGCAGGTCGTCGGGCGTGGGCACTGTGCGCTGCGCCCCGGCCCAGCGCGACACGGCCACATATCCAGCCTCATGCAGCAGCCGCGCGGTCTGGGCGTCGAAGCGGTTCCATGGCGGGGTGAAGACCGGGCTGAACCGCGCGCCCATGATCGCTTCGAGCCGGGCGCGCCCCCTGGCCAGATCAGCCCGCTTGGCCTCAAGGGTGCGCTCGTCGCCAAACTCGCCCTTGCGGCCCGCGCGCTGGTGGTTGACGTGCCGCCAGCCGTGCTGGTGCCAGCACCACAGGTCGCTGTCTCCGGCCCATCGGCGCAGCACGTCCCAGCGGGCCGGGGTCAGCCAGGCCGGGGTCACGGCCAGATGCAGGGGCAGCCCGTGGCGGGCGAACAGCTCAAGCATCCGGCGGCACGCCTCGCCCGGCGCGGCCACATCGTCGGCGCGGAAGAATACCTCCGTGCCCGGCGCGGCCCCGGCAAGAAGCGTGTCGAGCCGGTGCGCGGACTCGTCCAGCAGGGATGGCGGGGCGCTCCAAAGCGCGGAGACTGTGGTTTTGACGATCATGCAGGCCGGAAGCTAGCACACTCACGGCCAGGATGGCAAAAGCGGATACCGCGGACGATTGTCAATCCCGGCGGATCAGGCCACCAGCCCCCGCTCGCCGTTCCAGACCGAACGGACCACGTCGCGAAACTCGCGCACCGGCGAGGTGTAGCCCCGGCCAGCCGGATAGGAAAGGCACAGGGGCACCTGGAGCGTCTCAGGCCAGAGCACGGCCTGGCCCGCGTCGGCCAGCCGCCTGCCGTCGTCCGCGCGCAGTACGGCCACGCCCACGCCCTCGGCCACCAGCTCGCGCATGATGTTCTCGTCCACGGTCTGCTCCACCGAGTTTGGCTCCACCCCATAGGCAGACATGCGCTCGCGCACGGCCACATGGAAGGGGCATCCTCTGAAGGAATATATCCAGGGCAGGGCGGCCAGCCCGCGCCAGTCGCCCGGGGCCACCCGCCCGGCCATGACCGTGGGGATGGCGATGACCAGCGTCACCGGGGCAACGTACTCGTCGTGAATGCCCTCCTCGCCCCACATGCCGTAGCGGAAGCCCACGTGCATCTCGCCCGAGCGCAGCGCCCCGGCCGTGTACCGGCTCTGGGAGACGATGAAGGAGAGCTGCACGCCGGACACGCAGCCGCGCATATGCCGGGCCAGCTCGGCCATGCGCAGAAAGGCCGGGTCCGTGTTCAGCCCCACGATGAGCCGGGACGCGGCCGGGCACTTGAGCCCGGCCCCGCGCGAGCGGAAATCCTCCAGGGCCTGGACCGCGCTGCGGGCGTAAGGAAGCAGGGTCTCGCCCTCGGCAGTCAGGGCCATGCCCCGGGCCTGCCGCACAAACAGCGGATAGCCCAGCGTCTCCTCAAGCTGCCTGATCTGCCCGCTCAGGGCCGACTGGCTGAGAAACAGCGACTCCGCCGCCCGGGTCAGATTGCCCTCAAAGGCCACGGCCAGAAAGCACTGCAATTTCCGAATGTCCATGTACCCTCCCTGTTCCCTGCGCGCCCTTGGGGTCGAGCGTTCGACTTAGCCGAACGATACCCCGACAAATTCACATTGGATTTGTTTCGCTCATTCCATGATAAGAGCAAACAATCAAGGCAGGGAAAAACCATGAGTGAACGGAAAACAGGAACGCTCCCCCTGTGCTGCATGATGATCGGCGCGGTGCTCGGCTCGACCGTCGGTTCGCCCCCCCCACCCCGGAACAGCTAGGTTGACCGTCTTGACATCGGATCGGATTCCATCAAGAATTTGCCCCTGGCGGGTATGCCCGCCGCAACCCAGAACCCATGGAGCCACAGATGAACATATTCGGCGAGAGCGTCCCCTTCCACAAGATGCAGGGCTGCGGCAACGATTTCGTGGTCATCGACAACCGCCACGCCCGCGTGCCCGAACAGGTCATGGCCGACTGGGCCAGAAAGATCTGCGCCCGCGCCTTCGGCGTCTGCGCGGACGGGCTCTTCTTCCTCGATGACGCGGACGACCCGGCCCTGGACTACCGCTGGCACTTCTTCAACTCCGACGGCTCCCGCGCCGAGATGTGCGGCAATGCCTCGCGCTGCGCTGGCAAGCTGGCCCACGCCCTGGGCCTGGCCCCGGCCGAGCACGTTTTCGGCACCGACGCCGGACCCATCCGGGCCAAGGTGCTCCTCGACGGACCCGAAGCCGGGCGCGTCAAGGTCCGACTCACCCCGCCCAAAGGGCTCGAAACCAACATCTCCCTCATCGTGGACGGCGCGCCCATGACCGTCCATTTCGCCGACACCGGCGTGCCCCACGCCGTGGTCCTGGTGGACAACGTGGCCTCGGTCAACGTCAAGCAACTCGGCACCAAGCTGCGCTTCCACGAACACTTCGCCCCGGCCGGAACCAACGTCAACTTCGCCCAGGTCAAGGACCGCTCCACCCTGCTCCTGCGCACCTACGAACGAGGCGTGGAAGACGAAACCTACGCCTGCGGCACCGGCGCCTGCGCCACTCAACTGGTGGCCCACGCCATGGGACTGACCGACCAACGTGCAGACCTGACCACCACCGGCGGCGAAATCCTCACCGTCATCCTCGACAACGACGATATCCACCTCCAAGGCGCGGCAGAACTCACCTTCAAAGGCGAACTCTACCTCCACCCCCTCGGCCTGACGCGATAGAATGCCTCCGGCGGCCAGGGGGGAAGGGGAGAGGGAAACCCTTTCGAAAAGGGTTGTCCCTGAATTGCCATAGTAAAAACGGACACTCTTCGGGAGGTCATGCCGCCAGTTTTTGGTTTGTCTGGTGAAACTGGCGCTCGAATGCTTCCGGGCTTTGGTAGCCGAGAAAGGCATGTCGCCTTTTTCGGTTATAAAATAC
>JBDRSO010000011.1:0-20057 GCA_043824835.1 Pseudomonadota bacterium | reverse complement strand
GCAATCGACCCAAGACCGTCAACGAGGTGTCAAAATCATGGCTCAGCCTTCCAGTAAATCCCTCGTTCCGAATATAGATTACGCTAGATTCGCCAAGCAGGGCGTCATTCTCCTGGCAGGCGGCGTTGTGATCATTCTCTTCGTGATGCTCATCCCGCTGCCGACGCCGTTTCTGGACTTCATGCTGACGGTGAGCATCTCGCTGTCCCTGGTGGTGCTCATCACCACCATGTTCATAATCTCGCCGCTCGAATTTTCCATCTTCCCCTCATTGCTGCTGGTCACCACCCTGCTCCGCCTCGCCCTCAACGTGGCCACCACCCGCGCCATCCTTCTCCACGGCCACGAGGGCACGGACGCCGCCGGATCGGTCATTCAAAGTTTTGGCGAATTCGTTGTCGGCGGCAACTACGTCATCGGCATCGTGGTCTTCATGATCCTGTTCATCCTCAACAAAACCGTCATCGTCAGCGGCACCACCCGCATCGCAGAGGTGGCCGCACGCTTCACCCTGGACGCCATGCCCGGCAAGCAGATGGCGGTGGAGGCCGACCTCAATGCCGGGCTCATCGACGAGGAGGAGGCCACGAAACGGCGTGACTACATGCGCCGCGAGGCTGACTTCTACGGAGCCATGGACGGTGCGGGCAAGTTCGTTTCAGGAGACGTCAAGGCCGGCATGATGATCACGGGCATCAACATCATCGGCGGCTTCCTCATCGGCGTGATCCAAAAGGACATGGCCTGGATGGAAGCCGCCCAGACTTACACCCTGCTGACCATCGGCGACGGTCTGGTGGCCACCATCCCCTCCCTGATCATATCCACCTCTGCGGGTATCATCGTCTCCCGCGCGGCCGCAGAGGCCAAGATGGGCGAGGAGTTCATCGGCCAGTTGTCGTACCATCATCGCGCTCTCAAGCTGGTGTCGGCCATCTTGGTCATCTTCGGCATTGTCCCGGGCATGCCCACCTTCCCATTCCTCACCCTGGCGTGCATCATCTACGGCGTGGCCCATCTTTCCGCTAAACAGCAGCTGGCCTTGGACCCCGAGAAGGATGATCCCAAGAGCAAGCGCGACAGCACGACCCTCGACACCCCTGAAGAGGTGCAGATGCTCCTGCCGCTAGACCAGCTTGAGTTGGAGGTGGGCTACGGCCTCATCCCGCTGGTGGACGAAGAGCAAAACGGCAACCTGCTCTCGCGCATTCGCTCCATCCGCCGCCAGTTCGCCCTGGACATGGGCGTGGTCATCCCCTCGCTCCACCTGCGCGACAATCTCCAGCTCAAACCTGGCGAATACCGAGTGGTCATCAAGGGCAACCCCGTGGCCCAGGCCGAACTGCTCATCGACCATTACCTGGCCATGGACCCGGGCGACGCCAAGCAGCGGATCGAGGGCGTGGATACCGTGGAACCCGCCTTCAACCTGCCAGCGGTCTGGATACCCGAGGCGCAGAAGGAGGAGGCCATGCTGGCGGGCTACACCGTGGTCGATCCGTCCACGGTCATCGCCACCCACCTGACCGAGGTCTTCCGCCGCAACCTGCACGAATTCCTTGGACGCCAGGAGACACAGGAACTGCTCGACAACTTGGCCAAACGCGCGCCCAAGGCCGTGGAAAGCCTTGTCCCGTCCGTGCTCAGCGTGGGCGGCGTCCAAAAGGTGCTTCAGAGGCTGGTGCAGGAAAACGTCTCAATACGCGACCTGCTGACCATCGTGGAAACACTGGCCGACTACGGCATCGCCACCCAGGAGCCGAGCCAACTGACCGAATTCGTCCGGGCCAAGATGGGACGCACCATCGTCAACCCATACCTTGGCGAAGCGAGCGTGCTGCCCATCATCACCTTGAGCCCCAAGGTGGACGAGATTCTCGGCAACGCCATGCGCCCCATCGAACAGGGTGGCTATCTCGCCCTGGAGCCGGGCATGGCCCAGCAGATCATCCAGGCCATCAACAGGTCCACCGAGGAAGCCATGGTGGCCGACGGCCAACCCGTGCTGCTGGTGGCTCCGCAGATTCGCAGTCATCTCGCCCAGTTGTTGAACAGGTTCATTCCGACCCTGCCCATCTTGTCCCAGGCGGAGATTCCCGCTGACATCAAAATTCAGTCCGCAGCAACCGTTGACCTGTAGGAATCGCACATGAGAATGAAGACCTTCCGCGCCGCCACCGCCACCGCAGCCTTCGCCATGGTCAAGGCCGACCTCGGGTCCGACGCCGTCATCCTCTCCAACAAGACCGTGTCCGACAACGGCAGCAAATGCTGCGAGATCGTGGCGGCCGTGGACGCGATGCCCGCCGGGGCACCCGGAGCGGCCAGGAGCGCGGCAAAAGGCGCAACACAGTCCACAACCAGAGAGGACACGGTGGAGGACGCCCTGCGCGGCTCCATCGGCTGGCAGCGCGAATGGAGCCAAATCAAGGGCCAGATCATGGCGCTGATGAAGCCGCAGATGGACCTCGCCTCCCTGGCTCCGAAGCAGCGGCTGGCCATGGAGTATCTCGAGCGCGAGGAGGTGGACGCCAAGGTGCTGGCCAGCGTCTTCTGCGACCTGCGCGACGACGCCGACCGCTCCATCATCACCGCCCTCGAATCACTGGTGGATGTCAGGCCGTTTCGCGCCCGAGACTGGCCCGGAACCATCCACGCCTTTGCCGGGCCCGGTGGCGCGGGCAAGACCTCAAGCCTCATCCGGCTGGCCCTGCGCGAGAAGCGCTCCAACCCCAAGGCACGCATCTGCCTGGCCACGGCCGACGGCGGACGCGGCAAGGGACGCCTCGTGCTCAAGCACTATGCCGAGCTTTCCGGCCTCGCCTTCCGGGAAATCGTGACCCGCGACGATTTCATGCTCCTGCGCAAGGAGACCAACCAGTTCGACATGATTCTCATTGACCTGCCCGGGCTGACGGGCAATACCACCCTTGAGGACTTCACCGGTCTGTATGGCCTCTCGACCTGCGGGGAACTGTCCATCCACCTGGTTCTCAACCCCTATTACAGCGCAGCCCAGTTCGAGCTGTTTATGGAAAAATACAAAAGTGAACAACTTGCAAGCGTTATCTGGACGAAACTCGACGAAACCTGTACATTCGGGTCATTAGTGAACATGGCGTTCGCCAGCGAGCTGCCCATTTCGGCGCTCTCATACGGCGCCGGTCTCAAGAACAGCATCGCCCCCGCCACCCTGGACATGATCTGGCGGATGGTGTTCATGCGCAAGCTGCCCGGCGGCGACATTCAACCCTAAGGAGAGTAACTGACGCCATGACCACCCGATTACCCCTGGTCCTCTCGGTCACGTCCGGCAAGGGCGGCGTTGGCAAGACCAACATGTCGGTCAATCTGGCCCATACCTTGGCCATGGCGGGCAAGAACGTCGTGCTGCTCGATGCAGACCTGGGCCTGGCCAATGTCGATGTCATCCTCGGCCTGACCCCGGAACGCAACCTGTTCCACCTCTTTCACGAGAACATGACCCTTGACAATATCCTGTTCGACACCCCCTACGGGTTCAAGATACTCCCCGCCTCCTCGGGAGTGAGCGATATGGTCAACCTCGACCGCGGCCAGAAACTCGACCTGCTCGACGCAATGGACGCCCTTGAAGACACCGTGGACTTCCTCATCGTGGACACCGGTGCAGGCATCAACGACAACGTGCTCTATTTCAACTTGGCGGTGCAGGAACGGCTGCTGGTCATCACCCCGGAGCCCACCTCCCTCACCGACGCCTACGCGCTGATCAAGGTGCTCAAGCTCCAGCACGGGGTGGAGCGCTTCCGAGTACTCGTGAACATGGCGGAGGACAGAAAAACTGCCAAGGAGGTCTACATCAAGCTGCTCAAAGCCTGCGACCATTTCCTGGACGGCATCTCCCTCGACCTCGTAGGGGTCGTGCCCTATGACCCCAACGTCCGCAATGCCGTCATCGCGCAGGTTCCCTTTTGTCACAAGTTTCCCAAGAGCCCGGCGAGCGTGGCGATACGACAAGCCGCACAGATAATCAACGGATGGCATGTGGAACCGAACACAGATGGCAATATCAAATTCTTCTGGAAAAAACTGCTCTTCCAGGAACGATCCGTGGCGTGAGCTGGAAAACGGAGCCAAGGGCTGGGACGATTTCTCGCCAAGAGACCGCGAGGACATCGCCCGCCACTACGCGCCGAAAATCCGGATACTCGCCCTGCGCCTCAAGGCGAAGCTGCCGCAAAGCGTAGAGCTTTGCGAGTTGATTAGCGCGGGCAGCCTGGGTCTCCTGGACGCACTGGGCAAGTTCAACGCCGGACGCGGCATCAAGTTCGACACCTACTCCGAGAACCGGATCAAAGGTGCCATGCTTGACGAGTTGCGCCGGATGGATTGGTTTTCCAGGGGATTGCGCCAGAAGGTCAAGGCGCTGGAGGACGCCCAGCGTCAGGTGGAACACGAGACTGGAACCACGGCCACAACCGAGCAATTGCAACGCATCACTGGCATGTCGGAAAAAGAGGTGCGCCAAGGGCTTGAGGCGCTGCACAACCAGATGTGTCTCAGCTTGGACAGCTTTCACGAAAACGTCATCGGCCGCAAGGCCATGACTGAAGACGAACCCTTCCAATCCACGGCATTTCAGGAAATTGTTGACAAAGTAGCCAATCTCATTGAGGAATTGACGCCAAGGGAAAAATTGGTCATATCTTTGTACTACGGCGAGGAGCTGAACATGAAGGAAACGGCCGAAGTTATGGACATAACTGAGGGTCGGGTCTCCCAGCTTCACTCCCAGGCCCTGACAAAGCTGAGAAAAACATTCAGAGCCCGCTACGAAAACGAGTAGCAGAGACGAAAGGAGCACCCCAATGGCCTACGACACCAACATGCGCATCCTCGTTGTCGACGACTTCTCCACCATGCGCAAGATCATAAAGAACATTCTTCGCCAGCTCGGCTTTACCAACATCGTCGAGGCCGACGACGGCTCCACCGCCTGGGAAGTGCTGAACAAGGACAACATCGACTTCATCGTTTCGGACTGGAACATGCCCATCATGTCGGGCATCGAGCTGCTGCGCAAGGTGCGCGGCAGCGAGGAATACTCCGACCTGCCCTTCCTGATGGTCACGGCCGAGGCGCAGCAGGAGAACATCATCGAGGCGGTGCAGGCCAAGGTGTCCAATTACATCGTCAAGCCGTTCACCCCCGAAACCCTGGGCCAGAAGATCGATAAAATCTTCAGTTAGCCTCCGGCTCTCGGCCTGATAGGCGAACATCATGGTCTTGCTTGTCCCGGATGACGCGGAAGACATAACCCAAGGGGTGCAGCCCAAAGCGCAGCTCGACAATAGCGAGGCCAACAAGGCGACGCAAAAGGTCGATCTCGACCTTGACGACGCGCCCTTTCTTGAAGACGAGGACGAAGAGGAAGAGGCTCCCATCGCCCACGATGAGACCCCGCTCTTCGAGCAATCGGCGCCCAAGCGGCAGTTCGATTTCGGGGCACTTTTCAAGAACCGTCTTTTCCTGCTCGCTCTTGGCGTTATTCTGCTCCTGCTGGCGGTCATCCTCTACCTGCTCTTCCGCGAACCCGCCGTTCCGGCGCTGCCCCCTCCGCCGCCGAGGGATGCGCCCGCCGCCACTCCCACCGAGGCGGCCCAGACACCGGAGATACTCATCCGCCTTGATCCGTTCCTCATTGAGCAGCGCGACAAGGACAACGTCATCCGGTTCCTCGAAGTCCGCGTCATCGTCAGCACGCTGGACGACGGTTTGGCCCGGCAGTTCAAACAGGACACCTACACCGTACGAAACGCAATTTTCTACTATCTCAAGAACAAGGATTTGCAATTTTTGTCCGATAAGAAGAACAGCGACAAACTCAAGCAGGAGTTGCTGGCAATCATTAACCAATACATGGGGTTTGGACAGTTCGATACGATATTATTCGAACAATATCTTGTGAGGTGAGTCATGAGTTCGAGTCCGCTGGACCTTCCGGTCCTCATATCGCAGATGCCTTATGTCGCGAAGATCGCCGAGGCGGAAAAGGCCGGACCTGAGATCAGGAAACAGCTCTTCGGCCCGCTCATCCAGGAATACATCCGCAAAAACGAGAGCAAGGCCCAACAGGTGGAGAAGAAGGAGGCCACGGCCCCTCTTGACCGCGATGGACACCAGCAGCAACAGGGACAGCAGCAGCTTGCCGAGCGCGAGGCCAAGGAAAAAGAGAGCGAGGAAAAGGACGAGACCAAGCCGTCCAGCACCTCCCCCTGGACAGGCAACATCGTCAACGTCAAGATATGACCGCTGCGGCTTGCTCCGCACCATCAAGCACCACAACACGCGAACCAACGAGAAGCCCGATGTCCGACCTGCTCATCATCCTGCTCACCATCAGCGAAGTCGTGCTGCTTGGCGTGGTCATCATGTTCTTCCTGCGCCTGAGAAAATCCGAGGCGCTCCTCTCAGGCATCCAGCTCAAGCAGGAGGAGTTCATCAAGCGGCTTCAGTTCAACACCCAGCTTGAGAACGAGCTGGTGGCCACCTTCGAGCGGCGGCAGCATGAACTGATCAGCCTGAACACCGAACTTGAAGGACGCGTGGCCGAGCTGAAGAAGTTGGTCACCCAGGCTGACACCTACTGCAAATCCCCCCAGTTCATGCGCGAGATCATCCTCAAGGGGCACCGGGCAGGCAAGACCCCCGCGCAGTTGGCCAAATCCACCGGCTTGAGCCTTGAGGATGTAGAGCTGATAATCGATCAGGCATGACGCCAGCACTGCAATCCGCCCGGCGACCGGCTCTGTCGAGGCTACCACAATGGCCCCTGGCCGACGACAGCCACCGGGAGACCTGATGCGCGTACGCGACAACGGTTCAGGACCATTTGATTTCGGCGGCGGCAACGAGCGGCGCTCGACCCAATTCCGCAGGGGAAGACACCCCGGCCAAAAGGTGCGCGGCACGCTGGTCAAGTGGGTTTCCGAGAGTATGGCCTGGGTGCTCATCGACGGGCATCACCTCCTGGCCCAACTCCAGACCCGCCCGCCCGAGGGCGCACAACTCCTCTTCCTCATCACCCGTCTCGAGCCGGATATCGTGCTCCGGGAGCTGGCGGGCGTTCCCGGCACCGGCAACCCGGTGGGCGATGGCCTGGCCGCGGCCAAGTCCTTCGAGACTGCACGCACCTTGTTTGAAAACAGGCTCCGCCAGCACACCACCGATCTCACGGCCAAGAGCCCCTTGCTCCGCCCGGCCCGGTTCATCACCCTGCTGACCAAGGAACCCGCCCTGTTCGCCGCTTACACCGACGCCTTGGTCTGTGCCGGTCGCATCAACCTGCTGGCCGGACCATCCAGCGGTCTGGTCGCCTACCAGCCCTGGTTGGCCCCCCGCTCCAGGCGGCAGCTGACCTGCGCGCGCCACGTGGGCGCATCGGCCAACGACCTGACCGAGATCATCGTGGAATGCGAGACCCATGCGCTCGGACTGGTCAGGATCGAATTCCTCCACAAGGGGGAGAGCGTGGGCTACAAGGTCAAGGTCCAGCGCCCGGCACGCGGCGAATCACTCAAGCGACTGCTGCGTGACACTGTCCCAGCAACCGCAGGGATACAGGCGCAATGCCTGGGCGTGACCAAGCTGCCAGCCAACGAACACGGCGGCCTGCTCGCAGCCCTGCTCTTCTCCGGCTAAACACGAAAAACCCGCCCAGAGGGCGGGTTTCTTGATCATAGATCAGGGTGGTCCAGGCGCAATCGGCCGGGACACGGCGGCGGCTTAGGCCGTAGCTGCGACAGGCTCCATGCGACCGCCACGAACGGTCTCCCGCACGCTCTCGGGCACAGGCAGGGTAACGGGCTCAAGGTAGATGTCGCGGTTCTCGTCAAGGTGACGCAGGAAGGCGTTGTTCATGGAGTGTCCCGAGGCGAACACCTCGAAACGCCCGTGCAGGGGGGTACCCAGCACGGCCATGTCGCCGATGAAATCCAGCAACTTGTGCCGCACGAACTCATCCTTGAAGCGCAGGCCCTCGGCGTTGAGAACGCCGTACTCGTCCAGCACGATGGCGTTGTCCAGTGAGCCGCCCAAGGCCAGCCCATTGGCGTGGAGATAGTCCACTTCCTTGAGAAAACCGAAGGTGCGCGCCTTGGCGATCTCGGTGACGAAATTCTTGGGGGTGATTTCAAGCTCCAACCGCTGAGAGCCGATGAGGGGATGGACGAACTCTATGGTGTAATCGACATGGAATCCCTTGTGGGGCCGCGCCTTGATGTACTTGCCGTCTTTCTCGAACTCAACCGCCTTCTTGACGGCCAGGACGGTCCTGGGCTTGCCGAGCCTGCGTAGCCCGGCCTGCTTGAGCAGATAGACAAAGGAGGCGGCGCTGCCGTCCATGATGGGCAGTTCCTTGCCGGTAACCTCGACAAGGATGTTGTCGATGCCCATGCCGCTGATGGCGGCGAGTAGATGCTCGACGGTGGCCACGGACTGATGGCCGTCGCCCAGCACCGTGGCGAGGCCGGTTTCGACCACCAGGGACGGAGCGGGGGTCAGGAAGGTGGAACCGGATTCGTTGCGCAGGGAGAAGAGGACGCCGGTGTCCTCGGTAGCCGGGCGGAGCACCATCTCCACCTGCTTGCCGCTGTGAAGGCCGATTCCCGTGCAGCGCACCGACTTGTGTATTGTTGTCTGAAGCATTGTCCCTCCGGTAAATTCAAAACCTTAAAAGCAAGAACAATGCCATGGCCCCAAGATCACATAAAACACTTAAAACACTAACTTTATTCTTCGAGACACTTTCTAGAAAAGTGTGTCTTTCTCGCAACTATTTGTATTTTTACCACAGGGGTTCGCGGTCGTGTTGCTTTTTTGCGATTCTGCACGGCGCAAAAATACCACCCGGTCATGCCCGGCGAGATCCTTGATCACGGTGAAATCCATGTATCCCGGGCACTCGGACGATGTTATTATTTTCACTCCCTCGGCCTGGCCGCAGCCGATCTCAAGCAGCAGCACGCCACCTGGCACCAGAGCCGTGAGCGCTATCGGAAGCAGGCCCCGGATATGGTCGAGCCCGTCAGGACCGCTGACCAGCGCCCCTTTCGGCTCGTAGGCGGTGACCTCGGAGCTTGCCTCTGCATACTCACGCTGGGTCACATAGGGCGGGTTGGTGACGATGAGGTCATAGCTCCCGCCGGGGATAGTCGCGGTGAAGTCGCCCTCGACAAAGTCGATGCGTGCCTCCACCCCGTGGGCGCGGGCATTGCGCTCGGCCACGTCCAGAGCCGGAGCGCTTCGATCCAGGGCCAGCCCGGAGGCGTGCGAATACAGGTGGGCCAAGGTGACGGCCAGGATGCCGGAGCCCGTGCCCAGGTCGGCGAAGCGGATGGGCAAGTCAACAGGAAAGGTCGCGAGGACGGCCTCGACGATGTGCTCGGTTTCGGGCCGGGGGATGAGGACATCGGACGTGACCGCGAAGTCGAGCCCGTAGAACTCACGACGGCCGAGCAGGTAGGCCACAGGCTCGCCCGCCGCGCGGCGGTCCGTCAGGTCGCGTATGCGCCCGGCTTGGGCAGGGTCCACGGCTCTGTCGCGCTCAAGGCTCAAATCAAGACGGCTCAGGCCGAGCACCTCGGCCACCAGGAGCTGGGCACTGAGCAGCGGCGAGTCCACGCCCGCGAGCCGGGTCGCGCACTCCCGGATAATGGCCTGCACGGTAAGCCTCATGACGGTCGGGTTTAGTCGCCCTGCCGCTTCAGGGCTTCCGCCTGATAATGACTGATGAGGGCGTCGGTCAGGTCGTCGATCTCGCCATCCATGATCTGAGGCAGCTTGTGCAGCGTCAGGTTGATGAGGTGGTCGGACACCCGTCCTTGGGGGAAATTGTAGGTGCGGATACGCTCGGACCTGTCGCCCGAACCCACTTGGCTGCGCCGGGTCGCGTCCTCCTCGGCCTTGGCCTTTTCCTGCTCCATCTGGAGCAGGCGGGAACGCAGGACCTTGAGGGCCTTGGCCTTGTTCTTGTGCTGCGATTTCTCGTCCTGACAGATGACCACCATGCCAGTGGGCACATGGGTGACGCGGATGGCAGAGTCCGTGGTGTTGACCGACTGGCCGCCGGGGCCGGATGAACGGAACACGTCCACACGGACATCCTCGGGACGCAGATCGACATCCACCTCTTCTGCCTCGGGCATGATGGCCACGGTGACCACCGAGGTGTGGATGCGGCCCTGGGATTCCGTGGCAGGAACCCGCTGCACGCGGTGGGTGCCGGATTCGTACTTGAGCTTGCTGTAGACCTTGTCCCCCGCGATGCTGGCGATGACCTCCTTGAGGCCGCCCGAGCCTGTGTAGTGGGAGCTCAACTCCTCAACCTTCCACCGGTTACCCTCGGCAAAGCGAGTGTACATGCGATACAGATCGGCCGCGAAAAGGGCCGCCTCGTCGCCGCCAGTGCCCGCGCGGATTTCAAGGATGATGTTCTTCTCGTCCATGGGGTCGTTCGGCAGCAGGAGGATCTTGATCTTCTCCTCCATGGCCTCAATGCGGTCCTCAAGCTCACCGATCTCGGATTTGGCCATCTCGCGGATTTCCGGGTCGCTGTCGTGCGCCATCTCGCGATTGTCGGCCAGATCACTGGTGCACCGCTTGTACTCGCGGTACAAGGCTACCACGTCGGCCAGGTCGGCATGGGCCTTGGAGACCTTCCTGTACCGGTCCTGATCGTCGAATATGCCTGGCTGAGCCAGCTCATACTCCAGCTTCTCGTACTTTATCTCGATATCTTCAAGTTTGCCGAACACGATCAGCACTCCTCGGCGTTGACGGCGCACCGCAGGGCGGCGATGGCCACTTCTATCTGACTGTCGTCCGGTTCCTTGGTCGTCAGCAACTGCAACATCATGCCGGGCCAGCACATCATCTTGCACAGGACGTTGCCGCTGTATTTCCCGGCGAACTTGATCATCTCATAAGCGACACAACTTACCGGGATCATGAGAAACAACTTCATGGCGACGATATACAGGTGTTTGGCGAAAAAATGCTCGGGGGAGTAGAAAAGCAAAAGGTACGGCACCAAAACAGCGTACAGCAGAATGGACACCACCAGCACGAAGAGCAGGAACGCCGTGCCGCACCGGGGATGCAGCCTGCTGTGGATGCGGGTGGAATCTGGAGAGAGCTTACCGCCCTGCTCCCATGTCCAGATGACCTTGTGCTCGGCCCCGTGATACTGGAAAACGCGACGGATGTCGGGAATATAGGAGATGGCCAGGATGTATCCAACGAAGATGAGCATCTTGATCAGGCCATCCCAGAGATGAAAACTCAGGGAATCGACATCGCCCGCTAGGCCCAGATACTCCATGCCCACGGACAAGAAATGGGGCAGGACCACAAAGAGGCCGAGCGCCGCACCAAGGGCCAGGACCATGGTCAGGACCAGATGCCAGGTGGTCAGCTCGCCTTCCTCGTCGTCATCGTCCGCCGCCTGCACTGCCGAGTAATTGAGAGCCTTGATGCCGTTGACCATCGTCTCCATGAGCACGGGGAACCCGCGCAAAAAGGGCTTCTTGAGCCAGGGATGGCGGACAAGGGTGAACCAGGGCCTCACCTCGGTGGTGATGGTGCCGTCGGATTTGCGGATAGCGATGGCAAGGGTGTTCTTGGCGCGCATCATCACGCCCTCGATCACCGCCTGCCCACCCACGGCCTGAGGCGCGGCCAAGGCCAAAAGTCCCAGAATTTTCAATCAGCTACCCTCCGTATTCGCTGTGGAGACGGCGGCCCGCCTCGATGGCCAGCCGGGATAGAATTAAGAATTCCCGGGCGTTTGTAAAGCGAACTCGGCAAAACAATATGCCTCCGCGGGAGCTTTTCCCAACGAAGGCATATGGTCGCGGCTTTCGCCGAAAAAGCAGCTAGTTGCCGGGCTGGCCGAACTGCGCGTACTTCTTGCGGAAGCGGTCGATGCGCCCGGCGGTGTCAACGAAGCGCTGCTTGCCAGTGTAGAAAGGATGGCAATTGGAGCAGATTTCCACCTCGACCTCCAGGCCCTTGGTGGTCATAAGCTCGGCCTCGTAGCCGCAATGGCAACGGAACTTGGCCATGTGCGTTGTGGGATGAATATCTTTTTTCATGACGATCTCCTGTCATATTTGGTGCGTGGAACTCGGGCTTATACTCGGCCCCACTCGGGTTGGCAAGAAAAAAATACGTTCTCCTGAGCGCAGCAGCGCCCTGGCAAAACCGCATGCCCCAGAGGACGGTGACACAAAAAGGGCGGGAGCTTGCGCTCCCGCCCAATCATTCAAGCTCGTCTTGTGGTTAGACGCAGCCGGTGGGCTTGGGCAGACCAGCCATCTTACAGGCACCCTTGCCGGGGCCGGACGGGAAGAGCTCGTAGATCTGCTTCAGCTTGAAGCCAGTCACCTTGGAGAGGATGCGGACCATCGGGGCAATGCCGTTCTTCTTGTAGTAGTCCTGAAGGAAGTCAATGACCTTCTGGTGATCCTCGGTGATTTCCTTGATGCCTTCGGACTCTTTCACGAAATCGACCCAAGCGGGGGTCCAGTCCTCGAACTTCTGAAGGAAACCGTCCTCATCAACCTCGAAATTAGCGCCCTGAAATTCAACAACAGCCATTGTATCCTCCTAGTGGGATGTTTGTCTTGCTGTAGCCCCGGGACTTCCCGGAACACCCTTATCCGATTAAACAGCGATCCGCTGCTTGATACCGTACTATTCCGCACTAAAACCGTGTCGGGACATTACGTCCACAGGCCACAGCTTGTCAAGCACTCGAAAAATTTCCCTCAATGCCTCTTCTTGTTCCGCTGAGACTCTCACCCGGTCAGGACTGACAGAGTTCGTCGTAGTGAGACCGGGCATATTCCAGCCCAGGTTCCATTTTAAGCGCGGCACCGAGATAGTCAAGCGCTTCCTGGGTGTTACCCATGAATTTGTGGCACAGCCCGAGGTTGGCCAGATCGTGAGGCGACCCGCTGTCAATGGTCAGGGCCGCCTCGAAATCCCGGGCCGCCACTTCGTAACGACCACCCTTGAAATGGGTCACGCCGCGCAGGTTGAAGTATTCCCGGCATTCGTCATCCAGGGCCAACGCCCGGTCCAGCGGAGCCAGGGCCTCGTCCCAGCGCTCCTGGCGCGACAATGCGTAGGCCTCGTAAAATGCGCACAGCGCGCGCTCCTCGTCAGCGGGCTGGAGCGGACCGGCCAGGGCGAACTGCTCGGCGGCAAAGCCGGGATCGTCCATGCGCAGGGCCAGCAGCGCCTTGAAAAACGGAATGAAATAGGCGTCGGGATAGATATCCTCCACCACTGCCAGCCCCTCGAAAGCGTCGTCGAAATCCGCCTCCTCGGCCAGGATGCGGCCCACGAAGAGACCGATGCTGCGATTGGGCGTGCGTTCCCGGAAATCGAATCCCGGGACGAAGCTGTAATTGGTGGTCACCTGGATGGCCGGATGGGTTGTGCTGACGCTGAAGAGCGGTGTTTTGCGCTTTGCCAGCCCCCTGGCCAGGGCCATCAATTCATTGAATATGTTCTCATCCTCGACGCCCGGCAGCGTGTCGAGGCCGACCACCGGGCCTTGGGCGAGCCACTGCGCCTGCTCAATCCGGGTGAACTTGGGCAGGCCGGACGCCTCGTAGACGCGGCTGGTCTCGAAATCACCAGCCAGCTGCGCCACCTCGGTGATGGCCCGGATGGCAGCCTTGGCCGGAGAGGCCGCCGTGCCTGCGGTGAAGACTATCTCGCTTAAGGCCGGAAACGTCCTGGTATCCCAGGCCACGGCCCCTACGGTGGGCACCGGATAGGCCATGCTGAAATCCTTGAGGATCAGGGTGACACCGTTTTTCTCGAAACACTCCACAAGGTGCGTCAGCACCGGGTCATCCGAAGATTTCGGGTCAATGGTCGGCAGGGTCGGCCGAGCACGGTCGATCAGGGCACAGACATGCCGCTCCACCAACTCGCAGCCGCCCTGGAAGATGGACTCCTCATAGGTGTTCCCGGCTGACGATCCATTGAATTCGTTGAGCTTCTTGAACCAGTCCAGGGGAACGTACCGATACTCGCCGCTGACCACGTCAAGGGCCGGGTGGAACCGCCAGCGGTTGAGGTCCATGAGCCGTCTCGCGGCGGCGGCGGAGATGTTCTCGTTCACCGAGGCAACCACCAGGGAGATGTCCATGACCTGCCCCGGCCATTTCTCCTCGGCCTCGGCCCAGGTCAGGCGGGTGAAATTCGCCTCGTCGGCCCAGAAATGAAAGTAGGAATACCGCTCCACCAGTTCCATGAGGGCAGACGCCTCTGCCTGATCAGGCGAGGCTCCCTTGCCCATCTGCTTGCGGGTGGGCATGACCCGCCTTGCCTCGGGGCCGCACACGCCAACGAAGACCGGAATGCCGAGCCTCCCGGTGTCCACCTGCTCGGTCCTGTCCAGCACGCCCTGGCAGGTTTCAGCCAGACGCGCGGTCACGCGCCTGACGGTCTCGACGGGGGTGCAGGCCTTGTCCTGGTCCGAGGTGTATGCCTTTGGGCAATCCGCAAGCCGCATCACGCCGTTTTCCTCTTGAGTCTGTACAAGTTGATGGTCCGATTCTCGCCGGAGTCCTTCTCGGTGTAGCTGGAGTCGGTCCGGGCCATGGCGTAGCGCTCGGCAGCCCTGGTGAAGAACCTGCGGGCCTGCCGCTTTTCGTCCATGGCGAGGAATATCTCGGACTGCGGACCCTCGGCAAGATGGCTGTCGAGAAAGGCGAGCAGAGGCTCGAAGACCGCCTCGTCGTAAAGCACCTCGCAGCACACGATACAGTCGTACCGCGCGCCGTTGTCCGGGACGGTGAAGTCCAGCCGGGTGACAGTGGCACACGCTTCAAGCTTATTTTTGAGCACGTTGATGCGGCTGAAAAGCAGGGCATCGGGATCGTTGTCGCTGATGGTCACGGATAGGCCGCGACTGGCCAGAGCCATGCTGTTGACTGCGCAGCCAGCCCCGAGTTCCAGAAAACGGCTCCCCTCACGGAGGGGATAACGGGAGAGCATGTAGCCAAGAACCAGACACGACGGCCAGACCTTGGCCCACAGAGGCAGGTTCACAGACTGTCCCGACCGGGTTTTGTTGGCGAGGGTCTCAAGGTATTGCTGCATGTTCTTGACTTGCAGCACATCCAGCGAGATATCACCCAGGGCCACCTTGCGGAACTCCACCGGCCCGAACTTGCGCACCGCCAGTTCGATGAGCCGCTCCATGGGCTGATCGAGATCGTACTGCGTCACGGCAATGCCATCCTTGCTGACCACGAAACCCGAATCGGGCTATTGATCCATCTTGTTGATCTTTTCGAGCGTCCACAGGCCGCTTCCCGCACCCTCGGCCCGGGAGAGTTCCCAGGCGGTGCGCAGGCTATAGGGCTGCTCGCCCGACACGCCCCGGCGCAGTTGGGCGTCGTAAAATACCGTGACCCAGGTCCGGCCGCCTTCGCTCTTGCGTTCCACCAGTCGGGCGTCCACCAACATGACCTCGGTGCGCGCCAGGGCCGCGTCCGCAGGGAGCGCGGCCAAGGTCTGCTCGTAGACATCGTCGGAGAGAAATCCGCGCAACTCGTCCAGATCACGTTGCCCTGACACCTGCTGGAAGCGGGAGAAGAAGAGCTTGGCCCCTTCCAGAAATTCAGCGGAATCGAAGCCGCCGGGCTCAGAGCCCGGCCCATCGGGCACGGACGACGCGGGACCGGGCTGGGCGGCATCGCTGGAGCCGAGCATGCCCCACATCTGCCGGGCCGCCTCGTGGCGATCCATGGGTTTGCCCGAAGGCCTGGGCGAATCGTCGCGCGTGGTCTGATCGTCGTCCCCGGAACCTCGGCCCGGCCCTGGCCCGCCGCCCCCACGCCGCCGGAAGGCGCGCACCAGAAAATAGGCGATCAGCCCGAGAAAGAGGATGTTGAGGATGCTGCCGCCGCCGCCCTGGGGAGGCTCGGCGGCCAGCGCAGGGGCAGCCCACAGCAGGATAGCCAGGGCGGAGAGGAACGCTGCGCCAACCCTGAACGAGGGGGAAATCTGCAATGATGTGTCTTTATTTCTTGCTGTCATTTGGATGTGTCTGTTCTGGCCGCGCGCCCGTCTATTCGATGAACCCCAGGTCGCGCAGGATTGCGTGGAGAGATTCCACTTCGATGGGCTTTGGCAGGTACGCCGCCGCGCCGCCCTTGTAATAGGCCCTGACCACGGTCTTGGGGTCGTTGAGCGCCGTCACCATGATCACCTTGGTCTCGCCTGGCGGAATGATCCCCGCCTCGTGCTCGATGGCGCGAATCTCCTTGAGGGCCTGATGCCCGTCCATGTTGGGCATCATGATGTCCATGCAGACGAGGTCGTACGGCTCGGCGCGCTCAAGGGCGCGGCGAAACATGTCCACACACTCAAGGCCGTCGCGGGCCATGTCGCACTCCCCGAAATCGGCCAGCAAGGCCCACAAGAGTTTGCGGCTGGTGAACTCGTCCTCGACAATCAGAACACGCATCATTCCTCCGGCTGCGCCCGACCACAGGCGTTGATTCAAGAACGCAGAGTGTCCTTATAGACACTAACCTGGGCAAGCACAAGCAACGAGTGAAAAACCGTGGACCGCAACCCAAAATCCTTGCAACCACGCCCTTAGCCGGGTACTAAGACCCCTGCAACACGCGACGGCCGACGCCGCCCCCGGGCATCGACCACCGCCCGGCAACCGTGCCCACCCCGAGGATCGACGCCAACCCCGGAGCCCACTTCATGCGCATGCCAGATTTCCTGATCACCAAGTCAGGTTTCTTCGACTTCCTCGACCATCCCATGTGGCGGGCCTGGCCCTTCAACGCGGGCTACGGCGAACACATCCTGCCCGCCATTGCCCGCATGGGATTCATCATCCTCATCTTCGCGGTGATCATCGTCTTCCTGCGCGTCCTCTTCGGCCCCAAGGGCTACCTCAGGGACAAGGAGATGGACCGCGAGGCCAGGGAGCAGACCGCCGCAGAGCGCGCCGATCTGGAAGAGCGTCTGGCCCAGGGCGAAATCACCGAGATCGAATACAAGATCCTCATGAAGGGGCTCAAGGACTGACCATGCAGTTCGGGCCTCATGTCGCGGTGCTGAGCCGCTTCGCCGAGTCCCACCTGACGGGCGGGCCTGACGACGCCCTCATCCGCCTCAAACTCGAACACTCCATGCACGTGTTCGACAACGCCGGGCGCATCCTCGACGCCGAGGGCGTGAGCGGCCATGTGGCAGAACTGACACGGCTGGCCGCCCTGTACCACGACATGGGGCGGTTTCCCCAATTCGCCAGATACCGGACATTCAACGACCGCGACTCCGCCAACCACGCCCGCCTCGGCGTGCTGGCCCTGCGGCAGGCCGAGCTGCCCCCGGGCCTGTCAGCCAGCGACTGGCGCGTGGTCCGCTTCGCCGTGGCCCAACACAACGCCAAGGCCATTCGCCCCACGCTGCGGCCCGGGCTGGCCCTGCCGGTCACAGTGGTGCGCGATGCGGACAAGCTCGACATATTCCGCATCCTCCTTGACCACTTCGAGGGCAACGGCGAGCGGAGCGAGGCGGTCATCCACCGCCTTGAGGACGCGCCCGACCGATACTCGGACGAAATGTACCAAGCCATCCTCCAAGGCCGCATTGGCGACTACCGCCACATGCGCTACGCCAACGACTTCAAGCTGCTCCTGACCGGCTGGCTGCACGACCTGCGCTATCACTCCTCCCTGGCCCTGGCCCTGGAGCGGGACTACCCGGCCCGGCTCCTGGCCCAGCTCCCGGATGATACGCGCATCCGGAGACTCAGGGACACTATCATGTCCTCCCTCCGCAACAAAAACTTACACCCCTTGATCTGACGCTTGCAAGACGCTAGTTTCAGGACGCAGGCTCTTTGCAAACAGATCGGGTGCCGAATGCCATGAACGAATATCTACTAAGGATCGGCTCCTTTCTCGCCATGCTCGTTATCATGGGCATGGCAGAGACTTTGTTCCCAAAACGTGCCCTAACCACGCCCAAGGGCCGTCGCTGGTTCTCGAACCTGTCGGTCTCAGCCCTTTCCACCCTGCCGCCGCGCCTGCTGCTGCCTCTGCCGCCCGTGGCTCTGGCCATCTACTGCGAGGCCAACGGCCTGGGCCTGCTGAATACATTTCGCCTGCCCGGCTGGGCCGCGTTCGCGGCGAGTCTCCTCGCACTGGACCTGCTCATCTACGCTCAGCATGTGGCCTTTCACCGGTTTCGCCCGCTGTGGCGCATCCACCGCATGCACCATTCGGACCTCGACATTGACGCCAGCACCGGAGTCCGATTCCACCCTATGGAAATATTCCTCTCCGCCCTGCTCAAGCTCGCGGCGGTGACTGCGCTTGGTCCACCGGCCGAGGCGGTCCTCGCCTTTGAAATCATCCTCAATGGCTTGGCCCTCTTCAACCATGCCAATGTCCGGCTCCCCCTCGGCCTGGACAGCATCCTGCGTCTCATCATCGTCACCCCGGACATGCACCGCGTCCATCACTCCACCGACATGCGCGAGGCCAACACAAACTATGGATTCAACCTCGCCCTGTGGGACCGCCTGTTCCGTACCTACAAGGCCCAACCGGACCTCGGCCACCTGAAAATGCGCATCGGGCTGAATCTTTTCAGGGACACCGAATTCGCCCGGCTCACCAGAATGCTCGCCATCCCATTTCTGTGATCCTAGACTGTACATCCCGCAGAGAATGGCTATCATCACTGGCAGTCCCTTTTACGACAGCCACGGAGGCTCCTCATGACAGACAGACAAACTTACGACGTGGTCATCCTCGGCTCTGGCCCGGCCGGGTTGCAGGCCGGGATACATGCCTCCCGCAAGAACGTGAGCACCCTGATGCTCGGCCGCATGGACAACAGCAGCCTGTGGTGGGCGCATATCGAAAATTTCTGCTGCCAGGTCTCGGTCTCGGGCGAGGACGTCCTGACCACCGGCCGCGAGCAGGTGGAATCCTTTGGCGGCGTGTTTCGCGACGAGGATGTCCTGGTCATCGAGCCTGAGGGGCCGCTGTTTTCCATCACGCTCGAATCGGGCGACGCCATCCTGGCCAAGGCCGTGATCCTGGCCACCGGCTCCAGCCGCAACAAGCTGGGAGTGCCCGGCGAAAAGAAGCTGCTCGGCAAGGGCGTGAGCTATTGCGTGGATTGCGACGCCGGTTTCTTCCGCGATCAGGTCGTGGTCGTGGCCGGGAGCCGCAGCGCCGCCGCGAGCGGGGCCGTGGCCCTGACCCGCTTCGCCAGCGAAGTCCACCTCTACTGCGACACGCTGGACGTGTCCGAGGGCCTGCTCAGACAGCTCGACGAAACCGGCGTGACCATCCACCAGGGAGTGCAGATCAAGGAAATCCTGGGCGAGACAGGCGTGGAGGGCGTGGTGCTCGACGATGGCACAACCAGAAAGGCTACCGGAGTGTTCATCGAGCTGGGTGCCAAGGGCGTGCTGGAACTGACCGCCAACCTCGGGGTGACCCTCGACGAATCCATGAAGTACATCGACACGGACAAGAAGCAACGCACCAACATCCCCGGCATCTTCGCGGCGGGCGACATCTGCGGGCCGCCCCTGCAGATGGCCAAGGCCGTGGGCGAAGGCTGCGTGGCGGGCATCGAGGCCGCCAACTACGCCCGAAAACTCAAGATCGAGGCGTAAGTCCGCGCCAGTGGGTCGACCGGACGTTAACCAATCGGCCCCCTTGTGCCAAACCCGCCCCGCTCACAGGCGCGGCTCGCCGCAGCGCAGTTGCGCCTCCACGAACCGGGAAATGCGCTGGCGCACGGCCGTCTCGGCGGGACTGAATGCGAGGACCAGATAGCGGACCGAATTCTTGAGAAAGGATTTAGAACTTATCCGCAAATAAATAGACTTTTTCTAGAGAATTTGGCATGTTCTCTCCATGAGGAGGAGCCATGTCTAGCAAAGTCAAATCCTGGGAAGTTTCTGATGAATTCTGGGCAATTGTTGAACCTCTCGTCCCTGC
>JBDRSO010000010.1:0-23619 GCA_043824835.1 Pseudomonadota bacterium | reverse complement strand
TGAAGCTGCTTGACGCTTTTTTGATGCGAACAGCCCGAGTCGGGGACTTGATGCTTGCTGTCTTCAGTTAACAATTTTAGTGTTCTCCGACAAATGTTGTGGGAGAACAATAACGTTGTTAACAAAAGCTGCTTCTGGTTGCTGCGCTTAAATACTTGAGCTCACTTCAACCAGACCATCTCAGTTCAAAGCTTTTTTCTCGCACCAAGGCCAACACTCCCCTCCCGGCCCGCGTGCGGATAAACCGACACGGGCCTTTTGCGAGGAGGCATCCATGCAGATTTCAGTGACGACACCAGCCCTGCTCTTTCCGGCCATTTCGCTGTTCATGCTGGCATTCACCAACCGGTTCCTGTCACTTGGCGCGCGCATCCGGTCGCTGCACGACATGCATAGGGGCGAGTGGGACGAATCCACCCGCAAACAGATCGAGAATCTGCGCGTGCGGGTTCACATGATCCGGCGCATGCAGGGATACGGCGTGCTCTCCATGCTCACCTGCATCATTTCCATGGTCTGCCTGTTTCAGGAGTGGGAGCTGATCGGTACCGTCCTGTTCGGCCTGAGCCTGCTCTTTCTGGTCATCTCGCTGCTGATATCCTTTCTCGAGATCCGCATCTCGGTCCTTGCACTGGAAATCCTCCTGGAAGACATGGAGCGCTGACCCGTCGCACACGAGAAAGCCCCCGGGCCGGAGCAGCGGGGGCTTTCTCGTGCGCGGGCACGCGGGCTAGATGTAGATGCACTTGAAATTCCGGGTCACGTCCGGGTGGTTGCTGAACTCCTCGAACTCCCTGGCGGCTTTCTGCATGTAGTGGACCATCTGCGGGACCAGCGCGGCCCGCTCCACCTTGCGGCTCCATGAGCGCACCTCGCAATCGCCATCGGCCTGAAGGACCATGGCCCAGACCAGGACTGTGTCCGCCTCGATACGGCCCGACACGGTCTTGGCATCCAGGAACAGGTCTATCTGACGAAAGACGGCCCTGTGCTCCTGCACCGCTCTGTTGATCTCCATGACCTCGCCGCCGGTCAGCCCCAGGGCCTCAAGCGTGACCGTGCCCTTGACCGACACAAGACCCGAGAGGCCATCGCTGGCCGCCCGCTCGCCGGTAAAAAGCCCGGGAGCAAACAGAGCCACGCACCATATCGCAAGTCCGAGAACGAATGCCGCACCCAGGAGGGGCATCCGCATTGATTTCGCTTTTTTGGTCATCGCCTGCAATCCTTAAAAAACCAATATATTCAGCGCAAATTGCTGTGGAATACTTAACCAAAGGGCAGAGCTACCCCATTTGCCCGGTCTTGGCAATGGCGGTAGAGGGCTCTTTTTACGCCCCAAGGGCCAACATGTTCATTTTTTGTGACAAACTTTTTAAGATACTTCATTGATCAATTATTTGCAAGTGTGTTTATCAAATCCCTATACCGGTAAGCCTGGGACAGCCTGAAGAATCCGTCTTACCAGACAAGAAAAGCCAAATGAATACTGTATTTTGCGTTATGCTGCCATAGGCCAGCCACGCGCAAAGTTGTTGTGCCCTTGCTGACAATGCGCTAGATTCTCCAGATAATATGATTGATCCACACATGCCCGAATACCGCATCTCGGTGGACCAGCTCCGGCCGGGCGTCTTCATCAGACTGGAGAAAACCAGCTGGTTCGATCATCCATTCCTCTTCAGCAGTTTCAAGATAAAGGACGCGGAGCAGATCGCCCTGCTCAAAAGCCTCGGCATCCGCGAGATCGTCTGCATCCCCGAGCGCTGCGATGTGCTGCCCGCGCGCAAGATCGACGGCGCGGGAGCCGAGCCCGCGCCTGGAGCCCGCATTCCTTGCGAGGCCATTGACCGGCTCTGGGAGATCAAGCGTGACAGAACCCGTCGCCTGCGCGAGAAAAAACAGCGAATTGCCGCCTGCGAGGAGCGCTTCACCCTGTGTATCAGGTCCTTTGACGCCATCCTCAAGGGCATCGCCGCGGGCAGTCCCGAGGCGGGACGCGAGGCCGTGGAGTTTGTGGGCCGACTCAGCCGTTCCTTTCTCGACGACGTGGAGTCCACCCTGCATCTCATGAATGTCGTGGACCAGGGCGACAGTGCCTATTCGCACCCCATGAACGTGGCCGTGCTCTCGCTCATGGTGGGCAAGGAGGCTGGGCTGTCGCGCCAGGACATGAACGCGCTTGGCCTTGGCGCGCTCTTTCACGACATCGGCAAGATCGGCCTGCCCAAGAAGCTGCTCAAGAAACGCGGCGAGCTGACCCGGCCCGAGCAGGAACTGATCGCGCGGCACAGCGAAGTCGGCGCGGCCATGCTGGCGGCCATCCCCAGCCTGCCAGAGGCAGCAGTGCAGGTAGTGAGCCAGCACCACGAGCGCATGGACGGCACGGGCACCCCCCTTGGTCTCAGGGGCGAAGGGATCGACCGGCTGGCTCGCATCGTGGCCATTGCCGATGCCTACGACAACCACTGCAACACGGCAGCCCCAAACCAATCCCTCACGCCCTACCTTGCCCTCTCATTCATGTTCGGCCAGCAAAAGCCGCTATTCGACGTGGAGCTTTTGGCCCTCTTCATCCGATGTCTGGGCGTGTACCCACCGGGAACCGTGGTGGAACTGACCAACGGGGCCATGGGCATGGTCATGTCCGTGAACCCCAGGAACCAGCTCAACCCGAGCGTGGTCCTCTACGACGCCGATGTGCCCAAGAAGGAAGCCCTCATCGTGGATCTGGCCGACGAGGCGGACCTGCGAGTGGAAAAATCCATCCGGCTTGCCCATCTGCCCCCAGAAATCCTCGAATACCTCTCGCCCCGCACACGGATCACCTACTACGTGGACCCCACATAGACCCGCCATCAACGCGAAAAGGACGCCCGCAACGGACGCCCTTTCGTTGTCATAGCCATGTGGGAGCAGTTTCCCGCCCAATCCCCGGGTTAATCGCCGGGTATCTGGGACATGATCCGCCCCACCGTGGCCGCAGCGATGACGGACAGGCACAGCCGCGCCCGGGTCGGGCCAAAAAAAACATCGAGATAGACCATGTCGCCGTGCTGGAAACTCTCTGGTGCCACACCTGTGAGCAGGGGCAGCTCGATGGCCTCGTCGCCGTCAAAGGCCACGGGAACCATGCCCTCGCGCTCCGGCCCCATGTCGATCATGGTCATGGCCCCCAGAGCGTCGGCCAAGGCCGGGCAGACTTTCAGGGCCACCGGCAGGTAGACCCCGCCGAATTGCAGGAGGCAGACCGGATGATCGTCGAGCAACATGGCCTCCGGCTCGGCCTCGAACGTCTCAAGCAGGTACGGCCCGGCATCCTCGAATTGGATTCTCTGCCCTTCCTCGGTCATGACTTCTCCTTTGTTTCCGACTCTCGCGCCGCCGCCCGGTTGCTCGCGGTCAAGACGCTGATATACTGGCCTTGCTTCCGTCCCGTCAACTGTGCCGGGGCGCAGAGTCAAGCGGTGTCGACCCTTGGCCGGTTTTTCCGCTGGGGCGCAGGGTTCGGATGCCGCCCGAAGCAGAGCAAAGGAGCGCCCGCGAAACAATCCGCTTCGGCGTCTGCGATCAGTACGCAGTGCTGGCCGACCAGCTTGCCCGGTCCATTCTCGACAACACCCCGGTGCCCGTGCCCCTGACTGACGCCTGGGACACCATGAACGCCATCGAGGTGTAGCGGGAGAGCGCCCGGCTTGGCTCGTGGGTGGTCTGCTGACACTGCCCGCGCCGGTTGCCGCGCTAGCGTGCCGGGATGTAGGTCACGCCTGTTGACTTCGGCGGCGTCAGGGTCTTGACCCTGGTGACGAGGTCGATGAAGGCCTGCGCGTCCATAAAACCCGTGTCCGTGCGTTTGGCGACCTCGTTCATGACCGTGTAGCCGTCGCCGCCGTTAGCCAAAAAAGAGTAGGTCACCACCCGATAGACGCGAGCCGGATCGAGCGGAGCGAACACGCCGTCGGGTCCGGCCACGGCCACATCCCGGACGCGTTGACCCGGTTGTTTCGTCATGTCCGCCACAGAGCGCGCCCCGGCCACGTAGGGGAAGGCGCCATCGCCCCGGTCCACGCCCGTCTCAAGGGCCTGCCTGATCTGGCCGCCGGTCATCTCCAGGATAAACAGGGTGCTGTTGAAGGGGATCAGGGTGTAGGCCATGCCCACGGTGATGTCGCCCTGGTCCAGGCCGTGGCGCACTGCGCCCGCGTTGAGCAGGGCCATGTCAGCCGGAGAACCCGTGGCCGCGAGCCTGTCGAGCATGGAGCGGGCCACCAGCGGGGCGAGCAGGCTGCCGTGCGGCAGATTGAGGCCGCTCTCGTCCGCGCCCGGAACACGGATGTGCGGCAGGTCGGCCAGGGCCGTGCCGATGACCTGTCGGCGCATGGCGGCCACGCCCGCGTTGAAGGGGGCTATGTACGCCGCAGTTGGTGTGTCCTCGGAAACCACGGCAGCCACCGGACTTGCGGCCACGGCGGCCAGGGCCGCCTCGCGGTCCGAGCCAGTCAGGGGGACGTTCGCGCCGTTGCCGTCCTTGCGCGAGAACTCGTCGGCCACCAGCAACAGCGGGCTGCCCTGTGCTGCGGTGACGCGCCCGGCGTCGTCAAAGGTCACGTCGATCCTGCCCAGCACATGGCTCCACTTCCAGGCCGTGACCACGGGCACGTCGTGGCCGTCCGCGCCCCTGACCATCACCGGATAGTCTGCGTCCACGGTCTTGCCCAGTGCCTTCATGGCCGCCGGGTCGGCCAGCAGCGAGTGAGAATGGCCGCCCACAATCAGGTCCACGCCCGGCACAGTGGCCGCCAGTTCCATGTCGCGCGCAAGACCCACATGGGTCAGCAGGATAATCTTGTTCACGCCCCGTGCCTCAAGCTCGGCCACACGCTGCCGGGCCACGGCGGCCTCGTCGTTGAAGCGGACCGGGCCGGGGGTGGACAGGGCCGAGGTGTCGCTGGAGGTCAACCCGATGACGCCGACCGTGTCGCCGTCAAAATCAAGCAGGACATAGGGCGAGATCCGCCGAGCCAGCTGCGGCACGGCTGAGGCGTCGATATTGGCGCCGAGCATGGGCAGGGAGGCGTACTCGAGCATTCCGGCCAGGAAAACGCTCCCGCGGTCAAACTCGTGGTTGCCCAAGGTCATGGCATCAAAGCCGAGCCTGTCGAGCAGTTCCATCTCCGGCCTGCCGCCGAAATTCATGAAATAGAGATCGCCCTGGACCGCGTCGCCCGCATGCAGGAGCGCGACGCTGCCCTTGGCGGCGCGCACGTCGCTCACCGCACGGGCCAGCCGCGACCAGCCGCCGAGGCGGACGGACGTTGGCTGGCCGTCGAGGGTCAGGGTGTCGCCTGTCCCATCAAGCCAGGAGTGGGAATCGTTGACGTGGAGCACGGTCAGCTCCAGGGCCGGGGCGGTCCCGGCCAGGGCCAGGACAAGCAGCAGGATCAGGCCGACATGAGTGATCATCCGCATAGTGTACCTCGTGGTTTTCGTCCAGATAGCAAGCTTTGCAAAAAATGGGAATGCGCAGGAAAAAGACCCGGAACAGGGCTGTTCCGGGTCTTGCTCGCCGTGGCGCGGGAAAATGGTCACAGCATCTCGTGCCGGTAGTTGTCGCCGCCAAGGAGCTCGACCATGTCGCGCAGGATTTTCAGGGTCTCCTGAGCCTCCTTGGGGTCGAGCCTGCGCAGGGCGAACCCGGCGTGGATGATGATGTAGTCGCCCAGGGTGACTTCCTCGTCCAGGAGCATGATGGACGCCTGGACCGTGGTATCGCCCTCGCCCACACGGCAGGTGGCGACGCTATCGTTGATCTCAATTATTTCGGCTGGAATCGCGAGGCACATAGATCTTCTCCGTTGCTGGGTTCATCTTGGTACGCGGGGCGAAGCTCCCGCCCGCCCGCTCAACTTCCGCGAGCACGGCATCCATGACCTCGGGCAGCTTGGCCTCAAGTTCAGGCGACAGAGCGGCCGAGAGGTCCTGGTAGTTGTGGGGCTCCACGCCAAGCAGCACCACATCGGCAGGCACATGGCCCACCAGACTGCACTGGGCGAGGGTGTCGAGCAGGTCGGTCTGATGCATGGAGTTCTTGAAGGCGCAGGCCTTGCTCAACTCGTCGCCCAGCAGGCGGAAGAGGTCGCCGGGCTTGCCTTCGTTGAGCACGATGTCCACGATGATCAGGGCATCGGCCTCCATGATCGGCCCCATGAGCTTGAGGCCAAGGGTGCCCCCGTCGAGCACCTCGACATTGGGCGAAAACTCGTAATTCTGGATCAGCTCCTCGGCCACCCGGACGCCGAATCCCTCGTCGGTGTAAAGGATGTTGCCGACGCCAAGGACGAGGATGCGTGTATCGTGTGCTGACATGGTTTTCCCTTAGTTGAGGCCGTCTGATTAATCAATGACAAAAGAAGCCGACGGCGCGGCAGATAGAGCACACGGCTGGCCAAGGCCGGTGAAAAAATGCGGGAGCCCGAGGGATTCGGGCTCCCGCTTTCATAGCGTTCTCGCTCCGTAGCGGACTACAGAATCTTGAACTTCTTCACATTGCCGGTCTTGTTGTCGATGACGTGCACGCCGCAGGCGATGCAGGGGTCATAGGAGTGCACGGTGCGAAGGATTTCGACCGGACGCTCGGGATCGGCGATGGGGGTATTGTCGAGCAGGGCCTCTTCAAGCGGGCCGGGAATGTCGTTGTCGCAGCGGGGACCGATGTTCCAGGTGGAGGGAACCACGAGCTGGAAGTTCTCGATCTTGCTGTCCTTGATGTTGATCCAGTGGGAGAGGGCACCGCGCGGAGCGTTGACCCAGCCGACACCCTGAGCGGAGGCGGCCATGTCCCAATCCTTGCAGATGTCCAAGTCGCCCTTGGCCACGTTTTCCTTGAGGTCGTTGACCCACTCATCAGTCTTGAGGGTGACGATCAGGCACTCAATACCACGGGCGCCGGTGCGTCCCAGGGTGGAGAACAGGGCCTCGGGGCCGACGCCCAGCGCGTTGAGAACGAAGTCCACATAGGTCTTGAACTCGGGCTGGCCCAGAGCGTAGTTGACCAGACAGGTGGCCAGCGGGCCGACCTCGACGGCCTTGCCCGCGTAGCGCGGAGCCTTCATCCAGGAGTACTTGGTCTTGTCGTCCAGGCTGGTGTACATGGGGTCGGTGACGCCATTGTACGGATGCTGGGGCGCGCCGTCCTTGTACCAGGCGTGCTTGACATGCTCGTCGATCTTGGAGGGATCGAGCGGGTCAACCTGGCCCAGGTTGCGGTTCATGATCACGCCGGGCTTGACGTAGCGGGTGGTCAGGTCGGTCTCGCCACCCGGAACCGGGAACTCGCCGCAGCACATGAAGTTGGTGGTACCACCGATGGAAGCCCAATCCTTGTAGAAACCGGCAACGGTGATGAGGTCCGGGATGTAACAGTCGATGATGAAGTCCTTGACCTCTTTGTAGAGGGCGAGGAAGTCATTGATGTACTGATCGGTGAGGCCTTCGTAGCAGGTGACGCCGCCCATGACGGTGAACTGGGTGTGCGGGTTCTTGGCACCCCAGACAGCCATGGCGCGGGCAGCCTTGACCTGCATGTGCAGGGCTTTGAGGTAGTGATCGGTGGCGATCAGGTTGACCTCGGGCGGCAGGACGTAGGCCGGGTGGCCGCCGAGGAAGTAGGCATTGGTGAAGATGCCCAGGCGGCCGGAGTCCACGATGCCCTTGACGGTGTCCTTGGTCTTCTGCAGGTCTTCCTTGCTGGAGACGAACACGGGGTCCGGGCGAACGGTCTTGGCAACGGCGGCGGCCATTTCGGCGGCCTTGTTGACGTCGGCCTGCAGACAGGCGGTGACATCGACGAAGTCCAGAGCGTGCAGGTGATAGAAATGCACGAGGTGATCATGCATGAACTGCGCGGCCAGGACCAGGTTACGGATGATGGTGGCGTTGTGGGGCAGTACCTTGTCCACGCCAACAGCGTTGTCCACGCAGCGGACCGAGGCCAGGGCGTGGGTATAGGTGCAGACGCCGCAGGAGCGCTGGGTGAAGTGCTGGGCATCGCGGGGATCACGGCCTTTCAGGATGATCTCAAGACCGCGGAACAGCTGGGAGCTGCTGCGCACGTCAATGATCTTGCCATTCTCAACCACGGCCTCGACGCGAAGGTGACCTTCGATCCTGGTTACCGGGTCAACGATGACATCGTGTTTCCCGGCGGCCATGGCGGCGGCTTTGGGAGTGCAACCGGACATATTGTATCCTCCTTAAGAATTCTTATTCAGTCTGCCTGTAACGGACTCACACGACAAGAACCTAGAAGTCGGTGAGGTCCGCGTACATGTAAGTCTCGCCACCCCAGTCCTCACCATCCCAGAAACCGGGCTGCGAGCAGCCGATGCAGGGGTGGCCGGCCTGAACAGGCCAGTTGTACTGGTTGAATTTCACAGTGGGGCAGTTGTTGTACGTCTCCACACCGCGGCAGCCAAGCTTGCGCAGACACCAGCCCTCGCGGGCTTCCTTGGAACCGAAGGAGGGGGCGAACTGGTCCATGTTGAAGGTCTCCTGCCTGGGGCAGTTGTCATGGACGGTTTCGCCATAGAAGGCCACGGGGCGACGGAGGTTATCCAACTCGGGGATGCCCTTGGTCACGAAGTGCACGATGGTGCCGACCAGGGAGTACGGGTTGGGCGGGCAGCCGGGCACGTTGATGATCGCCTTGTCCGGGTACAGTTCGTCGATACCCTTGGTTGCGGTCGGGTTGGGGGCAGCCTTTTGCACACCACCGTAAGAGGCGCAGGTGCCGTAGGTGATGGTGGCCATCGCCTTGTTGACGACCTTGGTGGTGGTCGCCAGCATGGTGTGACCGCCGACCTTGCCGTGCGCGCCGGGCTCGTTGGCAATACCGGCCGGAGCAGTGGGCACGCCACCTTCGATGACCGCCACGTATTTGCCAGCGGCAACCGTGTCCCACAGCGCCTTTTCGGCGGCGTGACCAGCAGCGGCCATAAGGGTCTCGTGGTAGTTGAGCGAAATGTAATCCAGGATGAGCGCATCAATGTAAGGCTCGACGGTCCTCAGGATGGACTCGGAGCAGCCAGTACACTCAGCGTTGTGCAGCCAGACCACGTCGGGCCTGTTGTCGCTAGTGAGGGCTTCCGCGACTTTCGGAGCGAAAGCCGGACCCATGCCCATCACTGCGGCCACGGTTCCGCAGAACTTCATGAAATCACGGCGCGAAACACCGCGTTTTTCCAGCCGTTCCACGGCTCCGACCTTGCCATGACCTACGGAAAATTTCATAGAACACCTCCGTAATAAAATGAGTCTGTCATGATCCGCGAGAACACCGTTATTCTCAAATCATAACCGCCGGACACACGCCCGGACTCGGACCTATACCATCTTCGATGACACGCTTACCGTAATCGTGCCACTTTTGACATTATTTTTCCAAGTTCGTGCCATAACCCCCCGGAAAAATTAATTAACAAATCCCTAACCCGCTTTACAAACAAAAGCAATAGGCAACTTCCAAAAATCTTTGAAGTGTCTCGGCACACTAGCTACTTTTCTGTGCAAACGGACGCGAAACCACGGCCAAACGGCCATTTCCAGGCATTGCCCAATCATTTTGGCGACTCACGCGAACCATGGTCGCCAAAGATCAATCGCTGCCTGCCTTGGTGATGAGGGGCGGTGTCCCGCCTTGCTGTCGGGCACCTCCGCGCAGGGAGAAACAGTGTCTGCCGAGGGGTGATATTTCCTTCCGCCATTGACTCTTTGCACTCGGCGATGCAGGAATGAATGTGTCGAGGAACCCCAGTTGCGCAACCTGCGCAAGGAGAGCCGCATGCCAACCATCACCATGATCAATACCGCAGTGAACCAGTGAGCGTCATCGTCCAACTCAGCGTGTTTCCGCTCCATGTCCAGGGTTCGCTCGCGCCCCAGGTGGCCCGGGTGGTGGAGGTGATCCGCGCCTCGGGCCTGCCCTTTCAGCTCGGCCCCATGGGCACATCCATCGAGGGCGAGTGGGACGAGATCATGGCTGTGGTCAACGCCTGCTACAGGGAACTCGAACCCGACTTCGACCGCATCTATTTGAGCTTCACCGCTGACAGCCGCCGGGGCAGACAGGGCGGTCTGGCGTCCAAGGTCAGCTCGGTGCTGACCCGCATCGAACCCTGACCGGCCCGCACCCAGTCCACAGAGGAGAAACCGCGTGAGCATCGTCCACCAGCAGACCGTCCAGATGAAACAGGTTTCCCACGGGAACTTCCTGATGCGCAACGTGCTCAAGCACAACGTCGTCTTCAACGAGGGCACCCGGGGCGATGCCGCCTACATCCTGACCGAGGGCAAGATCGAGATTTCGGGCATCATCGAGGGCCACAAGAAGGTCTTCGCCATCCTCAAGCCCATCTCCATATTCGGCGAGATGGCCCTGTTCCTGGACGACAACGCCCGCACGGCCACGGCCATTGCCCTTGAGGATTCCAAGGTCATCGTGGTGACCAAGGACGACCTCGAAGAGTACATGCGCGAGTCGCCCAAGGTCATCTCCTCCATCATCACCGTGCTCGTCAGCCGCCTCAAGTCCACCACCAGGAAAGCCATGAAGGTGCCCAGCACGGGCATGGGCGTTGTCCGCATCCTCGACCTTTTCTCGGCCAACGGGACCACCACCCTGCGCTACGACGCCACGGTGAGATCCCTGGCCGACACCTTCATCACCACGCCTGAGCGCATCGAACAGTACATCCACGGCCTGGCCCAGCAGGGGCTGCTGGCCGTGGACCGTGACGAGCACGACACCCGGATCATCCGGCTGCTCCAGCGCAATCTGCTGCACGAGGTAATGAAAAAGAAGGATTGAGGCGGCGGCCTGATGGGCAGCGCCGCAACGGGCGCACGCTAGTCCAGGGCCACCAGCTCCAGATCGCCCCAGGCCGCGATCTTCGCGTCGTACTGAACGAACACACCGTCCAGGCCGCACCCGGCCAGTTCCGCCGCCCTGTCGAGGACGCGGCTGATGTCGCCCGGCCCCCGCAGCAGGTTGCCAAGGGCAGTGGCTGCCGCGTCGGCCAGCCGGGCATCGCGGGCGCGGACGGCCACCAGATCGCCGCAGCCCAAGCTCAAGGAGTGGCCGATGGTGCCGCTTGATGCGCAGATGGAGACGGGAAAGGCCTCGGGAGCGAGCCGCAGGCCAAGGCGCGCCCCGGACTGCGGCTCGGCCAGCAGGGCCACCACCCGCTCACGGGTGGAACACAGGAAGCTGTCGCCGCCGTTTTCCACAAGAAGATTGGGGCTTTGTCCAACGAACCTTTCGGCCACGGCCTGGGCCACCCCCCCGGCCACAGCGGCCATGGGGCCGACCCCGCACAGACAGGCGGCATCGGCCATAGCCCGGACCATGTCCGGCGCGCAGTCGGGAACCGTCACAGGCGCGAGGCTGGCCGCAAACTCCGGGTGAAACAGAATCCAGTTCTTCAGTTCGCCGCGCACCAGGGCCACATGGGCCGCCATCTCGTGGCGCAGGTCCGCCTCGGCCACCACGAGCAGGTCGGTCTGCTCCACGGCCACCTGAAAGCGCACCTCGCCCTGGCGAGGGCGCACCATGTCGCGGTACGCGCGGTCTGTGGAGAGATGACGCCTGCTCATGACCGCTCGCTAACCGGCAAAAAGGAACACTGTATGAACACGCCTTGGAACACGGTTGCGAACAGGGTTTGGAACATGTTTTCCACAGCCTAGAGCCCGAGGTCCTCGTTGATGAGCACCACCTTGATTCGTCCCTTGGGCAGACATTTCTCGGTGATGGTCCAGACGTTGCAAATACGCTGCGGCGAGTCGCAGTCCATGCAGTAGCCGGTCTTGGCGCAGGGGGTTTTCATGTCGAGCCGCATGGCGTTGACCGGGGCAGAATACTCCTTGATCCGGTTCATGGCCCGCTCAAGGTCGGGCACCAGCTTGTTGCGCCCCACGAGCACTATCACGTTCCTGGGGCCGAAGGTGATGGCCCCGCAGCGGTTGCCGTACATGTCAAGATTGACCAGACAGCCCTCGGCCGTGACCGCGTTGGTGCCAGTGAAGTAGCAGTCCACCAGCAGGGCGCGGCGGCGCAGCTCGTATTTCTCGTCAGCCGAGAGGCTCTTGTCCCAGGGGTCCATGACTGCGTAGTCGCCGCTGGCCGTGAGCCGCTCGTGCAGCCCGGTCGCCACCAGGGTGGCGGACCCGCCCCAGGACACGGTCTTGGGTGCCAGCACGGGCAGGATCTCGCTGAGGACCACATCCCCCGCCGCCGCCGCAGACTCGGCCAGATAGGCGTCAAAGCCGTTGCCCGCCAGTTGCAGCTTTAACTCGCGCAGGGCGATTTCCCAGTAGGCGTCGATGGGCTTGTCCATGCTCCCTCCTTTATAATAGGATGCAATAGGCGGTGCCGGGCACCAAAAAATCCAGAAAAAAACGCTCGCCTTCCGACTTGAAAACCTGTAGCAGATTGCGCGGCCGACAGGAAGCCCCGATGCCCATCGGTCAGGCGGACCCACCGCTTTTGCCTTGACGGCCGCATGGACTCCGGTTATATGCTTCCGTTCGACAGAGCTATCGTAAAGAAACTACACTCTCAGGAGATACAGATATGAAACGTACCTACCAGCCCAGCAAATGCCGTCGCAAGCGGACTCACGGATTCCTGGTGCGCTCCCGCACCAAGAACGGTCGCGCGGTGCTCCGCCGCCGTCGCGCCAAAGGGCGCAAGAGATTATCCGTCTAAACTGGGGCAAGGAGCGCCGCCTGCTTGGCCGCCCCCAATTTGCGATGTGCTACGAGCAAGGCAAGAAGCATTTCACCAGAAGCTTCGTCCTGTTCATAGTACGTCGCGACATCGGGCTTGATGGCCTTCGCCTGGGCCTGACTGTCAGCAGAAAGATGGGCAACGCGGTGGCGCGCAACCGGATCAAAAGGGTGGTGCGCGAGTATTTCCGGCTGCATCAGTACGATTTCGAGCTGCCTCTTGATATCGTCGTCGTTCCGAAGCGGAACCTTGAGGCCGATCAGCTGGACCTCGCCCTGGCCACAGAAGAGTTCACCCCGCTTTTATCCCGCGTCAGGGCGCAAGCGGCGGCCTCTTGAGTGAGGGAATGATGCGCGCGCTCTTACTTGCGCTCATTTGGTTTTATCAGAAACTCATCTCCCCCTTGCTGCCTCCGGCATGCAGGTTCATCCCGTCGTGCTCGGAGTACGCCAGGGAGGCCGTCATCCGCCACGGAGCGTTCAAGGGCGGCCTTCTTGCGTCGTGGCGCCTGCTCCGCTGTCAGCCCTTATGCCGCGGGGGATACGACCCCGTCCCGGCCGTCTGGCCCACCGACAAACTCAAAGCGAGATTCATTCCATGGAAAAGAAGGAGCAACTCCGCCTTGTCATCGCCCTGGTCCTGAGCTTCATCGTCATCTTCGGATGGCAGTACCTCACGGCTCCTTCGGCCGAGGAACAGGCGGAAATGGCGCGCAGGGCAGTCGAGGCCGAACGCATGGCGGCAGCGCTCACCAGCGATGGCGGTGGCGCAGCGGTGGCGGCGCAACAAACCCCTGTCGGCGACTTCGCGCCCACGGAAGGCGTGTCCGTGCGGGTGGACACCCCCCTGTACACGGCGGTCTTCAATTCCCAGGGCGGCATTCTCGAAAAATTCGTCCTCAAGAACTACCGCGAAACCATCACGGACAATTCCCCCAACGTCGATCTCATCGGAGCCAAAGCCGTTGCCAAGGGACCGATGGGCCTTATCCTGACCGCGGGAGAAAGCGAAATCCACACCTGGCGGCGCGGCGAGTGGGCCTTCACCGGCTCGGACATCACCCTGGGCCTGGACGGCGAACCGAAGAGCCTCACCTTCACCGGCCAGACGGGCGACTATCGCATCGAGCGCACCCTGACCTTTGACCCCAAGACCTACCACATCACCGAGTCGTCCACCATCACCACCCTCGCCGCCATTGGCGCGGAAGGTGCCGTGGCCTTCACTGCGGCGGCCAAGTCCATGTCTGCCGAGGACGATGCCTACAACCCCACCAAGATCGCCTACCTGAGCGCCGACGGCCGCGACGAGATGAGCGACCGCGACGACCTGCGCGACACAGGCCTCTTCGCCCCGGCTGGCCTCAAGTGGGGTGCCATCGAGTCCAACTACTTCCTCTTTGCCGTCATTCCGGCCAGCGACCGCACCACCCTGGCCGCCGGAGTGCAGGACGACATCTTCCGCATGGCCGTCAGCGAGGACGCCACCTTCCTGCCCAATGTCGCCAAGACGGTCAAGGCGTCCTACTTCCTCGGTCCCATGGACCGCGACCTGCTCGCCGCCATGCCCAACCAACTCGAAGAGGCGGTCAACTTCGGCTGGTTCGACTTCCTGGCCAAGCCGCTGCTCATCGGCCTGAACTTCTTCTATGACTATGTGAACAACTACGGCGTGGCCATCATCCTGCTGACCATCGTCATCAAGCTGATCTTCTGGCCCCTTTCCCAGCGCAGCTACGCCTCCATGGAAAAGATGAAGAAGCTCCAGCCCATGGTCCAGAAGCTGCGCGAAAAGTACAGCGACGACAAGCAGCGCCTCAACCAGGAGACCATGGCCCTGTACAAGACCTACAAGGTCAACCCCATGGGCGGCTGCCTGCCCATGCTCGTGCAGATTCCGGTCTTCTTCGGGCTCTACAAGGCCCTGCTCGGCGCCGTCGAACTGCGCCACGCCCCCTTCATTGCCAATGTGCCCTTCACGGACTTGCCCTGGCTGGTCGACCTCTCGGCCAAGGACCCGTACTACGTCACGCCCATCATCATGGGCGCGACCATGTTCCTGCAGCAGAAGCTGACCCCCATGGCTGGCGACCCCACCCAGCAGAAGATCATGATGTTCCTGCCCATCGTCTTCACCTTCATGTTCCTGCAGTTCCCGTCCGGGCTGGTCATCTACTGGCTGTTCAACAACATTCTCTCCATCGGACAGCAGGTGATGATCGGTCGGTCCACCAGAAAAAAAGCGGCCGCACAAGCCTAATACCGCACCGGGGTGCATCGACCCCGGCTTTTGAAGGATAATGAAATGAGCGACTTCAAGGAATTCCAGGGAAAGAACCTGGACGACGCCATCGAAAACGCCTGCGACTACTTCAATCTCAAACGCGACCGCCTTGAGATCGAGATCATCGGCGGCGGCTCCACCGGCATCTTCGGGATCATGGGTGTCAAGAAAGCCAACGTCAAGGCTCGCCCCAGGGCGCAGGTCAACGCCTCGGACATTCTCAACGGCGACCCCGACACGTCGCGCCGTGAATCCCCGAAAACTCCGGAGCGCGACACCACCGCGCAAAGCGACAAGCCCGAACAACGCGCCAAGCCCGAACAGCGCGCCAAGCCCGAGCCCCGCGCCAAGCCTGAGCCCAGGAACGAAGGCAGGCCCAGAGCAGAGGCCCGCCCGGCCCAGCCCCCGCGAAAGCCCGAGCCGCCCCGCGCGCCGCAGGCCGAGCCCGGTAACGAGGCCGTGAGCGAGCCCGGCAACGAGGCCGTGAGCGAAGCCGCCAACGAACCGACCCCCGGCAACGAGGCCATCGGCAACGTCGAGCCCAAGGCCCGCCAGGAGCGCAAGCCCCGCGAGCGCAAGCCAAAATCCGACAGACCAAAAACCGAGCGGCCCCGCTCAGAGCGCCAGCGCGCCGACCATAGCCGCGACGAGCGCCCCCCCCGCGAGCGCGCCCCGCGCCAGCCCCGCGAAGTGGAAGAGACCGAAGAGCATCCGCGCGCCAATCTGGCCGACTTTGATCCCGTTGTCCTCGAAAAGACCGTGCATGACGTCATGGCCAGGCTGCTCACCCCCATCATCGGCGAGACCAAGCTCGAAATCACCATCGAATCCGACCGGATCAAGGTGTTCATCGACGACGAGGAAAACAGCGGGCTGATCATCGGCCGCGAGGGACAGACCCTCGCCTCCATCCAGTATCTGGTCAACCGCCTTGTCTCCCGGACCATGGAGGCCTCGGTACGCGTCCAGGTGGACACCGGCGACTACCGCGAGCGCCAGGACGACAAGCTGCGTCAGGTAGCCTGGCATCTGGCCGAGAAGGCGGGCAGCCTGGGCCGCACCCAGTCCACCAAGCCCTTGTCATCCTACCACAGGCGCGTAATCCATCTGGCCCTGCAGGACAACGAGGACGTCTTCACCCGCTCCAAGGGCGACGGCCCCATGAAGCGCGTGCTCATCGTTCCCAAGAGCCGCAAGAACGGCAACAGCTCGCGCTACTAGCGACAGTTCCGGGGCCGGGGAGCCTGCTCCTCCGGCCCCTTTTCGCCCCACCCGGCCTGCGCCGAGGGCGGATTGTGAGCAGCGCCGGGAACAACGCGGGGACCAGCGTCGCCAAGACGCCCCGGCGCGTCACCCCAACCAAGGGGCACATCCCCGTGCCCCGGAGTGCGGAATGCCCGACCCGCGACGCGCCCACGACACCATCGCCGCCATTGCCACCCCGCCCGGCGACGGCGGCGTGGGCATCATTCGCATCAGCGGCAGCGCAAGCCAGGCCATCGCCGCCAGGATGTTCCGCGCCGCACGCGCTTCCTTCACGGACTTCATCCCCCACACCCTGCACTATGGCCGCATCGTGGACAGCCACGGCGCGGTCCTTGACGAGGCGCTGGTGGCCTTCATGCCCGGCCCTGCCTCATACACCGGCGAGGATGTGGTGGAGATCAACTGCCACGGCGGCCGCGCCGTGCTGGCCGCAGTCCTCGACGAGACCCTGCGCCAGGGCGCGCGCATGGCCCAGCGCGGCGAGTTCACCTATCGCGCCTTCATGCACGGCCGCCTCGACCTGACCCAGGCCGAGGCCGTGGCCGAGATGATCCACGCCCCCACCCGGGGTGCCCTGCATCTGGCCCAGGCCAAGCTCTCGGGTCTGCTCGGCCGACGCATCGCCGATCTCCGGGCCAGCCTGGAGTCCCTGCGCGCCCAACTGGCGGTGGCCGTGGACTTCCCGGATGACGAGGTGGAATGCCTCGCCCCCGGCGAGCTGGCCGAGACCGCCGCCCGGGTCCGGGCCGAAATCGACACCCTGCTGCGCGCCGTGGACCGCGCCAAGGCGTGGCGCGAAGGCGCTCTGGTCGTCCTGGCCGGGCGGGTCAACGCGGGCAAGTCGAGCCTCATGAACGCCCTGCTCGGCCGCGACCGGGCCATCGTCACCGATCAGCCCGGCACCACCCGCGACTATCTGGAGGAATCCCTGAGCCTGGACGGCCTGACCGTCCGGCTGGTGGACACCGCAGGCATGCGGCCCGAGCCGTCGGACGAGACCGGCGGTGGATCCATCGACGCCGTGGAAACCGCAGGGCTGCTCATGGGTCGCCAACTCATGGACCAGGCCGATCTCGTACTGCTCCTGGCCGACACCACCGGGCCGCTGGACGAGGCGACCCTGCGCACCGCGCGCACGCTTCAGCCCAGGCGCGTCCTGGCCGTGCTGACCAAGGGCGATCTGCCGGGCTTTGACCCGGCCCGGGCCACGCCCCTGGCCGACCTCGGGTTCGAGGTTGCTGCCGTGTCCTCGACCACGGGTCACGGCCTTGACGCCCTCTGCGCCCGAATCCGCGAACGGGTGCTTGATGGTGCTGGCCAGCCCGACCCTGACGAACTGGCCCCCAACGCCCGACAGGCCGCAGCCCTGACCCAGGCCGCCCAGGAACTGGACCACCTGGAGGCCGACGCCCTGGCCGGAGTGCCCTACGACCTGCTCAGCGTGCGACTGGAAACGGCCTGTGCCATTCTCTCGTCCATCACCGGGGAGATCACCTCCCAGGCTGTGCTGGACGCCATCTTTGACGCCTTCTGCATAGGAAAATGACCATGACCGACAGCCAACAATCCCCGGACAAACCGGAAATCATCGACGTTGCCCACGTCACCTGCGGGCTCATGCCGCTAATACAGACATACTTGGGCGGCACCGCGCCCGGGGCTGAGGCGGTGGAATTCCGCGTCCGCCAGGGCATTGAGACTGAGCTGTGGAACACCTTCGGCACCGGCCGACAGTGGCGGTTGAGCGAGATACGCAACGACCTCTTCACCGATGTGGCCCGGTTCGTGCCCGTGGAGCAAGACACCCTCGACCCGCTGGGCCTGCTTGAGTTCTGATACGGCCCACCGCCGGGGTTGTCTTCGCAGCGCGGGAGGATTATGTGTCGGGCTGCCGTTTTTCCCAACCCACGGAGAACCAACATGCGCAAAGACGTGACCCTCGACCCCTCCGTCATCGCCGACATCCTGACCAGGGCCGAGGTGCTCTGGTTGGCCCTGATCGACGAGGCTGGCCCGTGCTGCGTGCCGGTCAACTTCGCGGTCGAGGGCGACAAGCTCTACATCCACTCGGGCAGGCGCGGCCGCAAGGCCGCGGCCCTGGACTCGGGCGCGCCCCTGGCCTTTTCCACGGCCGTGGACCTCGTGCCCAAGACCGGCGACGCGGCCTGCAAGTATGGCTACCGCTTCCGCTCGGTGATGGGCACGGGCACGCCCCGCCGGGTCGAGGGTGACGAGATGCGCACCGCCCTGGACGCCATCACCCTGAAATACGCGGGCCAGTTGCTGCCCTACGAGGACATGCCCCTGGCCGCCACCGCCGCTTATGTCATCGACATCGAGTCCGTCAGCGCACGCATCAAGGAGTGAACCATGATCCTCTGCTTTTTCGGAGATTCCCTGACCCTGGGCGTGGGTGACGAGGCGGGCTTGGGATGGCCCGGCAGGCTGACTGTCGCCCTGCGCCGTGAAGGCATCGACGCCACAGCCTACAACCTCGGGGTGCGCCGCGACGCCACGGTGCGCATGCAGCACCGCTGGCGGGCCGAGGCCATGGTCCGGCGCATGGAAAATACCCCGCTCAAACTGGTCTTCAACTTCGGCGTGGCCGATGTCTCAAGTGCTGTCGGCATTGAGGAATCCATGGGCGCGGCCGTGGCCATGCTCACCCGGGCAAAGGCCGAGGCCGAGGTGCTGGTAGTCGGCCCCACCCCGATCAACGACCAGAAGAAGCGCGAGGCCATCGCCGGTCTGTCGCGCATGTTCGAGTCCATGTGCAGCCGCCTGGATATCCCCTTTGTGCCCGCCATTGACGCCATGCACCGCTCATTTGTATATGGGCAGGCCCTCAACGACGGCGACGGCGTCCACCCCACCGGGGCGGGCTACGCCGATCTGGCCGAACACATCCTCAAGCACGGCGCGGCCCGCGCCTTCTTCGGGCTCAAGTAGGGAGCACATTCCATGCGATCCTTTGCCAGCGACAACAATTCCGGGGCGCACCCGGCCATCATGGAGGCCGTGGTCAAGGCCAACGCGGGCCACGTCAAGTCCTACGGCGACGACGAAATCTCCATCCGCACCGACGAAGTGTTCAAGGAGTTCTTCGGCTCCCAGGCGCGCATCCACTACGTGACCACGGGCACGGCCGCCAACACCCTGGGGCTGCGCGCCGTGACCCACACCTACAACTCGGTCATCTGCGCCGAGCAGGCGCACATCAACAACGACGAGTGCGGCGCGCCCGAGGCATTTGGCGGCATCAAGCTGGTGCCCGTGCCGTCGGCCGACGGCAAGCTCACGCCCGGCAGCGTGGCCCCCTATCTGGGCCACATCGGATTCGTTCACGCCAGCCAGCCCAAGGTCATCTCCATCACCCAGCCCACGGAAGTGGGCAAGCTCTACACCCTCAAGGAGATCGAGAACATCGTGGAGTTCGCCCACGACCGCGACCTGCTGGTCCACCTCGATGGTGCCCGGCTGGCCAACGCCTGCGCCGCGCTGGACTGCTCCTTCTTTGACATGACCACCGCCCTGGACGTGGACCTGCTCTCCTTTGGCGGCACCAAGAACGGCTGCCTCATGGGCGAGGCCGTGGTCTTCCTCAACCCCGACATCGGCGAAGGCTTCCCCTACCTGCGTAAGCAGGCCATGCAGCTTGTTTCCAAGATGCGCTTTGTCTCGGCCCAGCTCGAACGCTACCTCAAGGACGACCTGTGGCTTGAGAACGCGCGCCACGCCAATGCCATGGCCAAACGGCTGGCCGAGCGGGCCGGGGCCATCCCGGGCGTGCGCATCAAGGGCAGCGTGGACTGCAACGCCATCTTCGCCCACATCCCGCCCGAGGCCACGGACATCCTGCTGCGCAAATACTACTTCTACGTCTGGGACGAGCACGACCACACCGTGCGCTGGATGACCTCCTGGGCCACCACCGAGGCCATGGTGGACGAGTTCGTGGCCGACATCGAAAAGACAGTAAGGGCGGTGTCATGAAACGGATTTGCGTCTATCTCGGCTCCAACCCCGGCATTGACCCGGCCTATGCGCAGGCCGCCGACGCCCTGGCCAGGGAGCTGGCCCACCGCTCCATCGGCCTTGTCTACGGCGGCTCGGACGTGGGCCTGATGGGACGGCTGGCCAACGCCTGCCTCAACGCGGGCGGCGAGGTCATCGGCGTCATCCCGGAATTGCTGGTGGAGAAAGAGGTGGCCCACACCGGACTGACCACCATGCACGTGGTGGCCTCCATGCACGAGCGCAAGCAGCGCATGGCCGACCTCTCGGACGGCTTCATCGCCCTGCCCGGCGGCCTCGGCACGCTAGAGGAATTCTTTGAAGTCTTAACCTGGAACCAACTCGGCTACCACGCCAAGCCCTGCGGCCTGCTCGACGTCAAGGGCTACTACGCCTGCCTCGCCGAGCACATGGACCGCATGGTGCATGAAGGATTTCTGGTGCAGGAGCATCGCCGCATGGTCCTGACCGGCTCGGACCCGGCCGACCTGCTGGACCGCTTCGAGACCTATGTGCCGCCCCAGGTGGACAAGTGGATTGAGAGGAAGAAGGGGTTGTAGGTCGGGGCAATGCAACCATCTTAGCTGTACAAGCAGACCATCGAAAAGACATTATTCATAGTGTCGATCCATTGAATCTGGACGGTCCAATTAGGATACGTGATAAAGTCCGGCTCGTTCCTCTCGTTGGAGACATCGTTTCAAAAAATATGTCTTTATCCTTCCGTGAAAACCTCGCATTGTTGCCCCCCACATCAGACTTCCAATTGAAAAGAGTAGGAAAACAGCAGAAGCGATCATGAACGCAAAACCCAAAAGAGGTTTTAGGGGATGCAACCCGAATCCAGCGCCGACAAGTCCGAATATAACAAAAAAAGTAGCCAACAGAGACAAAATCCATGCAATAATATTGGACCTGCGCTCACAACGCCAGTACACTCTTTGCTGGAGTTGATTTATTGAAGCTCTCTCTTCTTCAAGCTTCTTTTGAGTTTGCTGGTGCGCCATTCTTTCTTTACAATACTTATCATTCTCTTCTTTTTTAATTTCGTCTGTGACCCGCCTCAACGTCTCTGTTACTGTTTGCTCTGTTAATGCTTCCTCTTCACCAAGTGTTAGATTGACAAGTTCATCTTGAGCAAGCACACTGCCTCTGAGAAGCTGGTGATCTCGTGTATTAATTTTTCCAAGTCGCTCTAACTTGTCGAGCTCATTCATAAAGGAATCAAGTAATGATTCAGAAGGGCGCAGCGCAGCATACGAGAATGCGAACACTTCTTCCATAGGCAATGTTGATGCACCCAAGGGAGCTTTGAGCCAAGCCATATTTGCCAAGCTAAAGTCAGTGATAACGGTTGAAACATTCCTAGACTGATCAACTCTTTGATCGTAACTATATGCAGCGCTAGCGAATCCACCATTATTTGTAACAAAAACTGCTTTTGATTTTTCAATCGTTCTCGGTGAATCATGGCCCCTTAGTACATATATGCTACGCACAGAATTTATATCGTATTTCTTTGCGCGTGGATTTAAGTATGAAATTTCTTCATCAAGCCTAAATCGAGCGGAGGGTCCTCGTTGAAGTCTCCTCGGCAAAGAACGGGGGGAGTTGGGCTCCAAAGATGGTGCGACTGAAAACGGCTTGGTTGTCGGGCAGGAAAAAAAGGCCCATTTCAGTTGTGGAAACGGGTTTTTCAGGAAATTGGACGTACCTCTCCCATCGCGGGGTATGGAGCGGGATGTCCTGATCAGGCCCAGACGAATTTTGGAGCGCTCAGACAACGCTCCCATAGTTCTTTGAAACGCAATGAGTCCATGGTTGCTGCCGTGACCTTGAGTACGGTTTTCCCAGCATGGGATACCACCTTGGCGGCGACGTCCACCAGGTGGCGACGCAGCGTGGTCGGGAAAGACTTGACCGGTACCACCGGCTCACTCACATCTTCCTTGAACGCTTCGAACAGGAAGAAGCCGAGGAGCATGGTGTAATAGAAGGCGGCGTTGGGCACGAAGCGCTTGAACGGCAACTCCTCGAAGCCGAAATCCTTGAATGCCCTGTGCACCAGTTCGTCCGCGCCGCGCTGGTGGTAGGAGTGGATGATGGCATCGGTTTCGGCAATGAACGCGAGGCCAGCCTCCTGCAATTGCTGATCGACGACACTATCCATGCCAAGGTTGGTGTAGACGATGGTGCCTGGTCGTGATCCGGGCAGCAGGAACTGCTTCTCTTCCAGCAAAGGTCGCCAAAAGATGGTCCTGTAGGACTTTTCCCAGGACTTGCGGCGGTCGCAGAATTCGTAGCACTGCCAGACATCCTCATCGGTTTTGCCGAAGTGATGCTGAAAGGCGGTTTCGGGAAGTGCCCCAATCATGGCCTTGATGTCGCTATAGAACTTGCCTGCGCAGATGAAACCGATATCCAGCCGCTCCATCTCGTCGAAGAGCTCCTGGTCGAAGAATCCGGAGTCCATGCGAATGATGATGGGTACGGTCTTGCTGTAGCGGGTACGGATCATGCGCACCACGTGGCGGATCATCTTCGGGGCTGAGTCGCCGTTGAGAGAGTGTTTGTCGCCGCCACGGAACACGGCGTCTATGATGTACCGGCCCCAGGTCATTTGGAGTGGCTGGAAGCCCAGGACCTTCTTGTAGGTGGGCTTGACCCCGTGCCGCTTTGGGGCGTCATCATTGTCCATGACCATGGTGTCGATGTTCAGTTCGATCACTTCTGGGCTGGCCATGCTGAGTCGCCAAAGGAAGAGTTGTTGCAACAGGCGGCGAAAAAGATAGGTTCGTTGTGCGGAGAACGCTTGGTAGAACCGCTTGACGGTGTGCGATGAGGCCATGCTCTTAATGTCTGTTTCGATGGCAGCCGCGTAGCCCGGATCTTTGGTCAGGACATCAAAGTGGGCCAAGTGACGGCTGGTGCCGTCAAAGAGGAAGCAGAGCACCTGCTTGAAAAGTTCATCGATGGGCGTGCCCTTGGGGTTCTTGCGCATGGAGCCGAAGAGACGGTTGATGTGGGGGAAAAAGTCAATGCCGCGAAGATAGCGAGTAAAGAGGTTGAGCCCGGCTCGGCCTGTCAGGCAATCGCTCGTGACCTGGACATCGTCGATAAATTTTGCTTTGGTATTCTTGAGTTTTGACATCCAGCCCTCCACCTGATGGGTGAAATGATCATGATTTGTTGTTGGATGTGATTGTAAACAAAAACAAGGCGATAGGCCAGCTTTGATGTTGTGTCAGGCAGGAGAATCGCTCAGATTAGGT
>JBDRSO010000009.1:0-66045 GCA_043824835.1 Pseudomonadota bacterium | reverse complement strand
GGTTGTGTGTGACTGCCGTGTGTGAATCGGTCAGGCAACCCGGCGGCTTTGGGCTTCATAGATTGCCATGGCGTCCCGTTCCACGTTCCGCAGCTTTTCCAGATAGATCTCGGTGCTCCGCCGGTCGGCATGCCCCAGCAGGTGCTGGATGCCCGAGATGAGCGCGCCGTTGTTGTCCATCACCGAAGCACCTGATGCCCGGAAGCGATGGAACGAATAGTAGCCGACACCGGCCTTCCTGCACGCCGTCTTGAGCATGGAGTAGCGGCCCTTGGTGTACGGCCCGACCACCATCCGTTTCAGCTTATGGCTGGAGCTGCGGCACCAGAACACCCATTCCTTTTCAGGGTCGCGCCTGGCGTGGAGATCCCTTGGGATCTCGTACAGCTTGTTGGTCATCGGCACCTGCCGGAGCCGTGACAGCCAGTGAGGATTCGATTGTCTGCGGAAAGTCGGCGGGGCTTACTGTGGCCCGGTCAGGGTCTTGATGTCGGCCTCGAAGCGGTGTCTGTAATGCTCGACCCGGGCTGGGTCTGCCATGACCATGTCCAACTGCCGGGCGTGCATGATCATGTAGCCCAAGGCCCGAAGCCGCGCCTCCATGAATTCCCGCTCGCGGTTGTCCAGGGCGGCAGTCAGCCGGTCCTCGCGAATGTCGATGCGAAAGCCCTGGGATTCGAGGATGTCCGCAAGCAGGCGCAGACGCAGCAGGCGACGGTTCTGATCCGCGGCACCCCCCTTGAAGTGAAAACGGATGGAGTTCTCGAAGGCCCGCTCTCCGACGATGGCCTCCACTGTGGTGAAATGGAAGCCGAGGCGGGAACTCAGGCAGCAGTAGTTCCCGGAGATCATGAAGTAGTTTCGTTGCGCGTATCGGGAGCCCATGGACCCGGATGCCAGGGCCGGGTTGGCCGTGGCCTGGAACATCACCGAAAGGAGCCCTGCGCCGCTCAGTCCGGGGGGGCCGTCCCAGGGCACGGCCATCATTCCATCCCAGAGGGCGCGCATGGGGATGGACGCGATGTTCCCGAGGTCCACACAGCGGCCTTCCTCCTCTGTGACAAAGCCATCGTCGAGATTCAAGACCCACCACTGCATGGGCACCCCGCAGACCAGCTGCTTGCCCATGCCCTCCTGATAGCCGTACTCTTGGCCGAAGCTGAACATTTCGTGAACCGATTGCTCGTGGCAGAAACGGGTGATGTCGTGCAATGTTCGGCAGTTGGCTGGGTTGAAGTCAGGAGAGTCCGGGTCCAGGAGGGTAAGGGGCACCACCAGCGCGGCCACCCGCTTCAGGGTGCGGTGGACCGGGGTGTTGGCGAGGGTCGCAGGCCTTGGGTTCTGGTTCTCCAGACCGGGGAGCGCCCCGGCATAGACGCGCGATGCATCGGCGTCCACCGTGACCGTGGCCCCATGCTCCAGGGCGTCCATGGCCCCGCTGGCTCCGAAGAGGGCTGGCACTCCCATCTCCCGGGCCACGTTTGCCAGATGGCTGGCGCTGGCTCCCTGCTCGGCGACCACGGCGGCGGCCTTGTGCAGCAGCGAGGCCCAGTGCGGCAGGGCCTGAGACGCCACAAGCACGCCCCCCTGCGGAAAACTGAGGGCATCGGCATGGCGCATCAGCCTGAATACGGGTCCCGAAGCCGCGCCAGGGGCGGCCGTGACACCGCCCTCGTAGAGCACCGGCGCCTGGGGCTGATGGAGTCCGCGTCCCGCCGCCGCCTTGCGCTCGGGGCTCATGCGATGCAGGGGGCGGCATTGCAGGATGATCACCCGCCCGTCCTGGTCCACGGCCCATTCAATGTCCTGCGGCTGGCCGTAGTGGCGCTCCAGGGCCATGGCCATGACCCCAAGGCGGACAGCTTCGGGTTCGGACAGCGAGCAGTTGCGGCGCTCTTCGACAGTGGTTGGCGCACGGGCGACGCCGGTGGTTTCGGCGCAGTCGAAGCGGACGGCCTTGTCCGCCACCTGACGGGAAAGCACGCGGGGGGGATCGTCGTGGCTCAGGACCAGCCCGTCCGGGGTGACCAGCCCGTCCACCACGGCCCTCGGCAATCCCCAGACGGAATGGACGAGCATGGTCTCGTCATGAAGATCAAGGGGACTCCGCGTGTACAGCACGCCCGAGGAACGCGGCCGGACCATGCGCAGACAGGCCACGCACATGGCACTGTCCTCGTGGGCGATGCCCAGGCGCAGGCGGTAGAGCATGGCCTGAACAGAGAACAGGGAGGCCGCGACCTCCTTGTAGGCATCCAGAACGTCCTCGGGCGCGACGTTGAGCAGGCTCAAGTATTGTCCGGCAAAGGACGCGCCTTCGAGGTCCTCGGCCTGGGCGCTGCTGCGCACGGCAAGGCTGGTCTGCGGGCCGCATGAGCGCACCAGATCGGCCACGGCGGTCCTGATGTCGGCGGCCAAGTCCTCGGGCAGGGGCGCATCGAGGATCAGGCCCTGGATGGAGGACGACAGGGCGTAGAACTGGTCGGTGTCTTGCGGATTTGCGGCCTGGATGCGGCGGTTGATCTCGTCTTCCAGTCGCGACGCGGCCAGAAAGCGCCTGTAGCCCTCGGCCGTGACGACAAAGCCGGAGGGGACCTCCGCCCCCACGGCCGCAGCCACCTCGGCCAAACGCACGGCCTTGCTCCCAGCCAGATCAGCCATGTCCGGAGTCAACTGATCCAGACGCAGGACCTGGGGGCCGCCATGCCGGGGGGTATGGGGGGCCAGCGCGGCCTCGATTTCTGCCTCGATCGACTTGAAAACCGTGGACAGCGCGGCGTATTTGCCCGGAGCGAGGGCATCAAGATGGCGGATGATGCGCAGCACCGAGGAAATGGAGGCCGTGGTTCTGGAACGCACAAAGGCCATGCCGAAGGGTTGGTCGCCGGCCAGGGCGGCCTCCAGTTCGGTCATCGCTTCCAGGGCCTGGTTGTTGGCGGCCAGCAGCAACCTGAACTCGTTGATCCTGAATCTGAACCGCTGCCTGAGTTCCTCGATCTCTCCCGCCTGTGCGGCCGAAGGAGAACCCCTTCGCGAATGGAATATCCGTGTGAACCAGCCCATATGCTCCCCCGTGGCGGTGTCCGGATTCTGGCGGGTCTGGACCTGATCGGCCCTCAGCCCTGATTCGTCTCCGCAGGCTGGGCGCGGCCGCCAATCCGCTTGGAGTCGAAGGCCCCCTCAATGGCATAGACGAGGTCGTCGATGGCCACGGGTTTGAGCAGATAATCAAAAGCCCCCCCCTCGATGCCGCCCACGGCCGTGGCTGCGTCGGCATGGCCGGTGAGCAGCACCACGGCGATGCGGGGCATGCGCCGGGCGATCTCCCCCAGGACCTCGATGCCGTCCATGACCGGCATCTTGACGTCCAGCACCACCACATCCACCGGGTCCTGCTCCAGCATCGCCAGACACTCCTCGCCGCACTGGGCCGTGACCACGGAAAACTGCCTGTGCACCAACCGCTTCTTGAGCGTGCCCAGGAAGGCCGGCTCGTCATCCACCAGCATCACACGTATCTCGCTCATGGTTCCCTCTCTTGTGACAGGCGCTTCGCATCAAGGCGTTTCGCTTCCCGGGCGTCCGTGCCCGTTATTCCGTCCGAGCCAAGCGGCTCCGGCGGTCTGAGTGTGCTCACGATTCGCCGGACTGCATCTGCTGTTCGGTGTCTGCCCGTGCCTCGGAGCCTGGCTGTGTCTCTGTGTCTGGCGCGTGCGCGGGCAGATGGATCGAAAATGTGGCACCCTGGCCCGGGGCGCTTTGCACCGTGATGTCGCCGCCCATCCTCGTGACGATTCCGTAGCAGATGGACAGGCCAAGGCCGGTGCCCTTGCCCACGGGTTTGGTGGTGAAAAAGGGGTCGAATATCCGGGAGATATCGGCCTCGGCGATGCCGGGTCCGGTGTCGGTCACCTGGAGCAGGATCGCCTTTCCGATCCCGGCATGGTGCGCCATGGCGGTGGTGATGCGGATGCGTCCGCCCTTGTCCTCCATGGCCGAAATGGCGTTGTTGAGGAGGTTCAGGAGCACCTGCTGGATCTCGGACGGCGAGGCCACGATCTCGGGCAGGTCCGGGGCCAGCCGGGTTTCGATGACAACATGGTTCTTCCCGGCCTGCCTCTCCATGATTTCCCGTATCTCCAGCACCATGCCGTTGAGGCTCAGGGACTGCTGCCGGGTCTCGGCCTTGCGCGCGAAGTGGAGCAGATTGTGCGTGATCTCCCGACATCGCTGCCCCTGGGTCTGGATCAGCTCCAGGGAGTGGCTCAGCTCCTGGCGATCGATGTGGCCGGCTTCGTTGTCTTGCAGCAGGTCCATGAGCCATTCGGCTTCCTGGATCATGATGGCCACCGGGTTGTTGATCTCGTGGGCCACCCCGGCCGCCAGGGTTCCCAGCGAGGCCAGCCGCTCGGTCTCGGCCATGCGCTGCGCCATCTGGCTGCGAAAGACCGCCTCGCGACGGCGCTCCTGGCGCCGGACAACGGTGTCGTGGGCCTGACGGATCTTCTGGGCCAGCTGGTCGATCTCCACGGGCTTGCTCAGGTAGTCGAAGGCCCCGTCCTTCATGCCCTGCACCCCGTCGTCGGCGGTGGCGTGGCCGGTGATGAGCACCACCTCGGCATGTGCATACCCGGCCTTCAGGCGCCGCAGGGTTTCAAGGCCGTCCATGCCAGGGAGCCGCACATCCAGGACCACCACCGAGGCTGGCTGGCGGGCCATGACCTCCAGGCACTCCTCGCCCGACCCTGCTGTCCTGGGCGCGAAGCCACGTAGGTGCAGACGCTGGGCCACGCTGTCGCGAAAGCCCGCCTCGTCGTCCACCAGCAGGAGGTCCAGGGGGGCGTCTGCCCGCTCGCTTGGAAGCAAATGATCGTCCACCGTGGCAACTCCTGGGTTGTTCATCTCACACGCCATCCCGGCAGCGCAGCCCGGGGCCGCCTCAGCCCTTGCCTGGAAGCGCCGGGTCCCCGGCATCGCTGGCCGAGCGCTTCAGGCGCATGGTCAGAGTGCCTGCGTCGCGATCCAGCTGAAGGAGTGCATCCAGCTCCTCTGCGGCCAAGGCCGTGGCCCGATCAGGAAAAGAATCCCCTTGGTCCGCCAATGGGGACTTGGCCAAGCCGGACATCCGTACAACACTGGTGGCTCCCTCAAGACGCAGGGTCAGATCTACTCCCTGGTCCGGCTCCAGCCCCCTGAAGGCGGCCTGCAAGCACCCGTAGAGCAACTGCTGCACGGTGTAAGGCGCGGCGTCCACGGCCACGCAGCCGTCGCAGATGTCGAGGCGCACGGCCCGGGCCTTGGGGAAGCAGGCGGAGAGTTCGGCCATGAACCGCACCACCCGGCCCAGGTCCAGGCGGATGACGGGCGCGTCCGTGCTGTGGGCCAGGGAGTTGATGCGGCTGACGAGCCGTTGGCCGCGCTCGGCCTCTTCACCGATGCGGCGCAGCAGCTTTTCGAGCCGGGCCGGGTCAACGCCTCCGCCCGAGGCCTTGAAGGCCGCAAGGTCTTCCAGCAGCCCGGAGGTCTCGGAAATGGTGGCCATGACGTTCTGCAACTCGTGGGTCAGGTGCACGTTCAGGCGTCCGAAGGTGTGCAGCGTTTCAAAAGGTATCTGCAACGTGGCGCTCATGATCAGTCTCCCTTGGGTGCAAGGCCCATGACCCGGTAGATGTTGGCCACCAGTTCATCAATGGGCATGGGCTTGACCAGATAGCAGGAGGCCTCGGCCGAGCAGGCCTTGAACTCGTCCTCGCTGCCGTGCCCTGTGAAAAATATGAACCGCGTGCCCGGCGTGATCCGCCCCAGCTCGCGCTTGAGGTCCACGCCGCCCAGGCGCGGCATCTTCACGTCCAGGATGGCCAGGTCGAATTCGGACCTTGAGGCCTTTGCCATGGCCTCGGCGCCTGACACGGCCCAATCGGCCTCAAAGCCCCGCAGATTGAGCCGCTGGGCCAGGGCCGAAACAAACTTTTCTTCATCATCAACCAACAGTATCTTCAGCGCTGACACGTTGTTCCTCCATTTCAAGGGGCAGGGTGACGAGAAACGTCGTGCCCGTGTTCATCTCGCTCTCGACGGAGATGGTCCCCCCGAGCTTCCTGACCAGACCATAGGTTATGGACAGCCCGAGGCCGGAGCCTTCGAGGTTGCCCTTGGTGGTGAAAAAGGGATCGAAGATACGGCTCAGGTGTTCGGGGGCTATCCCGCACCCGGTGTCCATGAAGCGCAGGGTGACGCTTCGGTCCTCATCACGTCGCGCCGCGATGGCCAAGTGTCCACCGGACGACATGGCCTGCAAGGCGTTGGTCACAAGGTTCAGGGTGATCTGTTGCAGCTTGCCCCGGTCGGAGTGGATGGGCGGCAGGTCCGCGGGGATGTCCACGTCGATGCCTATGCTGCGGTATTCAGCCTCCTTCTCAAGGAAACGAAGCACGCCGCGCACCACGTTGCCGATGTCCAGCTTCTCGATGGTGAGGTCAATCTTGCAGGCGAATCCCAGGAGTTGCTTGGTGATCTGGCCACAGCGCTCCACGGACTCAAGCACGATGTCGATGTTGTCCACCAGCCCGGGGTCGGGGCCGCGCCCCGGCAGGGTGAGCATGTCGCGCACGAGCCCGGCCCGCTCGGAAATGACCGCCAGAGGGTTGTTGATCTCGTGGGCCACGCCTGCGGCCAATCGGCCGATGGACGCCAAGCGCCCGGTCTGCTCCATGCGCTCCATGACCTGGGCCTGCCGCAGGTTGGAGTCGTAGATGGCGTTGGTCATGTAGGTGGAGATGACATAGATGGCCGTAACAATGACCACCAGACTGATGCCCGCGAGCCACAGCAGGTCGAAGCGCGGCTGCAGCCAGCCCACCATGGCTTCCGACGTGGGCTTGACCACGCAGAGGATGTACGGCGAGGCCTTGATGTAGGCGTATGCCACCAGGACCTCCACCCCCCTGCTGTCCGTGGTGATGAAATGGTTGGTGCGTTCGCTGAATTCAGGCACCGGGATGCCCGCGGCCTGGGAGATGGCCCCGTAGGTCTTCGACGGCGTCTGCAGCACGCCTTCTCTGTTGATGATGAAGGCGTCGCCGCTGTTGCCAGCCTCCAGGGTGGTGAGCATGTTGGAAAAGGCCAGGATGTCCAGGGTGGCCCGCAGCAGGAAGGGCCGCCCGGCCTCGGTCTCGCCGCGTACCGCCACGATGGCGTGGGATATGTTGCGAAAGCCCAGGAACACGTCGCTGGTGTAGGCCCCTTTTTCCATGGCCGTCATGAACCACGGCATACCCATGTAGGAGCGGTCCTGAAGATCGAAGGGGCCGGCATAAGATACCTGAACGCCGTCCTCGGTGAGCAGGCCGAGGTCCACGATGCCGCTGAAACCGGCGCGCATGTTCTTGAGCACCTGGGCCAGATGCTCGGGTTCTTTCATCCGCGTATAGGTTTCCTCGCGAAGGGTGAACTCCAGCACCGAGCGCCGTTCATCCAGGAAATAGGTCACGGTGCGCCTGGCGTTGGACGCGGTGCGAATCGTGCGCAGAACCTGCTCCGAGCGCGCCACCTGTCCGGTCAGCGTGTAGTCAATGGCCGTAAGAATGCACAGCGGCAGCAGCGACACCACCGCGAGGAGCGCGATGGAGAGCAGCCACAGCGACCGGTAGTCGAGAAACCCTTGCCTCGCCAGTGTCCTGTGATGCGGCTTCAGGAACTTGGGTACCAGACAGGAAACGAGACGCCGCCGCACTGCATTCATGCCCCCTCCTCCCCGCCACGCAAGAGCAACGCAAGTTTTTCCGCGCCAATCGGCTTGTTGACAAATGAAACAGCGCCCAAGCCCATGCACAGCTCGCGGTCCTGGTCAGTGCCGTGCCCGGTGAGCATGTGCACGGCCATGCCCGGACAATGCCGCCTGGCATGACGTAACACATCCGTTCCGCTGGCGTCGGGCAGTCGCAGATCCAGAACCATGGCATCGAAAGATTCGGCCTCAAGGGCGCGCAGGGCCTGGGTCGCGTCGAGCGCGACAACAGGACGGAACCCCCTCAGGAGCAATCGTTCGGCAAGGGCCTCCACAAACCCGATCTCGTCGTCTACTAGCAGGACACGCATGTCTCAAAGTTTAACAGCGATAAAAGTATTGACACATTTCCTGGAGCCAATTAAGCACAAACTGTTTCGTTTGTAAATGCCCTTGTTTCAAAAATCACAGCAAGAGGTTTCAGCATGCGCAGATTCAACTTCTCATTACCACCCATTGCTTGGGCAACAGCGGGCGTACTGGTCTCGCTCACACTCCTTTTCCTCTTCATGCCCGAACTGACCATGGCCGCCGAGGTCGCCGGGGAAGCTGCGGGCGCGGCCATGGACACGCAACCCTGGTGGTTCTGGCCCCTGGTGCTTCTGGTGTTCTGTTTCTTTTTGGGCATCATCGCCGTGCTTGCGGGCGTGGGCGGCGGCGTGCTTTACGTCCCCCTGGTCAGCGGCTTTTTCCCCTTCCATCTTGACTTTGTGCGCGGCGCGGGTCTGATGGTCGCCCTGGCCGGAGCGCTGGCCGCAGGGCCGGGACTGCTGCGACGCAACCTGGCCAGCCTGCGCATGGCCCTGCCCATGGCGCTCATCGCCTCGGCCAGTTCCATCGGCGGCGCGCTTCTCGGCCTGTATCTCTCCCAGCTCAACCCCGATATCCTCCAGATCTGCCTTGGCTCCACCATCGTGGGTATCGCCGTCTTGCTGCTCATGAGCAAAAACTCGGCCATACCGGACGTCAAGAAGCAGGACGCCCTGGGCATGGCCTTTGGCATTGGCGGCACCTACTTTGACGAATCAATGAACGAGAAAATTTCCTGGAAGACCCACCGCACACCTCAGGCCCTGTTCACCTTCATCCTCATCGGCGTGCTGGCCGGAATGTTCGGCCTTGGCGCGGGCTGGGCCAACGTGCCGGTATTCAACCTGATGATGGGCGCGCCGCTGAAGATATCGGTGGCCACCAGCAAGTTCCTGCTCTCCATCACCGACACCTCGGCTGCCTGGATCTACATCAACCAGGGCTGCGTCATTCCGCTGATGGCCATTCCCTCCATCATCGGGCTGATGCTCGGGTCATTCGTGGGCGTCAGGCTGCTGAGCATAGCCAAGCCCAAATTCATCCGCTACATGGTGATCGTGGTCCTTCTCTTCGCTGGCCTCAAGGCCATTGACAAGGGCCTGCACATCGGACTGCTCGGCTGATGATCTCAAGCCGACCGAACAGAACGAAAATCAAGGAGAAAACGGTATGAGTCCGCACACCGACCCCGATATCCGGCCGATGCCGGAGCAGATCATCTACGCCAACATTCTCGCCCTGGGCGCTTACCTGGGCATCCTGATCATGGTCGTCACATACGTCCTCTATGTGACTGGCACCATCGGCGCGCATATCGAGATGGAAATGGTTGTCCGCAACTGGCACCTCAACGTACAGGAATTCATCCAGGTCACCAACTCCCCCTACGGCTGGGGCTGGGTAGCACTCCTGGGCAAAGGGGATTATCTCAACTTCCTGGGCATGGCCCTGCTGGCCCTGCTGACCATCGTCTGCTACCTCGTGCTGCTGCCCGGTTTCGTGCGGCGCAAGGACTGGACCTATTTCAGCATATGTCTGGCCGAGGTGGTGGTTCTGTCCCTGGCGGCATCGGGCATATTCGGCAGCGGTGGACACTAGAAACCGGCCACAGCGAAACACAAGGAGTTTCCCATGAGTGACAAGAAAATAACCGTCCTTCTCGTGGACGACAAGAAAGAGTTTCTGGAAACCCTGGCCGAACGCATGAGGCTCAAGGGCTTCAACACCCTGGAGGCGGAGACCGGAGCCGAGGCCATCGCCATGGCCGCCGAGAACGATATCGACTTGGCCGTGATCGATCTCAAGCTGCCGGACATGGACGGCCTGGACGTGATCACCCGGCTGAAGAGGGACAAGCCCGGGCTGGAGACCCTCCTGCTCACCGGCTACGGCAGCGACAAGCTGCGCGAGGCCAGCGACGCCCTGAACACAGCCTACTTCGAAAAACAGGACATGAGTGGTTTCTGGGCGTTCCTGGCAGGTTTTTCCAGGCGTCCCGCCTTTCTGGTGGTGGATGACGAGGAAGCCTTTCTGGACACCGTGGCGCAGCGCGTGTTACTCAAGGGCTTCGAGGTGTTCACTGCCAGCAGCGGTGCCCAGGCCCTGGAGATAGCAGCCAGGGAGAAGATCGACTTCGCCGTGGTGGACCTCAAGCTTGGCGACATGGACGGCCTGGACCTTATCACCCGGCTCAAGCGCGAACAGCCCGGGATGCAGACCATGCTGCTCACGGCCTTTGGCAGCGACAAGCTGCGTGAGGCCACCAAGGCCCTGAATACCGAATACTTCGAGAAGCAGAGCATGAGCAGCTTCTGGGCGTTCCTCAAGCGCATGCCCCGGCGCATCGAAGACGCCATGGCCGCAGCGGGCATGGCCACGGGCGGCGATCTGGACAACGCCGAAGCCATTGACAAGAGCAGCCGGAAGTAAATGCATCCCAACCCATGGGCAGCGCTCTGAAAAAGCAACGCCTCGACGGCACAAGACAACGCAAGTCGAACGGAACGCGGGAGGTGTTCCGCCCTATGAGCACCTCCCGCATCCCTGTTTGGCTCTGCAGGCGTTCCCAGTCACCCCAACGCGCCGACAGACCATGAGCAGACGCATCATTCTCCTCGTAGACGACGACGAAAACTTCCGGGATACCCTTGTTCAACGCATGGAGAGCCGGGGTTTCGACGTTGTCGCCGTATCAAACGGCACCGAAGCCTTGCAGATGGCCGCCGCCAACGAACCCACCCTGGCCGTGGTGGATATGCGCATGCCAGACATGGACGGCCTGGAAACCATCGCCAGGCTCCACGAGCTGCGCCCGGAAATGCGCACCGCCCTGCTCACGGGCTACGGTGGCAACGCCCTGCGCCAGGCGGCCCAGGCCCAGCACGCCGAGTACTTCGAGAAACAGAACATGGCGCGGCTTTGGGAGCGCCTTGAGAGCCTCAAGGCCGAGCCGCAGCCAGGGGATGGCATCCCGGCTGCCGGAGGAGCCGACGGCTGGCCCGAGGAGAGTGAGCGCAGCATCATCGGCCAGACCAAGACCATGCAGCAGCTCAAGCGCGACGTGGACATGGTGGCGGCGCTGGATTGCACCGTGCTGCTGCTGGGGGAAACGGGCACGGGCAAGGAACTGCTGGCACGCACCATCCATCGCAAGAGTTCGCGCACCCGGGGTCGATTCCTGGCCGTGAACTGCGGCTCGTTTTCTCACGACCTGCTCTCCAGGGAGTTGTTCGGCCAGGAGCCTGAGGCGGGCGGCACCCGTGGCAGCACAGGGCTCTTCGAGGCCGCCTCCGGGGGCACCATCCTCCTGGACGAGGTGGGGGATACCCCCTTGTCCATGCAAAGCCAGCTGCTGCGCATGTTGCAAGACCGCACCATCCACCGCGTCGGCGGAGGCCAGGAGGTGCATGTGGACGTGCGCATCATGGCCACCTCCAACCAGGACCTCAAGGCCAAGATCCGCGCCGGCCAGTTCCGCGAGGATTTTTACTACCGGCTCAACGTCTTCACCCTGCACGTGCCCCCCCTGCGGGAACGGCGCGACGACATCCCCCCGCTGTGCAACTACTTTTTGGCCTGTTACAATCAGTCCTTTGGCCTGAATGTGGACGGGTTCAATGCCGAGGTCTTGGACCTGCTCATGAACTACCCCTATCCCGGCAATGTCCGCGAACTGGAAAGCATAGTCGAGCGCGGGGTCATTGTCCGCCGCGAAGGGCTGATCCGCCGTGAGGATCTGCCCAGGCGCTTTCAGGAGCCCGGGGCCGCTCCTCAGAAAACGGCCTCAGGCCGTCAGCATGGCGAACGCCTGCCGACCCTGGCCGAGATCGAGGAGGAGCACATCCGCCGGGTCATGGCCGCCGTGGGCGACAACAAGCTCGAAGCGGCCAAAGCGCTGGGCATCAGCCGCGCCGGACTCTGGCGCAAGCTCAAGAAGATGGACGAGGCCGACGCGGCCAAGCAATAAGATCTCCCCGCCCCGTTTTCCCGCGACCGCACTACCTGGGCACAGGGTTAGCCCTCGACCTGCGAGGTGAGCCCTCGGTTGTTTCAGCCGTTGATTCCGGTCAGCGCCTTTCGATCTTGTGCTGTTTGATCAGGGCGTAGAGGCGGGCGCGGGAAAGTCCGGAAACCTCGCAGGCGCGACGGATGTCTCCGCCGGTCTGGTCCATCAGTCGGTTGAGGTAGTCCTGTTCGATGTGGGCGGTCTGGATGGCGCGATAGCTCTTGATGTCCGGGAGGGGGGAGGTGTCGTGCCTGAAATCCTGATCCACTGTCTCGGTGTCAGGGACGTCGCCGCCCATGGCCCGTCTTACCACCCGCGAGCGGATCATCCGGGGCAGATGGCGGGGATAAAGGATGCTCTCCTGCCCGGCCTGGGCAATGGCCTGCTCAATGGTGTGCATCAGCTCGCGGATGTTGCCGGGCCAGTCATACTCAAGGAGTGCGGCCAGAAAATCGGGTGAAAACCCCTTGCTCTCCAGCTTGACGCGCTGGCAATGGCGCCGGATGAAATGGCAGGTCATCTCGTTGATGTCCTCGGAAATTTCCCGCAGCGGCGGCAGTTGGATGCGGGTGCCGTGCAGGCGGTAGAAGAGATCGCGCCTGAAATCCCCACTCTCCACCATTGCTTCCAGGTCGCGGTTGGTGGCGGAAAGCAGCCTGAAATTGCTCACGACCTCAGTGGTTGCACCCACGGGCCTGAAAATCCGGCCTTCGAGCACACGCAGGAACACCCGCTGAATGGGCAGCGGCAGTTCCCCCACCTCATCCAGAAACAACGTGCCGCCGTCCGCCTGCCTGATCAGGCCGATAGCCTGGCTGTCGGCGCTGGTGAAAGCCCCGCGTTCATGGCCGAAGAGCAGGCTCTCGGCCAGGGTTTCGGGCAGGGCCGCACAGTCCACCACCACAAATGATTTCCTTTTGCGCGGGCTGTTGTCGTGGACGGCCCGGGCGAACAACTCCTTGCCAGTGCCTGTTTCGCCAATGAGCATGACGTTGCTTTCATTGGCTGCGGCCACGGCCACGTTGTCCAGGGCGAACTGCAGCACTCGGCTGTTTCCGACGATGCCTCCCCTGCGCAGAGCCACAGGCCTGCGGGCCGAAGCCTTCTCTCTACAGTAGTCCCCGATACGGCCGACAAGTACGAGCAGCCGATGGATGTTGGGCGGTTTGAGCATGTAGTCCCACGCGCCTTCGCGGATACATCGCTCGGCAACGTCTGGGTCCCTGTTGCGGGACACGAGGATGACCTCGGGAAACGACGGGATTTCGCGAATGGCCGCAAGGGAATCAAGACCCTTGTCCGGGAGGTCGTCGCCGAGCAGGACCACCCGGTAGTCGCCGGTGTGCAGCATCCCCATGGCCCGGGCAAGGGAGTTGCAACAGGCGGCGGACACGCCGTGCCGGGCGAGGTCTTCGCACAGTTTGGCAGTGTACCCGGTGTCGCCGTCAATGATCAGGATGGCTGCTGCGGACATTCCCCCTCCAGGGTATTTCCGCACAGACCATATCACAATTGTGCGTACTTGTTCAATGCGCCTACCCACCGGATTCATAGAATAAAGTTGAAACCAGCATCAGCGGTGCGATCATTCGTCCTGCCGGACGCGACTTGAGCCGCCGCTCGGACGCCATGTGTCGAAGAGAGTCCAGGCCGTCTCATCGTTCCGGGATTATACACTCTTGCGCGGCTCGGACTCTCCTGGGCGGACCGGGTTTCTTGCCGAATGATATTCGTCCAGAAAAACAAGACAAAACAGCCTGAAAGTCCCAACCGGAAATCAGTCCGGAGTCCGGAGTCTCTGCGGCATTCACCGAAGATTCCTGCAAATGTCCGCTTCGGCACGCAACTTGTTCTTGAGAGCCTGAGACACCTCGGATGCGCTGGCAGACGGAACAGGGCTTTGCGATTTGCCCTTTGACCAAGGGAGGTTGGCATGGCTTGGATCGTGGGAAGCACGGCCGCCTGCATGATGGGGCACTCCCTTGCTCTCCTTGAAGGGGACCGGAAACACGGGGCGCAGGGGACACCGGCAAGGAGGTTTGGCGGATGAAGCGCAAATGGGATCCCAAGACAAAGGCGAGGATCGTGCTTGAGGGACTTTCCGGAGGATGCGTCAACGATCTCTGCCGCGCGCATGACCTGCGCCCTGGGCAATACTACAAGTGGCGCGGGTTTTTTTTGGAGAACTGCCATCAGGTCTTTGAACGGCAGCCCGGCCCCCAGGCAGAGGCCAATCTGGCCGCCGAGAACGAAAAGCTCAAACGGCTTGTGGGCGAGCTGACCCTGGAGTTGAACAACGGCAGAACCATTCGCTGACCATGCGAGGAGGGGCGGGCCATGGCTGAGAGAATCGGCGTATACGTATGTCATTGCGGCTCGAACATCGCGGGCAAGGTCGATTGCGTGGATGTCGCGGAGTACGCGGGGCGGATAAGGAACGTGGCGGTCTCGCGAGATTATCAGTTCATGTGTTCCGATCCCGGTCAGGAGATGATCATCAGGGATATTCGTGAATATGGACTGAACCGGGTGGTCGTGGCGTCCTGCTCGCCGCGTCTGCACGAAAAAACCTTCCAGAAGGCGTGCGCCCGAGGGGGGCTGAATCCCTACCTGATGCAGCATGCCTGCATCCGCGAACACTGCTCGTGGATCACCGCCGACCCGGTCGAGGCCACGGCCAAGGCAAAGCACATCGTGGAAGCCGCAGTGGAGCGGGTGGGGCGGCATCAGGAGCTGTTCTCGCGCGAGGTGGACGTACTGCCCGATGTCATGGTCGTGGGTGCTGGCATCTCGGGCATCCAAGCAGCACTTGACATCGCCAAGTCCGGCCACAGGGTGCATCTGGTGGAAAAATCGCCCTCCATCGGCGGGCACATGGCACAGTTCGACAAGACATTCCCCACTCTCGACTGCGCGGCCTGCATCTCGACCCCAAAAATGGTGGCCGTCTCACAGGAGTCCAACATCAACCTCATGACCTGGAGCGAGGTGGTGGACGTGTCCGGATTTGTGGGCAACTACACGGTCACTGTCCTGCACAAGCCGCGCTACATCAACGCAGACATCTGTACCGGCTGCGGCGCGTGTCTCGAAAAATGCCCGACCAAGGCACCCAGCGAATTCAACGAGGGGCTTGGCACACGCAAGGCCATCTACCGCAACTCGCCTCAGGCCGTGCCCAATACGCCGGTGATCGACGGCACCATCTGCCGCAAGATTACCAAGGACAAGTGCGGCCTCTGCCAGCAGATCTGTCCAACCGGGGCCATCGACTACACCATGCAGGAGAGCCGCGAGGTCTTTCATGTGGGCAGCATCGTCCTGGCCACGGGCTACGACGCCATGGACCCGACGCCCATGATCGAATACGGGTTCGGCCGTTACGACGAGGTCTATACCGCCCTGCAATTCGAGAGGCTGAACAACGCCGTTGGCCCTACCGGCGGCAAGATACTCATGAAGAACGGGGAATCCCCCGAGAGTGTGGCCATCATCCACTGCGTGGGCAGCCGCGACAGGAATTATCACGAATACTGTTCGCGCACCTGCTGCATGTACGCCCTCAAATACGACCACCTGATCAAGGACAAGGTGGGCCACCACGCGCAAGTCTACAACTTCTACATAGACATGCGCTGCTTCGGAAAAGGGTACGAGGAATTCTACAGGCGGGTCCAGGAGGAGGGCGTGACCTTCATCCGGGGGCGTCCCGCCGAGATCGTGCGCGAGAACGGCAGGCTGGTGGTGGTGGGCGAGGACACCCTGCTGGGCCGGAACGTGCGCGTGCCGGTGGACATGGTGGTGCTGTGCACGGCCATGGAGCCCAGGGCGGACATGCCCGAGGTGGCCCGCGTCTTTGGCGTGGCCCAGGGCCAGGACGGGTTCTTTCTTGAGGAGCATCCCAAGCTCGGGCCGGTTTCCATGGCCACGGACGGCGTGTTCCCGGCCGGAGCCTGCCAGGGGCCAAAGGACATCCCGGACGCGGTCTCCCACGCCTCGGGCGGGGCGGCCCAGGCCCTGGCCCTGGCGGCCAGGGGTAAGGTCTCCATCTCCCCGACCACCTCGTGGATCAACCCGGACATCTGCATCGGCTGCAAGGTGTGCATCGACCTGTGCGCCTATTCGGCCATCGAGTTCGACGAACGCCGCCAGGTGTCGGTCATCAACGAGGCCATGTGCAAGGGATGCGGCAGCTGCGCCGGGTACTGCCCGAGCGGGGCAGCCCAGATCAAGCATTTCACGGAAAACCAGCTCTTCGACGAGATTGACGGGCTGCTGGGGATGATGCCCGCCGCTCCACCGGCTCACGCAGGGGCGGAACACGCGACGCAACCTCACGCCCAAGCGGGCGAACACGCCTAGGAGGCAGTCATGCACACCGAGTTCGAGCCGACCATACTGGCCTTTGTCTGCAACTGGTGCACCTACACCGCGGCGGACCTCGCCGGAACCTCGCGCATGCTCCAGCAGCCCAACCTGCGGCTGGTGCGAATGATGTGCACCGGCATGGTGGACCCAAAATACATCGTCAAATCCCTGCTCTCCGGCGCGGACGGCGTGCTTGTCAGCGGCTGTCACCCCGGCGACTGCCACTACATCAACGGCAACTACAAGGCCCGGCGCAGGATCAAGCTCTTAAGTGAAATCCTGCCCCAGTTCGGCATTGACAAGGGTCGCGTCAAGTTGACCTGGGTCGGAGCCAGCGAGGGCAACGAATTCGCGGCCACAGTGAACCGTTTTATCAATGAGATCAGGGAACTCGGCCCCATGGAAGCGCGTTCCATGGCCGTGGTCTAGCAGGCAGGAGGGGGTGACGTCATGGCGACCACAGCGAAGATACAGGTGGAAGGGGACAATCCGGTCCTGGCCCTGCAGGAGTTTTTGAAAGGGCTTATGGGCGACGGATCCATCGGCGGCGTGCTGGTTCCTGTCCACCATTTCGGCAAGGGTATGCCCATGCCGACCCTGGTGACGGACCCGGCCCAACTCTCGGGCGCGGACCCGCTGGCCCCAGCCTTTCCCATGAGCAGCGCCAAGCTCCTGTCACGCCTGACGCGCGGCCAGGCCGGGGAGCGCATCGCGGCAGTCATGCGACCGTGCGAAATCCGGGCCTTCGTCGAGCTGGTCAAGCTCAATCAGGGCAGCTTCGACAATGTCATCCTGGTTGGCGTGGACTGTCTGGGGGCCTACGACAACGTCAACTACAAGCGGTTCCTGGGTGACCAGGACCCGTTTGCCGCCACCCTCGGTTTCCATGGCCTGAACGGGGTCGGCGTGACTGCCACAGAGGTCGGAATAGCCAGCGCCTGCATGGCCTGCGAGCACCCCTCGCCGACCAATGCGGACATCGTCATCGGCGTGGTCGGGGCAGACCTGCGCGTGAGTATTCCGGCCATGGCCGACAGCGCGCGCGGCGAAGCGCTGCTGAGTTCGCTGGGTCTGCCGGAGATTCCCTCGACGAACGGTCGCCACAAGGCCCTGCAATCCCTTGTGGAAGCCCGTACTGCCTATCGCGACGCCATGATCGAGCGGACCAAGGCGGCGACTGGGACCCTGACCGACCTCTCCGAGTACCTCAGCGGCTGCGTCAATTGTTACAACTGCCGGGTGGCCTGCCCGGTCTGCTACTGCAAGGAGTGCGTCTTCAACACCGATGTCTTCGAGCACAAGCCCTGGCAGTATGTGGAGTGGGCCAAACGCAAGGGCAGCCTCAAGCTGCCCACGGACACCATCTTCTACCACCTGACCCGCATGGCGCACATGAGCATGGCCTGCGTGGGCTGCGGTCAGTGTTCCAACGCCTGCCCCAACGACATTCCGGTGATGGAGCTCTTCCGAACCGTCGCCGCGCGAACCCAGGAGAGCTTTGGCTACGAACCGGGGCGCAGCCTCCAGGAGCCGCCGCCGCTTTCGGTGTTCAAGGAGGACGAGTTCCAGGAAACGGTGTCGCACATGGCCTGATTCCGGGCCCTGTCCCCGGCCCGCGCCGGGGCATGAGCATTTGGAGGAGAGTATGAGAAAGCAATATGGCGCATTGGTGGTCGGGGCCGGTATCGGCGGCATCAGGGCCGCCCTCGACCTCGCCGTCACTGGTCACAAGGTGGCCCTCATCGACAGGCGCCCCAATCACGGTGGCATCTTGAGCCAGCTCGACCACCAGTTTCCGTCGGATCACTGCGGCATGTGCAAGATGCTGCCGCTCATGGCGCGCGATTCGTCGAGCCAGTTCTGCCTGCGCAAGGGCCTCTTTCACGACAACATCGACATCATGCTCTCCACCGAGCTGAGCTCCCTCGAAGGCGAGCCGGGCAAGTTCTTCGTATCCTTAAGCCGCAAGTCCTCATTGATCGACCCGGCCAAATGCGTCAGTTGCGGCATGTGCTCGGAGGTCTGCCCGGTTCGGGTTCCCAGCGAATACAACGCCGGGCTGACCATGCGCAGCGCCGTGCACCTGCCAGTGCCCCATGCCATCCCCAACCATTATGTGGTTGATCTCGAAAACTGCCAGCGGTGCTGGAAATGCCATGAGGCGTGCCCCACCGGGGCCATCGATTTCAAGTTCGAGGAGCGCAAGGACTTCAACATCCTGGTAGCCGATGGGGATCCGGAAGTGGTTGCCATGATCAGCGAGAGCCTGGGCAAGGAGAATTTCCCCCTGCACTTCGCCACTTCGGGCAGCGAAGCGGTTGACATGCTCGCCAGCGACATGCGCGCCGGGCTGGTCCTGGCAGGCACGAATCTCGCCGACATGAGTGCTGATCGTCTGCTTACCCGCTGTCACGAGCTGCGGCCCGATATGCCGGTGGTGATTCTCACCGATTCGGGACAGGAGGAGCAGGGGGCGGATCTGGTCATGCAGGGCGCACGGGAGTCCCTGACCAAACCCCTCTCCGCCAGGCGCTTCGTACCCTGGCTCGACAAGCTCTACATGCGCATCATGTCGGACACGGTGGATGAGCTTGAGGTTGGGGCCGTGGTCCTGGCCGGCGGGTTCGAGTGTTACACCCCGGCCATGGACCCGGAGGGCGGCCAGGACGTGTGGTGCTACGACCATCCCGGCGTACTCACCGCCGTGGAATTCGAGCGGCTGCTCAGCCACACCGGCCCGACCGGAGGCCGTCTGCTCAGGCCGGGCGACAACGCCCCGGTGCGCAGCATCGCCTGGATACAATGCGTGGGCTCGCGCGACGTGCAAAAGGGCGCGGATTTCTGCTCGGCGGTGTGCTGCATGTTCTCCATCAAAGAAGCGGTGCTGGCGAGGAAGACCGCAGACGGCGACCTGGACACCACCATTTTCTACATGGACATGCGGACCACGGGCAAGGGATACCAGCTGTATCGCAATCGGGCCGAAACCGAGGAGGGCGTGCGCTTCGTGCGCAGCAGGCCCCACTCGGTCGTGCCCGACGATGACGGCGGCGGGCTGAAGATTGAATTCATGACCGACGAGGGCGCATTGGTGGCGGAGCACTACGACATGGTGGTGCTGGCCGCCGGGGCGCGCCCGCCGCATGGTATGGAAAGATTCGCCCTGACCACGGGTCTCGACCTCAACGAGTGGGGCTTTGTCCGGACCCAGCCCTACGCCCCGGAGCGGACCAGCCGGGTCGGCGTGTTCTCAGCCGGGGCCTTTGGCGAGCCAAAGGACATCTCCGAGTCGGTCATCCAGGCCGGTGCTGCCGCCTCGGCCGCGTCGCGAATCATCAAGGTCTACGACGTGCTTGCCGGGATCGGCAGCGAGCCCGAGCCGTCCTATCCCGACGTGTCCAGGGAACCGCCCCGGACCTTCGTTGCCGTGTGCGCCTCTTGTCCTACCCTCGGGCAGGCCGTGGACCTTGAGGCGTTGAGCGCCCGGATGGCTGACGTCCACTCCGTATGCCGGGTCATGCCCGTGCGCAGCGCCTGCACCGAGGCGGGCTGGAACGACATCAGAGAGGGCGTGGCCGAATTCAGGCCCAACCGGGTGCTGATCGGAGCCTGCATGCCCTATGCCTACATCCCCCGTCTCAAGGAGCTTGGCCGGACCATCGGTCTGAATCCCGCCCTCATGGACGTGGTTGACATCTACACCCCCACCTTCGGCCTTGATCTGACCGACGAATCAGAAGCCACGGCCCGGACCACCAAGATCGGAAAAGAGATCTACGCAGCGCTGGCCACGGCAGTGGCCAGGCTCCAGGGCGCGGACCCCGTGCCGCCGCCCATCATGGTGGACGTGACCCGCTCCGCCCTGGTGGTGGGCGGCGGACTGGCAGGAATGACCGCGTCCATGTCCATCGCGGACCAGGGATACGGCGTCTGCCTGGTGGAGTCCGAGGAAGAGCTTGGGGGCATGGCCATGCGACTGCACACGCAGCTCGACGGCACGGACCCGCACAAGTTCATGGAGGAGCTGATCGGCCAAGTGGAGAAGCATCCGAACATCAAGGTATTCAAGGACTCGCGCGTGGTGCTCTCACGAGGCAGCGCGGGGAGGTTCCGCTCGGCAATCGCTAGCCCGCAGGGGGTGTTTCCCCTGGAGCACGGCGTGACCATCCTGGCCACCGGCGGCCACGAGGCCAAAGTGTATGAGAGCGGCTTGTGCGTCCACAAGTCGGTCATGACCCATCTGGCCTTGGAGGAGGGGCTGTCCAGCGGAGCCATCGACACCGGGGCGCTGGGTTCGGTGGTCATGATCCAGTGCTGGCGAGCGCCCGACGAGGACCGCAAGTACTGCAGCCGGGTTTGTTGTCCGGAGATGCTCAAGAACGTCCTTACCCTCAAGGAGCGCAATCCGGATCTGCCGGTCTACGTCTTCTACCGTGACATCATGACCCAGGGGTTCCTTGAAACATACTACACCAAGGCGCGCAGGGCCGGGGCCATCTTCATCCGCTATGATGCAGACACCAGGCCCACCGTCGCCTTTGAGGAAGGCAGGCCCGTGGTCACGGGACGCGATCCGGTCCTGGGGGCCGAGGTCCGATTCAGGCCCGATCTGGTCTCGCTGTCGAGCGGCCTGGAGCCCAACGACGTGGAAGAGTTGCTCGAAATCTTCGGGGTGGAAATCGACGATGACGGCTTCTACCGCGAGGCGGATTTCAAGTGGCGGCCCGTGGATTTCCTCAAGCAGGGCATCTACATGTGCGGGGTCGCTCACTCCCCCCGGCGCATGGACGAGACCATTGCCTCGGCCAAGGCGGCGGGCCAGCGCGCCCTGCGCATTCTCAACGCCGAAAAGATCACCCGCGAGACCGTGGTGGCCCAGGTGCGCCACTCCCTGTGTTCTCTGTGCCAGGCGTGCGTGACGGCCTGCCCCTATGGTGCCCGCTCCCTGGACATGGACGCCGGGCGCATCGCGGTGGACGAGATACTCTGCCAGGGGTGCGGGGCATGCGCCGCCGTATGCCCCAACAGTGCGACCATACTCAGGGGCTTCCACGACGGGCCGATGATGGCGGTCATCGACGCGGCCCTTGAAGAACCGGCATAGCCTAGGACGGTGAGCCATGAACGAAACGACCACGAGGACATGGAGCCCGGCAGGGGATGAAACCCGTATCGCACTGGCCGAGTTGCTGGACATGGTGGGGGCGTGCATGCAGTGCGGCACCTGCACCGCCTCCTGCCCCAACTGGCAGGCCATGGACGTGACCCCGCGCCGCATGTGGCGGATGATCCAGTTCGGCATGCTTGATGAGATCCTGGAGAGCCGGACCTTCTGGCTCTGCTCGTCGTGCTACATGTGCACCTTGCGCTGCCCTCGGGGGCTCAAGTTGACCTCGGCCATGGGCGCGCTCAAGCGGTTGGCGCGGCTTGATGGATCGAGGCAGGCCAAGCGCAACGGGGCCTTCTACGAGGCGTTCATGGCCGATGTGGAGGCCAACGGTCGGCTCCAGGAAGCGAGCATGATGCAGGGCTACTTCCTGCGGCGCATGGATCCGAGGCTCCCCCTGTCCTTTCTGCCCCTGGGACTGAAGATGCTTGGCAAGGGCAAGCTGCACCTGCCAAGCCGCGCCCAGCGCGGAAGGCTCGGACCCATGTTCGCCAAGGCCAGACAGATGGAGGCGGGATCATGAAGTACGCATACTACCCCGGCTGCTCGCTCATGGAGAGCGCGCGCGAATTCGATGTCTCGGTCCGGGCGGTCATGGACAGGCTCGGCGTCGAGTTGATGGAGATTCCTGACTGGACGTGCTGCGGGGCGAGCGCGGCCGAGCCGGTCAGCAAGCTCATGAACTACGCCCTGCCCGCCCGCAACCTGGCCATTGTCCAGGACGAGCTGCCGGGCCTGGACATCCTCGCCCCGTGCAGCGCCTGCTACCTCAACCTGCTCAAGGTCAACCGCGAGGTGGTGGGCCAGCGGCATCTGCATGGCCGGGTCAACGAGGTGCTGGCCGCATCCGGCCTGACCTACCGGGGCGAGGTGAAGGTGCGCCACCTGCTGGATGTGCTGCTCAACGACGTGGGCGCGGGGATCATGGCCCAGAAGGTGGCCCGGGGCCTGGAGGGCATGAAGCTGGCACCCTATTACGGCTGTCAGATTCTCCGCCCCTATCCCGTGTTCGATTCGCCGGGCAGGCCGGCGTCCATGGAGCCGATCATCCGGGCCATGGGCGGTGAGGTGCATGAATGGGAGTGCGGCAACCGGTGCTGCGGCGCGTCGCTCATGGTCGGCCATCGCGACGTGGCGCTGCACTCTGTGGCCGCGATCCTCGATCAGGCCGAAGGGGCCGACGCCGTGGTCACGGTCTGCCCTCTGTGCCAGATGAATCTTGAAGTCTATCAGGGACAGGCGGTCAAGGTGGGCGGCCGCCGGATTCCGGTGCTCTATCTGACTCAGCTCATGAGCCTGGCCTTGGGCCTTGGCGAATCCGACGTGCAACTCGGCAAGAACCTGACCCTGAACGCCGGAGCCAGACACGGCATTGAAACGCGGGCCTGGAGCGTGACGCTTCAGGCCGAAGATGCCGTGCCGGGGCAGGCATCCCGGATGGGACAGGACGATCCGGGAGAGGCCCGGCCAGACCGGCCAGACAAGAAGAGTAACCTCAACAAGGGAGCGAATCATGTTTAAGGACATCATCGTCGGCGTCACGCCTTCGGGCGTGGACAAGTGCGCGGTCATTGCGGCTGCTGAGTTCGCCAAGAAGTTCGAGGCAAAGCTCTACCTGACCCATGTGGCGGGCATGGCCCAAGGGTGGGGTTCCATGGAACACCTCGAGCCCTCGGGCGAAACCGAGCGGATCAAGGGACAGATCCAGGAGATGTACGGCGACATCCTCAGCGGAATCGCGGAGTACCAGATCAACGTCATTCCGGGCATCCCCCATGCCGAGATACTGCGCTTGGCCCGCAAGAAGAACACTGATCTCATCGTCATGGGGCCACACACCAGGGAATACGAGGAGAAGCGGTCCAAGATGTGGGGCATGGCGGGCAGCACCCTTGAGCGCGTCAGCCAGAAGGCCCGCTGCCCGGTCATGATCGTGCACAAGGACATGGCCTGCAAGGATCCGCTGTTCCAGAACATCCTGGTGGCCACGGACTTCTCGGATCAGGCCGAGTGTGCCGTGAACTACGGGGGGCAAATGGCCCGCCAGTACAAGGCGAACCTGACGATCGTGCATGTGGTCGAGCCCGGCGTGAGCGCGGGCGATGCCCAGTCTCGTCTCGAAACCGAATACGGACCGCGCCTGGATGGTGTATCCGAATGTTCCTTCGGGATCTGCCACGGCCAGCCGCCCATGGAGATCTTGCGCATGGCGCAGCAGAAGCGGGCTGACCTGATAATCATGGCCCACCACTCCAAGGAGATGGACCCGGAAAAGGCGTTTCTCGGCTCCACGGTGGTGCAGGTGGCTCTTAACGGGCCGTGCCCGACCATGAGCGTCAACCGCCACTTCGACCTGCGCTGCGGCCTGATGTACGATCAGTCCGGTCAGGTCGTGCACACCGAGGCCACAGTCTAGCCTGCCCGCCGCTCTCATGCTCGCCCAGGGGGCGGCGGCTCATCAAAAGGAGCGGATCATGGACATGGTCATTCCCAAGCCGATGGATGTCGGGGTGCGCGACTTCCTGAACCGGTTCGACTTCAGCGCCTGCATGATCTGCGGGACATGCTCCAACGGCTGCCCAATCACCGGCACGCCCGGCATGGAGGGGTGGGACACGCGCAGGGTCATGCGCATGCTCGCCTACGGGATGGTGGACGAGGTCGTGGACTCAAAATTCCCGTGGCTGTGCACCGGCTGCGGGCGGTGCGCCTATTCCTGCCCCATGGGCATCGACATTCCGGCGGTAATGGGCCACATGAAGAGTCTGCGCGCACGGGACAAGGTGCCGGGATCGCTGCACAAAGGTATGGCCAACAACCTGGAGACCGGCAACAACCTGGCCATCTCAAGGGAGGAATACCTCTCGGGCATGGCCGAGCTGGGCGTGGAGATGGCTGAGGAATGCCCCGGCTTCTTTGTCCCGGTGGACAAGCAGGACGCCAAGGTTCTGTTCTTTCCCAATTCCAAGGAAGTTTACGGTGATTTCGAGGACCAGTTCTGGTGGTGGCGGGTATTCTATGCGGCCAAGGAAGACTGGACCGTGCCCTCCGAGGGCTGGGAGGCCGTGGACTGGGCGCTCTTCACCGGCAACTACGCGGGCAACAAGAAGCTGGCCAAGCGCAAGATCGACTACATGAAGCAGTACAACATCGAGCGTATGATCATGCCTGACTGCGGCGGCGGATCTTACGGCTGCCGCAAGGGTATGGACACTTGCGTGCTGGAGGATCCCAACAACGAGGTCGGGTTTATCTACCTCTACGACTATCTGGTCCAAGTTATTCGCGAGGGTCGCGTCAAGCTCGACAAGTCGGTTAATGCGGGCAGGCGGTTCACCTGGCACGACTCCTGTAAACATGGCCGCGAGCTGGCCCGCCACTTCGGCAAGGGGTATTACGACGAGCCGCGTTGGATCATGAGGCAGTGCGTGGACGACTTTGTCGAAATGTCGCCGGACCGAGGGCTCAACTACTGCTGTGGGGGGGGCGGTGGCATGTGGCCAATGCCCTTTGAGGACGAATCCGCCTGGCACGCCCGACACAAGTACGACCAGATCAAGCGTAGCGGTGCGGACGTGGTCGTGGTCGGCTGCTCCAACTGCCGCGACCAGATCATGAAACGCATCCCCAAGTACTACACGGACTACAAGTACGAGGTGAAATACATCTGGCAACTGGTGGCCGAGACCCTGATCCTCGAACCCTGGGAGCAGGACATGGTGGTCCGGGCCGAGGCTGCGGCCAAGGCGCAATGGGAGCGGCTAGGCGTGGAACTGGACACAATCGAATACTGAACTGAGCGAATGGGGCAAAACCCGGACCGATGCAGCCGGTCCGGGGCTCCAGTCCTCATTGATCCACTCTGAATTCCACGCCTTCCCCCTGGCCGCCGGAGGCATCCTACGCGGCTATTTGCCGAAGGGGCATTTGGGGAAGGCGCAGGTTTTGCAATTCATGCAGAAGCCGCCTTCGCCGAGTCTGGCGAGCATGCGTCGGGTGATGGACTGGTTGGCCAGCAGTCTGGGCAGGAGGATGTCGAAGGAGGTGGTCTTGTAGAACAGGGCGCAGGCGGGCACGCCGATGATCTGGGCCTGACCGAGGCGGCCCACCAGGGTCATGGTGCCGGGCAGCATGGGTGCCCCGTAGAGTGCGTCGCGCAGTCCGGCGTCGTTGAGGGCGGCGCGGGTGACGTCGTCCGGGTCCACGGACATGCCTGCGGTGGTGATGATGAGGTCGCACCCGGCGTCGAGCATGGCCTTGGCGCTGGTGGTGATGGCGGCTTGGTCATCGGGAACGATGTCTGTGCTGGTGACTTGGCAGCCGAGGTTGATGACCTTGGATGAGATGATGGGGATGAACTTGTCGTCGATGAGCCCCTGGAAGACTTCGGTGCCGGTGACAAGGATGCCGACTTTGGCCCGGCGCAGGGGGAGTATCTGGAGCACGGGTCCGTTGCCCAGGGTGGCCAGGGCGCGGCTGAATTTCTCGCGTGAGATGTAGAGCGGGATGGCGCGGGTTCCGGCCACGCCCTTGCCCTTGGGGATGAGGGCGCCGTCGTGCCGGGTGGCGAGCATGACATCTGGCGAGAGGTTGAACCGTTGCAGGGCGTCGAGGTCGATGGAGAGCAAGCCTGCTGCTTGGGCGTGGAAGTTTATTTTGCCTTCGTGGGGGTTGGGGTCGTAGGTGATGCCGGGTCCGGCCATGCGTGTGGCGAATGCCTTGACTGCGTCGTTTTCGTGGACCCAATCGTCGCCGGGCAGGTCTTCCTGGACAAAGACGTTGTGCTTGCCGATGCGTTGCAGTCGGCAGACATCGCCCGCCTCCAGGGTATCGCCCGCGCTGGTAACCGGGCCTTTGGACTCGCCGGGCACGATGCCTGTCATGTCGTGCAGGGCTTTTTTGCCCACGGCCTGTTCCACGGGTATGGCGTGAAGCGGCGGGGCGTCGTCGCGACATACGGCTTCTGACATGGCGGCGTAGGGGGCCTCGCCCTGGCAGCCTCGGCAGATGGGTCCGTCGTTGCCGGGATAGGCCTCGGCGCAGACCGGGCAGACGTCGATGGCTGACATGTGGCCGTGGCCCAGGTGTTTGCGGTCGATGATGATGGGCCGGATGGAGCAGATGGTGTCGCCTGCGGCCTCGATCTCGGCGAAGAGCTTGTCCGTGTCCTGTTCGGCCTTGGGCTTGAGCTTCATGAACCAGCCCTTGATCTCGGGCCAGTCTTCGAGCTTGTCCTGGTCGATGGCCACGCGGAATCCCTTGCCGGTAAACTTGTCGTAGAGGGAGACGGCGTAGCGGCCCAGCAGTTTGATCTTCATCCAGTTGTTGCCGATGCTGCACACGGTGAGCAGCTGCACCGCGTCGGGCAGGCATTTGCCGGACTCGACCATGGCCTCGAAGAGGGTGCCCTCGGGCAGTCGCGCCTTGGCCGCCTCGACCATGTAGCCGCCGATGAGCAGGCCCGGGGCCGGGTAGCCGTGAAATTCCTTTGCCTTCTGCTTGAATTCCTCAAAGGTGTATTGGCCGATATTCATGCGATCTCCCTTGTGTGGTTGTCTTTTCCCGGGCCAGGACGGGCTTTGCGGGACAAGGGAGTATGCCATGGGCACGGCGTGGGCGCAATTGTTTGGCTGCTTGTGGTCTTTTGTCACAAGCCCTTGACCGGGGCACGAAGAGGGCCTCGCTCCCGGAAGGAGCGAGGCCCGTGTGTTCAGCCCGGCGAGGTGACGTTATGTGGCAGGGCTTATGCGGCTGTTTAGGCCTCTTTGCAGGTGCATTCGTCGGTGCAGACGCACCCGTGGGTGCAGCTGCATTCGTCCGCGGTGGAGCAGCCGCAGGCCATGGCCTGGGACTGGCCCAGTTCTTCTTTCACGCCCGTGGCGATCTTGAAGAGGACGGTCACCACCAGCGCGCCGATGGCGTAGACCATCATGGACACCAGCAGCTCCTTGGCCGTGGGCCAGTAGGGGGTGATGGTGTGGAACGGGGTGGGGTTGAAGCCACCGATGAGCAGGCCAAGGCCCTTGTCGATCCAGGTGGCGACCACGAGGATGCCAAGGGTCCAGGGCAGCAGCTTCAGGTTGTTGCGCAGCTTCGGCGTGACCAGCAGGGTGATGGACACCGCGGCCAGGGCGATGAAGGTCCACATCAGGCCGACCAGCTCGGTGTGGCCGTGGTAGCCCGCGAACAGGTAGACCAGCGGGTGCATGTGACCCGGCATGTTGGAGTAGAAGGCGGTGAAGACCTCAAGGCCGAAGAAGAACATGTTCACGCACATGGCGTACATGATGATCTTGACCAGGGTGGTCACGGCCCTTCTGGGCATCTTGAAGGTGGTGAACTTCTCCGTGGCCATCATCACCAGCAGGAGGATGGCGGGACCGGAGCAGAAGGCGCTGGCCAGGAAGCGGGCGGCCAAAATGGCGGTGAGCCAGTAGTGGCGGCCGGGCAGGCCCTGGTACAGGAAGGCCGTCACCGTGTGGATGGAGAACGCCCAGATGATGGAGGTGTAGATGAAGGGTTTGAGCCACTTGGGATGCGGCAGCCGGGCGCGGTCGGCCTGCAGGCAGATCCAGCCCACCAGCAGGTTGAGGCCCAGGTAGCCGTTGAGCACGATCATGTCCCAGAACAGGATGGAATTGGGCGTGGCGTGCAGGATGACGTTGAGCATGCGGGTGGGCTGGCCGATGTCCACCACGATGAAGAGCAGGCACATGATGCAGGCGGCGATGGCCATGAACTCGCCGAAGATGACCATGTGCTTGTTGGGTTTGTAGTTATGGAAGTAGTTGGGCAGGACGATCATGACGCCGGAGGCGGCCAGACCGACCAGATAGGTGAACTGGGAGATGTAGAATCCCCAGGACACATCGCGTCCCATGCCAGTGATCTGCAGACCGTTGACGATCTGGTCGAGCCAGGCCATGGACCCGATGGCGATCAGGACCAGGAGGAACGCGATCCAGCCGTAGTATCTGTTGGAACCTTTCAAGGCTATTTCGAGCATTCTGATTCCCCCTAGATGATGTAGTACACGCTGGGCTCGGTGCCAGCGGAGGGTTTGCGCCTGATGGTGAACCGCTCGCGCAGGACGGCGCGGACTTCGGAGTTCGGGTCGCTGATGTCTCCGAAGTGGATGGCACCGTTGCTCGCCTCCACGCAGGCCGGGAGCTTGCCAACCGCCAAGCGCTCGACGCAGAAGTTGCACTTCTCGACGACGCCGCGCATGCGGGGGGGGTACTCCTTGGTGAGGGCGCCAAGATCCATGTGATCGCGGGGCTCGCTCCAGTTGAAGGAGCGGGAGCCGTAGGGACAGCCAGCCATGCAGTAGCGGCAGCCGATGCAGCGGTGGTAGTCCATGTCCACAATGCCGTCAGGGCGCTTGTAGGTGGCCTTGGTGGGGCACACGCGCACGCACGGCGGGTTTTGGCAGTGGTTGCACAGCAGGGCGTACTGGCGATTCTTGACCGCATCGGCCAGGTAGGGGTTCTCCTGCTCGGTGAAGGAGTGCTCGAAGATGTCGGGCCACAGCCACTTCACTTCCTGCTTGCCCTCGATGGTGGGCACGTTGTGGACCGAGTGGCAGATCTTGGCCAGGTCTTCGATGCCCTGGGTGGTGTTGAGCTTGGTGGTGTCGATGACCATGGCCCACTGCTTGGCAGTGATGCCCTTGGGGTCATTCTTGATCGGTGCGCTTCCCCCCATGGCGGCGGCCATGGCCTTGGGGGCGATGGCCAGCCCTGCGGCGGCGATACCGGCAAGCTTGATGAAGGCTCGTCTGTTGTTCTTCATTACTTCAAACCCTCCGGCTGAATGTGGCAGTCCCAGCAGTAGGGAGAGACACCGGCACCCGTGTGGCACTTGTCGCAGAAGTCTGCCTTGGAGACATGGCACTTCATGCAGGTGTTCTGGAGGCTGATGGTGAATTCCTTGCCAGCGTGGTTGGTATAGATGCGCTTGCCGTCGCGCAGGGCCCAGTCGCGCCAGTCGTTGAGCAGCTGCATGTGCTTTTCGCGCATGAACTCCTTGGACTCGACGCATTCCTTTTCATTGGCGGGCATCTTCAGCTCGGGCTGCTTGTAGGTCTTGGTCACGGCCAAGCCCACCACGAAGGGCGCGCACAGCGCTCCAACGAAGATGACCAAGCCGACTATGATCGGGGCTCCGTAGTGCATTTTCATTTATGCCTCCTCCGTGTTCGGGGGGGTCCAGTCGTCTTCCTCGTCTTCGAAGCCGGGCAGCGGCTCCTGGCGCAGGTCCATGGTCCGCTTCTCGCCTTCCTCGAAGACCAGGGCGTTGGCAACCAGTTCGTGGGTACCTGTGACCATGACGCCGGGCGCCCAGTAGTCTGCCAGGGGGATGAGGGTGGCGCGGTCGATGGCGCAGATGCAGGCCAGGGTGTTCACCCCGTGCTTGTCCTGCACGTACTTGAGCGCGTTGCCGCGCGGCAGGCCGCCGCGCAGACGGATCTCAAGGATTTCCTCGGTATTGAGGCCCGAGCCGCCAGCGCAGCAGAAGGTCTGCTCGCGGGTGGTGCCTTCGGGCATCTCGAAGAAGTTGTTGCATACGGCTTTGAGCACGTAGCGCGGCTCGTCCAGCATGCCCATGCCCCGGGCGGGGTTGCAGGAGTCGTGGAAGGTGACGCGCAGGTGGTCGTTGCGGCTGGGGTCGAGCTTGAGCTTGCCGTGCTTGATCAGGTCGGCGGTGAACTCGACGATGTGGAGCATCTTGGTGGCGGCAGCGGTGTCGAACACGGTGCCGGTGATGGGCGACGTGGGCGTGGCCATCTGGGGCCCCTGGGTGTCGCCGTTCATGGTGTCCATGTACTGGTGCACCACGCGCCACATGTGGCCGCACTCGCCGCCGAGGATCCATTTGCAGCCGAGGCGGTTGGCCTCGTGATACATCTTGGCGTTGAGCTTCTTCATGACCTCGTTGTTGGTGAACGAGCCGAAGTTGCCGCCCTCGGAGGCATAGGTGGACATGGTGTAGTCCAGGTCCAGGTAGTCAAAGAGCATCAGGTAGCCCATGAAGGTGTAGATGCCCGGGTCGGCGAACACGTCACCCGAGGGGGTGATGAAGAGGATCTCGTGGCCGTGCTCGTTGAGCGGGGCCTTGACCCGGCGGCCGGTGACCTCCTCGATGTCGTCCACCATGAATTCCACGATGTCCTTGAAGGCGTGGGGCTGGATGCCGAGGTGGTTGCCGGTGATGTTGCAGTTGGAGACAGGCTCCATGATCCAGTTGGTGTTCAGGCCGACCAGATGCATCAGCTCGCGGGCCATCATGGTCATTTCGGCGGTGTCGATGCCGTAGGGACAGTAGAGCGAGCAGCGGCGGCACTGGGTGCACTGGTAGAAGTAGATGAACCACTCCTTGAGCACATCTTCTTCCATGACGCGCGAGCCGGTCAGCTGGGAGAGGATCTTGCCCGCCAGGGTGAACTCGCCGCGATAGACCGAGCGCATCAGCTCGGCACGCAGCACGGGCATGTTCTTGGGATCGCCGGAACCGATGAAGAAGTGGCACTTGTCGGCGCAGGCGCCGCAGCGCACGCAGATGTCCATGAACAGCTTAAGCGTGCGGAACTTCTCAAGGCGTTCGCGGAATCCGTTGACCACGGTCTCCTTCCAGTTGGGGGGCAGCTTCCAGTCGGCGTTGCCCGGCGACCATTCGCGGGGGGTGCCCCACAGGCCGGGGAGCTTGGAGTTGATGTACTCGATCTTTTCCGGCTTGGCAGGGTAGCACCAGTTGCCCGGTGAGAAATCCACCGGGGTTTCCATCCAGCCCGTGAGGGGTGGCGTGTAGTCTATGCTCTTGAAGAGCTCGTCTGCTTTGGGCATGTCGGACATATTAATAATCTCCTAGATAAGAGGTCTCGCCTGTTGGTGAACCCTAGGCCTTTTTCTCGGCAACCGCGTTCTCCGGATTGTCCAGAGGCAAGCCAGCCTCGGCCATGGCCGGACCGAAGTGCTTCTCGTAGTCGGCGTAGGAGTGGGCCTTGATGTTGGGGTCGTTCCAGGGGTTCACATGGTGCTTGGCGCGCGTGTCGTTGGGCATGTTCCTGGTGGGCGAGAGGAAGACACCCGGCAGGTGCATCAGCTTGCTGAACGGGAAGTAGGCCATGAGCACGCTGACCAGGAAGACGTGGACGAAGAAGGAGACGTCAATGGTTTCCGGGATGTGATAGTTGAAGGTCACAAGCCCCATGGTCAGTTCCTTGATGGCGATGACGTCAACCATGGCGAAGTAGCGCATGTAGACGCCCGACAGGGCGATGCCCAGGATCAGGAACATGGGGAAGAAGTCGGAAACGTAGGAGATGTAGTTGACTTGGGGGTTGATGAGCCGTCTGCCGAGTAACAGGAGCACACCGGCCACCAGCCCGATGTCGGCCAGGTACATGGTGGGCGCGCCGATCTGCAGCAGGCCGTCCACGAACTCAAGCCCGTTGACAAAGAACGGGACCGGCTCAAGGAAGAGCCGCAAGTGCCGCAGGGCGACGATGAAAAAGGAGTAGTGGAAGGTGATGGCGAAGACCCAGAGCCATTTGCTCGACTTGTAGGCCACCACCGGGCCGCCCTTGGTCTCGTGCAGCGATGCCGCAGTGTTGCGGAACAGGGACCGGAAGGCGAAAACCTCAAGGACCATGCGCACGAAGGTCTGGGCTCCGGTCTGCGGACAGTCGTACTTGTTCTGCTTGAACAGCACAGGGTCAAAGGACTTGAACTGACCGCCGGTTGTGGGGATTCGGAACGGCACTGCGCTCCGGCCCCAGTTGACGACTTTATAGATAAAGCCGAGCAGGAAGATGATGAACGCCGTGAGCGGGATGCAGACACCGAAGAAAAACTTCATGTGTGCAGCATCAACCCCGAACAACGGGATCAACACCAGGAGAAAGACGAACAGAAGTGAGTAAAAAGCATTCATCTACCGTCACCTCGCTTGAAGGTTGGACCGGCCGGGACACTCCCGGATGGCCTGCCACATTCGGCCCGCGCCGTCGGCGGAGATGATGGATGGCGGTCTGCGGTACGCGCGATGGCCGACCCGCACATGGCGCGGTCACTGTCTGCCTTCGGCGCAGTCAACCGGAATCCCCCAATGCCAACCACAACCCCGCGGCGCGTCCTGATCGGCCGACTAGTCGGCCGTAACGTCCGCTATCATCCCGGCTTTCCGGAGCAGACTGCTCTGGGCGCGCTTCACCTCATCCACGCGCAGCCGGTACATGGTCTCGCGACCCTTTGCATAGATGTCGAACGACATCATGGCCAGGTTGTCCACCTTGGCCTCGAACCTGAGCAGCTCGTCGAGCCTGCCCCCTGCCTGCAGGGGCTTGAAAAACTCCTCGCGCAGCAGCTTCTTGAGCAAAAACACGAAGCTGACAGCCTGCGAGGGCGAAAAGTCCTGCACGGACCGGATGCGGATGAGCTTGTCCAGGCTGCACGCGATCTTTTCCGCGTCCTTCCATTCGAGCATGAGATCGAACAGCTCCCGGGTCGCATCAAAGATGGCGGCCCCCACCGGGTTCTGGAAACGATCTTTTTGTCGGCCCCAGATTTTCCGGGTCTCCTTGGGGTAAGACCCGAGAACCAGGTCCGCCCATTTTTCCGACAGTTCGGCCTTTCGCTCGGCCAGCTCGGTTTCAAACCGCATTCGCTCTCTCTTCAAGGCCAATGAAATCAAGTGCATCCCGAAAGATTTTCTTCCGGGTGGCACGCAATCTCCCAAGCCGGGCTTGAGTACGTTGTGAAAAAGGTCACTTAAAGCTCCCAACCATATTCCAAACCCCTTGGCAAACGTCAAGGTTTTTTCCAGGAAAACCCGGCCTGTGAGCTTGTGGAAGATAAGTGCCGCGCGGCAGGACGCCAAGGCGCAAGGCCTTGTGCCGACACGGCTTTCGCACGGGAGGTGGTGGAGGGTCAGTCGATCTCAACCCGGTTGCGGCCCATGCGCTTGGCCCGGTAGAGGGCCTCGTCGGCCCGGTTTATGGCGTCTTCAATGAGCCGGTCCTTGTCTCGGAGTTCCGTGACACCGATGCTCACGGTGAAGTTGACCGCGATGTCGCGCAGGCGCACCGTGAGCCCGGCCAGTTCGCTGCGCAGCCGCTGGGCCACCAGCCCGCCCCCCGCGAGGTCGGTCTCGGGCAGGACGATGGCGAACTCCTCGCCACCCAGCCGCCCGAAGATGTCTGTGTCGCGCAGGGCGGCCCGGACCAGGGCCGAGAGTGCCTTGAGCACCTCGTCGCCAGCCTGATGGCCGTGGGTGTCGTTGACGGACTTGAAGTAGTCGATGTCGAGCATGATCACGCTTAAGGCGTTGCCGTAGCGTCTGGCCCGGCGCAATTCCAGTTCGGCCAGCCGGAAGAACTCGTGGCGGTTGCCTGCCCCGGTCAGGGCGTCGGTGGTGGCCAGCCGCTTCATCTCGCGTTCAAGGCGCGCCCGCTCGGTGATGTCGTGGATCACCGAATAGATCAGCTGGTTGCTCTGGACCATGATGGGGCCGGAATAGACCTCCACGTCGCGGACCTCGCCGCTTGCCAGCAGGTGGCGGTGGATGAAATAGGCCCGCTTCTCGCGTCGGGATTCCACCATCTCCTTGAAGATGGCGGCCTCGTCCTGGGCGTTGATGTCCGCGAAGGCCATGGTGCGCAGGGTCTTGGCCGTGTAGCCGTAGAACTGGACTGCGGCCGGGTTGGCGTCCACGATGCGCCCGGTTCTGGGGTCCATGAGGAGCATGACCGCATGGTTGTTCTCGAACAGGGCGCGGTACTGCTCCTCGCGTTCGCGCAGCTGCCGATCGGCCTCGATGCGCTTGGTGATGTCGCGGAAGGTGCCCTCCTTGGCCACGGGTCTGCCCGCCTCGTCGCGCACCAGATGGGCGCTGGCCTCCACGATGATCTGGGAGCCGTCACTTCGCCGGGCCTTGAACTGGTGGCCTCTGGAGGCGCCCTTGGTCTCAAGGTCGAGCAGGAACCTGGCGCGCTCACTGTCATCCACATAGAGTCTGTCCATGCCCCGGCCCACCAGCTCGGACTCGGAGTACCCCAGCAGGGCACAGGTGGCCGGGTTGACCATCCTGATGGTGCCGTTCATGTCGGTGACGATGTAGCCGTCCTCGATGGTCTCGAAGATGCGGCGGAATTTTTCCTCGCTGTGCCTCAGGAGCTGCTCCGCCTCCTTGCGGTTGCTGATGTCCCGCACCACGCTGACCGTGCCCAGTTCGGTGCCGTCGTCGCCGATGATGCGCGCGACCGAGTTCTCGGTGGGAAAGACCGTGCCGTCCTTGCGACGCATGGCGTACTCGAAGTGGGCTTGGTCGCCCGCCTCAAGGGAGCCATGGGCGCGACGCTCGAACTCCCTGAAGCTGTCGCGGTCGGCGTGCAGGATTTCCGCGGGCGCGCCGGACAGCTCCTCGTCACTCATCTGGAACATGGCCCGCGCCGCCGGATTGGCGTCGAGAATGCGGGCGTCGGGCGTGAGGATGAAGACCGCCTCGCCCAGCGACACGAAGGTGCTGCGCAGCCACAATTCCTTTTCGGCCAGGGCCTGTTCCGCGGCGCGCTGCTCGGTGATGTCCGTGCCCGAGGAGAGAACGCCTGCGGGCGCGCCGGTTTCGTCGGTCAGCAGCTGGTTTTTCCAGGTGATGAGCCGGTGCTTGCCCGAGCGGGTGGTCACGTAGTTGGTATACTCCGTGTCCAGGTCGGCATCGCCGCGGTTGATGCAGTAGAAATAGTCCCTGGTCTCGTCGCGTTGTTCGTCGGGGATGATCAGGTCTATCCAGTTGCGGCCGACGATCTCGTCTTCACTGTAGCCAAGGGTGGCGCAGCCTGCGCGGTTGATGAGGGTGACGTTTCCGGTCGTGTCCAGGGCCACGACAATGGAGCCGACGAGGTCCAGGTAGTGGGTGGCCCGCTCGTGTTCCCGGGCCAGCTGCTGCTCCATGGCTGCGCGGCTGGTGATGTCTTCCAGGGTGACGATGGAGTGGGTGAACCGGCCCGAGATGTCGCCCATGCGTGACACGGCCACGCAGAAGCAGCGCAACCCGTCTGCGGTCTCGCCCGAGGCGTCGAACCGGCAGCCCGCCCGGCCCGGTTCCAGAGGGCAGGCCCGCCCCAGTTCCTCGGCCAGCCAGGGCAGCCGGTCGCGCAGCGAGATGCCGGTTTCGACGAAATCAGGCGGGCCGTGGGCGCGGGCCTGGCCGTAGTAGACCTGCCCCGGCTCCCGGGCCAGGTCGATGAGCCGGGCGGCGGCAAGGTTCATGATGCTGGCGTTGAGGTCGTGGTCGAGCAGGAAAACCGGGGTGTCCAGACTCTCGAACAGGGTCAGGAACATGTTTTTTTCGGTGGTCAGGTCGCGGTTGCGCGCCTGAAGCTCGGCCAGATGCTCAGCCTCATCGCCCGCCATCGCCCAGTCCACGGACAGGGCGATGGCGACCCTGTCGAAGAACAGCTCGGTGAAGGCCCGGCAGGGGGATATCCATTCCGGATCGATCGCGCCTTGGGCCTTCTCGTCGATCAGGGCGAGGTAGGCGCGGCGGTAGTACTTGAACAGGCCGAGGAACATGGCCAGGGTGATGCCGCGTGCCCGGTGCCTGCGCGACTGCTCCACGGCAAAGGCCGAGGCCGGGTCGTCCCGGAAGGTGTCGTCGGGCGTGAACTCCGGCCCGTCCAGGCCGTGACGCTCCACGGCCCGGACCAGGGCCTCGGTCAGCCCGGCCACGGAAATCCGCCACGCCTCAAGGAGCGTGCTGGTGTACGCGGTGTACCCCTGCCGCTTGGCGTGGTCGAGGATGCGCTGCATGAGCCAGTCCTCGTGGGAGGAGAAGAAGTTGGTGACCCGCTCGGTCAGGCGCGTGTCGGAATCATTTTCCATGATAGCTAATCATACCGAAAAAAACGATGGAATCAAGCGGCTGGGCGGGAATAAACTTATGCGAGTGCAATCTGGCGTATGGGAAAGTGTGATATATTGCACATGGACGACCTTTTTTCACCACCTCGTCTGCGCAACGGGCGACAATGCCGGGAACTTTTCCATGGCATGGACCGTGCAAGCGACACTGTTGGCCTTGCCGTGGGCCGCCCTAATTTCATACCATGGAGGTATGAAATTAACCTTGACCGAGGTGTAAGGAATGACGCGCACACTACTCGCTCTGACGGTGATCATCTGCCTGCTGGTCGCCACCGGCACGGCCCACGCCTTGTTCGGCTTTGGCGGCAAGTTCACGACCGTGAAACCACGCGACGGGGTGGTAACCATCCCCTTGTCCGAGGTGAGCGACGGCAAGGCGCACTACTATGCGCTCAAGGGCGACGGGTTCGAGGTGAAATTCTTCCTGCTGCAAAGCCCTGACGGGGTGATCCGGGCCGCCTTTGACGCCTGCGACGAGTGCTTCCGCGAGAAGAAGGGCTATGTGCAGGACGGCGAGTTCATGATCTGCGTCAACTGCGGCCAGCGCTTCCACGCCTCGCGCATCAACGAGGTCAAGGGCGGGTGCAATCCCTCGCCCCTGGAGCGGACCATCGGGCCGGACGCGGTGACCATCCGCGAGCGCGACATCATGGCCGGACGCGGGTACTTCTGAGATGAACATCCTCGTCATCCCCCTGCGCAACCTGCGCATGAAGTGGGCCAGGTCGCTGCTTCTGCTGCTGGTCTTCACCCTGGGCGTGGCCTCCATCGTGGCCCTCAATCTGGTCTCGGGCGTGGTGGGCGAGTCCCTTGAGAAGAAGCTGGTGGCCTACGGGGCCAACATCCTGGTCATGCCCCGCACCGAGAAGCTCACGGTCAGCTACGGCGGCTTTTCCATGGGCGACATGCTCCTTGGGGCGAGCGACCTGGACGAGGCCCGGACCATTGAGCGCATCGCGTCCATCGGTCATGGGAGCCGCGTCTCGGCCATCGCGCCCAAGCTGGTGTCCATGGCCCGGGTGGATGGCACGGCCGTGGGCGTCATCGGCGTGCGCTGGGAGCGTGAGATGGATATCAAGGGCTACTGGGCCGTGGATGGGGAGTTCCCTGGTCGCGAGGACGGCGTGCTGGCCGGAGCGCGGGCCGCCGCGAGCCTGGGACTGGCTCCGGGCGACACCCTCTCCCTGGGCTCGCGCACCGGGGTTGTCACCGGCGTGCTCCGGCCCACGGGCGGGGATGACGACTCCGTGCTCTTCACCGGCATGGACTTTGCCCAGGACGCCTTTGGCCGTCCGGGTCGGGTCGACTATGTGGAGGTGGCGGCCCTGTGCGCCGGGTGTCCCATCGAGGAGATCGTCCACCAGATCGCCGAGGCCCTGCCCGGGGCCGAGGTCCAGGCCCTGCAATCCGTGGTCAGGCAGCGCATGTACTCGGTGGAATTCGTGCAGCGGCTCATTCTCTCGGTCAGCCTGATCATCCTGCTCATCGCCTGCGCCATGGTCGGCGCGACCATGCTTTCAAGCGTCAACGAGCGCATTCGGGAGATCGGGCTGTTGCGGTCGCTGGGCTTCTCGCGGCCCGGGGTGTTCGCCATCTTCTGCTTCGAGGCCGTGGTCCTGGGCGCGGCAGCCGGATGCCTGGGCTATGTGGCGGGCCATGCCCTCAGCCTGCGCGTCATCGGTGCTCTGGACATCACCGAGGGGGCCACCCTGGCCTTCAGCGCGGCCGGGCTGGCCCTGACTTGCCTGCTCATTGTGGCCGTGTCGGTCCTTTCCGCATTCTTCCCGGCCTGGAAGGCATCGTCCGTGGAGCCGTTCGAGGCCCTCATTTCGCTCTAGGAGTGCCCATGCTCGAAGCTACCAACATCATCAAGACCTTCCGCACCCGGGGCGTGGAGAGCCCGGCTCTGGCCGGAGCCAGCCTGACCGTGGCCCCGGGCGAGTTCGTGGCCATTGTCGGCCGCTCCGGGTCGGGCAAGACCACCTTCCTGAACATCCTGTCCACGCTTATGATCCCGGACTCGGGCCAGCTGCTCTACAAGGGCGAGGACATCAGCGCCCTGCCGCCCGCCCGGCTCAACCGGCTGCGGCGCGAGGACTTCGCCATGGTCTTCCAGTTCCATTATCTGCTGCCCTGCCTGACCGCGCGCGAGAACGTGCTGCTGCCCTTCCTCCATTCCCCGGCTCCGGTTTCGGCCGAGGTGCGCCGCCGGGCAGACACCTGCCTCGACCGGGTGGGCCTGGGCGGCAAAGGGGGCAAGCTGCCCGGCCACCTCTCGGGCGGCGAGCAGCAGCGGGTGGCCATTGCCCGCGCCCTGGTCAAGCGCTCGGCCGTGCTCTTTGCCGACGAGCCCACTGGCAACCTGGACCGGACCACGGGCGAATCGGTCATGGACCTCCTGGTCGACCTGGGCAACGACGGCCTGTCCGTGGTCATGGTCACCCACGACCTGGAATACGCCGCTCGCGCTGGCCGCTTGGTCCACATGGCAGACGGGGCTGTGGCTTAATTCAGGAGCTGCGCGCAGAAAGGCCCCCGTCCCTCCTTGGAGGTGGCGGGGGCCTTGTCGTGTGTTCTCGTTAAATTGGTCGTGGCGGTCTACCGTGACTGCTTCAGTTCCTCCGGCGTCAAATCCTGTGCCTCGATTACATACCTTGTGACTGCCACGGGGACTGTTGCGCCCGGTCCACTCCGGGTGGGCGTCCCCCCCGTGGCGGGCGCGGTGACCTCGGCGATCACGACTTCTGCCCCCCGGACGATGTCCGAGGGGGTAGTCGCGGTTTGCATCGTGATCTGCGAAGCCACCCCGCCAACTTCGGCCAACAGCACATCCCCCGTCACCTCAGAGGATTTGGTGATGGTCAATTTCTTCATGGAGTAGCCGATGAACCGGGGGGCGTCGAAGATCAGGGTACCCTCCTTGGAACTGTCGGCCTTTGCCTCAAGCTTTGCGGCGACCTCGTTGAGCTTGGCTCCCATATTGACCGAGGCCCCGGAACTGTCCTTGAACGTGTATTCCATGCCATCGACCAGGAGCAATGAGGAAATGTAGTATTTTTCATTCAAGATTAGGCTCTGCGCGGGCTTGCTGAAAGCCGGCAGGAGATTGCTCATCAAGTTGTCCAGGGTGAGGATGTAGAGTTTTGGGTTGCGGAAGCTTACGCTGTACGAACTTGCGCCTAAGCGTTTCAGGGTGGCCGCGTTGTCCCCGATGTAGGTGGCGCTGGCGTCAATGGCATACGAATCATTGAAGGAGGTGGAAGGCAGGGATGCCTCCCGCTTTGCGTCTTTCATGACCGTTTCGATGACCTTTGCGTCGATGCTGCTGGCTGAGGTGATGGGGTCGTTCAGGTTGGGATTCATATAGATTTCGCCCAGAGTCATGCCGGTGCGCGGCGGTTTCACGACACTCATGTTGTAGTCGCTCAGGATGGTTTGCACGGGATCCTTTGCGGCACAGGCCGAAAGGGTCAGGGCCATCAGGCACAGAAGGCCGAGGATTGCTCGCTGCATGGCTTGCCCCCAAGGTTGGGTAGGGATGGGATTTTGCCTAATCATGCATGTAAGTTGATATTTGTCAACATGAATTGCAATAAATATTGGCTATCCGTTCACGCTCGCACCAAGGGCAGTTCGGGCCAGGCCGTGGTATAGCGCGGGGAGCGCATGTCGCGGCGCATGTGCCAGGCGGCGTCGGGCTGGCCCACGGCGGCGAAGGTGACGGTGTCGCGGCCCCAGCGGCCGTTGAGCGCGTCCACGGCGCGCATGAGGGGGGCGTGGTCCGGGGTGTCGTGGGGCGGCAGGTCGAGCAGGCTGAGCCAGCGACCGTCCACCGGCTCCAGGCCAGAGAGCATCACCCCGCATTTCTTGAACTCGAAGCCGTCCCGGTGAATGCGCGCCAGTGCGGCGTGGGCCGCTTTGATCAGAGTAGGTGTGTGGGCCGTGGCCACGGCCAGGGGCATGGTCTGGCTGTCGTTGTGCTGGGGCAGCCCGGGTCGGAAGGGGTTGGTGCGCAGGAAGACGAGCACGCAGGAGGCCACGGTCCGCAGGCGGCGCAGCTTCTCGGCCGCGCGGACCATGTGCAGGGCCGTGGCCTCGCGCAGCTCCTCCAGCCCTGACACCGGGTGGCCAAAGGAGCGCGAGGAGACGATGGTCTTGCGGTCGGCCGGGCCATCGGCCAGGGCGTGGCAGGGCTGGCCGCGCAGCTCGAGCAGGGTGTGCAGCCCGGTCACGGTCATCTTCTTGCGCACCCAGGCCGGGTCCAGGTCGCGAAAGGCGAGGGCGTCGGTGACCCCGTGCCGGGCAAGCCGGGCACCGTGGCGGCGGCCGATGCCCCAGATGTCGTCGATGGCGGTGTGGCGCAGCAGCCGCTCCGGGTCCGGGCTGGTGGCGAAGTCGAAGACGCCGCGCAGGCGGGGGTGATTCTTGGCAAAGCGGTTGGCCAGCTTGGCCAGGGTCTTGGTCGGCCCGATGCCGATGGAGATGGGGATGCCTGTCCACGCATCCACCGTGGCCTTGAGCCGCCGGGCAAAGGCGTCGGCCCCGCCGGGCACGCCGGTCAGGTCGGCAAAGGCCTCGTCGATGGAGTAGACCGCCACCTCGGGGCAGAAGCGGGCCAGCACGCTCATGACCCGGGCCGACATGTCGCCATACAGCGCGTAGTTGGACGAGAAGACCGCCACCCCGTGGCGGCGCAGCAGGGCGCGGCACTTGAAGTACGGGGCGCCCATGGGGAGGTCCAGGGCCTTGGCCTCGGCCGAGCGGGCGATGATGCAGCCGTCGTTGTTGGAGAGCACCACCACGGGCCGGTCGCGCAGATCGGGCCGGAAGAGCCGTTCGCAGGAGGCGTAGAAGTTGTTGCAGTCGATGAGGGCGTAGCGCGGGGGCATGGTTTGCTCCGTGTGTCTCGGGGGCGCGGCTCACAGCGCATGGAGCACGTGCCGGACCACGCCCCATATCTCGAAGTCCGTGTCCGGGGTGATGGGGGTTGGCGCGTAGTCAGGGTTCTCCGGGGCCAGCTCCATGCCCGTGGCCGTGCGGCGCAGCCGCTTGACCGTGAATTCGCCGTCCAGGCGGGCGATGACCACGTTGCCGGGCCGGGCCGAAATGGAGCGGTCCACCACCAGGATGTCGCCATGGTGGATGGCCGCGCCGGTCATGGAGTCTCCGGCCACGCGCACGAAAAAGGTGGCCTCGGGCCGGGGCGCGAGGTATTCGTTCAGGTCCAGGGTCTTCTCCATATAGTCCTCGGCAGGGGAGGGAAATCCTGCCAGGACAGCCTCCCCGGCCAGGGGCAGCGGCCGCGCCGGGCCTGTCCGCAGCAGGGGCGGCGACGCGAAACCGTCCAGGGAATCGAGCCGTTCGATCACCGGAAAAACAGGCATACGCACCTCAGCGTGTCAATTTTTGAAAAACAAAATGACCTGAATCCGCGAGAATTGTCAATCTAAGAAAAACTTTTTGTGCCACATCGAGGGAGTGATCAAAGGTGGTTGCCTGGGCGGACGGATTACAGCACAGTATGGGTGGGGAAGGTGTGCATGTCGGCAAAGGCGGTTTCACATATCTGCTTAGATTCCTTGTGCCGGGCGGCGGATGCCGTCCCGGGCTTGAGGATGGATTTTGCCCAGCTTGAAGGGGGTCCGTGCGGTATCGAGGTGTTCTCGGTCCGGCACGAGCCCTTTCGTTTTGCCCAGTGGTGCGTGGAAAAGAGGGTTCGTCACCTGGGAGTGGCCCCGCTTGGTCGGGTCGGTCTTGCCCTCCATGCCGCGTCGGACCTGACCTTGAACTCCCACGGCGAGCTGTTTGGCGAGGATGTCATCGTCCTTATCCCGGGCGGGAGCCCCATCGACAGCGTGGCCTTTGCGCAGACCAATCTCTTTGGCCTGTCTGTCGATGAGGACGCCTTTGCGACCATGGCCAAGGCCACGGGTTGCCCGCTGGCGGTTCCGATTCAGGGCCAGATTCGGCTGCTGAGTCCGTCGCGCGAGGCTCTGGGCCGTCTGCGCGGCACCCTGTGGAGGACGCGTGAGGCAGCCCTGACAGGGCGTTGCGGCCAAGCCCAATGGGACGCGGTGGCCGGGAACCTTGCCGCCTGCCTTGCCTCCCTCGACACTCCGGGCCGCGTTCCCGAGGAGTCGTCCCGCAGGCGTGTTGTCCGCCGCAGCCTGGGCTACATCGGCGAAAACCTTGCCTCGCCCCTGACGCTCTCGGATATCTGCCGCACTGCGGGCGTGAGCGAGCGGACCCTGATCTACGCCTTCAAGGAGCACCTGGGGCTCACGCCCAAGGCCTACATGAACATCAGCCGACTCAACATGGTCAGGCGCGAGATGGAGTGCGGCCAGGCCCCCTCCATCACCGACGCGGCCACGCGCTGGGGATTCTGGCACATGGGCCAGTTCTCAGCCGACTACAAGCGCTTCTTCGGCGAGCTGCCCTCCAAGACCCTGTCCAGAGCCCGGGGCAGGGGACTCGGTCCCGCCCAGGGCGTGTCCGGTTGATCCCGGTCCCTTCCCGCCTCCTGTCCGCCCGTTGCCCCCGCCCTTGACTCGGCCCCGCAAAACAGGGATATGTCATCAAGAATTTCGCAATTTCTCATCACAGGAGTGTCCCCATGAAACGATTTGCGCTGTTTTCGACCCTGCTCGCCGCCCTTGTCATGACCGCTTCGGTCGCCATGGCCCAGCCCCCGGAGCTGCGCGGCACCTGGCGCGGCACCTCGTACGTCATGGACGGGGCCGGTGCCCGCGAGGGCAAGTGCGCCTATGTCATCGATGTCCAGGAGGGCCAGCTCTTCTCCGGCTACAAGCTCTGGTTCGATGCCAAGAAAGTGCTGCAGAAGGAGACCTTCACAGGTATCTTCGGCGACGATGGCAACCTCTACATGGCCGAGCGCGACGACGGCTACACCATGGGTCAGCGCACCAGCAAGCAGACCATGAGCCTGTATTACCTGGAGCATGGCGCGCTGAACAAGTCGATCCTGTACAAGCTTGAGCGGGTCCATTTCGTCACCGGCTTCGTGGAGATCGACATCGACGGCGACCGGACGCTGGTCCACGCCGAGATTTCCACCCACTACCCCCTCAATGCCGAGCGGATCATGGCCGAGGCCGACACCAACAAGGACGGCAAGCTGACCGAGGCGGAGTGGGAGGCCTGGAAGAAGGCCAACATCTATCACTAGCCCCTGACCACCCGCGTCCGGCGCGGAGGCATTGAATGAAGAACGCCCGGCCTTTGCAGGTCGGGCGTTTCGTTTTGTGGAAGGGGTGGCGGATTAGTAGTGGATGTCCCCCTTGCCCATGGGGGTGGCGAAGGTCTTGTACGCCCAGAACTGGTAGCCGATGATCACCGGCAGGAAGACCAGGACCACGCCGAGCATGATGCTCAGGGTGAGCGAGCTTGAGGCCGAGTTCATGATGGTCAGGCTGTTGCCCGGGTTGGGGTTGGACGGGATGATGGCCGGGAAGATGCCGGCCACGCCGAACATGGTTGTGCCGCCGATGTACAGGCACGACGCGCCCCAGGCCATCCACCACTTGCGCGCGCCCATGTAGACGCGCATCAGCACCAAGCCGGCCACGGGCAGGGCCAGGATGACGAAGAGTGCGGGGTAGAGGAAGAAGTTGCTGAAGAGCTGGGTCTCCACGGCGGTGTAGGCCAGGAAGAGCACGGTCAGCACCACCTGGACCGGCCACAGCTTGACTGCCACATTTTCGGCTCGGCCGCGCAGGTCGCCCGTGGTCCGGATGCACAGCCACAGCGCGCCGTGCATGACGAAGATGATCACGAAGAGGACGCCTCCGGCCAGTCCGTAGGGGTTGAGCAGGCCAAACAGCCCGGCCTGGCTGAACCCGGTCTCGTCCAGGGGGAGGCCCCGGAAGATGTTGGCAAAGGCCACGCCCAGCAGCAGGGCGGGCAAGAAGCTGCCCACAGCGTGGCAGATGTCCCAGGTCTTGCGCCATGCGACGCTCTCGACCTTGGAGCGGAACTCAAAAGACACCCCGCGTACGATGAGCGCGAAGAGCAGCAGCCACAGCGCGGTGTAGAGCCCGCTGAACATCTGGGCATAGGCGTAGGGGAAGGCGGCAAAGGTCACGCCGCCAGCGGTGATGAGCCAGACCTCGTTGCCGTCCCAGAAGGGGCCGGTGGCGTTGAGGATGGCCCGTTTTTCCTCCTCGGTCTTGGCCAGGAAGGGATGCAGCGTGCCCGCGCCGAGATCAAAGCCGTCCAAGATGAAGTAGACGGCCCAGAGCACTCCCCACAGGATGAACCAGGTCACAGCCAGATAGTAGTGGACTGTTCCGGTTTCAACGAATGTTTCCATCATTGCAGCGTCTCCTTGTGGTCTCTTGGGTTAAGCGGCCTTGACCTGGATGGGCGTGTGGTCTTCCGGACCCTTCTTGGCCAGTCGGACCATCAGCCAGATGCCCGCCGCGCCCAGCAGGGTGTACAGCAGGCACATCAGGATGAAGGAAAAGGCCACGGTCCCGGTGGTGACCGGCGAGACGGCGTCGGAGGTGCGCATGAGCCCGTAGACGATCCACGGCTGGCGGCCGACCTCGGCCAGCACCCAGCCAGCCTGCATGGCGATGTAGGGCAGGGGAATGCACCAGGGCAGGATTTTCAGGTAGAGCGGGTACTGCTTGATCTTGTTGCGCATCACCCAGCCGAACAGGGCGAGCATTGGCAGGACCGTGCCGATGCCCACCATGATTCGGAATCCGAGGAAGGTCAGGACAATGGGCGGGCGGTCCTCCTTGGGGATGTCGTTCAACCCCTTCACCTCGGCGTTGACGTCGTTGTAGGCCAGGAAGCTCAAGGCCCCGGGGATGGGCAAAGCCTCCACCAGATTGCCGTCCTCGCTGGGGATGACCAGCAGATAGAGCGGCGCGTTGCGCTGGGTCTCCCAGTGCGATTCCATGGCCGCCAGCTTGGCGGGCTGGACCTGGGACATGTGGTTGCCGTGGAAGTGCCCCTCCACGGCAGTGAAGACAGAGAAGACCAGGGCCACGCCCGCGCCGATGGCAAAGGACTTCTGAAAGAATTCCACGTTGCTCTCCCGGAGGAGGTGCCACGCGGCCACGCCCATGACAAAGAAGCCTCCCAGGCACAATGCCCCCGGGATGACGTGGAAGAATTGGTACCAGCCGAAAGGGTTGGTGAGCACGGCGATGAAGTCGGTCAGTTCGGCCCGGCCATTGCGGATGATGTAGCCGGTGGGGTCCTGCATGAAACCGTTGGCCAGGAGGATCCAGATGGCCGAGAGGTTTGAGGCCAGGGCGATGAGCCAGGCCACGATGGCGTGCGCCTTGGCCGAGAGCTTTTCCCAGCCGAAGTGCCACACCCCGATGAAGGTGGACTCCAGGAAGAAGGCCGCCGTGGCCTCGATGGCCAGCAGCGAGCCGAAGATGTCGCCCACGAAGGAGGAGTAGCGCGACCAGTTTGTGCCGAACTGGAACTCCAGCGTGATGCCCGTGACCACGCCCAGGGCGAAGTTGACCAGAAAGATCTTGCCCCAGAATTTGGCCATCTTCTGGTAGGTCTTGTTGCCCGTGCGCACATAGGCGGTCTCCATGCAGGCGATGAGCACCGACAGCCCGAGCGTCAGCGGAACAAAAAGAAAATGAAACATGGTTGCCGCCGCGAATTGCAGCCGCGAAAGCATAAGCACATCCATACAAACCCCCTTGCGGATATTGCCGATCAAAAAAGTCCAGATGCGTCAGTCCGATGGTAGGCGAAAGCTAAACCTGTTCTCTGCGCAAATCAAGAATAATAACTAAGACTATCGAAAAAAATCAGCTGTTCCTCATGCTGGCGGGCTGGCCCGTGGATTCGAGCACGGCACGCCAGTAGTTGGAGTCGGTCAGGATGCGCTTCTTGCCCCGGGTGACGAGGTCGATGGGGATATGCACGTAGCGGCCGTTCCAGCGCGAAATGACGAGGTTGGTGCGCCCGGCCATGGCCGCGTGGACCGCGTTGATGCCGAGAAACGAGCAGTAGATGCGGTCGTTGGCGTTGGCCGGAACCGAGCGGACGATGTAGCTCGGGTCGATGTACTTGAGGGTCGCGTCGATGCCCTGGGCCTTGAAGTGGGCGAGGATCTCGTGCTTGAGCAGGCTGCCGATGTCGCCCAGCACCTTGTTGCCCGAGGCGTCTGTCTTGCTGGTCGAGTCAAGCAGGTTCTGGCCCGCGCCCTCGGCCACCACGATGACCGCGTTGCCGCGCCGCTTCATGCGGCAGTCCAGGGCTGCCAGGAATCCCTTGTCGCCGTGCAGGTCAAAGGGGGCTTCGGGGATGAGCACGAAGTTGACCGCCTGACAGGCCAGTGCGCTTTGGGCTGCGATGAAGCCCGCGTCGCGGCCCATGACCTTGACCAGCCCCATGCCCCAGGGCACGCCCGTGGCCTCCACATGGGCGCCCTTGATGGCCACGGTGGCCGTCTCCACAGCCGTGTCAAAGCCAAAGGAGGGCGAGGCGAAGTCAATGTCGTTGTCAATGGTCTTGGGCAGGCCGACCACGGAGATGGACAGGCGGCGCTTGGCTATCTCGCGGATCACGGCGCTGGCGGCGCGCATGGTGCCGTCGCCTCCGATCATGAAGAGGATGGAGACGTTCATGCGCTCCAAGGCGTCCACGATGGCTTCAGGGTCTTGCGGCCCGCGCGAACTGCCGAGGACCGTGCCGCCGAATTCGTGGATGCGGCTGACGCGATCGGGCGTCAGTTCCATGATGTCGTGGCCTTCCTCGGGGATGAACCCGGCCAGGCCGAAGCGGATGCCCAGCACCGAGGGCACGCGGTATTCGTGGATGGCGGTCATGACGATGGCGCGGATGACGTCGTTGAGGCCGGGGCACAGGCCGCCGCAGGTGACCACGGCGCACTTGGTCTTGCTCGGGTCGTAGTACACCTTGCTTCGCGGCCCGGCGGGCTCGAAGAAGGCTGGCCCCTTTTTCCCGCCCTTGCCGCCTTTTCCCGTGCCGCAGGGTTTCTCCACATTGGCCCGCGAGATGTGGACCAGCACGGCCTCGTCCTCTTCGACGAACCGGCCCAGGCTCAAGGGGTTGTGAATCTTGGCCTCGCCCACCTGATCGATGGCGGTCTCGGCCGGGGTCACAAGTTTTTCCTGGCAGGTCTTCATGGGGTTCCTCGCGAGTTTGACAGGTTGAGCTATGACTCGCATTGTTATATGGATTTTCGGCAAGGGGCAAATAATTATTGATGCGAGCGAGTGCTCGGGAGCAGGCATGGGCAAGGTGAACGCGCCCCCCTGGGCGGACATGGCCGGACTCGCGGCCGCAAGCGCGGAGGAACGCGGGAGCGTCGGCCGCTGCTGGGTGCCTGTGGCTGACGTGCTGGAGTGCGCCGACAGGGTGGTCATTGTCGTGGAGTTGCCGGGCATGACGCCTGAGGACGTGACCGTGGAGGTACGCGGCCAGGATCTGTGGGTCTATGGTTCGTCGCCGGGTCGCACGGCCGGGGTGGTGCGCCACCACGCCGTGGAGCGGGCCGTGGGGCCGTTTGCCCGCCGTTTCGCCCTGGCCGGGCTGTGCGCCGGGCCGGGCCGGGCCGCGGGCGGCGAGGTCTCTGCCGTGTTCAGGGACGGCCTGCTCACCGTGACCCTGATCAAGGCACCCCCCGTCCGCCGCCGCATTCCGGTGGATTGAGCCGGTTTTGCGCGCCCTGCCTTTTGTTCCGCCATGCCCGAGGGGCCTTGCGTCCCGGCCGGGCAGAGCTTGACGCCGCCGCCCGAGTGCCTATCTGATGGAATCACGTTTTTCCGGAGGATACCGACACCATGACGAGCAATATAAAGACCCTTCTCTTCCTCAGCCTGCTGACCGGCCTGCTGCTCTTTCTCGGCGGCCTCATGGGCGGGCGCACCGGACTGATGCTTGCCTTTGGTCTGGCCATGGTCATGAACGTGGGCAGCTACTGGTACTCGGACAAGATCGTCCTCAAAATGTACAAGGCGCGCGAGCTCTCGCGCGGCGATGCGCCCCACATTCACGCCGTGGTGGAGGAGATGGCCGCCCGGGCGGGCATCCCCAAGCCGCGCATCGCCCTCATCCCCCAGGACGCGCCCAACGCCTTTGCCACGGGCCGCAACCCGGAGAACGCCGTGGTGGCCGTGACCCGAGGCATCGTGGCCATCCTCAACCCGGATGAGCTCAAGGGCGTGCTCGGCCACGAACTGGGCCACATCGCCAACCGCGACATCCTCATCCAGACCGTGGCCGCCGTGCTGGCCGGAACCATCGTCTTCATCGCCAACATGCTCCAGTGGACAGCCATCTTCGGCATCGGCCGCAGCGACGGGGAGCGGGGCAACCCCATCGTGGCCATCGCCCTGGCCATTCTCGCGCCCATTGCCGCAGGCATGATCCAGATGGCCATCTCGCGCTCGCGAGAATACCTGGCCGACGAGGCCGGGGCGCGCCTGAGCGGCGATCCGCTCCATCTGGCCGGGGCACTGGGCAAGCTCGACGCCGCTGCCGAGCGCGTGCCCCTGCAGGGCAATCCGGCCACGGAGAACATGTTCATCGTCAGCCCCTTCCGGGGGAGCGGGGCGTCCTCGCTCTTCGCCACCCATCCGCCGGTGGCCGAGCGCATCGCCCGGCTGCGGGCCATGGCCGGGAGGCGTTAGCATGGGCCGGTGTCCGCGCCTCCTGCACTCGGTCCTAGTCCTGATCCTGTCTCTGACCGCGCTGTGGGCCGCCCCAAGTGGCGCTTTGGCCCAGAGCAGAGCCCTCGAAACGGACGAGCGGTGCACCCCGGTGGTCCGGGCCGTGCAGGCCACCGGCCCGTCGGTGGTCAACATCACCGTGGTCCGGCGCGACCAGCCCGGGGCGCGTTCTCCCTTTGGCGATCCCTTTTTCGACCGCTTTTTTGGCGGGTTTCCGGGCCAGCGCTCCGGGCCGTCACAGAACCTGGGCTCCGGGGTGATCATCGACGGGGCCAAGGGGCTGGTGCTGACCAACGCCCACGTCATCGCCGGGGGCGGCGACATCTCGGCGCGCCTGCTCGACGGCCGCGAGTACGAGGCCGAGCTTGTGGGCTCGGACCCGGACTTCGACCTGGCCGTGCTCCGCCTGGTCGACGCCAAGGGACTGCCCCAGGTCTCCATGGGCGATTCCAACGACATCCTCATCGGCGAGACGGTCATCGCCATCGGCAACCCGTTCGGCTACTCCCACACCGTGACCACGGGCGTGGTCTCGGCCCTGAACCGGCCCATGGCCACCGAGCGCGGCGCCTTTGGCAGCTTCATCCAGACCGACGCGGCCATCAATCCGGGCAACTCGGGCGGGCCGCTGCTCAACATTCACGGCCAGCTCATCGGCATCACCACCGCCATCCGGGCCGGGGCCGAAGGCATCGGCTTCGCCATCCCGGTGAACAAGGCCAAGCTCGTAGTCCGCGAACTGCTCGACACGGGCCACGTGGCCCCCATCTGGCTCGGCCTCTTCGGCCAGGACGTGGATCAGGCCACGGCGCGCTATTTCCGGCTCAGGACATTGAGCGGCATGCTGGTGGCCGAGGTTAATCCCGATACCCCGGCCGCGGCCGCAGACATCCGGCCCGGGGACATCGTCCTGGCCTTCAACGGCCGCGAGCTGGCGGGCAAGGATGACTATCTGGCCCGGCTCTTCGGCGTCACCCGCAGCGAGACAGTGACCCTGACCGTGCTGCGCGACGAGACTGAGCGCCAGCTGACCCTGCGGCCCCAGCCGCTGGACAAGGCCAGGGCGCTGGAACTGGTGCTGGCCCGCTGGGGCTTCGAGCTGGCCGACCGCCAGGGCGGCGGGGCCGAGGTGACCCGGGTGCGCCCCGGCAGCGCGGCCGCCCAGCTCGGCCTGCAGCCGGGCGACATCATCCACCAGATCGGCAACCGGCGGCTGGCCGCTGGCATTGACCTGCTCAACGCCTTTTTGCGAAACAGGATGAATAGCGCCGTGCTCATGCGCGTCCAGCGCGGGCGGGGCCTCTACAACGTCCGACTAACCCTTTAGGCGGCTGTTGAAAAACGTCCGATTGCTGCGTTGCTTCAAAAAGGTCACAAATCCGCAGGACAGCGGATTTGGACGTCGGCTCCTGCCGACGCCCCGAAGGGGTGAGCCCCAGGACGGGGCGAATCAAATCCTCGCGTACAGGAAGTACGCTTCGGCCTTGACCTTTTCTCGCGCCTAGCACTCGAACCTTTTTGAACAGCCTACAAGAGAGACTTCCTCGACAGTTAGAGTGGCACGGACGGGAACCGCGATAGGCACCACCCGAAGGAGGGGTATGCAGGATCAACGACGATACTGGACGGAGCGGGGGAGAGACAAGACCTTCACCACGCCGTTCAGGATGGACGTATTTCAGGGGCATGTGGCCAGGGACGCGAAGGTGCTGGATTTTGGCTGCGGCTACGGACGAACCCTGGCCGAGCTGGCCGGGGCGGGCTACACGGCCCTGGCGGGCATCGATTTTTCCGAAACCCTCATTGAGCGCGGCCGGGTCGAGCATCCCGGGCTTGACCTCAAGGCCTATCCTGGCGGGCCGCTCCCCTTTGAGGAGAATTCCTTTGACGCGGCCCTGATGCTTGGCGTGTTCACCTGCATCATCGAGACCCGGGCACAGGCCGAGGCCCTGCTGGAACTCAAGCGGGTGCTACGGCCGGGCGGGAAGCTCTATGTCAACGACTTCCTGCTCAACCGCGACCGGCGTAATCTCGACCGCTACAAACTCGGCCAGGAGAAATACGGCATCTATGGCATCTTCGACGTGGACGACGGCGGGATCATGCGCCATCACGACCGAAATCACATGGAGGCCCTGTTTCTCGACTTTGATCCCCTGTTCTTCGAGGAGACGGTGTTCGAGACCATGCACGGCCACCTTTCCCGGGGGTTCTGCTCCCTGCTGCGTCTGCCCGCCTGACGCGGGGCGGACCGGAGCATTTTCCGGGAGACTGCCGGGGGCGGGTCAGGGTCTGAGCTGGCTTAAGATCATGCCCGCCAGCATCAGGCCGCAGCCGATCAGGGCGCGCAGGGAGAGCAGCTCGCCCAGCATCAGCCAGCCGCCCACAACCGCGAACACGGCCTCAAGGCTCAGGATGATGGCTGCGTGGGCTGGCTGGGCATCGCGCTGGGCCACCACCTGGAGGGTGTAGGCCACGCCCACGGACATGAGCCCGCCGTAGGCGATGGGCAGGGCCGCGCTGTGCAGCCCGGCCAGGGTGATCTCCTCGGTGGCCATGGCCCCGATGAGGCTCAATACGGCGCAGGCAGTGAACTGGATCGTGGAGAGCTTGACCGCGTCCACCGTGTCCATGCCGGGCGAAAGCTTGCCGATGAGCAGTACATGCCCGGCCCAGAAGAGCGCGCCCACCAGAATGAGCAGGTCGCCAAAGGCGATGGACACCCCGGAGGTGACCGAGAGCAGGTACATGCCCACCACGGCCAGGGCCGCGCCAAGCCAGGTGCCCCAGCCGGGTCGCTGGGCCAGGAGCAGGCCGAAGATGGGCACGAAGACCACATAGAGCCCGGTGATGAATCCCGCCTTGCCCGCAGTGGAGGCCGCAAAGCCGAGGGCTGCCAACTGCGGCTCGGCCAGCCCCATCTGCTGGAGGGTGGCCCCGACGAAAAGAACGATGCCCAGCACTCCGCCGCCCACGGCCAGCCGTTTTCTGTCAGTGCCGACAAAGCCCGGGGTGCGGCGCTTCTCCATGTACGCCACCAGCGGCACCAGGGCCAGGGCGCCCAGGGCGAAGCGGACCCCGTTGAAGGTCAGGGGGCCGATGTGGTCCATGCCCATGCGTTGGGCCACGAAGGCGAAGCCCCAGATGGCGGCGGTGGCGAAGAGCAGGATGTCTGCCCGGAGGATGCGGCTGTTCACGTGCGGTCTCCTTGGAAAAAGATCACATCGTGTACAGCATTCGGGTAGTGCGGCGCAACCCCGGCGACTGACCGGAAGCGCGGCCCGGCGGCACAGATCAAAAGTCTTATAGGAAGGTGTTCACGTGGCGATGGGCGGGTCAGCCCTCGCCGTTCCCGTCCTTCATTTTCCCGCCCGTGTCTTTTCCTTGCGCCTCGGCCTTTGCCTTGGCCGCTTCGGCCTGGGCCGTTGCCAGCTCGGCCAGTCCCTTGAGCATGGTCAGCATGTATGCCTCGGCCCCTTCCTCGCCCTCGGCCGGAGCCCAGGAGGGGGTGTCCTTGTCCATGTCCGGGACACAGGGGCCGTCCTTGACCTCGAAGATCAGGGTGTCGGGCTTGAGGGCCACATAGGTGTGAAAGACGTGGGGGGCCACGTCCACGCCAAAGGTCTCGGTGCCCGGCTGGAGCAGGGTGTGGTCCGCGATGTCGCCGTCCTCGGTGAAGCGGACAAAGAGCAGGGAGCCGGAAATGACCAGGATGGTCTCGCTCTTGACCGGGTGCAGGTGGCGATGCGGGGTGATGTAGGTGCCGGGCTGGAGCGCGTTGAACATGCGATGCGTGGGCGCATCGAGCGACTTGTGCAGCCGCTGGAGCATCCGCTTGCGCGGGCTCTCGCGTGACATGGCCAGCAGGTTGCCCACCATGGTCAGGGTCAGGGGGACGATGTCGCCGTCCGGCGCGGCCACTGCCGTGGGAAAGTCCTTTTTGTCTTCACTCATGCCCGCTCATACCCCGCCGGCCGTTTTTGGGCAAGCCGGGGTCAGGCCTGGGCAGGGTTCAGTCCAGTTTCAGGTCGAGCAGGGCGATCTCGGAGTAGGCGAGGTCCACGTTGCGTGGCTTGATCCGGGAGGACTTGAAGAAACGCGGCGAGGGGATGGTCTCCACCTCGGCCCCGTTCCCGTCGTTTTCCACGAAGCGACGGTCTGCGGCCAGCACGCAGTTGCCTTCTGGCAGCAGGGCCTGGGCGATGTCAGGGGCGCGGTCGGTGAACAGGCCGGGGTTGCTGCGGTAGAGCACGTCGTAATAGGTGACGTCGTTGCCCTTGGTGGAGATCGAGAGCAGCAGCAGGCACTGGGTGCAGCGGGTGGAGACAAGCACCGGGGTCACGGCCAGGCCCAGATGGTCCTTGAGCACTTTGACCTCGTCAGGGTTGGCCCTGGCCATCATTACTCCGGGGTCGTGGATGAGCTCAAGGTTCTCGAACTCGTGTCCCTCCCTGCGCCAGAGCAACCGCTCGGTGTCGAGCACGCTGAGGCCCATGGTCTTGAAAAAATCCACGCGCTTGGAAGAAAGGGAGATGACCGTGTAGGTGACGTCCGGGTCGGCCGTGGCCATCTCGATCATGGCCTTGCCCAGCCCCTGGCCCCGGTACTCCTTGAGGATGTACCAGGAGGTGAAGTTGAGGAACCGCTCGCGCCGGGTGCCGATGGGCCGGTGGGAGCAGACATGGCCGTGAAAGCCCACGATCTGGCCCGCGTCCTCGGCCACGATGCCCATGTCCGGGTTGTCCTCGCACCAGGGGGCGGCAAAGAGGCGCTTCCACCGCTCGATGGAAAAATCGGGGTTCATGTGCCTGTGCAGCAGGTCGCAGATGGCGTCGATGTCACGGGCTTCGGCCCGGCGGAGAGTGGCAGTCATGCGGTCTTCCTTTCGATTATTCGGCTGGCGGCCAGATGTCGGCGGGGCTCGTCCATGCTGCGGCGGGCTGGGAGCGGGTGGCCGATAGCAGGTCGTCCATGAAAATCCAGGCGTCTTCGTCCATCTCCAGGTGGTGGGTGAGCACGCCCGTGGGTTCGTCCGGGTTCACGCGGCCGGACCGTTTTTCCTTAAGGTGTTCCGTGATCGAGGTCACGCATTTTTCCTGGCCCGCGAACCGCGCAGGGCCGCCCTTCCACGAGAGCAGGTCGCAGTGGGCGTCGGCCCGGCGCATTCCCAGGGGCGACGTGGTCGCGTCCCTGCCGTGGCTGGCTGACACGCCGCGAAAGCCAAGCCCGGGCAGCAGGGCGAGCAGGGCCGGGTCCATCCTGTTCCACGGCGGCACCACCGCCGGAACGAATCGCGTTCCGAAGAGGTCGCGCAGGATTTCCATGCCCGCGCGCAGTTCGGCCAGTATCTCGGCCGTGGGCCTGTGCGGCCCCAGCTCCCACGCCCCGTTGCCCGGCGGCGCGTGGTTGACGTGGGCGTAGCCGTGCTGGAGCACCAGCAGGCCCGGCGCGGCCAGCACATGGTCGCGCAGGGCGGGCCCTGTCCTGGCCGGGACGACTGCCAGCCCGCAGGCCACGCCGTGGTCCGCGCCCAGCCGTGTCAGCCGCTCAAGGGGCGCACACGGCGCGGCCGCGTCGTCGTCGCGCCACCACAGCGTTGCCACGGCCCTGCAGCGGGACCAGTTGTCCAGTTCTTTCAGCAGCGGAGCGAACAAGTCAGCGGCCATTGTTTCCTCGGTGACAGCCCTTGTAGCAGACGTTTTACCGGGACCGCAAGCCGTGCTCTGGCGTTTTCAACCGATCCGTGTCAGGAAGGGCACCAGAGGAACAAAGTCATGCGCGAACCAGCGAGCAACCTGATCTGGAACATGACGCGGAAGTGTAATTTCCGCTGCGAATACTGCTACTTCCCCCACGACAACACCCCGGTGGAGCAGACCCTGCCCGTGGACCGGATACTCGCCTTTCTCGATGCCACGGGCCGGGAATGGACCGTGGGCATGACCGGGGGCGAGCCCTTCATCTACCCCGGTTTCGTGGACATCTGCGCCGCCCTGACCGAAAACCACCGTATCGGCGTGGACACCAACCTGTCCGTGTCCTCAAAGGTGCGCGAGTTCGCCCGGCGCATCGACCCGGCCCGGGTGCAGGACCTCTATGTGGCCCTGCACATCAAGGAGCGCGAGCGCGTCAGGGGCGTGGCCGCCTTCATCGAGAACGCCCGCCTGTTCATAGACTCCGGGTTCACGGTCATCGTCAACTATGTGGTCCACCCGGACCTTGAGGCGCGGTTCCAGGCAGATCGCGATTTTTTCGCGGCCCAGGGCATCCCTGTCACGCCGCGTCCCTTCCGGGGCGAGCACCAGGGCCGACGCTACCCCGAGGCCTACGGCGACCGGGCGCGCGCCATCTTTGCCGACCACCCCGAGCAGGGGCGCAAGGTCGCCTTCAACTTTCTGGGCGTGCCCTGCCACGCCGGGCGCACGCTCCTGCGCATGGACGAGGACGGCACGGTCTATCGCTGCCCGGGCGACAAGACCGTGCTCGGCAACGTGCTGGACGAGGTGCGTCTGCTGGACGGGCCGCAGCCCTGCGCCCGGCCGCGCTGCCCGTGCCGGGGGCTCGACCATGTGGTGCTTGGCGACGCCTGCCTTCAGTTGGTGGCGGGTGTGCAGTACGCCGTGGTGGGCGATCTCGACGCCTCGGCCGCCGCCTTTGCCCGGGCGCTGGACCTCGCGCCCGGCCACCCGTGCGCCGAGAACAATCTGGGCGTGATCGCCTTCCGACGCGGCGACATGGCCGGGGCCGGGCGCCGGTTCGCCGCTGCCCTCAAAACCCGGCCGCTCAAGGCGGCCTACCACGAAAACCTTGATATGGCTGGCTCCGGGGGCAGTGACTGCGACCCCGAGCTGTGCCTGGACGTCAATCTGCCCGCCGAAAAGTAAATGGTGGCAGAGGACGCCAAACTCGGGTATGTAGGCCGGGTTGGCTCCCCCTGGACGGGGACCCGGCTATCCCGTATGGAGCGGGGAACTTGGCGAGCACGCTGACCGGCGCAGGAAATTGCCCGAACGGATTATGGAATCGAATTCGTACAACATCCTGATGTATTCCCACGACACCTACGGTCTGGGACACATCCGGCGCACCATGGCCATCGCGAGAAACCTCGTGCGGCCGGGCGTCAACATCCTCATCGTCACCGGGTCGCCCATCGTCGGCCGCTATACCATGCCCCTGGGCGTGGATTTCGTGCGCATGCCCGGCATGATCAAGAAGAGCAATACGGTCTACGTCCCCCATTCCATCAAGGTCGATCCCAAGATCGCCATCGCCATCCGCAAGAACATCATCCTCTCCACGACCAAGGCCTTCAAGCCCGACCTGCTTATCGTGGACAAGGTGCCTTCGGGCCTCAAGGGCGAGGTGCTGCCCACCCTCAAGTGGCTCAGGGGCCACCTGCCCTGCACCCGCGTGGTGCTCGGCCTGCGCGATATCCTGGACGATGCGGCCTCCACCCGCGCCGAATGGGAGAAGAAGAAATATTTCGAACTGCTGCGTGATCTCTACTCCGAGATATGGGTCTACGGTGAAAAAGAACTCTACGACCCCATCGTCGAATACGCCTTTCCCGAAGACATCGCGGCCAAGACCGTGTTCACCGGCTATATCCCGCGCAAGGTGCCGGGTGCGCGCAAGCTCAAGCGCAAGCACAAGCAGGTGCTGGTCACCATCGGCGGCGGCGGCGATGGTTACATCGTGCTCGACAACTACCTGAAAATGCTCGAAACCAACGGCACCGTGGACTTCAAGACATTGATGATCACCGGCCCCTTCCTGCCGCCCGCCAAGCTCGACGAGCTGGCCGATCGCGCCCGGGCGGTCAAGGTCCAGATCCGCCCCTTCTTCAAGAACATCGAAAAGCGCATGGCCAACGCCGACCTGGTGGTCACCATGGGCGGCTACAACACCCTGTGTGAAATCCTCTCCCTCAAGAAGCCCGCCCTGGTCATCCCGCGCGACAAGCCCCGCCAGGAGCAGCTGCTGCGCGCCCAGGTCTTCCGCGGACGCGGCCTGTGCGACTACATCCGCTGGGACGATGTCACGCCCGAGCGGCTGCGCCAGAAGGTCAATGCCCTGCTCGACAACCCCGGCGAATGCGTGGCCGATCTTGAGGACTTCCAAATGACCGGGCTCGACGTCATGCGCGAGCGCCTCGACCACTTCAGAGAGAACTGCCCGTGACCCCACCCGCCAAGGGGCAGACCCTGGGCATGGTGCTCAAAGGGTATCCCCGCATCTCCGAAACCTTCATCTCCAACGAGATCAGGCTGCTCGAAGCCATGGGCTTTCGCATCCACATCTATTCCATGCGCGCCCCGCGCGAGAATTTCAGCCACGAGTCCATCAAGGAGATCAAGGCCAAGGTCACCTACCTGCCCGAGTCGCTCCTCCTCGGCCTGCCCGCGCTGCTGTGGCACAACCTACGCCTTGCGGCGCGCATGCCCCGGCGCTATCTCGACTGCCTGAGGCTCATGGCCTCGCGCTTTGCCCTCGCGCCCAAGAAGCATACCTGGGTCAAGCACATGCTCCAGGCAGGCTACCTCGTCCAGAAATCGGTCATCGACCACGGCGTGGATCTCGGCCACCTGCACGGCCACTTCGCCCACACGCCCACCACCGTGACCATGTACGCCGCCTTCCTGGCCGACGTGCCCTTCAGCTTCACGGCCCATGCCAAGGATATCTACACCCAGGACCCGCGCCGCTTTGCCGACAAGGTCGCCCGGGCCGAGTTCGTGGTCACCTGCACCCGCTACAACGAGACCTACCTGAACTCGGTCTGCAACGGCGAAACACCCATTCACTGCGTGTACCACGGCATCAATCTCGACCTCTTTTCCCTCAACGGGCGGCCCCTCCAGACCACGCCGCCCTACCATGTCCTGACCGTGGCCCGGTTCGTGCCCAAGAAGGGCATCGATACCATCCTGCGCGCCCTGGCCCGGCTGCGCGACCAGGGCGTGTCCCTGCGCTACACCCTGGTGGGCGACGGCAAAAGCGCGGACAAGCGCGCCATCCGCGACCTCATCCGCGACCTCGGCCTCGATGATATGGTCTCCATGCCCGGCACCGTGACCCACGACGAGGTCATCAAGCTGCTGCACGAGGCCGACTGCTTCACCCTCGGCTGCCGCGAGGCCAAGGACGGCGACCGCGACGGCATCCCCAACGTGGTGGCCGAGGCCATGGCCACCGGCGTGCCCGTGGCCGCCACCAACGTCTCCGGCCTGCCCGAACTCGTCACCCACGACCAGACCGGACTGCTCTGCCCGCCAGACGACCCCGACGCCCTGGCCGACATCATCCTCCGCCTGCTCACCGACCAGCCCACCCGCGACCGGCTCATCCCCGCCGCCCGCCAAACCGTGCACCAGGTCTTTGACAACAAACAACTCATCCACGATCTCGGAACCATCTACCTCTCCCACCACATCCCCTGCCCCGGCCGATAGGGGGCGGAATGACTCCGGCGGCCAGGTGCGAAGGGGAGAGGGAAACCCTTCCCCCCTGTGGCCCCCCATCCCCTCACCCTTGCCAGTAAGCCTTTCCAGGCGGCGTAGACCCACACCGTTTTGAAGGGGGGGCCACCAACCTGATCCCCCGTATTTGCCCGCCGGCTTCAGCCCCGGCTTGACACCCTTTCGCGTGATCGCTATAGTGCTCTGCTTGGAGACTGCGGGCCAGTAGCTCAGTTGGCAGAGCCACCGGCTCATAACCGGTCGGTCCCAGGTTCGAATCCTGGCTGGCCCACCACTCTATCCCCTGGCCCGAGAGGTTAACGCGATCATTAGCCACCCCGCCCGCTCGACACGCATATATCCTGAAATCTCCCACACGGCGTTCGGGCCGGGAAACAGAAGAGGAAGTGGATGCTCCCGAGGGGGATACCCTACGGGAGCATCTTGTTTCCGCTCGCGAGGCATAATGATATGAAAATAAAGGATATTTTAGCCGGAATTCGGGTTTTGGCCCCGGAGGGCGGGCAGAGCGCGTGGGACAATTGCGGGGTCCAGGTGGCTGGCACACTGGCCGAGACCGACAAGGTGGCCGTGTGCCTTGAGCCGACGCCCGCCATGGTCGGGGCGTGTCTCGACTGGGGAGCCGGGGCCGTGGTCACGCACCACCCCCTGTACATGAAGCCCGTGTCTCTAGGCACTCCCGGGCGGGTGCTCGATGTGGCTCGCCGGGTCATGGTTGACGGCGCGTGGCTCTATGCGGCCCACACCTCTCTTGATGTCCGGCCGGGCGGCCCGGCCTTTTGGCTGGGGAGCGAGCTTGGGCTGCGCGACCCGCAAACCCTTGAGAAGGCCCACTCCCGCTGTCCGGTGGAGGCGTCCTTTTATCTCGACGAGCCGGTTTCCCGGGACACGGCCGACATCTGGGCCAGGCGCGAGTCCATCCACTCGGTCTCCCAGAGCGGCACCGGTGAGGTGCGCGTGGTCTGCGACGAGGCTGATTGGCCCGCCGTGGCCGAGGCCATCGTCTTTGCCGTGGGCAGCAGGCCGGTGTTCTATTTGCGCAAGCTGTTCGCCCCGTGCGACGAGGTGGGGTTCGGCGAGGTGGGCGACCTGCCCGAGCCAATGGATTTCGAGGCGTTTTCTGCCCTGCTGGACGGGCTGCTTCCGGCCCATGCCCGGGGCTACTGGACCGTGTCTGGCCCGCAGCCGGAGCGCGTGGCCCGGGTGGGCTACTGCGGCGGCTCCGGGGCCGATCTGGTTGCTGCTGCGGCCGCTGCCGGGGCCGATGTGTTCATCACCGGCGACATGAAATACCACGCTGCGGCCGAAGCGGCCGTGTGTGTGCTCGATGTGGGGCATTTTTCGTTGGAAGAGGAGATGATGCGCCGTTTCGCCCAGGAGCTTTCCGGGCGGCTTTCCGGCGTGGAGGTCCGCTTCTTCGTTGGGAGCGATCCCTTCCGGGTGCGGGTCAGGTCATAACGAAGGAACCATGCATGCGCGTGATTTCAAATAGATAGCGAGGTTGCAACCGATGTACGAGAAACAGATTGAGCAGTTGATCATACTGCAACAGGTGGATGACGAGATTCTTGTCCTTCAGGACGAGATTCAGAAGGCGCCGCTGGAGCTTTCCGACCTTGAGGCCCAGATGGGCGAGTTCGCCGAGCGGCGCGCCCAGATCGACGAGCGCATCGACCTGCTCAAGACCCAGAAGAAGAAGCTGGCTTCGGAGATCGAGGACGACGGGAGCCGCATCAGGAAGAGCAAGAACAAGCTCATGCTGGTGGCCAACACCAAGGAATATCACGCCATGATGCGCGAGATGGACAGCCTTGAAAAGCTCAACCGCATGCGCGAGGAAGAGCAGGCCGCCGTGGAGGAGGAGTTTGTCCGCCAAAACGAGGCGACCGATTCCCTGACCGAGGAAATGAGCGGTGTCAAGGAACAGTATGACACCCTCAAGACCACGCTGGACCAGCGCCTGGAGGAGGCCAACAAGCGCCTTGAGGGGCTGGTGCGCAAGCGCAAGAAGGCCTGCAAGGTCGTGCCCCCGCCCATCCTCGGCCGCTACGAGTTCATCCGCGAGCGCATGGACAACCCGGTCATCGTGCCGGTGGCCGAAGCCGTGTGCCATGGCTGCCACATCATGATTCCGCCGCAGATCTTCAACGACCTGCAAAAGGGTCAGCAGATCCTCAGCTGCCCCAATTGCCAGCGGCTCATCTACTGGCAGCGGGGCGACATGGCCCCTGGCGCGATTCAGGAATAATTCGATTTCAGGTTTGGAGCCGGACAGGCTGTCGCTGCGATCATTGATCGGAGAGGAAAGTCCGGGCTCCACAGGGCAGAACGCTGGGTAACGCCCAGGGGGAGCGATCCCCGTCAAGTGCAACAGAAAGTAGACCGCCTCCGGGGAAACCCGGCGGCAAGGGTGAAACGGTGGGGTAAGAGCCCACCGGCTGTCGTGGTGACACGGCAGGCCAGGTGAACTCCGTTCGGAGCAAGACCAAATAGGGTAGCGTACGAGGCCGGCCCGGCCCAGGCTACCGGGTAGGTTGCTTGAGGCGGCTGGTAACAGTCGTCCTAGAGGAATGACAGCCGCCCCTTCGGGGGCACAGGACCCGGCTTATCGGCCGACTCCAAACCTGATACCACGGCGGCGGGAGGGGCAACCCTCCCGCCCCTGACTACACGGAATGCGCATGGATCGACCGTTGAAGACCATATGGGCCGTGATCCTGGCCGCCGGATCGGGCAGCCGCCTGGCCGGGGCCGCCGGGGGCGTGGCCAAGCAATACATAGAGCACCGGGGCGCGCCGCTCTTCTGGCACTCGGCCCGTACCTTCTCGCGCGTAGCCGGTGTACGCGGGGTGGTTTTCGTGTTCCCCGAGGCGGACGCGGCGGCCATGGACAAGCGCGTGGGCCAGCTTTTCCGCAGCGAGAACCTCGGCCTGGATTGGGCGGTGTGCGCTGGAGGGGCGCGGCGGCAGGATTCCGTGGCCCGGGGTCTCGATGCCCTGCCGCCCGGCTGCGACGGCGTGCTGGTCCACGACTCGGCCCGGCCGTTCGTCTCGGCCCGGACCATCGCCCTGCTCATCGATGCCCTGAACCGGGGCGAGCGGGCCGTGATTCCGGCCATCCAGGTGGCCGACACCATCAAGCGCGCGGCCACGGACGAGTCGGGCACCGAGGGCGTGGTCCAAACCCTGGACCGGGCCGAGCTGCGCGCGGTGCAGACCCCCCAGGCCTTTGAGACCGGGCTGCTGCGCGAGGCCCACGCCCTGGCCGAGGCCAACGGCTGGGACGTCACCGACGACGCGGGCATGGTGGAGCGGATGGCCGCCCATGCGCCCGGGTTAAGTCTCCGCATCGCGATCATCCCCGGCGAGCCGGGCAACATCAAGATCACCACGCCTGATGACCTGAAGCGGCTGTGCGAGACCCGCGCCACCATCCCCTGCGTGGGCTGGGGGTATGATGTCCACCGTTTCGGCACCGAGGCCGACAGGCCGCTGGTGCTGGGCGGGGTGCCCGTGCCCGGCGGGCCGACCATCGTCGCCCACTCGGACGGCGACGTGCTGCTCCACGCCCTGGCCGACGCCGTGCTCGGCACTTACGGCGGCGGGGACATCGGCACCCATTTTCCTGATACGGATGCGCGCTTTGCCGGGGCCGACAGCGGCGTGCTCCTGCGCGAGATCCTGGCCATGGCCGAGGCGGCCGGGGTGCGGGTGGTCCAGGCAGACCTGACCATCATCACCCAGATTCCGAAGATCGCGCCCCACGCCGGGGCCATCGCCACCAACGCGGCCCGGCTCCTCGGGCTGCCGGTTGATCGGGTCAACGTCAAGGCCACCACCGAGGAAGGTCTCGGCTTCACCGGCCGCAAGCAGGGCATCAAGGCTGTGGCCGTGGTGACGGCCCTGCGGGAGGTCTAGGCGGGCGTGTCCGGGCTGAGCAAATTTTTCATCTCACTTGCCGTGTTCGCCGTCATCTGCGCGGCCGGGCTGTATTGGTTCGTCAACCACGAGGTGGCGCGGGCCTTCAACCAGGCCGTGAGCGACGTGCCGGGCCTGATCGTGTCCTACGACGACATCTCGGTGCGTTTCACGGACCAGAGCGTGGTCCTCGAAAAGGTGGAGGCGGCCCTGCCCGGTGGCCAGCGCGTGTCGGCCGACGAGGTCCGCTTCAGTTCCTTTGACCAGAAAAACCCGGTACCCCATTTTGCCGCAGCCCAGGTTCGGGGGCTGCTGGTGCACGTCACCCCGGCCAATTTCGGCTCGTGGGCCGCGCCCCTGCTCTCCATGGGCGTGGCCGAAGTTCGCGGCGACCTAGCCGTGGACTACGCCTACGCGCCCGAGAGCCAGGCCCTGACCGTGCGCACCCTGTCGCTGTCCGCGCCGGATCTGGGCGAGGTCTCCCTGACCGGCACTGTGGACCGCCTTGACCTGAACCAGCCGCGTGTGGAAAAACTCCTGGGGCTGCGGCTGGTCAACGCGAATCTGATCTATGAGGACCACGCCGTGATGGCCCTGACGCTGCACAGCACGGCCAGACTCCTGGGCATCTCCATGGCCGAGGCCCGCGAGCGCTTCCTGGCAGAGCTCGCGTCCATGGCCCGCTTCGCCGCCCGCGAGGGCAACACCGTGGCCGAAGGCGCTCTGCTCGGGCTGGCCGAGTTCGTGGCCGAGCCGGGCAGGGTGGCTGTCTCGGTCCGGCCCGCCGAGCCCATGCCCGTGCTTTACTTCTTCATGGGCCGCGACGTGTACGAGAATCTGCACCTGCTCAATGTCACCGTGACCACGGACTATGAGCGAAAGATTTAATCAATGACGATGAAAATCAGACAATTATAATTGGAGCATTTGAATGAGACTCTATAACACCCTGGTCAGGAAGAAGCAGGAGTTCATCCCCGTTAACGGCAACGCGGTCAACATGTACGTATGCGGCATCACCGCCTACGACCTCTGTCATGTCGGCCATGCCCGCTCCAGCGTGGTCTTCGACGTGCTCTTCCGCTACCTGCGCCACACGGGGTATGACGTCACCTTCATTCGCAATTTCACGGACATAGACGACAAGATCATCAAGCGGGCCAACGAGACCGGGGCCGAGGCTGCGGAAGTGGCCGAGCGGTTCATCGGCGAGTTCTATGTGGACATGGACCGCCTTGGCGTGCTGCGGGCCGATGTGGAGCCCCGGTGCACCGAGCACATCCCGGAGATGATCGCCCTGACCGAATTGCTCATCAGTCAGGACAACGCCTATGCCACGCCCTCGGGCGATGTCTATTTCCGGGTTCGTTCCTTTGCGGACTACGGCAAGCTCTCGGGCCGGAACATCGACGAACTGGAGTCGGGCGCGCGCATCGACCCGGGCGAAGAGAAGCATGACCCTCTCGACTTTGCCCTGTGGAAGGCGGCCAAGCCCGGCGAGCCGTCCTGGGATTCGCCCTGGGGGCCGGGCCGCCCGGGCTGGCACCTGGAGTGCTCGGCCATGAGCGAGAAATACGCGCCCCTGCCCCTGGACATCCACGGCGGCGGGCAGGACCTGTCTTTCCCCCACCACGAGAACGAGATCGCCCAGTCCGAGGCGGCCACGGGCAAGCCCTTTGCCAACTACTGGGTGCACAATGGCTTTGTCCAGATCAACTCCGAGAAGATGTCGAAATCACTGGGCAACTTCTTCACTATCCGCGATATCCTCGACAAGTTCCTGCCCGAGACCTTGCGCTATTTTCTGCTGACCATGCACTATCGCAGCCCGCTCGATTTCTCCTTTGAGGCGCTTGAGGAGGCGGAGAAGGGCATCCGCCGCGTCTACGCCGCCCTGGCCCAGGTGGACGCCGAACTGGCCAAGACCAGCTGGAAGAAATCGCCCTTCCCGGCCGAACTGGTGGAGGAACTCGACGCCATCGAGCGCCACTGGGGTGAGGCCATGGAAGACGACATGAACACAGCCGGGGCGCTGGGGCACATCTTTTCCGCCGTGCGTCTGGCTGGCCGGGTGGCCGAGGACAAGAACCTGCGCAAGTCCGAGGGTGGCCGCGACCTCTTCACCCGCATCAAGGCGGCCATGCAGACATGGAGCGAAGTGCTCGGCGTGTTCGGCCGCGACCCGGTCGAGTTCCTGGCCGAGCTGCGCGACAGCCGCGCCGCCAGGGCGGGCATCGACCCGGCCCGGGTCCAGCAACTGCTCGACGCCCGCCAGCAGGCGCGCCAGGACAAGGATTTCGCCAGCTCCGACTCCATCCGCGACGAGCTGGCCGCCATGCGCGTGGAGGTCAAGGACACCCCCCAGGGTGCCACCTGGGACGTGATGACCGAGACCCGTTGACCAGCCGTTTCCTTTGACACGACGAGCCCGCCCCCCCCATGGGCGATTCCGGCCGGAAGGCCAGAGGTCAGGGAGACGAAAGACAAGCGTCCTGTCTGGACATCGGCGGTGAAGTTTGTTTTGTTGGCTCTGACTTTGGACGGGCGTTGATCAAGGATATGCGTCGATCAAGGACATGAACGAGATATGAACAGCCGCACCCGGTGAGGAGTTTCCGATGGAAGACAGTCCTGTACGCTATGCCATGACCCTGGTTTGCGCGCTCATTGCCATCCCGTTGGCGCTCCTGTTGGACAAGAAGCTCCATCAACTATACCCCGGTGCGAAGCCGTACAAGTGGGGGTACTACACCGGCCTGATGGGAATGATGACCTACGGGCTGCTGGCATTGATGCTTGTGGTGACTTCGGCGGTGAAAGACCAGAAGACCATTGCCGCCTTGATTTTTTTCACGCTGTCCACCATCCCGTATTATTTCATCCTCAAGCGCAGGAGATGGGCATGGGTCGTTGGCATCATCCTGCTTTTCAACCCCATCCTGTGGATCGTCAACGCCGTGTACGCCAGAAACCGCTGGAAGGAGTTGCCGGTCCCGACCGACGATCCGGCCGAGCCAGACAGTGATGAAACACCGGAAGCCGGGAACGAGCCGCCCCGGCGACAGGGCGAACCGTAAGCCATCCGACCCCTCGGGAACTGCAAAGCCCGGCCCGCCGAGAGTGGCGGGCCGGGCTTTGTCGTATTAGATAGTGATTATTTTGATTGTTTGTATTATTCTGTACACAAATAACAGTAAGGAGCGATCCAATGTGGCAGACAGAGATGCTGAGTGTAATATGTACGCTTGCAATTGGGTGTTTTGTTGTTTGGACTGCTTTAAATCAAAATAGAATAAGCAGAGACCAGCTTAAGATTGATTTATTTGAAAAACGATTTGCCGTATTCAAGGCAACGCGGGAGCTGTTGACTCAGATAACGAAAAAAGGAGATGTG
>JBDRSO010000008.1:0-28850 GCA_043824835.1 Pseudomonadota bacterium | reverse complement strand
CAACGGCATTCCGACCAAGAACTTTCCTCTATTCTTGAAGGAGTGTGAGTGGCGTTTTAACAACACCAATCCACAAAGACAGTTTAAGCAACTGAAACAGTGGGTTAAGAAACATATGGGCTAGTTATCTGGTACAGCCCCTTATATATTTGATGTCGGCACCAAAGCTTAATCCATCATATCCCCATGATCCTGTAGTAAAATTGCACTCGTTACATCGAAAGGTGAAAGCACCTTTATACATCTGTATAATTGTATACTTCGACGTATCAAATGGATCGGATTGGCGCGTCAACCCTGTCCAACCGTTACCCATATCAACAAAGTGCATATTATCATTGGCTTCAACAGAATAAGCACCGAAAAATAAAATTAGACAAAGAGCGATTATTGGAATTTTCATCGGATGAGCCTTAGGTATGGACATAAAATTCTCCCTGTTTCGAGTTGAGTATCTAACGAAATCAATCATTACTACGCAATCAAATAGTTGCTCGTCGAATATACAAAGTCAAGCCCATGCAATTTGAAAAATTATCCTGTATACTGGACAACGCCATTAATGCCGGTGATTTGTGTGTCCAGAAGTCATGCCCCTCTCTTGCGACGGGGGCATGTTTCACTTCAACGTAGGTTTTGTGTGTTTCCTACATAATGGCGCTTTCGAAACTCTCCCTCTCACCGCCCGGCCCGCGTTCACGGGTCACAGCCGCCGCGACGATTCCGGCCGCAGGGGGCGCTGACCCGCCAGGGCCGTGTCCAACTCGGCCAGGGCCGCGTCCCGGCCCGAGGGCAGCCGGACCTTGAGGGGCAGGTAGTTGGAGGCGTGGTTGGCCAGGAACAGGCCGCGCGTGAGGGTCAGGTGGGCGAGCATCTCGCGGATTTCGGCCAGCATGCCGGTGGCGTCGGGCAGGACGAACTCTCCCCGGGCGTGGCGGGCGTGGAGCGGGGTGTCGGGCACGAGCATCAGGCTCAAGGCGCCGATCTGGTCCGGGTCCATGGCGCTCAGGGCCAGCCCGGTGGCCCGGGCGTGCTCCATGGAGCGCTCGACCCCGCCCAGGCCGTTGATGACCGTGACGTTGAGCTTGAACCCGGCCTGTCGGGCGCGGATGCCCTGTTCCACGATGGCACCGCTGTCGCCGTTCTTGTTCATGGCGGCCAGGATGGTGTCGTCGCCCGATTCGAGCCCCATGTAGACCATGGCTATGCCCGCCTCGCGCAGCTCTGCCAGCTGGGCGTCGCTCTTCAGGCGCAGGCTCTTGGCGCTGGCATAGGTGGAGACCCGCGTGACCCAGGGCAGTTCGCGGCGGATGGCGGCCAGAATGTCCAGCAGCTTGGCCTGGGGCATGACCAGGGCATCGCCGTCGCACAGGAACACGCGCCGCTGGCGACGGCAGTGGCGCGCGGCAAAGGCGATGTCTCGGGCCACGGTCTCGCGCTCCTTGATGGCGAACCGCTTGCCCTGGTACGCGCCGCAGAAGGCGCATTTGCCGTGGGAGCAGCCCAGCGTCACCTGGAGCAGGATGCTGTCCGCCTCGCTGGGCGGGCGGATGATGGTTCCCTGATAGTCCATGAGGCATTCTATCATTTCGTGCCCGGATTGAAAACAGCCCCGAATCCGGCAAAGCTGTCGGGCAGAGGGGAAAATACCATTGACCTGGGCCAAGCCCTTCACTACGGTTGCAAAGTGGACCGTCTGTGCGCAGCGGTCCAAGGCAAACCCCGCTGAAATCGATCTGAACGGGAAAGAATCATGGCCCTTCCCCCGCGGCCGGCAAGGCCCACCTCATATGTCTCCATGGACGAGACCTCCAGGGCGCTGCTCGAATCGTCCATGGAATCATCGCTGGTCATCGACGTGAGCGGCTATGTGCTGGCCGCCAACCTCATGGCCGCCAAGCTCTTCGGCATGGAGACGACCAGGGAACTTGAGCAGGCCAACATCTATGATCTGCTTCCGCGCGATTCGGCGGACTCGCGCCGTGCGCGCATCACCGAGGCCATCGCGGCCGTGCGCTCCCTGCGCTTCGAGGAGGAGGTCAGCGGCCGCTCGCTGGTCCATTCCATCGTGCCGGTGACCAACCCCTGGGGCGAGGTGACGCGGCTGGCCATCAACACCCTGGACCTGACCGAGCTGCACCGCACCGACGAGGACCTGCGCCGGGAGCAGCAACGCCAGATATTCTTCATGGAGTCCCTGCCCGGCATCGTCTACCACCTGTACCCGGACCAATCCATCCGCTACGCCAACCGCTATTTCCGCAAGTATTTCGGCAGCCCCAAGGGCAAGAAGTGTGTCGACGCCCTCAACTGCGCCAACATTTCCTGTGAGGGATGCCCGCCCATGGCGTCCATGGACACGGACCGCACCCAGGAATGGGACTGGACCGATGCCCGGGGGCGCACCTTTCATCTCCAGTGCAGCCCCATGACCGACTCGGCCGGGGAGCGCATGATCATGGTCCTTGGCATCGATATCACGGACCGCAAGCGCGCCGAGGACGCCCTCAAGATCGCCCACGACAAATCCGAGGACAAGGTTCGCCGCCGCACCCGCGAACTGGAGCGGGCCAACGCGGAGCTGACCAGCAAATCCACCCGGCTGGTGGCCGCCATGAAGAGGGCCGATGCCGCCACCCGGGCCAAGTCCGCCTTCCTGGCCAACATGAGCCACGAGATCCGCACCCCGCTCAACGCGGTGGTCGGCATGACCGAGCTGGCCCTGCGCGTGGACGACCCGGCCCGCAAGAACGAGTGCTTAAGCCGCGTGCTTGAGGCGGGCACCTCGCTGCTCACGGTCATCAACGACATCCTCGACTTCTCCAAAATCGAAGCGCGCAAGCTCCCTCTGGAGCGCATTGATTTCGACATCCGCGAGGTGCTGCGCACGGCGCTGGACATGCACCGCCTGCACGCCGCGGACAAGGGGCTGACCCTGGCCGCCGAGGTGGGCGACGAGGTGCCACTGGCCATTGTCGGCGATCCCGGCAGGCTGCGCCAAGTGCTGGTCAATCTGGTGGCCAACGCGGTCAAGTTCACCGAGACCGGCAGCGTCACCGTGCGCATCGGCGTGGCTCCGGGCCGGGTCCATGCCGCGCCGGACGGCCCGCTGACGCTTCAGTTCGCGGTCTCGGACACGGGCATCGGCATCCCCAAGAAGAAGCGGCGCGCCATCTTCAAATCCTTTCTCCAGGCCGATGACTCCATCACCCGCAAGCACGGCGGCACCGGCCTCGGGTTGGCCATCTGCAAGTTGCTGGTCAAGCTGATGGGCGGCACGCTGGAGGTGGAGAGCGAGGAGGGCCGGGGCAGCACCTTTTTCTTTGCCATCGATTTTTCCGTGGGCGACCCCGAGGCCCTGGAGCGGGACCGCGTCGAGACTGGGGCCAGCGCGCCCAGGCCCGGCCTGCGTGTGCTCCTGGCAGACGACAACGCGCTCAACCGCAGCCTGGCCATGGACCTGCTGGCCGAGAAGGGCTACAAGGCCGTGGCCGTGGAGAACGGAGCCCAGGCTCTGGAAGCGGTCAGACGCGAGCGGTTCGATCTGGTGCTCATGGACGTGCAGATGCCCGTCATGGACGGAATCACCGCCACCCGGGCCATCCGCGACCCGGGCTCGGGCACCCTTGACCCCAAGGTGCCCATCGTGGCCCTTACCGCCCACGCCCTCAAGGGCGACCGAGAGCGGTTCCTGGCTGCTGGCATGAACGGCTACATTGCCAAGCCCATCCGCATCGACGCGTTCTACGCGGCCATGGCCGAGGCCGTGAACGGTACCCCGCCCCCCGAGGCCGATCCCCTGACCGGGGAGGGCGGCGACACGGCAAGCCATGGCTGCTCTGAGGGTGGACCGGGGGGCGGACAGGAGGGGACCGGCTGCCCCGCCTTTGACCGGGAGACGGCCCTTGAGATGCTCGGCGGCAATCGCGCCCTGCTCGGGCGCATGGATGCCATCTTTCTGCGCGACACGACGGGCGATCTGGAAGAGCTGGCCGGGGTCCTGGCCGACCAGCGATGGGACGAGGCGCAACGGCTGGCCCATTCCATCAAGAGCAGCGCGCGGACCGTGGGCGCCCGCCGGGCCGGGACCCAGGCCGAGCAGGTGGAGTTCTTCTGTCGCCAGCAGGATCACACCTCCGCGACCAGGGAGTACAAGACGCTTGAATCCGAGATCCGATCCGCGCTAGAGTTCCTGGCGCGGGAGGCGGCCCCGAAGTGAGAAACGACCATCAACGCAAGGAGCGTGAGGATGAAGACTATACTGGTTGTTGACGACGCCCCCATGATTCGGGAGTTGCTCAGGAGCGTGCTTGAGGCCGAAGGATACGCCGTGGTCGAGGCGGCCGACGGCGAGGAGGCCCTGCGCGTGTTCAGGGACAATGCCATCGACCTGAGCATCATCGACATTTTTCTGCCAAAGAAGGGCGGGCTTCAGGTCATGGGCGAGCTGATCAAGTCAGACCGCTCCCGCAAATTCATCGCCATCTCGGGGGGCGAGGCCTTCAACCCCGAGGCCATTGTCGAACTGGCCAAGGTCTTTGACGTGGTGGACACCTTCACCAAGCCCATCGACACCCGCAAGCTGTTGGAGGCCGTCAAGAAGGGTCTGGCCGACTAGCCGACACGGCAAAGGGCCGCGCTTCCGGGGAAGCGCGGCCCTTTGACTTCGCGGGGGCGCGGCCGGTCAGGCCACGTCCACGGTGACGCCCTCGTTGACGTAGAAGAGGACCACGTATTTTTTCTGCAGGGTTTCCACCAGTTGTTCCACGGCGCGGCCGCCCGGGCCTTCCAGGCGGATGTAGGCGTTTCGGGTGCCGGGGTTGCGGATGTCGTAGGCCGTGAACACGCTGGTGAAGGTCAGGCCCATCTCGCGAATGTCGGTGAGCAGTTCGGCCAGGGGGCCGGGCCGGGCTTCGAGCCGGAAGGCGAATTGGACGCCCGAGCGCAGAGACCCCGCCGCCGCGCAGAGGAAGCGCATCACGTCCGCCTGGGTGATGATGCCCATCAGTTGCCCCCCATCCACCACGGGCAGGCCGCCCACCTTGTGCCTGACCAGAATCTCGGCCACGGCGTTGATGGACGTGTCCGGGGCCACGGTCAGGGGGCCGGGTGTCATGATGTCGCCAGCGGTCAGGGTGTTCAGGCCGCCCTCGCGGCCGTCGGTACAGTCGCCGGGGATGAACTTCGACGGCATGGCGTCGCGGATGTCCCGGTCAGACACGATGCCCACCAGCCGCCCCTCGGCGTCCACCACCGGAAATTGCCGGATATCCTTGCGGCGCAGGATGTCGGCCGCATCCATGACCGACGAGTTGACGCCCAGCGTGACGACGTTTTCCGTCATCCAGTCTCTGACAAGCATCGCAGCCTCCTTTGTTCCCGGCTCCGCGCCCCGGAGGGCGCACCATCGGCCAACTCTAGTCGGTCATTGGAAAAAAGGCAACGGCCAGCCGTGCGCTGTGGCGTGGGCGGCGAAATGGACCCCAGGCTCCGGCCGCAACCGGGCAGGAAATTCAGACTCCAAGCGTCTGAAAAGACATTGTTTCCACGCCCTTTGCTTGCCATGGGCCGAACAGGGGCGTACACTGGATGAAAGGGCCGGATTTTCCCTGTTCGGTCCCTGTGGTGCCAGAGCTGGCAAGGACGATGGAACAAGGCCCGGACATGCGCGCGCTCAGCCTGATTCTCTCCCTTCTTCTGCACGCGGCCCTCGCGACGGTGCTGATCCAGACCCTGTACCTGGGCCGTCCGCTGCCGCCTGAGCTCATGGAGCTTGATCTGACCACCCTGGCCGAGCCCGTGGTCATGCCGATCCCCGCCCCAGTCCCCGCGCCAATTCCCGCGCCGCCCCCGGCAGAGCCTGAAGGACCGGAGCCCGTGGCGCAGGTCCTGCCCATGGACAAGACCATTCTTCTGGACGACGCGGCCGCTCTTCCTCCCACACCCCCGGAACCCGCAGCCCCTGAACCTGCCGCCCCGGCCGAGCCCGAAGCGCAGGCGCCGTCCGCTCCCGACACCATCGACATCAGCCCGGTCAAGACAGCGCCCCCGCCCGAGACACCGCCCGCGCTGCCCTCGTCTGACACGGAAAGGGAGAGCGATGGGCCGCCCATCCTGGTCAGCCGTCACGACGTCCTCGCCCACCGGGGGCACGAGGCGCGGTTCGGCCGGTCCATGATGGCCGAATACTACACCTACGAATCCACGGAATTCTCCGGCCAGTTCAAGACCCGCGACGACAGGACCATCTCCATCATCGACGCCCGCGACACCGAATACGGCCGCTTTCTGATCTACGACTCCAAGAACAAGACGCTGCGCCGCCTCAAGGAGTTCGCCAAGTACATCTACACCATCGGCCCCTCGGTCCATGCGGACGAGCCGATCACCGGCACCGTCACCTTCCTGGCCAAGGACGACCGCATCGAACGGTTTATCCTGATGACCGACGACGACCGCATCGCCCACTTCCCGCTCAAGATCCATGTGCGCGAGAGCGACGTGCGCTTCGCGGTGCCCGATGCCGAGCCAGACCCGAAGGAAAAGCCGGGCAAGAAGCGCGGGAAGGAGCCGGAAACCCTGGCCGGGAGGACCACCCTGCCGCCCGCTGGCCAGGGGCATTCCGGCGTGGTCCTGACCTACGGCGAGCGCTGTGTGGACGATGGACTGGTCCGGGGGTTCACCCGCGCCCTGTCCGCCTCGGGGCTGGCCGTGTTCTCTTTTCGTCCGCGCGGCTGCGACGAGCCCGGCGAGGCCGGGCCTCCCGCCCGTGCAGAGGGCATGGGCGTGGCCGAGGCTGCGGCCCTGGCTCTGCGACGGCAGGTGGCCGACACGGCCTCGGCCCTGTCGTACTTTGCCGGGCTTGAGCCGGTGGACAGGGCGCGGGCGGGCGTCTGGGGCAACGGCACGGGCGTGGCCCCGGCCCTGGCCCTGGCCCTGGAGCCGGGCGCGGTACGGCCCGCCTTCCTGGTCTGCCTGCTGGACGACACCGTGGGGCCGGACGGCCTGCCCGGCAGCGGCCAGCTGGCCCGGCTGGACATGCCCGTGCTCTGGCTGGTCACCGGGCGCAACCTGGGCCGCTGGCAGTCCTTTGTCTCCATCCTCGAATCCCTGCGCGACAGCCAGGGCCGCGCTTTTACCATCGTCATGGCCCCGCTTCGGGCGAGCCGGGAGGTGGTCGATGCCCAGGGCGAGTTCTCGGGCTGGGTCGAGCAGGTGGCCGAGGAGCATGCCCGGCTCGGCGCGTCGTGGATCGCGGGGCTGGCCCCGTAATGGGCGGCCGCCTCGCGTTGGCCAAATCGGGACGCAACGAAAGCTGTCGCCGCATGTGTCGGCCCGTCTTCCCATCCCGGGGTGAATGGGCTATGAAATGCTATCGGCACGAGTGCCATCCAGGCCACCCCTGACCACCGAGCGCGTGTGAAGAGACCAAGCAAGACCAGCCCCCCGGCGGGCAGGGAGATCAGTCCCCACCTCTTCGAGCAGGTGCTCAGCGCCTCGGGCGTGGCCATGGCCATTCGCGACGCGGCCCTGCGGCCCATCTTCGCCAACCAGGCCTTTACCGGGTTTTACGGCTATTCGCTGGAGGATATCCTGGAAGGCCGGGCCGAGGACATCCTGCCCGGGCCGCCGCTGGCATTGCTTTCTGAGACCCTGGCCCCGGCCATGCGCGAGGGCCGCAGCTGGGAAGGGGAGTATGCCATCCGCACCGCCTCGGGCAGGCTCTTCCCGGTCTGGGGCCGCTTCGACCCGGTGTTTGACGACTCCGGCCGCCTGACCCATGTCATCTCCATCATGCGTGACGCCTCGGCCCGGCTGCGGCTGCGCAACGCCCTGACCCAGAGCGAGCGTCATCTGCGTTTTCTGACCGAGAACACCCGCGACTGCCTCTTCCGTCTGCGCCTGACCGACAAACGGTTCGACTACATCAGCCCGGCCGTGGAGAGCATCACCGGCCACCCGCCCCAGGAGTTCTACGAGGTGCCCGGGCTCTTCGAGCGGCTCGTGCCGGCCGACTGGGCCGGGGTGCGCGACCTGTGGTGGAACGAACTGCTGGGCGGAACCTGCCGCCACGAGTACGAATTTCCCGTCATCCACAGGAACGGCTCGGTCCGCTGGATCAACCAGCGCGTCACCCTGCACGCCGACCCGGACGGCTCGGCCCCGGCCATCGAGGGCATCCTCTCGGACGTCACCGCCCGGCACGAGGCCCAGGAGAAGCTGGCCGTGGCCCAGCACAGCCTCAACTTCATCGCCACTTCCACCAGCGACATTTTCTTTCGCATGACCATCCCAGACGGGACCTACGACTACCTCAGCCCCTCGGTGGAGCGCTTCTCCGGCTACAGCCTGCATGAGTACCTTTCGCGCCCCCTGTTCGTGCGCGATGTCGTCCACCCGGACTGGCAGGATTATTTCCGCGTGGTGTGGGATGAGTTGTGCCAGGGCGTGGTCAGGCCGGAGTATCTGTTCCAGTTTGTCCACAAGTCGGGTGAGGTGCGCTGGGCGCGCCAGCGCGTGGTCATGCACCGCGACACCAGCGGCGCGCCAGTGGCCGTGGAGGGCATGGCCAGCGACGCCACCGACTACATGAACACCGTGGAGGCCCTCAAGAAGAGCGAGGCCCGGTTTCGCGCCCTGTTCGAGGATTCGCCCATCTCATTGTGGGAGGAGGACCTGACGCGGCTCAAGGCGCATTTCGACGCCCTGCGGGAGTTGGGCGTGACTGATTTCCGCCGTCACTTCGCTGACCATCCCGAAGACCTGGCCTGCTGCGCCTCGCTGGTGGAGGTGGTGGCCGTGAACAAGGCCACCCTGAACCTGCTGCGGGCCGGGAGCAAGGAGGATCTGCTCGGGCGGCTCGACACGGTCCTGACCGAAAGCTCCATGCAGGCCTTCACCGAGGAGATGATCATCCTCGCCTCGGGCGGCTTCGAGTGTTGCGGCGAGATCACCCACCGCACTCTGGACGGGGAGATCATCTGGGTCATGGTCCATTTCTCGGTGCCGCCGGAGTACCGGCAGACCCTCTCGCGGGTCATTGTCTCGCTGCAGGACGTCACGCCCAGAAAGCGGGCCGAGCAGGCCCTGGGCGAATCCGAGGAGCGCTACCGCGCCCTGGTGGAGAACGCCCAGGAGGGCGTGGCCGTGATCCGCGACAGGGCAGTGGTCTTCGTCAACCACGCCATGGCCCGCATGCTGGATACCCCCTGCGCCGAACTCAAAAATCTCGACCCCATCGTCCTGGTCCATCCAGACGACCAAACCTGGGTGCGCGGCCGGGTGGCCGACTATCTGGCCGGACGGGGCATTGGTCCCGGTGCGCCCTTTCGGGTGGTGCGGCCCGACGGCGCGGCCGTCTGGGTCACCTTGAGCCTCAAGCCCATTCGCTGGAACGGGACGCGGGCGCGTCTGATCATTCTCACCGATGTCACCGGCCACAAGCTGCTCGAAGCCGAGCTGCGTGTTGCCCATGCCGGAATGGAGAGCCGCGTCAGGCGGCGCACGGCAGAGCTTTCCGAGGCCAATGCCCGGTTGACGGCCGAGGCCGAGGAGCGTAGGCAGGCGCGCGAGCGCATCCTCTCCCTTACCCAGCAGCTTCTCCACGTCCAGGAGAACGAGCGCCAGCGCATCGCCCGCGACCTGCACGACAACGTGGCCCAAGACCTCTCCTCCATCGTCCTGAACATGGAGACCCTGTTCGACGGCTTGGCCGAGGTGAACGAGGTGCTGCAACAACGTGCCGAAACCGTGGCCGAGGTGGTGCGCGGGGCCATCGCCGCGGTGCGCGAGATAGCCTACGGCCTGCGCCCGCCCGCCCTGGACCAGCTCGGCCTCATCCGCGCCCTGCAGAACCACTGCGCCGAGACCGCCGGACGCACCGGCCTTGAGGTTGGCTTTCAGGCCGTGGGCACCGAGGGCATGGCTCTCGGCTTTGACGCCGAGATCAATGTCTATCGCATGGTCCAGGAGGCGCTGAACAACACCGCCCGTCACGCCCGGGCAGACCGCGTCTCGGTGCGTCTGGTGCGCAGCCATCCCGAACTGCTCGTCCGCGTGGAAGACAACGGTCAGGGGTTCGACGTGACCTCGCGCATGGCCGAGGCCGCGGCAGAAAACCGCATGGGGTTGCGCAGCATGGAGGAGCGGGCCAGGCTCATCGGCGGCACCGTGGAGGTCCAGTCCTTGATCGGGAAAGGCACGCGCATTGTCTTTCGCATTCCCCTCGAAATCATCAAAAGGAGCGCCCAGACATGGAACTCATGATCGTGGACGACCATCCCCTGTTCCGGGAAGGGCTGAAGACCATCGTCAATCGCGACAACAGGTACACCGTGGTCTGCGAGGCGGGCAACGGCACGGACGGCATCCGGCTGGGCAAGCGGCATCAGCCCGACATCATGCTGGTGGACATATCCATGCCGGGCAAGAACGGCATCCAGATGATCCGCGAGCTGAAGGGGGCACTGCCCCGGACCCGGTTCATCATCATCTCAATGCACTCGGAGGCGGACTACATCGTCGAGGCCTTTCGGGCGGGCGCGTCCGGCTACCTGATCAAGGAGTCCGCCGCAGGCAGCCTGATGCGGGGGCTCGACGCCGTGGCCCGGGGCGAGCTGTTCCTGGACGACGCCCTGTCCCAGGAGGTGGTCTTCCGGCTGATGCAGGCCAAGGACGAGCAGACCGTCGGGCGCGACCCTTACACCACCCTCACCGCCCGCGAGCAGGAGGTGCTGCGCCTGCTGGCCGAGGGCCTCTCGGCCAAGGAGGTGGCGGCCCAGCTCTTCATCAGCCCCAAGACCGTGGAGAACCACCGCACCAACCTGATGAAAAAGCTCGGCCTGCAAAGCACCGTGGAACTCATCCGCTACGCCGCCCGTCTCGGCCTCATCGACCTCGAAACCTGGGCCATCTGACAGACCCGGGGAGCCGACAAGCACAGGCAAAGAAGGACGCAGTGGCGTCCTTCTTTGCTACTGGGCTGGGACTTCATCCCCCCGGCCGCCATACAGGGCGTAGTAGCCGCTGGGCACCACCACCAGGGTGAAGAGGGTGGAGGCGGCCAGGCCGAAGATGAGCGCCCAGGCCAGGCCGGAGAAGATGGGATCAAGGGTGATGGGCCACGCGCCAAGGGCCGTGGTCAGGGCGGTCAGCAGAATGGGGCGCATGCGCACCGCGCCGGACTGGATGATGGCCTCGCGAAGCGGCTTGCCCGCTGCCAGCTCGGACTGGATGAACTCGATGAGCACCAGCGAGTTGCGGATGACGATGCCGCCGAGCGCGATCATCCCGATCATGGACGTGGCCGTGAAGAAGACCGGGTCCGCGTACCCGCCCACAGTCCCGCCTGCCACCACGTTGAGCAGCCAGAAGCCCGGCAGGATGCCGAGCAGGGTCAGCGGAATGGCCGACATGATCAAGAGCGGCATGACAAAGGTGCCCGTCTGGATCACCAGCAGGATGTAGATGGCGGCCAGGGCCGCCGCATTGGCCAGCCCCAGGTCGCGAAACACGTCCAGCGTGATCTTCCATTCGCCCTCGCCCGCCCAGTCCACGGTGGTGCCCGGCGGCATGGGGTCGTGGCGCAGCCTGCCCTTGAGGTCGAGCACGGCCTCGCCTGGCGGCACGCCTGCGGTCTCGCCATAGACATAGGCCACGCGGCGCAGGTTCTTGTGCAGGATGGGCTGTTCGGCCCGGACCTCGCGGAACGCGCCCAGTTCGGCCAGCGGGACCATGGAGCCGGCCGCGCTCTTCATGGTCAGGTGGTCCAGGGTCTGCGGCCCCACGCGCAGGGATGCGGGTAGAATCACGCGCACGGGCAGGGGCTGGCGCTCGCCCGGCGCGTGGACAAAGGCGGGCTCCTCGCCGCTCAAGGCCAGACGCAGGGTCTGGACCACATCCGAGGCGGTGATGCCGTGCAGGGCCGCCTTCTCCTTGTCGAGGACAAAGTCGAACATGGGCCGGTCTGCTTCGGAGGAATCGTCCACATCCACCACGCCCGGCTCGCTTTGCATCAGCCCGCGCAGGTGGGCCGCGCCCTCGAGCAGGGCGGAGTAGGGCAGGTCGGGCCTGCCGTATACCTCGGCGGTCAGGGTGGCCATAACCGGCGGGCCGGGCGGGGTCTCCACCAGCTTGATGACCGCCCCGTGGCGCGCGGCCACCTCGTCCAGCTGATCGCGCAGGCGCAGGGCGATGGCGTGGCTCTGCTGGGCGCGTTCGGACTTGTCGGCCAGATTGATGCGGATTTCCCCCAGGTGGGGCTCGTCGCGCCAGTAGTAGTGGCGGACCATGCCGTTGAAGTCCATGGGCGAGGGCGAGCCCGCGTGGCTGACCATGGTGGTGACCTCGGGCACGGTGCGCAGCAGGGCCTCGAAGTCGCGCACAACCCGATCCGTGCGCTCAAGGGTGGTGCCCTCGGGCATGTCCACCAGCAGTTGCAGTTCGTTCTTGTTGTCAAAGGGCAGCATCTTCAGCGGCACCAGCCGCAGGACCACCAGCCCGAAACACAGCCCCAGCCCGGCCACGATGCCCACCAGCAGCAGCCGCCGATTGCGCGGCGCGCCCAGAAACGGCGTGATGACCCGGGTGTAGACGCTCAGGAGCCGGGCATTGGGCACGGGGCCGCTGGCGGCCGTTTGGCCGTTGCTGCCGGGGCTCGCGTCCGGGTCGGGATGGCCGTGGCGGTGGCGCAGGAGCAGCCAGGCCATCCAGGGCACCACGGTCAGGGCGGCCAGGGTGGAAAAGGTCACGGTCAGGGGCACGTTGGCGGCCATGGGAGCCATGTACGGCCCCATCATGCCGGTGATGAAGAAAAGCGGCGTGAAGGACACGATGATGGCCAGGGTGGACATGATCACCGGAGGCAGCACCTCGCGCACCGCGTCCAGGGTGGCCTGAAGCGAGTTCTTGAGGCCCGCGCGGATGTGGCGCTGGATGTTGTCCACATTGGTGATGGGGTCGTCCACCACCAGACCGAGTGAGAGGATGAGGGCAAACAGGGTGACGCGGTTGATGGTGTAGCCGAAGAGGTGGTTGACGAACAGGGCCAGGGAAAAGCTCATGGGCACGGCCAGGGCCACCACCAGGGCCTCGCGCCAGCCCAGGGCAAAGGCCAGCAGCGCCACCACCGTGACGATGGCGAAGCCCAGCGACGAGAGCAGTTCGTTGACCTTGGCCTGGGCGGTCTCGCCCTGGTTGCGGGTGACGGTGACGGCCACGCCCCGGGGCAGCACCTCGCGCCGCAGCTCCTCGGCCCGGGCCACTACAGTGTCGGCCACGGTCACGGCGTTGACGCCTTTTTTCTTGCCCACGGCCAGGGTCACGGCCGGGCGCGAGGGCTGGGCCGCGTCGAGCCCCAATCGGGCCAGATAGCTGTCGGAAAAACCAATGCGCGAGTAGTCGGCGGGCTCGCCGGGGCCGTCGCTGATCTCGGCCACGTCGCGCAGGTACACCGGCCTGCCGTCGAACACGCCCACCACCAGCGAGGCCGCGTCGTCGGCCGAGAGCAGGAAAGACTGGCTGACCACCCGGGTGCGTTGGTCCGCGGCCACCACATCGCCCGCGGTCAGGGCGCGGTCCGCCCCGGCCAGGGCGCGGCGCACCTCAAGGGGCGAGATGTTGAACCCGCTCAGCCGCTCGGGCCGGATCTCCACCCGCACCTCGCGGCTGCGGCCAGAGTGCAGGGTGATGCGCGAGACATCTTCCACCTCGGCCAGCCTGTGGAACATCTCCTCGGCCATGCGGCGCAGGTCGAAATCCGAATAGAGCGCCTCGTATCCGTGGTCCGCGTGCAGGGTCAGGGCCACGATGGGCACATCGTCGATTTCCACGGGCTTGACCACCCATCCCTCGACGATGGCCGGGGCCAGGTCCACGTTCTTGGCGATCATGGCGTGCAGCTTGATCAGCGAGTCCTCGCGGTCCTCGCCCACGGAGAAGCGCACGGTCACGGCGGCCATGTCCTTGCGCGAGATGGAGTAGACGTATTCCACCCCATCGATCTGCCACAGCAGCCGCTCAAGGGGCGTGGTGACGAGCTTTTCCACCTCATCGGCCGATGCGCCGGGCACGCGCACCACCACGTCGGCCATGGGCACCACGATCTGCGGCTCCTCCTCGCGAGGGGTGACGACGATGGCCGCCGCGCCCAGGGCCAGGGCGGCCAGGGCCAGGATCACGGACATCTGCGAGGTCAGGAAGTAGCCGACAACGCGCTCGATGAGGCCGGTGCGGCCCGGCTCGTCGACCGCCATGCTAGCTTGCCTCCCCGGCGTGGTCTTCTGCGTCCTCTTTCAAGGTGTCGTCCCCCAAGGCGTCGGCCCCGAAAACGTCGGCCATGCCAATGCCCAATGTCTCGCCGCCGGACAGGCCGGAGAGCACTTCCACTCTATCGCCCGCGCGGTCGCCGGTGCGCACATGCACGGGCTGCCATCTCTCGCCCTCGCGGACCATGACCGTCTCCAACTGGCCCACGCGGGTCACGGCCGCCTCGGGCACGAGCACCGCCTCGCGCTGGCCTAGGGGCACGAAGAGGCGGCCGAACATGCCGGGGTAGAGGCCCGGGGCCTCGGGCAGCCGCGCCTTGACCAGGAAGGAGCGCGTCACCGGGTCGGCCAGGGGTTCCATCTCGTCCACCACGGCCTCAAGCATTTCGTCTTCGCCCAGGGCCGAGACGGCCACGCGCACGGTGTCGCCCACGCGCACCCGGCCGATGAGCCCCTCGCGGACCATGGCCTCCAGGCGCAGGCTCTCGCCGGTCTGGAGCACCAGCAGCCCCTTGCCAGGGAAGGCGAGGTCGCCCGGCTCGACCAGTCGTCTGGCCACCTCCCCGTCCTCGCTGGCCACGATGGTGGTGTGATCAAGGCCGATCTCGGCCTCCTGCACCACCTCGTCCGCCTCGCGGCTGCGGGCCAGGGACGAGGCCACGCCCTCCTCGGCCTGCCCCAGGGCGGCCCGGGCCTGGAGATAGGCGGACTCGGCCTGCTCCAACTCCTCGGGCGTGACCACGCGCTGCTCGCCCAGTTGCTTCATGCGCCGGTAGGTGGCCTCTGCCTTGGCAAAGGATGCCTTGGCCGAGGCCAGCCCGTCGCGGGCGTGGGCGATCATGCTTCCGGCGCTCTGGCGGGCCTGGCGGGCCTGATCGAGCCGGGCCTGGGAGGCGCGGCCGTCGAGGACCACCAGTCCGTCGCCCGGGGCCACCTTGTCGCCGGGGCGCACCAGCACTTCGAGCACCCGGCCCGTGACCTGGGCCTCGACGTTGACGTCGGTCCTGGCCCGGACAGTGCCCACGGCCTCGTGCAGCCGGGGCAGGGTGGTCCGCTCGGCCACGGCGGTTGTCTTGGGGGCATACGCGGCCCGGGTCCCGGCCGAAGGCGCGGGGTCGGAGCCGCAGGCCGCCAACAGGAGCGCGGCCAGCACAATGAAGAGGATGGCGAGGATTTTTCTGGGCATGGCCCCCCATAACACGGAACCCCGCCCCTTCGCCAGACCGGAGTGACTCCGCGGCGAAGGGGCGGGGCGTCCGCCGTGGGCCATAAGGCCGTTTGAGCTGCCAGGCTGTAGGCTAGAGGAAGAGCGTGCCGATGCGCTCGAAGCGGACATCGGTGATGGAGCCCCAGGACCAGTAAATGACCAGGGCCTTGCCCACGATCTTCTCGCGCTTGACCGGGCCCCACCAGCGGGAGTCGTGGGACGCCTCGCGGTTGTCGCCGAGCATGAAGTACTGCCCCTCGGGCACGGTATAGGGGCCGAAGTTGTCGCGCACCGGCTCCATGGTGTGCTTGGTGTGCCGCACATAGGGCTCGTCCAGGGGCTTGCCGTCGATGAAGACCACCTTGTCGTGGATCTCGATGGTCTCGCCGGGCAGGGCTACCACCCGCTTGATGAAGTCCTTGGTCTCGTCCTCGGGGTACTTGAAGACGATGATGTCGCCGCGTTCCGGTTCGCCCACGGTGAAGAGCACCTTGCCGTCCGTGGTGTCCAGGAACACGGTGGAGGGCAGGCGCAGGTCATAGGCAAACTTGGTGACCAGCAGGTGGTCGCCGATCTGGAGGGTTTCGAGCATGGAGCCCGAGGGAATCTTGAACGCCTGGACCACGAAGGCGCGGATGACAAAGGCGAGGAGCAGGGCCACCACGATGGCTTCGACCGTGTCGCGGAGGGATTTCAGGGAGCTTTGAGTCATGAATATGTGCCTTGCTTGGGTGTGAGCGGGTTAATCCTCGTCGGCCTTGAGGACCGAGAGGAACGCCTCCTGGGGAATCTCGACATTGCCCATGCGGCGCATGCGCTTCTTGCCTTCTTTCTGCTTTTCCAGGAGTTTGCGCTTGCGGGAGATGTCGCCGCCATAGCACTTGGCCGTGACGTCCTTGCGGAAGGGCGCGTTGCGCTCCCGGGCGATGATCTTGTTGCCGATGGCGGCCTGGATGACCACCTCGAACATCTGGCGCGGGATGGAGCGCTTGAGCTTGAGGGCCAGCGAGCGGCCGGTGCGCGCCGCATTCTCGCGGTGGACGATGCAGGAGAAAGCGTCCACCGGGTCGCCGTTGATGAGGATGTCCAAGCGCACCAGATCGGCATGCCGGTAGTCCATGATCTCGTAGTCGAGGCTGGCGTACCCCTTGGTGGAGGATTTGAGCTTGTCGAAGAAGTCGTACATGACCTCGGCAAAGGGCAGCTCATAGGTGATGACCACGCGGCTGGGCGTGATGTAGGCCATGTTGTTCTGGATGCCGCGTTTTTCCTCGCACAGGGCCAGCACCGAGCCAACGAACTCGTTGGGCACGTGGATTTCCATGCGCACGTAGGGCTCGCGAATGGCCGCTATCTTGGTGGGGTCGGGCAGCTTGCTCGGGTTGTCGATGGTCATGGTGTCGCCGCCCACGGTGTCCACCTGATAGATGACCGAGGGCGCGGTGGTGATGAGCTTGGCCTCGAACTCGCGCTCAAGGCGCTCCTGGATGATCTCGATGTGCAAAAGCCCGAGGAAACCGCAGCGGAAGCCAAAGCCCAGCGCCTGGGAGGTCTCGGGCTCGTAGCTGAAGGCCGCGTCGTTGAGCTGGAGTTTTTCCAGGGCGTTCTTGAGGGTCTCGTATTCCGAGGGCTCCACCGGGTAGAGGCCGGAGAAGACCATGGCCTTGACCGGCTTGAATCCCGGATAGGGCTCGTCCACCGGGTCGGAGGCCAGGGTGATGGTGTCGCCCACCGGGGCGTCGCCCAGTTCTTTCATGGAGGCGCACAAGAAGCCCACCTCGCCCGCGCCCATGGTCTTGATGTCCACTGCCTCGGGCATGAACGCGCCAATCCGTGTGACCTCGAACCGCTTGCCGCTCGAAAATATCTGGATGGTATCGCCCTTCTTGATGGTGCCGTCGATGATGCGGAAGAGGACCACCACGCCCTGGTAGGAGTCGTACCAGGAGTCGAATATAAGCGCCTTGAGCTTGGCGTCCGGGTCGCCCTTGGGCGGGGGCAGCAGCTCGACCACGGCGTCGATGACGCTCTGCACGTTGAGCCCGCTCTTGGCCGAGACCATGAGCGGGTTGGAGCAGTCGAGCCCGATGATGTCCTCGATCTCGCGGGCGATGCGCTCGGGCTCTGCGCTGGGCAGGTCTATCTTGTTGAGCACCGGGACGACCTCAAGGTCGTTGTCCAGCGCCAGGTAGACGTTGGCCAGGGTCTGGGCCTCCACGCCCTGGGTGGCGTCCACCACCAGCAGCGCGCCCTCGCAGGCGGACAGGGAGCGGGAGACCTCGTAGCTGAAGTCCACATGGCCGGGCGTGTCGATGAGGTTGAGGATGTATTTTTGGCCGTCGGGCGCGGTGTAGGGAATGCGCACGGTCTGCGCCTTGATGGTGATGCCGCGCTCGCGCTCCAGGTCCATCTTGTCGAGGTACTGGTCCTTTTTTGCGCGGTCGCTGATCATGCCCGTCAGCTCGAGAATGCGGTCGGCCAGGGTCGATTTGCCGTGGTCGATGTGCGCAATGATGCTGAAATTGCGGATCTTGTCTATCTTGCTCATGTTTTCCGTATCTGTGGTGACGTGTCTCGCCCCGCAGGGCGCGGCCGGGCGGCCGAATGTACCGGAACGTCTTCTACGGCATTTGGTTGGGGTTGTCTAATATATATGGGCGGGGGGGGGCGGGCTTGCCATTACCCCGGCTGTGGAGCATATTGAGCATCGGAACAGTGCCCGCAAGGCCGGATTCCCCAGGGGGGGGACACAATGGGGCCACCCCCGGAAGCGAGCGACAAAGGAGAGGGACATGATACGGCTGATGGCTATTGCGATTGCGGCGGGCTGGCTTGTTCTGGTGGCGGGGTGCGGCTCTAGCTACCACGCGCGCGACATGAAGCTGCGGTCCACCTTCGTCGATCCCTCCATCCTGGAGAAGGGGACCGGGGATCAGGCACTCTACCACTACATCAACAAGAAGATCGACATCAACAAATACGACAAGATCCTGCTCGAACCGGTCCTGGTGGCCAAGGACGGCCAACTGGACGCCGAGACGCGTGAAAACTATCAGCGTCTGGCCAACAACGCCTATGCCCTGATGAGTAGGGAGCTTGGCAAGGACTACACCCTGGTCACGACCCCGGAGCCGGGGACCATGCGGGTGTCCATGGGCATTCTCGACGCCGATCTCTCCAACCCGGTGCGCAATCTGCTCTCATCCCTGACGCCCATAGGCGCGGTCGTGAATCTGGTGACCTATTCGGGCACCGGCAAGCAGTCCGGCGTGGGCGAGGTGTCGGTGGAGATGAAGGTGGTGGACGCCACGACCGGCGAGCTCATGGGCGCGGCGGTGGACCGCCGCGTGGGCGGCTCCAATCCCGACTCGGTGACTGACACATGGTCCGCCGCCAATGCGAGTCTCGAGTGGTGGGCCAAGCGCACGCGCTACGTCCTCTGCCTCGCCCGCGCGGGTCTCGGCTGCGAAAAACCCTGAGCTGGCAACAGGGTGCCGCTTGGCGCGAGGAAGTCAACACACTCCCCGCCAATATGGGGAGAGTGATGGGGAAAGCCTCAAAATGAAAAATGCCGGTCATTGCTGATCGGCTTTTTTATTCAATCATGGCGGAAGCGTACAGGGGTCGAACCTGCCTGTGACATCACTGCCACACATTGGTTTTGAAGACCAAGCGCCACACCGGTGACGAAACGCTTCCTTGGTCGGACAGAGGTAGCAAGTTTGGGGCGGGCGGACAAGAAAGAATGTTTTGACCACGGTTTCGACCCGGCGGGCGGGCTGTACTTTTGGGGCGCGGTGACGTATTTGTGGGAGGGTGGCGAGTGCGGGGTCGGCGCGGTCGACTTTGGATGACGCCACGTGGTCAGCATCAGCGGCTTGCGGGCCGCGCAGCACACTGGAGATTGCCATGACTTTTCGCAAAGCTCGATACGCCCTGGCCGGATGCGCGGTCGCCGTTGGTTTCGCCCTGGCCGGTATGGCCGGTGCGTCCGACATGGGACAGACCGTGAAGCAGTCCTGTTCGCGGTGTCACTCGACCAAGCGGATATGCCTCACCGTGGGCGTCAAGAACGACGCCGCCTGGAAGGCCACCGTGGCCCGCATGGTCCAGAAGGGCGCGCAACTGCCCGCCAACCAGATCGACGCGGCAACGGCCTATCTGGCCGGGCTGGCCCCGGGAACCGGCACGGTCTGCGAATAGCCCGAAAGGCATCCGCACAGGACGGGCAGGGCGCGGGGTCAATGCGACCCGATCCATTGCCTGATTCGGCCCCGGCTGGAGAGGGTGACCGGCCGGGGAACGGACCCGCCTTTACTTGAGCCGCCCGGCGTGTCAGGCTGGCCTCGGATACTCGAACCATGACCAGCGAACCGGCCATAACACCCCTGTCAGACCCAGGCGATGTCATCGACGCCTGGAGCGACCTCGTGCTCTTTGCCGATGCCTCGGGCACGGTCTTGGCCGTGCAGGGCCAGCCCCTGGCCTACCTGCCCGAATCCGGCCGAACCGGGCAGCCCTTCTGGCGCGCATTGGGCCTGAATGCCCGGTCGCTGGACGAGGCCCTTGAGCGCTACCCGGCCATGACCATCCACGATGTTGCCAGCGCGGGCGGGCGCAATTTTCTGCTGCGGGTCATCCCCCTGGCCGGGGAGGTGGCGCGACAGGGCGGCTACGTGCTCGTGGCCACGGACAACCGGCCCATGAAGAGCCTGTACGAGACCTATGAGGAGCGGCTTGAGGACAACATCACGGCCCTGTCCGACTCCATCGCCCTGTTCAACGCGCTCTTTGACACGGCCAAGGACCCCACCATCCTCATGGATACCTCGGGCGTGATGCTCTCGGCCAACGTGGCTGCCGGGGCGCGCCTGGGTCAGCCCGGCCGCGAGCTGTCAGGGCGTGATGTGGGCAGCCTGCTGGCGGGCGAGTCGCGCCGCATGATGCGCCGGGCCATGGGCTCGCTGGACCAGGGCGGGGTCTGGGCCGGGCGGGTGGACGGGGCAGACGGCGCGGGCGGCCAATACCCGGCCGAGGCCACCCTGCGCCGCATCCGGCTGACCGGCTATTCCCTGTTCCAACTCATCCTGCACGACCTCTCGCCCCAGGTGGAGCTGCGCGCCGACCTGCGCGACCAGAAGGCTGAGGTGGAGAAGATGAACATCGCGCTTATGCGCGTCATCAAGACCGTGGAGGAGGACCGCCGCGAGATGCGTCAAGCCCTGACCAGCCAGGTGCGCCAGCAGATGCTGCCCGCCCTGGAGCGCATCGCCAAGGCCGAGGCCGCAGACGTGCGCGAGGGCTACCGGGCGGTCATCGAGGAGCGGCTGGCCGACTTGGCTGGTGACGGCCTTGCCCCGGCCGGGAGCATGGTCCACGATGCCGCCCTCTACCGCCTCTCGCCGCGCGAGATGGAGGTCTGCCAACTCGTCCAACTGGGGCGCACCGGCGCGGAAATCGCCGGGCTGCTCAACCTCGCCTTTGAAACGATCCAGACCCACCGCAAGAACATCCGGCGCAAGCTCGGCCTGCGCGGCAGCCGGACATCGCTCCACGCCTATCTTCGACAAAAGCCCCCCCTGAGCTGACCTCGGGTATCCCCGAGTACCCGATACATCCCCGTTTTCCCCCCTTGCCCGGCAGGGCTCAATGATGTCTGCTTGGGATGAATGCGGCACATGTTCTGTGCTGCATGCGGCAATGCAACAACACAGCAGCGTCACTGATGATGGCGATATGGCGAAGGACTGGTCGTCATGCTGTCGTGGATTGCATGCCCTTTCCGGCCGGCTTCATGATTCCCCGAGTTTGACCAAATCGCGGTGAACATCGGTGAGAATCACACAAGGTTCGCCCGGCCGGACACGCGTCATCTCATCAAAACACGGGAGATTTCATGAAAACCATTGTGCGTTTGCTGGTCGCTGTGGCGGCCTCGCTTCTTCTCCTCGGGCTCGCGGCCTGCTCCGACACGGAGGCGGATTCCCTCGAACGCGTCCGCAAGGCCGGTGAAATCAGCCTCGCCATGAGCGGCGGCTATCCTCCTTTCAATTTCTATAGCGAGAACAACGAGTTGGTAGGATTTGACGTGGATGTGGCCCGTGAGGTGTCCACCCGGCTGGGCGTGGCCCTCAAGCCGGTGACCACCGAGTGGAGCGGCATCATCGAGGGCCTGCGCTCTGGCGTGTACGACGGCATCCTGGGCAGCATGGCCGTGACCGAGGACCGGCTCCAGGTGGTCAACTTCTCCACGCCCTACTACTATTCCGGGGCGCAGATGATGGTCAAAAAGGGCGCACCCTTTACCTCACCCGAGGATCTGCGCGGCAAGATCGTGGGCGTGGTCACGGGCACCACCTTTGCCGACGACGCGGCCCGGCTCGGCGTGGGCGAGGTCAAGCTCTACAAGGACGACACCCAGACCCTGACCGAGCTGTCGAGCGGGGTGGTGGACGGTGTGATCACCGACCGCGTCGTTGGCGTGAACGCCATGAATTCCGACAGGTTCGACATTGTTCCCCTGGGCGCGCCCCTGCGCAGCGAGGACATTGCCGTGGCCTTCAACAAGAGCGACGAAACCCTGCTTGAGGCCGTGGACCAGATCCTCAAGGCCATGCACGAGGACGGCACCCTGGCGCGGTTGAGCGTCAAGTGGCTCAACGCCGACATCACTTCGAAGTAGACACTGCCCGGCGCGGCCGGGGTCGGCGGCTATCGGCCGCTTATCAATGGTCGCCCGGCGCGACACTGCGGCCGGGGCGCACCGCCCCGGCCGGTCCCAACCCTCAAGACATCGGACTCACGCATGTATTTCGAGTTTGCGGCCCTGCCCAAGTATCTGCCCTATTTTCTTCCGGCGGCCTGGATGACGCTCAAGGTCTCGGCGCTGGGCATCGTGCTGGGCGTGGGCCTTGGCCTGGGCACGGCCTTCATGCGCATCTCCAAGCGTCGGCTGCTCAATCTTCCGGCCCGGGCTTACATCTATGTGGTGCGCGGCACGCCGCTGCTGCTCCAACTGCTGTTCATCTACTTCGGCCTGCGCAGCCTGGCCGGGCTGAGCGCCCTGACCTCGGCCGTGCTCGCCCTGGGCATCCACAACGGTGCGTACCTCGCCGAGATATTCCGGGGGGCCATCGTCTCCATCTCAAACGGGCAGATGGAGGCGGCCCGCAGCCTGGGCATGCCCTATCCCAGGGCCATGATCCGCATCATCCTGCCCCAGGCGCTCAAGCGGGCGGTGCCGTCGCTGGGCAACCAGTTCATCATCGCCCTCAAGGACTCGTCCCTGGCCAGCACCATCACCATCAACGAGCTGCTGCTCAAGTCGCAGCAACTGGCCTCGTCCAATTTCATGATGATGGAGATGCTGTTCATCGCGGCCCTGTTCTATCTGCTCTACACGGCCGTGTTCAGTTGGCTGTTCCGCGCCCTGGAGAATCGGCTCGATGTCTCGACGCAGTAATCAGAGTCGAATGCAGCGTCGGCGGAGAATTTTCAAACCTCGGGAGGAAACGGTGCATCAGACACCGGTCATCGAAATACAGGGGCTGAACAAGTGGTTCGGCGAGCATCATGTGCTCAGGGGCATCGACATGGCGGTCATGCCGTTCGACGTGGTCTGCGTCATCGGGGCCAGCGGGTCGGGCAAGAGCACGCTGCTTCGCTGTGTCAACTACCTGGAGACTTACGACCAGGGCGAAATCCGCGTCAGCGGCCAGCTCGTCCACGGCGACGAGCGGTTCATCAACGCCCTGCGCTCGCGGGTGGGCATGGTCTTTCAGCACTTCAACCTGTTTCCGCACATGACCGTGCTCGGCAACGTCAGCGAAGGCCCGACCCAGGTGCGCGGGATGCCCAAGGCCAAGGCCCGCGAACTGGGCCGCTACTATCTGGACAAGGTGGGACTGGCCGACAAGGAGAGCGCCTACCCCCAGACCCTTTCGGGCGGGCAGAAGCAGCGCGTGGCCATCGCCCGAGCCCTGGCCATGGAGCCGGAGGTGATGCTCTTTGACGAGCCCACCTCGGCCCTGGACCCGGAGCTGGTGGGCGAGGTGCTGTCCGTCATGCGCCAGCTGGCCGACGACGGCATGACCATGATGGTGGTCACCCACGAGATGGGCTTTGCCCGCGAGGTGGCCGACTCTGTGGCCTTCATGGACGAAGGTGTGATCCTGGAGCAGAGCTGCCCGGACACTTTTTTCGGCGCGCCGCAGGAGCCCCGCACTCGGGAGTTCCTCGGCCAGATATTGTAACCAAGGAGAGACGATTTGACCATATTCAACGAACATCAGCAGGAAGTGGCCAGGACGCTGCGCGACACGGCCTCCTGGACCGACTGGACAGACTGGAAATGGCAGGTGCGCAATACCGTCAAGAGCGTGGCCGACTTCGAGCGTGTCCTTGGTGTGGAATTCCCCGAGAAGAAGCGACGCATCTACGAACGGACATTGGACAAATTCCCCATGGCCGTGACCCCGTACTACCTCTCGCTCATCGACGTGGACGACTACGAGAACGACCCGGTCTTTCTTCAGTCGTTCCCCAGCCCCGAGGAGCTGAAGATTGGCCGCCACGACATGATCGACCCGCTGCACGAGGACAAGGACAGCCCGGTGCCCGGCATTACGCACCGCTACCCGGACCGGGTGCTTTTCCATGTCAGCAACGTCTGCGCCATGTACTGCCGCCACTGCACGCGCAAACGCAAGGTGGGCGATGTGGACTCCGTGCCCTCGCGCGATGCCCTTGAGGCCGGGCTCGAATACATCCGCAACACCCCGCAGGTGCGCGACGTGCTGCTCTCCGGCGGCGATCCGCTCATGCTCTCGGACGACAAGCTCGACTGGCTGCTGACCCAGCTCGACGCCATCGACCACGTGGACGTGGTGCGCATCGGCACCAGGACGCCCGTGGTCCTGCCCTACCGCATCACCGAGGATCTGGTGACCATGCTCGCCAAGCACCATCCGCTGTGGATCAACACCCATTTCAACCATCCGCGCGAGCTGACCTCCTCATCGCGGCGGGCCGTGCAGCGGCTGGCCGACGCGGGCATCCCCCTTGGCAACCAGACCGTGCTCCTGGCCGGGGTCAACGACTGCCAGCGGCTCATCCGCACCCTCAACCAGAAGCTGATCAAGAACCGCATCAGGCCCTACTATCTCTACCAGTGCGACCTGTCCGAAGGCTTGACCCATTTCCGTACGCCCATCGGCAAGGGCATCGAGATCATCGAGAGCCTGCGCGGCCACACCAGCGGGTTTTCCGTGCCCACCTATGTGGTGGACGCCCCGGGCGGCGGTGGCAAGATCCCGGTCATGCCCAACTACGTGGTTTCCTGGGGGCCGAACAAGGTCGTGCTGCGCAACTACGAGGGCGTCATCACCACCTACCACGAGCCTGAAAGCTACGAGGCCAACTACTGCGACCGCGAGTGCGCCAAGTGCAACCTCCAGCTCAAGGAGGACGACGCCGAGGAGAAGGCCATCGGCATCGAAATGCTGCTCTCGGACTGGGACGATACCAACAGCCTCACCCCACAGAGCAACGAGCGCATGGGGAGGCGCGACGATGCGGCATGATCAGATCACCCGGCTGGGTAACTCCCTGGTCCAGCACGGCCCGGCCAATGACCGGGTTTACCTGATGAAGCTCGACCGTGCTGACCTGCCCGGCATCGTGGACGCCATGCACGAGCTGGGCCGCGAGCGCGGCTATACCAAGCTCTTTGCCAAGGTCCCGGCCGACGCGGCCGACCACTTCGCCCGGCGCGGGTTTGTCAACGAGGCGCGGGTGCCGGGCATGCGCCGGGGCGAGGGCAGCGCGTGCTTCATGAGCCGCTATCTGGCCCGCAGGCGCGCTGTGCCCGGCGACCCGGAGCGCATCGCCGATGTCCTCGACGTGGCCGAGCGCAAGTCGCGCAAGCCCGTGGTGGCCGCGCCCGGCCCGGCCGTGATCCGCCTGGGTCCTGAGCATGCCGAGGCCCTGGCCGCCCTCTACGGCGCGGTCTTCGAGACCTATCCCTTTCCCATCACCGACCCCGGCTATCTGCGCGAGGCCATGGACGAGGACGTGGCCTTCTTCGGCATTCCGGGCGCAATTCCAGGTAATCCCGCCGGGGACGAAGGGCTGCTGGCCGCAGCCTCGGCCGAGATGGACATGCACTGGAAATGCGCGGAGATGACCGACTTCGCCACTCTGCCGACCATGCGCGGCCAGGGCGCGGCCGGGCGGCTGCTGGCCCACATGGAAGACGCCGTGCGCGGCCGGGGCATCCGCACCGCCTACACCATCGCCAGGGCGGCCAGCTACGGCATGAACACGGTCTTTGCCCGGGCGGGCTACCGCTACGGCGGCACCCTGCACAACAATACCCAGATCGCCGGACGGCTGGAGAGCATGAACGTCTGGCACCGGCGGCTGGCCGCCCGCTGACGGGCTTGCGGTCTTCATCACCCCGGTCAATTCGGAACCAGGGCAGGGCAATAGACGGCGCACGGCCGAACACTCGATGGTCGAGCCACGCAAACAAAAAACGGGTTACAGCGATTGCTGTAACCCGTTTGATTCCTTGGCGTCCCCAAGGGGATTTGAACCCCTGTTGACGGCGTGAAAGGGTATACTGAAACCCACGGAAGGCCGCTTGCCTACGTGATTTCAGCTGGTTGCAAACGACACCAACGCTACGAAAAGCACGTTTGACACGCATGGAGCCACGGACGAGCCACGGGGAAATGGGGTGAGCAGACCTGCCGAGTGGACGTCTCAAGTCCGGGAATGTACCCGGAGTCGGAAAGCGCTTGCTAGTTGCGCATCAACTCCTTCATCCACGTCAGGATACCGCAGCTCTTGCGCCATTCGTTGCGCATGGCGTCGCGGTATAGCCATGCCTGATCGGGGCCGCCGATCCGGATGCCGTGCGGATTCATTTCGGGTTGTTTCATGGATGACCGCACAAGGGCGTTGGCAATGTTGGGAAGTCTCTTGAACGCTTGCTTGAAAAGCTCTGCCGCGCGGTCTTTTTCTCCCAGGCGGTACAGGGCCAGTACGCTCCCGTAAGGGAGGTCCGCCTGCATGTCGCCGGGATACCGGGAAGCCAGCTCAAGAGCCTCCCTGTTGCGACCGGAACGAATCAGGTGGTTCATGTGGTATCCGCGCAGACCGAAATTGTCGTTCGGGTTGATGCGCAGGGATTCCTCCACCAGTGCATGAAACTCATCATCCTCTTCGCCCCGGTCCAATTTCAGCAAGGCCAGCCGGGCGGTTGGACGGACGGCTGGACGGTTGGTTGCGTATCCCCATTCGAGCGATATGTCGGTCGGAAGTGTCTCCAAAACGAGCGCTCTCGCCCGTTGCAGGATAGGCACGAGCAGGGTTTCCTCTTCTTCCAGGCTCATCCCGCCGGGCAGGGCCAGTATGGCTGTGGCAAAGTCGTCCAGGATGTCCAGACTGTCGAAGGCTTCAGGGTGTTCCCTGAGAAATGCCGTCCATCCTGGTGCTGTATCCTGCGACCATGCCTGCTCATGCTCGTGCGGCAGCCAGTGGATGGAAAACGGCTTTTCCAGAGGGAAGAGGGCGCGCCACAGGGCTTCGACACGAGCGACATGATCGGGCGGAAACAGGGTGAAGCCTTCTTCCTCCTCCTCGTGGTCCTGGGCATGTTCCGGCCTTCCCGCGAGCAGCTTGTCGACCATGTCCTCGACACCCGCCATTTCCGGGAGTCCGCCGGGCAGGCGAGACATGATCTTGGCCTTGAGTTCTTCGGTCGAGTCCGCATCAAGCGGTTCGATGGGGCGGCACTCGTAACGGGGCAGTGCCCGCTCTCGGGCCGTTTTGACCAATTCCGGCACAAAGTCCGGCAGGAGGTCTTTGCCGAGAAATGATTCTGTGGCGGCCTCCGGGTCGTCAACGACCTGCTGGAGACGCTCCACGAGGGGGCTATAGTCGTAACGGCGATCCTTTCTGAACTTGGCTATCCAAAACCGGGCGCGGTCAGCGGCCTCGGAGAACCGCTCCTCAAACAGGAGAATCTGGGTTTCCAGAATACCCAGTCCTGCGGAGCCGGGCGCGTCCAGCATGGCCGCCTTGAAATGACGCCAAGCCGCCGCAGAGTCCCCCCGGTCAAGGGCGGCTGCGGCACTGCGCTGACGGGCGGCCGAACGGATTGGTGATTTTGGGGCAGTGGCAATGACATGTTCGAGCAGGGCTTTCTTTTTCTCATGATCCGACATGTCCCCGTATGCATCGCACAGTCCGTCCAAGAGGAGCCCGGCGATTTCGGAGGAAACCGCGATGGAGGGGAAAAACAGGGGCTCCAGAAGTACGACAACTTCTTCGGGCATTTCTTCTTCCAGGTATCTATCCGCCAGCATTCCGAGAACATCAAGCGGCACTTCCTTGCTCCTGACAGCTTCCGCCACATGGTGATCGTCCAGGTGGTCGAAGACAACCGGCCAGACGGCCCCGCCGGGCAAGGGAGGCGTCTCGGGCAACCGGGCGCAGCACTGCTTGAATTTTTTCCCGGAACCGCAATAGCACGGCTCGTTTCGCGAAGGCTTCGGGATGAGGGACGGACGAAAGCCATTGCCGGGTAACGGCACGGCGTTCCAGATATCCCGGACCAATCCGCACGCCATCATCTCCGCTTCTCCTGACGTCATTTCGGAAAGCGAGGAGCCCGAAGTGACGTAGTCCCGGATGTGTCCCAATAGCCATTCGCGGAAGATGCCAATGTCTTCATGTTCGAGAATGACCCCGACAGCGTCCTCGATGAGGCGAAGGATGTCCATGCCCATGTCGTCTTGAAATTCGTGACTCATATGTTGTTCTCCTTGTTCAAGGCGTTCGTGTACGCCTCTTCAATCAGCCCAAAATAATCTTTGGAAAATAGAAAATCAGGAGGCCACAATGAATAAGAGCAGCTTGAGCCAGTTTCTTAATTCATATCAAGGATATCCGGCTTGGATCGGTATTGACACCCACAAGAAAACATTTCCCTTTGGGCTGGAATCTCATGGCTACACCATCTAGCGTCTCGTCCTCAAATTTCGTCCATACTCACACGGTGACGGGCTTGCCAGTGTAGGTCCACTTGAAAGGCTTTGCCCAAAGTTCGTTGTATTTAGAGATGTACTCCATGATCTGACCCACAAGTTGCTTCTTGGAGCGCCACACGCCGTCTTTCAGGACATCTCGGGCAAAGATGTTGACCCATATCTCGACCTGATTCAACCAGGATGGGTAGTGTCCCACGACGTGGTGTAATTGGGGGTAAAGCCTCAAGGTCTTGAAAGAGGCCGCCGTTCGTTCCATAGGGTTTTGTAGCTAAAACAAGCCCGAAGGAGGAACGAACGGCATGCCTGAGAAGAGAATGACAGGTC
>JBDRSO010000007.1:0-18874 GCA_043824835.1 Pseudomonadota bacterium | reverse complement strand
CAGCCTCGCCAGGATTCATGATGGTCAATCCGAATGCCATGTTCACCTCCGAAGGTTAAAAAAAGCGGCGGCCACAAGTGTGGCCGCCGCCAGGAGTCAGTGGTTAGGTGCGCGAGTACTTGGTCGAGTACTCGATGGAGTCGCCCAGCCGGACCGCACTGACGGTGGCCACGTTGGAGCCTTCGGCAAAGGCGAGCTTGATCGGCCCGACTTCGACGTTGCTGCTGATGACTTCACCGAGCTGCACGTCGCGGAACAGGCCGACCCAGTAGGTGGGCGTGACCTTGAACTGCGCCGCCGAGTTGCTCAGCACGTTGCGCTTGAAAACCGAGCCGGTGCCGGACATGCCGATGCCGGGGTTGGCCTCCAGGCCGGACTTGTTGTTGATGAGGATGTGATCCTCAAGGCCCACGGGCAGGGATTGGACCAGTTCGAGTTGCTGCACGCCGTCCCTGTAGACGATGTCCCACTCGAAGCCGAGGTGGGTGTCCAGGGCCTGGGAGGAGTAGTACACGCCCAGGGGGGTGTCCTGGCGGTAGGAGGCGAGGGCCACGTTGTAGCTCACTTCCCAGAACACGCCGCTGGAACCGGACCTGGGTACGGTGGACAGTTTCCAGGCCACGCTGTCGAGCCCGATGGAGCTGGGAAGGGTCTGATACACGGCCAGACTCCAGGTGCGATCGGTGTCGTTGTCGAAATTGACGTAATACTTGTCCATGGGAATCTCCTTCATTGGTTGAGGTTTCCGTCCGTGGCGCCTGAACGGTGTATTGAAAGACGCGAACAGTCGCGTCATTTCGCCTTGCCCGCGCTCCTGATGAAGCGGCCGGGCGTGGTGTGGAATATCTGCCGGAACTTGGCGCGGAACTGCTGCGGCTTGGCGATGCCCAGCCGCTGGGCGATCTCCTCCACGGTAGTCCGCTCCATGGCGGCCATGAGGATTCGCGATCGCACCGCCTTTTCCTGATCAATGTAGCTTGACAGCGAGAGGTTCAGATCTTCCTTGAACCGCCTGGAAAGATAGCTCTTATTGACCTGAAAGATCTCCGCGATGCTGTAGCGCGTGAGCTGCGTCAGCTCCTCGGTGGGGCACGACATGATGTACAGGGCGATGGTTTCCGACAGATTTCGACATCTCATTGGGGCCGCATCCTCTGGTATCCGGTTATTGTTTTATTACGCATAGCCTGTATTCTAATAACGTAAATAGTCCCAAATCGTCGCCTCCGAGCAAACAGGGTGGGGCTTTCGGGGGAGGATGGCCGGTGCCTATCTTGGCCCTGCGGCGCAGGCGTTGACATGGCTCCGGGCAGCAAAGGAGGATTTGGACATGAAGAATTTACGGATAAGGGAAGTGGACTTCGACGACGTCAGGCTGTCGAAGGAGGATCTGGATCGTGTGGAGGCGGTCCTTGGCGAGGCGGTCATCAGCTTGTTGGGCGGCCGGGTCAAGAACGTGATCGGCGTGGGTCGAGGTCACAAGTGGGTTGGTGGCCTGGCCACGGCCGAGGCCTGCATCCAGGTGCAGGTGACGCAGAAGGTGGATGCCACCGGTCTTGCCACGGGCGAGCGCATCCCGGACAGGATCGGCGATGTCAGGACTGACGTGGTTGAGGTGGGCCACGTGGTCTTTGGCGGGCTCACGGACAAGGTGCGCCCCCTTGAGACGGGGTACAGCGTGGGCGCGGTCCACAAGAAGGTCCTGTCCACCGGCACCCTGGGCGCGTTCGTCGTGAGCGTGGGCGAGGTGCCCTGCCACTACTTCGTCCTCAGCTGCAACCACGTGCTGGCGGACAACAATGCCTTCCCGCTGGGTACCGAGGTCACCCAGCCCGGCCCGGATGACGGGGGCACGATCAACGACGCCGTGGGTCAGCTGTGGACCTTCGTGCCCATGTCCACAACCCAGGACAACGTGGTGGACGCGGCCCTGGCCACGGTGGAGGAGGACCTGATCACCCCGGTGCGGCCGTATGTGGCGCAGTGCGTCCCGGCATCGGACATCGCCATTGGCATGAAGGTGATGAAGAACGGCAGAACCACCGAATTGACGGCCGGGGTGGTGACGGCTGACAAGGTGACCATCCTGGTCGATGACGAGCACGGCAACCGCTACAGGATGGTTGATCAGCTGACGGCCACATACGGCAGCGCCCATGGCGACTCCGGGGCGCTGGTGGTGTCTATTGACAGCAACAAGGCGGTGGGGATGCACATCGGCGGCAACACGGGGATAGTGGGCGTCATGAGTACCATGGAAAACGTGCTCAAGGCCCTGAAGGTCGCCCTGTACTAGACTGACAGCCCCGGGGCAGACGCGGCGCAGCGCGGGAAAGGGGGTGTTCCCCTTTCCCGTTTTTTGTCGGCCTCACCCCGGGGAAAGGGGTTTCCAGCCGGAAAAAAATGAAGTATCAAGCGACGATGTTTACACACGCCATCACCCGCCGCCCGTCCCAGGAGATGATCAACGGCATCACCTCCGCCGGTCTCGGAATCCCTGACCATCAACTCGCCCTGGCCCAGCACAAGGCGTACTGCATGACCCTGGCCGCCCTGGGCCTGGAGGTCACGGTGCTCAATTCCGAGCCGGGGTATCCGGACTGCTGTTTTGTTGAGGATACGGCCGTGGTCTGCGAGCATGTCGCGGTGCTGGCCCCGCTGGGCGCGGCCTCGCGCCAGGGAGAGGAGGCGAGCATCGAGCCGGTGCTGGCGCGCCACAGGCCGGTGGTGCGCGTCACTGCGCCCGCCCTGTTCGAGGGCGGCGATGTGCTCCAGGTGGGGGACACCTTCTTCATCGGCTTGTCCGAGCGCACCAATGTGGCCGGGGCCACGGCCCTGGGCGAGGCGCTGGCCTGCCACGGCTACTCATGGCACGTTCTGGAGATGGGCGACACCCTGCATTTCAAGACCGACGTCACCTTCATCGGCGACGACACGCTGCTGGTCTCGCCCTTCTTTGACAACGCTCCCGAGCTGGCCCGGTTCCGGCGAATCGTGGTGGAGGATGACGAAGCATACGCTCGCAACTGCCTCTTCATCAACGGCACGGTCATCGTGCCCGCCGGGTTCCCGCGCACCTTGGCCGAGATCAAGGGTCTGGGCCGCCCCACGGTGGAGCTCGACATGTCAGAATTTCGCAAGCTCGACGGCGGGTTGACCTGCCTGTCGCTCCGCTTTTAGCCTCGCTATAGCCTCGTATCAATGACGGAAAAGGCCGGGCACGTTCGCGTGCCCGGCCTTTATTCATGGGTGTGGTTCGCCCTAGAAGAGCTTCTTGAGCAGGTCTACCGGAGTCTTTTTCTCGGGCTCGGCCGTGTCGCCGGTGGTGCCGCTGGTCTTGGAACCGCCGAGGATGCTCTTGCGCAGGGTCTCCTCCACCCCCTTGGTGCCATCCTTGAAGGTTCCCTTAAGCAGCGCTTCGGCCAGGGCCTTCATGTCCAGGCTGATGGAGGGGTCGGCCAGGGAGCCCCTGGCCCGGATGGGCAGGGGCAGGCCGGTCAGTTCCTCGATGGATGCGCCGTCCTGGCCCTTGAGGGTGCCTACCACCGTGACCGTGGCCAGATAGTCCACGCTGTCCTTGGGCAGGTCGGCCCAGCCCTTGCCGGTGACGCGCAAGAGCGGCGACTTCATGAGCAGGTCGTCGTTGACGATGTGGCCGTTGGTGATGCGCGCACTGCCGAGTAGTTCGGCGAAGTCGGTGCGCATGGGCTCGTCGCCGGACACAGGCCTGCCGCGCAGGGTGTTGAAGGCGTCGCGCAGCATCTTGGCCACGTTGATGCCGTTGATGGCTCCATCCGTGAAGGCGAAGGAGGCCGTGCCCGAGAGGGACCGCTTGATGGCGTCCGGGGTCAGGCCAGTGCCGGAGAGGTCATACTTGACCACAGTCGTGCCGTGCAGCTTGTCCTTGCCGGTCATGTCCTTGAGCAGCGGCCCGGCCTGGATGCCCGATGCCGTGGCCTGGGTCTTCCATGTGGCCGTGGCTGCTCTGGCGTCGAGCACCGTGGTGGAGTCGATGGTGCCGTCGTAGAGTTTGGCCGCGAAGGGCTTGATGGTCAGCACGCCGTTTTTGGCCAGTATCTGGCAGACGATGTCCGACACGCGCAGGTTCATGGCCTTGGCCTTGCCCACGGTGATGCGTCCGCTCAGGTCCAGGTCGCGCAGGGCCGCGAGGTCCGGCTCGGCGGCCGGGGAGGTGCTGGCCGGGGCCGCCGGTTGAGCCGCGGCGGTCTCGCTGGCGGTGGCTTCGCTGGCCGGGGCCATGTAGCGGTCCACGTCGATGTCGTCCACGTTGACCGCGAATTCGATGGCGGGCTTGGCGAAGTTCTTGACCGAGCCGGTGCCGGTGATGGTGGTGTCGTCAAGGATGATGCGCAGGGATTCGAGGGCGGCGGCGTTGTCCGTGCCGTTGAACTTGAGGGCTGCGGCAAGGGCCGTGAGGGCTGCGGTGTCGGTCGTGACTGGCGGCTCCATGCCCAGCTGCTTCATGATCTCGCGTGGGCTGGTGCGGGCGAGGTCCAGCTCGCCGGAGTAGGCCAGCCCGTCCTTGGCCTTGATATCGGTGTAGCCGGTCAGGCGCATGCCCAGGGCGTCGAAAGTCAGGCCGGTGATGTCAATGGTGGCGGCCTCAAGGTCAAAGGTGGCCGTGCCGGTCAGCTTCGGGCGGGTGGTGATCTTTGGCTTGTTCATGGCCTGGTCCGTGGCCTGATCAAGGGTCAGGTCAAAGGCCAGCTCAAAGGGGAAGGGGCGCTTGTCGCCGATCTCGCCCATCACGAGGTCGAGGTTGGCCAGGGCGATTTTCCTGCCAGCGGCCGCGTCGTCGTAGACGAGGCTGGCGTTGGTGATCTCCACGCCGAGCACCGAGAGATCTTTGACGGATCGACTGTCGCTTCCGTTCACTGGCTGGTCCTGCTCGGGGGCCGGGGCTGGCGCGGCCGTGTCGTCGGCTTTGGCCAGATCGTCCCAGTTGTTCACGCCATCCTTGGTGACAGCGAGGTTGGCCGTGAACCCGTCCAGGGCGATGACGCCGATGGCCACCTCGCCAGAGAAGAGGGGCATGATGCGGATGGACGCCTCGGCCCGGTTGATGCGGACCATGGCCTCGGGCGAGAAACCGGGCCGGTTGCCAAGAGCCATGGGGCCGACCTCAAGGCCGAGCCACGGGAAGAAGCTGAACCCGATGTCCCCCTCGAAAACGAGGTCGCGGCCGGTCTGCTCCTTGACCATCTGGGAGATTTCGGTCTTGTATGTGTTGGGATCGACCGCGAGCACGAGGATGACTGCTGCGGCCACGAACAGGGCGAGCAGCGAGCCGATGATGATGAGGCCTATTTTCAGCAGTTTGTTCATGACGGCTCCTTGTCTGGATGGTGTGGGCCGGGGCGGGCCGGAAAGCCCGAGAGGTGGACACCGGCGGCGCGTCCGGGAATAGGGTGCTCTGCGCGTTCCCGGCCGGTTGAGGGCAGCTTACCATGTTGGCGTGATCGTGCCTAGTCCGGGATGAATATTTCGGGCTTCTCCCGGGCTTCTTCCGAGCTGTCTGGGGGTGGCGCGGGTCAGCCGCGCAGGGAAAGTCCCTTGATCAGGCCGAAGCAGCCGGCCAGCATCATGTCGCCGCCCGGGGCCGGAAAGGTCACATCGTACCCGGCCAGCAAGCCACGGCGCGGGCCGAGGACATAGGTGGGGCCGAATCCCCCGGCCTCGGCGGGCAGGTCCAGGGTCAGGCAGCCGTGGCCATTCTCATCGAACACCTGCTCGAAGTTGAGCCGTCCCTGCCGGAACAGGGCGAGGTCGGCCCAGAGCTTGGGGCCGTCCATGCAGCCGGTGTGCTGCTCGTAGACGCCGTGGATGCGGCCGTCGAAAAGCAGGAAGGCGATGAGGTGGGAGTTGCCGATGTTGACCAGGGTGATGCCGGTTTCGCGGCTTGATTGCTCGATTTCGTCCACATAGAGCGCGCCGAGCACGGCCGCCGCGCCGGTGTCGGCCACCGGGCCGCCGCCGATGTCGCGGCCGAGGTCGGCCAGCCGGGTGAGCATGGCGGGCGGGGTGTCCCAGACCAGACTCTCGGGCCGTCCCGCGCCCTCTGTCAGCAATGAGCGCCAGAGATCAAACCGGCCCATGCGGTTGGACTTGCCGGGGTGAAAGCCGTGATCCTGGGCGCAGGCGGCCACTGAGCCGGGCCAGTCCAGCTCGGCAGTCTCGAAGAACCTGCGCCACCATGCCTCATCGAAATCCGTGAGCCGCAGCGGAGCAAAGCCGTCCGGGCATTCCTCGACCAGCCGAACGCCGGATTCCTCCAGCCGGGCCAGATCGTCGGCCATGGTGTAGGCCGCGCTGCGGGTGGCGGCCACGGCCAGCCCGGCCTGCTGGTGGGCGCGCACGGCCCGGCTCAACCCGCCGCCCATGTTGCTGCCGTGCAGCCAGATGTTCCGGCCCTTGCCGGTCAGCTGCCGGATGTGCTCGCCGATGCGCCGGGCCGGGGCCGGGAGCACGAACTTGGGGCAGTTCTCGACTTCAATGTCGGGCGAGTAGAGCAGCACGTCCTGGGTGCCGCTGCCGATGTCGATGCACAGGATGGTGTCGGCCACGGGGAATCTCCTTGGGTTTCAGGCGCGAAGAGTACCCTGCCGCGCTCGTGCAGGCAAGGCCGGGTTGGCGTTGCGGTCGAGGCTTCGGGCCTGTACTATGCGAACATGCCGTTTTTCACCTGGACCCTGATTGTTGCCTGCGTCGTCCTGTTCGTGCTGTCCCTGGTCCGCTACGCCGCTTTTCTGGCGACCAACGCCCGGGCCGGGCTGCTGAACGAAATCCGGGACCATGGCGGTGGGCTGGCCCGCCCGCTGCTGGCCGGGATGGCGACATCCTTTGTGGCCGGTCTGGCGGCACTCTGCGCCTATCCCCTGGCCTGGCTGCCGCGCCGCGAGCGCGGGGCCGGGCACCTGCCCGTGATCCTGGTACACGGCCTCTATCACAACCGCTCGGCCTGGCCGCTCTTTGCCAGCCGTCTGGCCCAGGCCGGGTTCACCGATCTGCACACCTATGAATACAACAGCTTTACCGGCCGGTTCGACGAGGCCGTGGAGGGACTGTGTCAAACCCTGGACCGCCTGCTCGGCCCGAGATCCGGGGCGCGGGCGATCCTGGTGGGCCACAGCCTGGGCGGGCTGGTCTGCCGGGCCGTGGCCGCTGATGCGCGCTGCCGCGACCGGGTGGCAGCCCTGGTGGCGCTGGGCTCGCCCCATGGCGGGTCCGAACTGGCCCGGCTGGGCATCAACGCCATGGCGCGCGGCCTGATTCCGGGCCGCAGCGAGGCCGAGGGCGGCATACCGGCCCTGGTGGAGAGCCTGCCCGAGCCCGACTGCCCCAGGCTCGCCCTGACCAGCCCGGTGGACGACTTCGTCTTTCCCCTCTCCTGCCTGCGTCCGGGCCGCCCCGGCTGGGTCGAGGACATGGTCCGGCCCATGGGCCACGTCTTCATGCTCTATTCGCCGGAAGTGGCGGCCAGGACGGTGGAGTTCCTGCGCGGGTCGCTGCCTGCCCGGCCCGGCGAGGGCGACGGCCGCTGAACACCCCTGACCGATGGAAACAAGACCGGGCGCGGAGACATCTCCGCGCCCGGTTTTTCTGCACTATGGGAAGGACTGCGGTGTGATCAGCCGCCCGTGACCTCCAGGATCTTGGCCTTGAGTGCTTCGGGCTTGAAGGGCTTGGTGATGAAGGCCGTGACCCCGGCCTTGCTGGCCAGGCTCTGCTGCGAGGCCTCGGACTCGGTGGTGACCATGATGATGGGCACGTCCTCGTAGCCAGGGGTGTTGCGCACCTTGCCCACCAGTTCCATGCCGTCCATGACCGGCATGTTCATGTCGGTGATGATGACCTCGAAGAGCTTGCCCTGCTCGATGTGGTCGTAAGCCTCCTCGCCGTTGGCGGCCATGGAGGGCTCGAAGCCGAGGTCGGTGAGGATGGCGCGGTGCATGGCGCACATGGAGCGCGAGTCGTCGGCGGCCAGGGCCAGCCTCGTGGTGGTGTCCACCTCGGGCAGGCGGAGCATGTCATCCTCGGCCCGGCTGCCGCCGATATCCGCAAGTGCGGCCCGGAAGGCGTCGATGATCTCGGGGTCCCTCGACTGGACCAGGGCATCCAGCAGGGCATCGCCCGCACCCGCGTTCTCGTACAATGCGTCGAAGAGGGTGGTGGCCTGGGTGGCGATGACGGCCTTGGCCAGCCTGTCGCTCTGGTCGTCGGCCTGGGCGACCATGGCGGTCATGGTCGTGACCATGCCGGGGTTGACGTGGCGTTCCAGCCCGCCCACCACGGCCATGAGAATGAGTTCGTCCGTCTCCCGGAGCCCGTCCACCAGGCAGATGATGCCCTTCATGGTGCCGATGCGGCCCAGGGCCTCGTACACGGCGTAGCGGACGTTTGCGTCGTCGGCCTGCCCTTTGTCAAAGGCGGCCACCAGCCCGTCGGCCCCGGAGCGGTCGCGCACGAAGCCGAGGACATTGGCCGCCAGGATGCGGGTGTCGGTGTCGCCGGTTTCAAAGGCCTGGAGCAGCAGGGGCACCGTGGGTTTGCCCATCTCGGTGAGGGCGTCGGTGATGATACGCCGCACTGTGGGGTTCTTGTGGTGGAGCTTTTCCACCAGGAAACCGATGGTGTCGTCGCGCTGAAAGGAGGAGAGGGCCTCCACCACCTTCCACGTGGTGATGTCGCAGACCTCGTAGCGGTCCGGGGCCTCGCTCTCGACGAGCAGGGCTTTGAAGCTTTCGATGGATGCCTCGTCCTGGAGCCTGCCCAGCGCCTCGATGCAGGTGGACTTGATGAACGGGTCATCGTGGCCGAGATTGGTCCGGAACACCGGCGTGGCAGAGGGGTCGGCTATGCGCGCCAGGGCGTTGAGAATCTCCATGAGCTGGTCCGGGTCGGCCTCTGTCGCGGCGATGTCGATCAGGGCACCGGCCGCGCTGCGGAAGCCGTGCTCGCCAGCCACCCGGATGCACAGGGTGCGCAGGCCGGGATGGGAGTCGGACAACCCCTTGATGACCGTGGCCTCGTTGCTGGAAAGCACCGCGTTGAGGGCGTTGACCACCATGTAGTCGATGGAGGTGTCGCCCACGGGGGTCTTGAGCAGATTGATGAGCCCGGGCAGGTCTCCGGCATCCTTGTTGCCGGAGATCTCGTTGAGGATCATTATCTGATCCAGAAATTCCTTGTTCCTGAAATCGTCTAGCGTCGCCATGCGTCTCTCCGCCGTTGAAGGTGGCTGCCGCCTACTCGAAACAGAATTCGATGGTGAAGTGGCCGTCCGGGGTGGTGAAGGGAATGGCCATGATCGGGGTCTTGGCCATGTGCGAGATGGTGTGGCCGTCGCCCATGATCACCGTGGGAGTCGAGCCCTGGAAGACGTAGCCCCTCTCGGCCAGCCCTGCCCGAGCCTGGCCCGAGATCATGTTGGTCAGTTCGCCCACCGCGTCTTTCACGTCCTGCATGATGTCATCGATTTCGTCGCCCAGCATGTTCTTGACGATGGCCACGGCGCACCCCTTGGAAAAGGAGAGGGAGACGCTGCCGTTGCGCTCGCCGGTGATGCCTACCAGACCGGACACGTCGCCAGCGGCCACGGTGTTCTTCTTGACGTAGGGCTTGCCCACCTGGGGCTTGACAAAGGCCATGGTCGAAAGCACGTCGACCGCCGCTTTTATAAAGGGTTTTGCCAGTTCGACATCCATGACTCTCTCCTTGAACTCCTGCCCTCCCGAACCGCCACGAGGGAGCCGGGCCGATTAATGTCTCTTTTAAAAAGGTCCGATGACGCGCTATCTTGCGCGGCAAGTGTATTGGAAATAGGTATCGGCTTCGGGGAAACGGGTCAAGCTGCGCGTGCTGAAAATAAAACCCTTGCACAAAAGGACTTGCAGACGCGCGGCAGAGGGAATAAAGCCAGAAACACCCATGTCCGCGCCCACTTCAGATATTCGGGGACCGTTTCGAGCCGTGCTTCCGGCCGTGCTTTTCGTCGCCGCCATCTTCTTCCTCAACTTTCTCTCTCGCGTCATGCTCGCGCCGGTCATGCCCCTTGTCCAGGCCGATCTCGGCTTTGCCCACACCGGGGCCGGGGTGGTTTTCATGGTCCATGGCGCGGGCAACGCATTGGGGCTGCTGCTGTGCGGCTTTCTCTCCCGGGCCGCGACACATCGCCGCACCGTGGGCATCTCCTCCTTGCTGGTGGGCGTGGCCGCCTTGGTCGTGCCCCTGGCCGGAACCTATGCCTGGCTGCTGGCCGCCGTGTTCGCCCTTGGCGTCTGTGTCGGGCTGTATCTGCCCTCGGGTATCGCCACCATCTTTTCCCTCATCCGCAAAGAGGACTGGGGCAAGGCCATGGCCGTGCACGAGCTGGCCCCGAACCTCGCCTATGTGGCGGCTCCGCTCCTGGCCGAGGCGGTGCTGCTCCATTACGACTGGCGGGCTCCCTTTGTCCTGCTCGGCGCGGTCCAGATCGTGCTCGGGCTGTGGTTCATCCGTTCGGGCCGGGGCGGAAACTTCCCGGGCGTGGTGCCCGGGCCGCACCTGATCCTCACAATTGTTCGGCGCCAGGATTTCTGGCTTTTGGTGCTCTTCTTCAGCCTGGGGGTGGGGGCGTCGGTGGGGCCGTATGCCATGCTCCCCCTGTATTTGGCCGATGTGCACGGGTTTGAGCGCGAGACAGCCAACCGCCTGCTGGCGTCCTCGCGCGTGCTCGCCTGCTTGGCTCCCTTTGTGGCGGGCTGGATCACCGACCGCTGGGGGCCACGGCCTGCCATCCTCCTGTGTCTGCTCCTGTCCGGCGTCGGCTTGCTCGCCCTGGGTTTCGCCTCGGATCAGGCGCTGGTGGCGGCCGCCCTGTTCCAGCCCACGGCGTCGGTGCTCATGTTCGCGCCCGGGTTCACCATGCTCTCCACGATCTTTCCGCCCGAGCAGCGCAGCGTGGCCGTGGCGCTCATGGGGCCGCCCAATGCCCTGATCGGGCTGGGAGTGGTGCCAACCTTCCTCGGGGCCATGGGGGACGCCGGGTATTTTCATTATGGCTTCGCGATTCAGGGGTGTCTGCTGCTGGCGTCCATAGCGTTGTTGCGGCGGCTGCCCGCCGGGACCGGGGGCAGGGTGGATTAGACGGGACTGGTCGGGTCAGGCCGGGGAGGTCGGGGAAGCAGGGGAAGAGGAGAGAAGAGATGAGGAAGCCGCCTTTGGCGGTTTTTTTGTGGGATGGATTTCGTCCCTTCGGGCCGACTTCCTTTTGGACCGGAGCGCCCAAAAGGAAGCAAAAGTCGCTCTTTAAGACGTGTGATCGGGTCTCCCGCGCCGCGCGCCAGTAACGTCGGCCCGCTGGCGAAACAGTTGTCGGCGTCGAAGACTCCGCCTCCGCCGAGTTTCGCCCGAGACGCCGCCCGACGCAACTGGCGCTGCGACGCTCCCGCCCATTGCCTGGCTAGCGTAAGTGAAGACGAAAAAGATGTGACCAGCGTGGATATGAAGATAATCTCACGAGATCGCAGGCCCATCCCGCCCTCTGAGACCTTGATTTTTCTGTTTCCCGTATACCCCAGCCCTCAAGCCTCCTAAGGCTTAGAAGCTGACCAATCGAGCGGAGCGGCTCTTCCGAATCACGGACGGAGCGAAGCGGAGGACTTGATTCGGGGAGCGCAGCCGATTGGATCAGCTTCTTGGCCGTGGAGTGCAGGCGACCAAGTTCGCAAGCCGAGCTTTTTTGGTTCTTTTTTGGGGCGGCCCAGCCAAAAAAGAACCCCGCCGGGAGGGCTATTCCAGCTTGGAGGAGCGAAAGCGACGGCTCTCCCTCCTTTCTCTCTGCCCCGTCCCACCCGCCGCAGTCGCTGCCCGCCTCATCTTCAGACAAGCCCCGAAAGGTCGTAGGTGTCGGCCTTGTCGATTTCGGCGTGGACGATGGTGCCGGGGGTCAGGTGTTTGTCTGGCGGGGCGGCCACGTAGGTGGTGCCATCCACTTCCGGGGCCTGGAACCAGGTGCGGCCTGTGTGCAGCCCGGGCCATTCTGGCGAGGGCGCTTCGATGAGCACGGGCAGGGTCTGGCCGACGTAGGATTCCATGATGTCGCGGCTGATGTCGGCCTGCAGGGCCATGAGGGCGTCGCGGCGGGCGAGCTTGATTACGTGGTCCACCTGATCGGGCATGGCGGCCGCCGGGGTGCCGTCTTCCGGCCAGTAGGGGAAGACGCCGAGGTGGTGGAAGCGGGTTTCCTCCACAAAGCGCATGAGGTGGTCGAAGTGTTCGTCGGTCTCGCCGGGGTAGCCGACGATGAAGGTGGTGCGCAGGGCGGCATCGGGGAAGTGGCTGCGGACGCGGTCGATGACCTTGCGCGGGTTGCGGGCAAAGGGTCGGCCCATGGAGGCGAGCACGTCGGGGTGGGCGTGCTGGAGCGGGATATCAAAGTAGGGCAGCAGCGGCTCACCGATGGATTTGAGGAAGCCGAGCAGGTCGTCGGTGAGCCCGGCCGGGTAGAGATACATGAGGCGCAGCCAGGCCAGACCGGGGATGTCGGCCAGTCCGGTGACGAGGTGCTTGATGGTGTTGTCGCCGCCGAGGTCCGAGCCGTATGAGGTGGAGTCCTGGCCCACGATGACGATTTCCGGCACACTCGCCACGAGGGTGCGCGCTTCGGCCAGCAGGGCGTCCACCGGGCGGCTGCGGTGCGGGCCTCGGATGGAGGGGATGGTGCAGAAACGGCAGTTGTGGGAGCAGCCCTCGCTGATCTTGAGGTAGGCGAAGGCCGGGCCGGTGGAGAGTCGGCGCGGTGCGTCTTCAATGCCTGGGGTGGCGATCACTTGGGCGTGGGCCATGGCCTTGGCGATCATGTCGGGCCACAGGTGAAGCTGGTCGGTGGAGAGCCAGAGATCGACCTCGGGCAGTTCGTCGCGCAGGTCCTGTCCGTAGCGGCTGACGAGGCATCCGGCCACGGCCACCAGGGGGCGGCGGCCTGTGCGCCCGGCGGCTTCCTCGGCATCGCGCACGGCGTCGAGGATGGCGGCCACGGATTCCTCCACCGCGGGCTGGATGAAGCCGCAGGTGTTGATCAGGGCGAGGTCTGCCCCGGCCACGCTCTCCACCGGGACCATGGCCGGGCCAAGGGCGCCGAGCAGGCGCTCGGTATCCACGAGGTTTTTGGGGCACCCGAGGCTCACGGTGAAGACCGAAAGCGGGGCGGTGGAGTGGTGTGTCATGAGTTTATCCTTTGATAAGGGCGTCCGAATCGTGTAGTGTCCGGTAATGCCCCCCTCTTTGTTGAAGAGGGCACACACCCGGCCAGGAGGTCACAGTGCTGTCAACACGCGGCGAGGACAAGCGGTACGTCATCGGCGTCATCGGAGACATCCCGGCTCTACTGACATTTTGGCAGATGTTCAAGGACCAGGCGAACAGTATGGTGCTGCAGGAGATCGGCGTGGTGGCCGTGGCCCTGCCCGGGGGCGGTCCGCTGCCCGACGCCACCCAGGCCGGGGCGAACATCCCCACCTATCCAGACTATCGGGTTATGCTCGAAAGCCATCCGGGAATCAATCTGGTCATCGAGTCCACGGGCAGGCCTTCGCTGGTGGGTGAGCTGCGCGCCCATCTGCCGGTGAGCGTCACCCTGGTTGAGCGCAACGCCGCGAGTTTCTTCATCAAGCTGCTGGCATCGGACAAGATATGGGTGGCCTGCAAGATGGACCTGCTGCACACCCAGAACATGCTCAAGACCATCATCGACCAGATGGACCATGAGATACTTTTCCTCGACAGCAAGGGCGAGATCGTGGGCTCGAACAAGACCGTGCTCGACAAGCTGGGCCGGGCCAAGAAAGAGATCATCGGCCGCTCCTACTGCGAGATATTCACCGGCACGGACAAGCCCGAGTGCGGGTTCGAGAAGGATCCCTTTGGCCGGACCATGCAGACTCGCGGCCATGCCGAGACCATGACCAGCGAGGTGGATGGCGATGGCCGGGTGCGCTATTTTCGTGTGTATACCCACCCCGTGTTCGACGAGGACGGCACGATCAGCCATGTGGTGGCCATCCGGCGCGACATCACCCAGCGCACGTCCATGGAGCACCGGCTGCAACAGGCCGAAAAGCTGGCCTCCATCGGCGAGCTGTCCACCTACATGGCCCACGAGATACGCAACCCGCTTTTCGCCATCAGCGGCTTTGCCAACTCGCTGATGCGCTTGGGCGGGTTGGACGAGAAGGCGCGCGAAAAGATCGGGATCATCCTTGAAGAGTCCAAGCGGCTCGATGAAATCCTCAAGAGCCTGCTCAACTTCACCCGGCCCACCGAGGCCCAGGTGGCCGAGGTGGACATCAATGATCTGGTGCGGGCCACCATGGACGTCATGAGCCTGCCCTGCGAGAATCAGGGAGTCGAGGCCCTGGTGGACCTGGACGAGAACGTGGCCAGGGTTCACGCCAACCCGGACCTGATCAAGCAGTGCCTGATCAATCTGGTCAAGAACTCGCTCGAAGCCATGGAGGGGGGCGGCAGGCTGCTGGTGACCACGGCCATGACCCACAACTACGCCCTGCTGGCCGTGGAGGATACGGGCCACGGCATTCCGCTTGAAATCCGGGACAAGATATTCAGCCCGTTCTTCTCCACCCGGGGCAAGGGCGCTGGCCTCGGGCTGGCCCAGACCCGCAAGATCATCGACGAGATCGGCGGCGAGGTGGATCTGGTCAGCCGGGTGGGCGCGGGCACCAAGATCACCCTGTATCTGCCGCCCATCCTCGCGGTTGCGCATTCCGAGGAGTCCGGGTAAGCACATCCCCTGTTCTCACTCATCAGTCATCAAGGGGATGCCATGGATACCATTGTCCTCGCCACCGGCAACAAGGGGAAAATCCGCGAACTTTCGGTGCTGCTCGAACCCTTTGGGGTGCGCGTGCGCAGCCTGGCGGAGTTCCCGGAGATAGGCGAGATACCCGAGACCGGGGACACCTTTCTGGAAAACGCGCTGATCAAGGCGCGCACCGTGGCCGAGGCCACCGGGCTGGTGGCCGTGGCCGACGACTCGGGCATCGAGGTGGACGCCCTGGGCGGCGCGCCGGGCGTGTATTCTGCCCGGTTCGCTGGTGACACGTGCGACGACCGGGCCAACAACGAAAAGATGCTGGCCGAGCTGCGCGGCGTGCCTGACGAGGAACGCACCGGCCGCTACCGCTGCGTCATGGTGGCCGTGGCCCCGTCCGGCGAGCGCATCGACGCGGACGGCAGCTATGAAATTCGCGTGGGGCACGACTACCGGGGCAGCGGCGGCTTTGGCTACGACGTCATCGTCGTGGACCCGGAGATGGGCTGCCATGTGGCCGAGCTGGAGCCGGAGGTCAAGAACCGGCGCTCCCACAGAGGCAAGGCCATGCGCCGACTGCTGGCCAAGTGGCCGGAGTTCTGGGCCAGGGCCAGGGCCAACGCCCTGTCGTAATGAGTGTTTGACAACGCCCCGGCGGGAACCCCCTGCCGGGGCGTCGCGGTTTGCAGGGATCAAGCGGGGAGGGCGCAGCCATGCCGAGACTGTTCGTGGGGGTGGATATCCCCCCCTGCACCTCGTCAGCGACTGACGCTGAGCAGGCCGTTGATGGCGGCCATGACGGCCTGGTCCTTGACGGTCTCGCGGGGGCCGGAAAAGGTGTACAGCCGGGTGCGGGTGCCGGACGGCCATGCCCAGGCCATCCAGACAGTGCCCACCGGTTTGTCCGGGGTGCCGCCCGATGGCCCGGCGATGCCGGAGATGGCCACGGCCACGTCCGCGCCCATGGCCGCAATCACGCCCCGGGCCATGGCCACGACCACGGGCTCTGACACGGCGCCGTGCTCCCGGAGCAGGGCCGGGTCCACGCCCAGCAGCTTCTCCTTGACCGGGTTGGCGTAGGCGACCACGGACCCGGCGAACCAGTCTGAACTGCCGGGCATGTCGGTCAGGGTGTTGGCCAGCAGGCCGCCGGTGCATGACTCGGCAGTGGCCAGCAGGGTGCCGTTCACGCGCAGGTTCTCGCCGAGTTCGGTCACGGCAAGGGAAATGAGGCGGGTGTCCATGGGCGTCCTCCGTGAAAGATTCCCGGTCCAAAGTGATTTCTGGCCTAACGGGTTCGCCTCTGTTGGCGTGTACCGGGTATTACAGGATGGTGGCACTGGTTGCAATCCTTGCCGTAAGGCCAGTATGGTGCGGCAAGGAGAACCCATGATCGTCACCCCGTCCCAGCTATTCGCCCTGGCCCTGAGCCGCCATCGCCAGCCGTGGAATTTCACGGTCCAGCTCGCGGCCCTGGCCTGCTTCGGGCTGGCCCTTCTCCTGCACAGCTTCCTGCTCTTTGCCACGGGCCTGATCCTGCTCGGCTTCGGGTTCTATGAGCTGGCCCTGCCCGAGATGCCCGAGGGGCGCTGGCGCAGGCTGGTGCGCGCGGTGGTGGAGTGGGAAAAGAACTGGTCCGTCCTGCCCTGGACCTTTGGCAAATTGGCGCGGTTCGGCTTTGTGCTGCTCCTGATCTGCGTGCTGATCTGGGCCTTGTGGACCCGCGACCTGGCCGTGCTGGCCCTGTTTGTCGCCTTCGCCTATCTGGCCCGCGTTGTGGCAGAGAATCGGGCCGGGGGTATTGACCCGTAGTCGGCTGTTGAAAAACGGCGATCTGCGTCGTTGCTCAAAAAGTTCACAAATCCGCAGGACAGCGGATTTGGACGTCGACTCCTGCCGACGCCCCGAAGGGGTGAGCCCCAGGACGGGGCGAATCAAATCCTTGCGTACGGGAAGTACGCTTCGGCCTTGAACTTTTTTCGCGCCTAGCATCCCACCATTTTTGAACAGCCTGCGAGTATGGGATTATCATCGACCCGTAGTCGTTAACACGGCTGGCAGCAGGACATTTCACGCGGCCTGCCGGGCAAAATCGTGGACGGGCGCCGTGGCGGCTGGTAGGGTGGAGAGACCCAAATTCATCCGGAGGAACACATGAGCGACGACACCAACGCCTGCAAGCAATGGCTCAACGAAGTCAACTGGGACATGATTCACGAGGACGCCGTCACCCTGTACCTGGAGTGGGGCAACAACAACTATCGCGATGCCATGCGCGCGCCGGTGACCACGAGCGGCGAATACTCCATCTATTTTGCGGTGGATACCTGGGAAGAGCCCAAGGTGGTGCTCATGCGCATGGACAACTATGGCTCCACCATCCTGTGTGCCAAGAAGCTTCCGCCAGCCCAGGCCAAGGAGCTGGCCGACGACATCAGGGGCATCAAGGGCATCCTGGAGCTGCCGCCCTATGTCAAGGAGTGGCTGATCGCCGAACTCGAAAAGTAGTCCGGCCTGTCTTGCCCAAGGGCCGCTCCAGCGACGGGGCGGCCCTTTGCCGTTCGGCGGGAGCAGGTCGAGCACGGTGGTGCGCGGGCCGGGTGAGCTGGACGGGCGGTCAGGCGGCCGACAGCACGGGTTTCCCCTTTTCAGCCGGGCCGCTCTGGGGTATGGGGTTGGGTCGTGGCGGGTGCGCCCGTCCATCACCCACACCATCGGAGAAAAATGATGCATATACCCAGGGGATACCGCTTCGCCGCCGTTCAGGCGGGACTGAAGAAACCGGACAAGTACGATCTCGGAGCCATTGTCAGCGATGTCCCGGCCGTGGCCGCGGGCGTGTTCACCACCAACAAGTTCAAGGCCGCCCCGGTCCTGCAATGCCGCGAGATGCTGGCCGACGGCAGGAAGATGAGCGGCTTTCTCGTCAACTCGGGCCAGGCCAACGCCTGCACCGGCGACCAAGGCCGGGCCAACTGCCGCGAGACCCTGAATCTGGCCGCCCGGGCGCTGGACGTTCCGGCCGACGAACTGCTGCCCGCCTCAACCGGCGTCATCGGCGCCCAGTTCGACCTGACCAAGTGGGAGGCGGCCATGCCCGCCCTGACGCAGAGCCTTGAGACCGGCACGCCCGAGCTGGTGGCCCGGGCCATCATGACCACCGACACCGTGCACAAGCTGGCCCAGGCCAGCTTCGAGATGCCCGGGGGCGAGGTGCGGCTGCTCGGCATGTGCAAGGGCGCGGGCATGATCAGCCCCAACATGGCCACCATGCTCAGCTTCATCCTCTGCGATGCGGACATCTCGACCGAGGCGTGGCAAACCATGCTGGCCGACTGCGTCAACCTGACCATCAACCGGATCACCGTGGACGGCGACATGTCCACCAACGACTGCGTCATGGCCCTGGCCAATGGCGCGTCCGGGGTGGTCATCGAGAGCGAGGACGACTATATCGCCCTGCGCAAGCACCTGCTGGGCGTGCTGGAAGAACTGGCCTACAAGATAGTCATGGACGCCGAGGGCGGGACCAAGGTGGCCTTCATCCAGGTCTCCGGGGCCAAAAACGACGCCGATGCCGACAAGGTGGCCCGGGCCGTGGGCAACTCGCCCCTGGTCAAGACCGCGCTCTTCGGCTCGGACCCCAACTGGGGGCGCATCGTCTGCGCGGCGGGCTACTCGGGCGCGGCCTTCAAGCCCGAGGATCTGGTGCTCAAGATCGGCGGCATCCTCGTGTTTCGCAACGGCACCCCCGAGCCCGGCGACATGGACGGCCTGCTGAAGCCGATCATGAAGGAGCGCGACATCGTCATCCACATTGACATCGGCGACGGCCCGGGCAGCACCCTGCTTCTGGCCTCGGACCTGAGCCGGGACTACGTGGCCATCAACGCGGACTATCGGTCCTAGATAGTGTAGTCACGAGATTGTCTAAACAATTTCTTTGTGCCATACTCAGTCAACGCACCGACTCAAAAGGAGGCTGCCTTGACGATCCCAGCACACAGACGCCACGACATTTCAGACGACGTTTGGAAAAAACTT
>JBDRSO010000006.1:0-10662 GCA_043824835.1 Pseudomonadota bacterium | reverse complement strand
TTGAGATATACAATTCACAACGGCCACATCTCAGCCTAGGAATGAGAACGCCAAACGATGTACACGAATCAGGCTGTGGGGCTAGCCCCACAGCCTGATTGAAACCTTCAAAAACCGTCAACCTATTTCAGGACTGTACAGTGTGCCCGGAAACCCCAGGCCGAATTTACTCCTCCGCCCCGCTTACGCCCGCATCGGCAAAGGTCGCCATCTTGGTGTACATGTCGGCCGCGCTGCGGACCAGATACATGGCGCAGGCCGCGCCAGTGCCCTCGCCCAGCCGGAAACCGAGATCAAGCAACGGCGAAAGCCCCAGGGTCTTGACCACGGCCGCGTGACCCGGCTCGGCCGAGGCGTGGCTGATGACGCAGTAGTCGGCCACGTCCGGGCAGAGTTTCCAGGCCGCCACGTAGGCGGCGGTGGAGATGAAGCCGTCCACGCAGACCAGCTGCCTGTTCCTGGCCCCGCCAAGGACCAGCCCGGCCAGGGTGGCGATCTCAAGCCCGCCCAGAGCGGCCAGCACGGCCATGGGGTCGCCGGACTCCACTGCCTGCCGGTTGGCCTCCAGGCCGCGCCGGATCACGGCGGCCTTGCGGGCCATGCCCTCGGCATCGAGCCCGGTACCCGGCCCAGTGATGGCCACCGGATCAAGGCCGAGATAGGCGCAGTAGAGCGCCGTGGACGGCGTGGTGTTGGAGATGCCCATGTCGCCGGTGCCAAGGACGCGGACGCCATCGGCCAAGGCGCGGTCGGCCAGGGACACGCCGAGCAGGAGCGCGCGGACGCACTGCTCGCGGGTCATGGCCGGGCCTTTGGCCAGATTGGCCGTGCCGGGTGCGATCTTGGCCTGGATCAGGCCGGGGTGGTCGTCGTACCCGCCACCGCAGGAGCCCGCGTCCACGACATAGAGCTGCGCCCCGGCCGTGGCTGCCAGCACGTTGATGCCCGCGCCGCCGCGCAGGAAGTTGAGCACCATCTGCCGGGTGACCTCCTGGGGGAAAAGACTCACGCCCTCCTCGTTGACACCGTGGTCACCGGCCACGGTGTAGATGCGCATGGGATCGGCGCAGGGTGGCTGACCGCCCTGGATCAGAAAGAGCTGCAGGGCCAGCTCCTCAAGGCGGCCCAGACTGCCCCGGGGCTTGGTCAGATTGTCGATGTGGGCCTGACCGCGCGCGGCCAGGGCGCGGTCCACCGGGCGGATGGCGGCCAGCACTGCTTGAAGTTCGCCGGGCATGTTTTTGTCGGGCATACTCTCGGGGGCGGGCATAATCGGGGACATGGATTCCTCGCAGGAAAGGGAGTTTCGATGGTCCGGGTGGGATACACCCTGGCTGCGCCCCTGTAAACCGCCGAGGCGCAGCCCCTTGTCTGGCCGGGGGTTCCGTGGTATCGCCTGAGCACGGCCTTTCGCCGGAAAAATCAATCGGTTCCGGGGCATCATGACCAAAGAGCTCTGCATCGTTCACGCCAACTGCCAGGGAGAGCCCCTCATCGAGCGGCTCATGACCAGCCCGCAGTTCGCGGCCCGCTACCGCTGCGAGCTGTACACCAATTCCATCCGCCAGCCCGTCCCGGTCGAGGAGCTGGCCCGGTGCGACCTCCTTCTCTATCAGCACCTCGGCCCGAAGTGGAACGAGCTGGCCTCGACTGTCCTCATCAAAGCCCTGCCCGCCTCAGCCCGCAGCCTGTGCGTGCCCAACATGTTCTTCATGGGCTACTGGCCCCTGTGGAGCGGTCGGCCCGGATTCGACTACCGCTGCGACCACCTGGACGAGTTCATCGGCCTCGGCCTGCCGCCCGAGGAGACGTTGCTGCCCTTCCTGCACTCGGACCCGGCCACCCGGTACGACCTGCCCGCCCGCGTCGCCCGTAGCGTCGCCCATGAGCGGGAGAAGGAGAGCCACACCCCCGTCAAGTATCTGGACCTTATCCTCGCAGACTCGGGCCGCCGCCGGCTTTTCAACACCATCAACCACCCGGGCCGGGAGCTGATGGACCACGCGGCCCGGGGCGTGCTGGCCCAGCTCGGGTTCGCTCCCGACGAGGCGGCCATGGCCCGGCTCGATGCCCCGTTCCCGGAATTCGAGCTGCCCATCAACCCCAAGGTGGCCCGGTTCTTCGGCTGGGACTTCGCCACGGCCGACACCCAGTATCGGATTTACGGCAGGCGAATGACTTTCTCCCGGTACGCGGCCAACTATGTCATGGCCGCCCGGCCAGGGGTGAGCGACTTCATCGGCTTTCTCCAGGGGGACCATAGTGCCATCTGACGCCATCGCCTGGCTGGGCGGTGCCTATTTTCGCGACCAGTTCGCCGCCCTGGGTTACCGGGTGGTCCACATCCCCATGGAACCCACGGAAATTCTCGACTGGGACACGCTGGTGGCCCGGGCCGGGTGCGAACCGGCGGGCGTGATCTACGCCGATTGCAGCCTGCCGCCGCCCCTGGTGGGCATGGAGCGGTTCCCCTGCCCGACCGTCTTCTACGCCGTGGATTCGCACATCCACAGCTGGTATCCCCTGTACGCTCAGGGGTTCGACCTGGTGGCCGTGAGCCTGCGCGACCACCTGCCGCGCTTTCGCCAGCGCCTTGGCGACGGGCGGGTCTTCTGGCTGCCGCCCTTTCCCCTGGGCGACGAGCGCCCCCCGGCCGAGCCGCCGACCAAACAGTGGGACCTGCTCTTCGCAGGCAAGGTGGACCCGGAGCTGACGCCTGGACGGTACGCCCTGCTGCGCGAGGTCAAGGCGCGCTTCCCGGGGCTGGCCGTGCGCCAGGGCCGGTTCGGCGAGCTTTTTCCCAGTGCCCGGGTGGTCCTCAACATCGCGGAGCAGGGCGACCTCAACTTCCGCGTGTTCGAGGCCATGGCCTGCGGCGCGTGCCTGCTCACCCCCGAGGTGGGGCACGGCCAGTCCCGGCTCTTCACCGAGGGCGTGCATATGGCCACCTACCGGCAGGACGACCCGGACCAGCTGGTGGCACGCGCCTGCGCCCTGCTTGATGACGCGGACGCGCGCGAGGCCATGGGCCGAGCCGCCAGCGACGAGATCGACGCCCGCCATCGGCCGCACCACCGCGCCCACACCCTGGCCGAAGCCCTGGACGCGCTGCCCAAGGACGCCGTGGCCGAGCGACTGGCCCAGGCCGGGGCCATCCACGCCAAGTATCTGCGGCTGGTCTATCTGCACTGGGCCGAGGCCAGCGAAGACCCCTTCCGGCGCGCCCGCTTCCTGGCTGCCGGTACCGGCTCCTGAGCCCACCCGCACCCTGCCCCTACAGAGAATCGGCTCCCTGACCGATAGAATGTATGGACTCCACGGAGGGCAGGCCATGCACATCAACACCCACCAGCTCATGCCGGACGGCTACGCGCCAGAAACCCTGACGCCTGACGTCATGCCGACGGCCGCAGACACTCCAGGGCCGGAAGACGCGCCTTCCCGGTCCGTCGGCGACCTGGCCATCTTCTCGCCCGAGGCGATCCAGGCCTTTCGCGAGAGCGCCATCGAGCCCATCAAGAACGGCACCTTTTCCCTGCGCCAGATCGAAAGCCGCATCCAGACGGTGCGCGCCGAGATACTTGAGGTCTGGAACTCGGCCCTGCCCGACGACGAGAAATTCCGCATCATCAGTTCGCGCGAGAATGAAATCGCCCTGCTCCAGGCCGGACAATTCACCTTTGCCAAGGCCGGATTCTCACGAACCGCCTGATCGCGACTCCACCCTGATCCCCGACGCCAACCACCACACGCGCAAAGGCCGCCCGGAGCTCTCCGGGCGGCCTTTGCCCTGCGCGGCACATGTGATTATTTGAGCCTTGGCGGGCCGAGCACGATCATCTCGGCGATGGTGTGGTCCACCTTGGGCAGGCGGCGCAGGTTGGCGCCCACGAACTGCATCTCCAGGGCCACCAGATCCTTGTAGAGCGGAGTGCGGTCCACCACCGGAACATCCGCGCCCTCGGCCCTGAGGGATTCGGTCAGCCCCTGGCAGCGCTGGCAGCCGGGAAAGGACACCCGACGGCCGTCGGGCCGGACCAGTTCGTTTGGCACGCCGTGCATGCGGCAGATCATCAGGCGGTGGTCATACAGCCCGCACAGCCCCTGGGCCTCGTCCTCCAGGTTGAGGGGGCACATGGCGCGGGGGTGCTGCCCGCGGCTCAGGGCGTCGCGGGCCTGCTCCACATAATCATGGGCGCGGCGGCGGACGGCCTCCAGCTGGTCGGGCGGCAGGGCGCCAAGCCCCTCCCAGAGATAGGCCCACTCCACATAGGTGTGGTGCTGGAAGAAGGTCAGGCAACAGTTGTCCGGGCAGCCGCCGCAGGTCAGGCCGATGGCGTCGGCGCTTCGCGCATAGCGGTCCACCATGGCGTCGTAGATGGCGGCCAGCTTGCGGAACGCGCCCTTGGGAGTCAGTTTTTTCATGCGAAATCTATGTGTTGGAGTATGCTGTCTGCGCACGCCTCAGGGGTGTCGCAATCGGTGCGGACCACGATGTCGGCCACGGCGCGATACATCGGCTGGCGGCGGGCAAAGAGGTCGCGCAGGGTCTCGCCCGGGGCGATGGCCAGCCCCCGGTCGCGGCCGTCGCCCACCCGGTCGAGAAAGGTCTGCTCGTCAATGTCCAGCATCACCACCGGGCCAAGCTCCCTGAGCCGGGCCATGGCCGCCTCGCTGTAGATGACGCTGCCGCCGGTGGAGATGATGGTCCTGGTCAGAGAGAGCTGGCTGACCAGATGGCCCTCGATGCACAGGAACTGCGCAAGGCCGAAATGGTCCATGATCCCTTGCAGGGGCAGGCCGTAGTAGGCCTCCAGGTGACGGTCCGTGTCGAGCTGGCCCCAGCCCAGCCGCTCGGCCAGCGCCCGGCCCAGGGTGGACTTGCCCGCCCCGGCCATGCCCACCAGGGTGATGCAGGGCTTGAGAACCGAGTCGCGCTCTATGACCGAAAAGCCCATGGGCGACTAGCTCCGTACGAGGCAGACGCGGTCCTCGTCGTCGCGCTCGGACACCAGGACATTGACGTGCTCATGGTCCAGGGTGTCGAGCTTCTTGCCCACATAATCGGCCTGGATGGGCAGCTCGCGATGGCCACGATCCACCAGCACCAGCAGCTCCACTCGCCGGGGACGGCCATAGTCGAGAATGGCCTCAAGCGCCGCCCGGATGGTGCGACCCGAGTAGAGCACGTCGTCCACCAGGACGATGGACGCGCCCTCGATGTCGAAACCTATCTCGGAACAGTTGATGGTGGGCGCGAGTTCCAGGTTGGTGGTCCAGTCGTCGCGGTACAGGTTGATGTCGAGCTTGCCCAGGGGAATCTTGCGCCCCAGCCGCTCGTCCAGCCACAGCTTGATGCGCTCGGCCAGGTCCGCGCCGCGCCGCTGGATGCCCAGGATGGCCAGCCGCTCGTCGTCGCCCCTGCGCTCGAAAACCTCAAGGGCGAGCCGCTCGATGGTCCTGGCCATCTCGCGCTCGTTCAGGATGGTTCCGCATTCTTTCATCTGCTCTGCCTCGCTTGCCCTCGGGGGCGGTTGCACCGTCTGGAATTATCCCATCGCACCCGGGGGGTCAACAGCCGCGCCAGCCACGCCTCCTTTTTTGCGTTTGACAAAGCGCATCTTTGATCTTACCTCTTCTTTTCGCACCATCGAACAGGAGGCAACAATGTTTGACGTAACAGACGCCGCGAAGAAGCAGCTGGACGGCTACTTCACCGACAAGACCCCCTCTCCCATCCGCGTGTATCTCGCGGCAGGAGGCTGAGCAGGCCCACGCCTGACCCTGGCTCTGGATGAGCCTAACGAAAAAGACGAAGTATTCGAGGCGGCCGGATTCACCTTCCTCGTCGAAAAGGGCCTCAAGGCCCAGGTCGGCGCAGTGAAGATCGACATGACCTATTACGGGTTCGTCGTGGAATCCGAGAACCCCGTTGGCGGCGGCGGAAGCTGTAGCACCAGCGGATGCAGCAGCGGCTCCTGCGCCTGCTAGTTCACCCGGCTGACCGTTTTCGATGCGGCGTCTCCTCGCGAGGCGCCGTTTTTTTCACCCTCTCCACTAGACAGACAATAATTACTAATTATCATCTGGCATGCAACCCACAACCCAGGAGACCCAATGATCACCATCACCGAATCTGCCCGACAGGAACTGGCCAAATACTTCGAGGGCAAAGCCATCGAGCCCATCCGTGTGCACCTGGCCGATGGCGGCTGCTCCGGCCCCCGCCTCTCGCTGGCTCTGGACGAACTGCGCGACGGCGACACCACCGTTGAGCAGGGCGACTTCACCTTCCTCATCCAGGCCGAACTGGCCGAGGCCACCGGAGCAGTGACCATCGACATGACCGAGTACGGCTTCCAGCTCGCCTCGGAAAACCTCGTGGGTGCCGGCGGCTGCGGCTGCTCGTCCTCAAGCGGCTGCTCGTCCGGAAGCTGCGGCTGCTAGCCCATCAGGCCCCAACCCGAAAGACACACGGCCGACAGGGAAATGTCCCTGCCGGCCGTGTGTTTTTCTTGCCTTCAACTGACCATCGAGAATTCGCAGGGCGATCAAATCAAAAGGGGCGATGCTCTTGGCACCGCCCCATCCGATGAGGACCGCAATCCCGGAACAAGCCGGGTTCAACCGAAAGTCCTTTCGTCCACCAGCCTCGGCGCGTCTGCCGGAATCGTACCCGGCGCGACCAGCTCGACCTGGGGCTTCAGCTTCATGATGGCCTGGAAATCCGCGGCAAAGGCCGCCATATCGATTTCCACCGCGGCTTCCAGTAGCACGACAAGGGCATCTCGTCCACCCGGATTCTTCACCCTGATCTGCCACGCACACACATCGGGATACCGGGCGCAGACCGCCCCGGCCTGGTTCGGATAGATGAACTGCCCCTTGACCTTGGCCGTGTCGTCGGCCCTTCCCTTCCAGCCCGTCAGCTTGCGCGCCGTGCGGCCGCACGCGCACTCGGAAAGGTCAATGGATGACAAATCGCCAGTAGCCAGCCGCACCAGCGGATAGTCAGAGAAAAACGGCGTGACCACCACCTCGCCCACCTGTCCGTCGGCCACGAGCTCTCCAGTGGCCGGATTGCATATCTCCACATGCCGGAAGTTGGACAGGTGCATGCCGCCAAGCTCCATGCACTCGTAGGCGATGCAGCCCACATCCGCTGTGCCGTACCCCTGGCGCACCGTGATGCCAAACATCTCCTCCACCTCGCGCCGCAGGGTCTCGGACAGCGGCTCGGCCGCCACATACGCCTTCTTCAGCCGGAAATCCCGCGTCAGGTCATACCCCATGCCCATCGCCTTCTCGCCGATCACCTTGAGATAGCTGGCCATGCCCACAAAGGCGGTCACCGGCAGCCGGGTCATGAACTCGATCTGCTTCTCGGTGTTGCCCGGCCCGGCCGGAATCACTCCGCACCCGATGGCCCGAAGCGGCTGCTCAAGCATCAGCCCGGCCGGCGTCATGTGATAGGAAAAGGTCATCTGCGCCAGATCGCCGGGCCTGAATCCGGCCGCAAAAAACCCCTCGGCCCACGCCCAATAGTCCGGGTCCGTGCCCTCGGGGTCGAAAATCGGCCCCGGCGACTGATAGATGCGCCCCAGCTGCCCGGGCTCGCAGCCCAGAAACCACTCCAGCCCATGCTCGGCCTGCAACCCGATGATCTCACGCTTCCTGAGCACCGGAATCCTGCCGAAATCCTCAAAGTCCTTGAAATCCTTGGCGCACGCCCCAAGACGCTCCAGCCGCGCCCGAAACTCGCCCGACGACCGCTCGGCCTCAAGCAGCACCTCACGCACCGCCTTCCACTTGCGCTTCATCCGCTTCTCGCGCGGCTCGGTCTCATATTCGTGATAATACATCGGGATAATGCCTCCGGCGGCCAGAGAACCTTTTGGAAAAGGTTCTCTGGACTCTCCAAAACTTTTTGTCGCTCCGCCGAAGGCGGAGAGGGCGTCGATCCTCAGCAGTCAATCTCTGCTTACAACAACTCCAAAAAAAGCTCTACCACGACCGACTCTTTTTCACCCAGGCACAGACCTCTGGCTCTCCCCGCCCCACCCCACAAAACGTTTAGGGGAAAGGAGGGGTTGGGGGTTTTCCTCCCCTTCCCCCAGCCGCCGGAGGCATCACCCCAGCCAGCGTTTGCGGCGGCGGTAGTGTTTGACATCGCGGTAGCTGCGTCGGTCTCCGGCGTGTCCCATGCCGAGGTAGAATTCCTGAACGTCTGGGTTGTTGAGCAGGTCCGAGGCATTGCCGTCCATGACCACCCGGCCGTTTTCCATGATGTAGCCGCGTCCGGCCACGGAGAGGGCGGCCCGGGCGTTCTGCTCCACCAGCAGGACGCTCACGCCCTCCTCGGCGTTGATGCGCTTGATGATATCGAAAATTTCCTCCACCAGCAGCGGGGCGAGACCCAGGGACGGCTCGTCGAGCAGGAGCAGTTGGGGCCGGGCCATGATGGCGCGGCCAATGGCGCACATCTGTTGCTCGCCGCCGGACATGTAGCCTGCCAGTTGCCTGCGCCGCTCCTTGAGCCTGGGGAAATAGGTGTAGACCTTTTCCAGGCCCCCGGCGATCTCCGAGCGCGGCCGTGTGAACGCGCCGCAGCGCAGGTTCTCCTCCACGGTCAGGTCCTCGAAGATGCGGCGGCCCTCCATGACCTGGAAGATGCCCTTGCGCACGATCTTTTCGGGAATCAGGTGCTGGATGGGCTCGTCCTGGTAGATGACAGAGCCGTCGGTGACTTCGCCGTGCTCGCTCTCAAGCAGGCCCGAGATGGCCTTGAGGGTGGTGGATTTGCCCGCGCCGTTGGCCCCAAGCAGGGCCGTGATCTCGCCGCGCGGGCAGGCCAGGGAGAGCCCCTTGAGCACCAGCACCACGTCGTTGTAGACCACTTCGAGGTTCTCGACCTTCAATATCTCGTTCACTGTCCCTCCGGCCATTGGATTTGCCTCCGGCGGCCAGAGAACCTTTTGAAAAAGGTTCTCTGGACTCTCCAAAACTTTGTTCCGCTCCGCCGCCTGAAAGGTCTTCGATCGCCTGGGAACGTATGGCGGCGGAGATGGCGTGGATGAGCGCAGAGGCAACGCTTTTCTTGCTGTTTCGCGCAAGAGACCCGCTCTGTGCGGCCGGGCGCCCCTCTACCCCGCCATCAAATTCTCCCAAATCCCTTGTCTTTTCTGGCGGCGTAGCCCCGAAAAGTTTTGAAGGGGGGTCCGGGGGGAAACTTTTCCAAAAGTTTCCCCCCGAATTTTCATTCAACCTTTAATGCCCCAGCCAGTCAGCGCGGCGGTCGAGGATTTCCTCGGCCACAAAGGTGAGCTGGCCGTCCTTGATGGTGTAGAGGAGCACGGCCATGTTCGGGCGATGGTCATCCGGGAAGTAGGAGATGAGCGGCGCAAGCCCCATGGGGTCGAAGTCGAGCAGGGTTTCGGCGGCGTCCTTGATGGTTTCGCCGGTGACCGGGCCTTTGGCTGCGGCGCGCTTCATGGCCTCGGCCATGGTCAGGATGGAGACAAAGCCCCGGGTGTAGTGGGTCATCTGCGGTTTGCCGCCGGTGATCTGCTCAATGGCCTTCATGCCCGGCACGTCCTTGCCGTAGACTGCGGCAGCCTGGTTGGAGAAGGAGCCGTTGGCGTCGGCCCCGGCCAGAGCCGGGAGGGTTTCATCCGAGCCCCAGATGTTGGTGAAGAACACACTGTTCATGCCGATGTTCTTGGCGGACTTGAGGATAACAGAGGTGGACGGCGTGGTTCCGCCGACCCAGCAGAAGTCCGGGGCCTTGTTCTTGAGAGGCAGCAGTTCTGTGGTGGCGTCGATGGCGCTGAGGGCCACATTGGCCTCGCCCACGATCTCGTAGCCGATTTCTGCGGCGTAGGCCTTGCCCGCCGGGATTGGAGCCAGCCCGTAGGGGTGGTCGGGGTAAATGAAGGCGACCTTCGGGGCGCGCTCCTCGGTCCACTGGGAGCGGAAGTACTTGAGGGCGGCGCGCAGCTGGGTGGAGTAGTCGGCGGAGACGAAGAAGTTGTATGGCGCGGTCCTGGGGTCGGTCAGGTGAGCCGAGTAGGAGGCCGAGAAGTTGGGAATCTGATCCTTGGCCTGGGTGCGGACCAGGGCCTCGGTCACTGCCGAGCCAAACCCCTGGATGCAGACGACCTTGTCGGTGTTGACCATCTTCTTGTAGAGCGAGAGGCCCTGCTGGACGTTGTAGGCCGTATCCTGAAGGTCAAAGGTGATGGGGCGGCCGTTGATGCCGCCGTTGTCGTTGATGTACTTGACGGCACCCCTGAGGCCATCGGCGTAGGGCACGCCAACAGACGAGGTGGGGCCGGAGAGGTCGATGAGCCCGCCCACCCTGATTGGCGAGGTGTCGGGTGAAGTGTCGGCCGTGGTGTCAGAGCCGGGGGTTGCCGTTTGCGCCGGTTTGTCGCCTTCGCCTCCGCAGCCCAAAAGCATCAGCCCGGCGAGGAGCGCGGTGCACACTGCGGTTATGATTTTGCTTACCCTCATGTCGTGAACTCCTAGATAGTGTAGTCACGAGATTGTCTAAACAATTTCTTTGTGCCATACTCAGTCAACGCACCGACTCAAAAGGAGGCTGCCTTGACGATCCCAGCACACAGACGCCACGACATTTCAGACGACGTTTGGAAAAAACTT
>JBDRSO010000005.1:0-53568 GCA_043824835.1 Pseudomonadota bacterium | reverse complement strand
GGGGAATGCGGTCTCGCCCGTTTTTTCGGCTTCAAACCGCAACCCTGGGGTCCAGGGGCCTTAGGCCCCTGGCGGGTCCAGGGCAGCGCCCTGGTCCCCCCGAAGGGGCCGCCGGAGGCTCTCGACAGAGCGCACCAGAGGCTCTTGGCATAGCCCCCGTCCGCTTGACACTGCGCGCTACGCTCTGTCATCAAAATGCATGACACCGTGAAATCAGGGGAGGCCCAGATGAGCAAGAAAGTGCGCTCTGTCCGTGTGCCAAGGGAACTTGAGACGCTGAACCTCTCAGCCCTCATCCACGAGTGCGAAAAACACCTGCGCGATCTCGAATCCGCCACCCTGCTGCGTCAGCAGGGCAACGCGGAGGCGGCCGAGGCGCTCATGCGCGCCCGCCAGGCCGACCTGTGCCGCAAGGTGGGCAAGCTCGTCTGGGAGGCGCGCGTTCAGTTCGGGAAAAACAAGGGAGAACAGGCATGAAGCCGAAATCTGCCAAGGAAACCGAGGTCATCATGACCCATCTGGTGCTGCCCCAGGACGCCAACCCTGCGGGCAACCTGCACGGCGGCGTCATCCTGCGACACATCGACACCACGGCGGGCGTGGTGGCCAAGCGCCACACGCGCGGCAACGTGGTCACGGTGTCCATCGACCGCATGGCCTTCAAGCAGCCCGCCTACATGGGCGAGTTGCTCACCTTCAAGGCCAGTCTCAACCATGTGGGCCGCTCCAGCATGGAGATCGGCGTGCGCGTGGAGGCAGAGAACCTGCGTACCGGCGAGGTGCGCCACACCAACTCCGCCTACCTCACCTTCGTGGCCCTGGACGACACCGGCAAGCCAACGCCTGTGCCACCCCTGCTGCTGGACACCCCCATGGCCCAGCGCCGCCACCGCGAGGCCGAGCTGCGGCGCGAGATGCGCCAGCGCGAGCGGGCCATCGAGGAGGGCAAGGTTCAACCGGCCTGATTCTGGCGGCCTGATTCCGGCCGCCCGCCCCTGGCCGCCTAGCCCCACCCCGAGCCAAAAGGATCGTCATGCCCACCTACACCGGCATCAACCATCTGGCCATGGTCACCGGCGACATGGACGCCACCCTGCGCTTCTGGCGCGATCTCTTGGGCATGCGCCTGGTGGCCGGGCTGGGCCATCCCGGCTATCGCCATTATTTTCTTGAGATATCTGACCAGGACATGATCGCCTTTTTCGAGTGGCCGGGCATCGAGCCCGTGCCCGAGCGCGATCACGGCTTTCCGGTCAAGGGGCCGGTCTGCTTTGACCACGTCTCCTTTGGGGTGGCCTCGGAGGACGACCTGTGGGAGATCAGGGACACGCTCGAAGCGGCCGGGTTCTGGTGCTCCGAGGTGGTGGACCACGGGTTCATCCACTCCATCTACGCCTTTGACCCCAACAACATTCCCATCGAGTTCAGCGCGCCGGTGCCGGGCGTGGACATCAGAAAGACCCCGGCCATGGCCGACACCGAGCCCTGCGCCGAGGCCCGCAAGGGGCCTGATCCGCAGCCCGGCGTCTGGCCGCCGGTGACACGGCCCACGCCGCACGAGGAGCGCACAGCCTACGAGGGGGAGGGGGAGAAGGTGCTTGAGGCCGTCAATGCCCCGGGCAGGGGCTGGCCGACCAAAGAGTGATCAATCCGGGGCGTGACCGAATCGGGGGCTTGCCAATCGGGGCGTGACCAATGGGGGCGTGACCGGCGCTATTCGTCGCCGGGAAAGAAGGCGGCCATGATATCCCCGGCCTGGCGCTCGGCTTGGTGTACGATTCCCGGCAGGTCCGCCTCGCACAAGCCGAGCCGTTTCCACGCGCGCGTGTCCAGCTCAGGCACCAGCGAGGCACCGCTTGAGCCGATGCCGATGGCGTGGGTCATGAAATCGGCCACGTGGATCACCGCTGCTTCTAAGGGCATGGACGCTTCCATGGGCGTGTGGTGATGGTGGACCAGCACTTCGAGAAAGGCGGGCAGCCGCCAGCTCTTGAGCATCCGGCCGCCGATGTCGGCATGGGTGCACCCCCATACCGCACGCTCCACGTCCACCAGTCCGCGCCGACCCACCTTGGCCGGGCGCAGCACCTCGATGGTCGCCTTCAGGTGGTTCTTGAGCATGACCAGCCGCCCGATGTCGTGGAGCAGTCCGGCCACGAAGAACTTCTCGTCGCCGCCCAGTCCGGCGTGGCCAGCCAGCAGCCGGGCCACGATGCCGCAGGTCACGGAATGAAGCCAGAACTCCTTGAGGGTGAAGAATTCCTCGGGCACACCGTCAAAGGCGGCGATGACCGACACGCCAAGGGCGAGGTTGGTCAGCTGGTTGGTGCCCACGATGGTCACGGCCCGGGACAGGGTGTCGACCCGGCTGGGAAAGCCGTAGAAGGGGGTGTTGACCATCTTGAGCAGCTTGGCCGAGAGGGCCACATCCTTGCTGATGACCTCGGCCACATAGGAGGCGGAACTGCGCGGGTTGTTCAGGCTTTCGGTGATCTGGAAAAAGATGTTGGGCAGCGAGGCCAACTCCATCTCCTGGCGCACCACGGTCTCGGGGTTGATGCCTGCCTCGCTGGTGGGAGTCGGGGCGAATATGTTCACCGTGTCGTCGTGCTGGCAGGCGGCCACCATCCAGCGCGTCTGCTCGGGCTCAAGCCCGCGTGCCCGATTGAGCACGTAGAGCCGGGCCATCTCCCTGACCACGGGCTGCTGGGCGTTGTTGAGCACAAAGCGCTGGGCCGCCATGATCTTGCAGGCGTCAAGCACCTCGGGATGGATCTGGTCAAAGGAGGTGAAGCGGTCGTTCGCCTCGTCATCCTCGCCCTGGATGTCGGCCTCCACCACGCCCCACACCCGGCAGGTGCGGATGTGCGCCTCGGTGAGCATGGCCCCCCGGGGCAGGAGCATGCGCCCCTCGGCCGTGGTCAGGTCACCGGCCAGGATCATGCCCGGTTCAAGCTGCGACAAATTCATTTTCGGCACGGACATCCTCCCCACAAAACAGTCCCGAACTTATAAGGGTAGTCGATTTCCGACCGCCAGGCAACAGGAATACTCCTTGCCACGGGTCCAAAAGAGTGAGAAATCCGTTGTTTGAAGCCCACAGGGAGGCGACTTGGCCGACACGACATGCTTCCTTCCCCACTCCGGCGAATGCTGCCGGGCCAGGTTTGTCCGGCGGGACAAGCGGTTCACGGTGGAGGCCGTGGCCCTGGACGGACCCGATGCCGGCCGCACCGTGCTGGCCCACACCAACAACACCGGCTCCATGCTCGGCCTGCTGCGGCCGGGAGCCGAGGCCTTGCTTTCGCCTGCGGCCAATCCGGGCCGCAGGCTGCCCTACACCCTTGAGGCGCTGGAGCTGCACGGCCGGTTCGTGGGCGTCAACACCCTGACGCCAAATCGCATGCTGCGCCGCGCCTGGGAGACCTGCGCCCTGCCAGAGCTTGTCGGCCACGACACCTTCCGCGCCGAGGCCCGGACCGGCGAAAGCCGCCTGGACGCCCGGTTGGACGGGCCGGGCGGCACTCTGTGGGTCGAGTGCAAGAACGTGACTATGGTTGAGGACGAGGTGGCCTGCTTTCCCGACGCCGTGACCGAGCGCGGCCACAAGCACCTGCGCGAGCTGATGGCCCTGGCCAAGACCGGAGCGCGCGTGGCCCTCTTCTTCCTTGTCCAGCGCACTGACGGCCGCTGCTTCGGCCCGGCCGACGTGGTGGACCCGGTCTATGCCGGGCTGTTTTACGAGGCCCTTGACCGGGGCGTCGAGGCCTGGCCTCTGGTGGCCCGGGTGGACGAGGCCGGGATCCGGCTGACGCACAGGCTCGCGGTGGTGCGGCCATGACCGGGTTCATCGTCGGGGCCGTGATCATCAGCTTCTCGTCGGTCATGGTCAAGCTGGCCAACGTGCCGCCGGACGTGGCGGGCTTCTATCGGCTGATGGGCGGCGGCCTGGGCATGGCCGTGATCCTCTGGCGGCTTGGCAAGCTGCGCCAGATGACACCGCATGTCTGGCGCTGGTCCCTGGTCTCGGCCCTGTTCTTTGCCGCCGATTTCTACTGCTGGCACAGGGCCATCGGGCTGGTGGGGCCTGGGCTGGCCACCATGCTCGGCAATTTCCAGGTCATCGCGCTGGCAGCGGTCTCGGTCCTCTTCCTGAAGGAGCGCGTGTCCAGGCCGTTTCTGCTGGCCATCCCCATGGCCCTGGCCGGGCTCTACCTCATGGTCGGGGTGTCCTGGACATCCTTTACCCCGGATTTCAGGCTGGGCGTGATCTATGGACTGTTCACTGCCTTGTTCTACGCCCTGTATCTGCTCGCCCTCAAGTTCTCCTTAAGCCGGGCCGGGGTCGATCCCCTGGCCATGGCCGGGTCCGTGGCCCTGATCACCGGCCTGATGCTGGGCGGGCTGGCCCTTGGCCGGGGCGATTCCTTTGCCATCCCCGATACACGCTCCCTGGCCGCCCTGGCCGTCCTGGCCCTTGTCTGCCACGCCGTGGGCTGGTATCTCATCACCCGGGGCATCCAGCAGGTGCGCACCTCGCTGGTGGGGCTCATCCTGCTGTTGCAGCCCACCCTCTCCTATGTCTGGGACATCCTTTTCTTTGGCAAACCCACCACGCCGGTGGAACTGACGGGCGTGGCCCTGGCCCTGGCGGCCATCTATCTCGGCTCCCTTCGGCGGCCAGATCACGATGTCCGGGGCGCAAGCCAGAAAAAATAATTCTCTTCCGACGAGACCTGTTTCATGAGACAATTGTCTTGCGGGTAGAGGGACCCGTGCGGGAAACCACGCGCTGCCTGGGGGGAAGGGGCGCATATGAGGATACAATGGCGGACAAGAAATACGACTCCATCGTCTACGACTTCTTCGAGAACGGAAACGGGGTGGTCCTGCTCCTGAGCGAGGATCCCCTCTTCAAGAAGATGCTCTCCTCGACCATCTTCAAGATCATCGGCACCAAGCGCGATTGTTTCTTTGCATTTGAAAACGTCCAGGTCGGCCTGCGCAAGCTCCAGGAGCTCCAGAAAAGCAAGATCGAGTGCATCGTCTTCCTCGAACGGATCCTGGGCGGCCGTCCGAGCACGGACACCATCATCACCATCAAGCGGCTCCTGCCCGACCTGAGGGTCATCGTCCTGGTGGGCGAGACCAAGCGCGAGAACATCGCCTATTTCTATGAGATCGGCGTCAACAACGTCATCTCCAAGCCCGCTTCCATGAACAACATCATCGAAAAGATGGCGTTCACCATCAAGCCCCAGGGCAAGCTGAGCGAATACATGGACATGGGCAAGCGGTTCCTGGCTGCGGGCAAGTATCGGGAGGCCCTTCAGATCAGCGACAAGATTCTGTCCATCAAGCCCAACAGCCCGGCCGGGCTCATGCTGCGCGGCGATGTCTTCCTTGAGGCGGGCCGCCGCGAGGAGGCCGTGGAAAGCTACATGAAGGCCCACGAAAGCTCGCGCCTGTACCTGGAGCCCCTCAAGCGACTGGCCCGGGCCTACGAAGGCGTGGACGAAGACAAGCACCTCGAATACCTCAAGAAGCTCGACAGGCTCAGCCCGCTGAACACCGAGCGCAAGACCGACATAGGCCGGGTCCACGTGGCGCGCCGGGAGATGGATCGGGCCGAGAAATATTTTGATCAGGCCATCGAGGCCGCGACCCGCGAGGCCATGAGCATGGTCGGTTCCGTTGCCGAGCGGATTTCCGAGGCCGTGGGCCAGGTCTCGCCGCAGATGTCCGAGAAATACCTGAGCAAGGTGCTCGAAACCAAGGGGCGTTCCCTGTGCAAGGACGACATCGCCCTGTTCAACAAGCTGGGCATCGCCCTGCGCGGCCAGGGCAAGTGGCGCGAGGCCATCGACAACTACACCCGCGCCGTGGAAATATCGCCCGACGACGAAGGGCTCTATTACAACATGGGCATGGCCTACTTCGACGGCGGCGACAAGCGCATGGCCGCCAAGTGTTTTGAGACCGCCCTTGAGAAGAATCCCGAATTCCACAAGTCCAGCGAGGTGGCCTCCCTCAACCTGGGCACCATCTACGCCGACCTGCGCGAGCCCAAAAAGGCCATCCCCTTTCTGGAAAACGCCCTGGCCCTCAACCCGCGCAACGCCACGGCCAGACAGAAGCTCGACGCTCTGGTCAAGTAGAGGGCGTCAGCCTCCGCCTTGACCCCACGGCCGGATTTCACGTACCATCCCGGATAAGTGCAGCCGCCATGACGCGACGCACCCAGAGGGTTCATGGCCGACGCCCACCAGTACGACCACATCGTCCGCGATTTTCTGGAGCGGGGGGTCATCGTCTATCTTTCGGACGACACTGTCTTCATCCGCGCCCTGCGCAACATAGTCAGCCGGGTCATCGGCTCCAAGGGGGACGTGCTCTTTCCCTTTGCCCAGCCCCAGGCAGCCATGGACAAGTGCCTGGAGCTGCGCGACGCGGGCGTGCCTTGCGTGGCCTTTGTGGAGCGCATGCTGGCCGAGCGGCCGACCACGGATTTCATCCTGCGCCTTCGCCGCGAATTTCCCGAGGTGCGCATGGTCGTGCTCACCTGGGAGGCCACGCGCGAGACCGTGGCCTACTTCTTCGAGCTTGGGGTCAGCCGGGTGCTGGTCAAGCCCGCATCGGCCAACAGGGTCATCGAGGATATGGCCGCAGCCATCAATCCGCCCTCTGTCCTCAAGAGGCAGATGGACCGCTGCGAACAGCTGCTCAAGGCCCGCGAGTACGACAAGGCCCTGGAGGTGACCGACCGCATCCTGGTGCTCAAGCCGGACAGCGCGCGCGGGCTGGTCATGCGCGGCGACGCCCTCATAGGCATCGGCGAGCAGGACAAGGCGGTCAAGGCCTACATGGCCGCCCACGAGAGCCACCCCATTTTCATGGCCCCGCTCATCAAGCTGGCCTCGGCCTTTGTCGAGATGGAGGACGAGCGCGCCCTGGCCTACATGAAGCAGCTCGACGAGATCAGCCCGCTCAACCCCGAGCGCAAGATAGAAATCGCCCGCCAGCACCTGCTGCGCGACGAGCCCGAGCAGGCCGAGGCGTATCTGGACCAGAGCGTGGACGTGGCCGAGCGCGAACAGCTGAGCATCGCGGGCGATCTGACCGAGCGCATCGTGGACGCCGTGGCCGGGCGTGTTCCGGAGCTGGCCGTCAAGTACCTGCAACGGGTGCTGGGCGGCAGGCGAATGCTCGGCCGCGATGATCTGGTCCACTTCAACCGCCTGGGCATACTCCTGCGCGGTCAGGGCAAATGGCAGGAGGCGGTGGACGTCTACACCAAGGCGCTTGGCATCGTTCACGACGACCCGGCCATCCACTACAACATGGGCCTGGCCTACTGGGAGGGCGGCGAGCGGATGACCGCCCTGCGCAGCTTCGAGGCAGCCCTTGCCCTTGACCAGACCTTTTTCACGGGCAGCGTGGGCGTGGCCCTGAACATCGGCTCCCTCTATCTCGACCTGCGTCGCTACGAGGACGCAGCCCCCTTCTTCGAGCATGTGCTCGCCCTCGATCCCGATAACACGACGGCTAGGCGGCGGCTTGCGCGCGCGCAGAACCGCGTGCCCCCGGCGGACAAGAGCCGGGCCGGGCAAGAAGAAAAATCTTCGGGCGGCGGATACGATGTGGACGCCCTGGCCGGAAAGCCGACCCGTGGGAAGAAGGGCCGGGGGAAAAAGGAAAGGAAGGGAAAGAAGGAGGCCGGGGGCGAGACCTTCCGTTTCGAGCTATGAGCTGTTCGCCGTGTCCCCTTGGCCTGGCCTGCCCAGCATGAAGATGCCAAAGGTGGCCAGCAGGTTGGGCAGGAAGGTGATGACCCGCCCCCGGGTGTCGTGGTGGTGGGTGGAGATGGCCACCTCCCTGACGATGGGCACGCCGATGTCGCGGCAGAACCGCCGGAAGTCGGTGATGGGGATGACCCTGATGTTGGGCGTGTCGTACCAATGGTAGGGCAGCTCGCGCGACACGGGGGCGCGGCCGGTGAAGAACAACTGCATCCGGTTGCCGATGTGGGTGAAGTTGGGGAACGAGACGATGCATTGCTCGCCCACGCGCAGCATCTCGCGAATCAGCCGGGCCGGGTCGTGCACCTGTTGCAGGGTCTGGGAGAGGATGACGTGGTCAAAGGCGCTGTCCGGGTAGTCCTCGATCTCCTCGTAAATGTCGCCATGGATGACCGAGAGCCCCTTGGCGATGGCCTCGCCTGCGGCCTGCTCGTCGATCTCGATGCCCGTGCCCCGGATGCCCTTGTCCCGGCGCAGGTGATCGAGCAGCGATCCGGTGCGGCAGCCGAGGTCCAGCACCCGCGCTCCGGGCTGGATCCACGAGGCGATGACCTGAAGATCAAAGCGCATGGCAGCCTCCGTTTGCGTCTGTGTCGCATCCGGCCCCGGCATGCATTCCATCCGCGTCAGGGGTGGCCGCCGCGTCGCACGCCCCGGCCGCGCACTGGCCCTTCACACGCTCCAGAAATCCGGTGATGAGCGCGTCGAGCCGTCCGTTGGGCAGCAGGAAGGCGTCGTGCCCCCAGGGGGCCTCAATTTCGCAAAAACTCACGTCCAGCCCGTTCTTTTTCATGGCCTTGACCATGTCCCGCGACTGGTAGGTGGGATAGAGCCAGTCCGAGGTGAAGGAGACCACCAGATACCGGCAGCGGGCCTTGGCAAAGGCGGCCACCAGCGAGCCGTCGCCGTGCTGGTTCTCAAGGTTGAAATAGTCGGCGGCCTTGGTCAGGTAGAGGAAGCTGTTGGCGTCGAACCGGCTGACGAACTTGTTGCCCTGGTAGCGCAGGTAGCTCTCCACCTGGAAGTCGGCCTCGAAATCAAAGGACAGCTCGCACCGGTCCTGAAGCCTGCGGTCGAACTTGTCGCGCATGGACTCGTCCGAGAGATAGGTGATGTGGCCGATCATGCGGGCCACGGCCAGCCCGTGTTCGGGACGGCCCGTGGCGTAATAGTCGCCGCCCATCCAGGCCGGGTCAGCCATGATCGCCTGCCGGGCCACCTCGTTGAAGGCGATGGCCTGGGCCGAGTGCTTGGTGGTGGTGGCCAGGGGCAGGGCCGCGCAGACGCGCTCCGGGTAGCGCACAGACCACTCCAGCACCTGCATGCCGCCCACCGAGCCGCCGATCACGGCCAGCAGCCGGTCGATGCCCAGGTGGTCGATGAGGCGGCGCTGGCAGCGGACCGTGTCGCCGATGGTGACCACGGGAAAGCGCGTGCCATAGGGCGTGCCCTGGTGGGGGCCATCGGCCGGGTCAAGGGCCATGGGGCCGGTGGAGCCCATGCACCCGCCGATGACGTTGGAGCAGATGACGAAGTATTTGTCCGTGTCGATGGGCTTGCCCGGCCCGACCATGATGTCCCACCAGCCGGGCTTGGAGTCGTCCTCGTGGTAGCGCCCGGCCACGTGCGAGTCGCCGGTCAGGGCGTGGCACACGAGCACCGCGTTGTCGCGGGCCGCGCTCAGGGTGCCGCAGGTCTCATACGCCAGGGTCACTGGCCCCAGCGAGCGCCCGCTCTCCAGCACCAGGGGCTTGTCCGGTGAGCCGAAGGTGAAGAACTGTTTTTCCACAAGGCCCACGCCCGGCCCGGTCTCGATGTCGTCGAGGTATTCGCTCATGGGGTCATGGTACGACTGGTGCCCGGTCCGGTCAATGGCGTGATGCGGGGTCTCACGGTCCCGAGGCTGTCTCGCCGCCGAAAATCTTCCAGGCGAGCATGCCCCAGGTGAGGTTGGTCACGGCGGTGTAGCCGCCGTGGCTCATCTGGTCGGCCACGGGCGGCGAGCGGTGGCCGGTCAGGCAGACCACCACCACGGCCCGGGTGGGGTCGGGCGAGGTCGAAGCCAGCTCGGCCAGGGTGGCCGGGTAGGGCACGTTGACCGCGCCGGGAATGTGAAAGGCCTCGAACTCGGCCCGGGTGCGCACGTCGATGATCACCGGGGCGCGGCCCTCGTTGACAGCCAGCTTCAATTCCCTCGGGCTCATGGGCGACACGCCGAAGCCGAGCCACCAGCCCACGTCCCACAGCAGGAACCCGCCAAGCAGGATGATCACTATCCACAATTTGCCCATGGCCTACCCCAAGTCAAAGGTCGTGACGCCGAAAATTCTGTTCGTGTTCGTGGTCGGCTGTCCGCCCCGGTACATGCGCATCGTGGTGAAGACTTCGGTCATGTCCCGGCTGCGGGCCAGTTCCACGGCGGCCGGGTTGGGCTCGATGACGTCCAGGAAGAACGTCTGGCCCGGCACCGCAGCCGCCAGGGCCGAGAGCAGCGTGCCGGCCACCCGCTGGTCGTTGGCGAAGAGTGGGCCGATCTTGTGCCCGGAGACGCACGGCCGGATGACGCCGTATCCGGCGAGGATGCCGCCGTCCATGACGCCCAGCGCCGAGACGCCCGGGGCGGACAGCCACGCCTGCAGGAACGGCTCGCGTCCGGCCGGGAAGCAGAGCCGGTCGTAGCGGGCCACATCGGCAAAGGGGACGGCGTCCAGTCGGACGACCCCGCCGGGCATGGGGCCGCCGCCGAGCCCGGCCATCCGGGCACTGCGGTAGGCCGGGACAAAGCCGGATTTGCGATAGGTCGCCACCTGGGCTGGCACCGCGTCGAGCCCGGTCACGCATCCGTCGAGCCGGGCCAGGCCGTGGCGCCACAGGGTCATGCCGTATCCCCGGCCCCGGAACTCCGGATTGACAATGTACAGGCCGACGAACCCGAACCCGTCGTCGTAGCGCACGGCCGAGAGGGTGGCCACGATCCGGCCGTCCACCTCGGCCGCGAAGAAGCCGTCCGAGTCGGCGGCGTGGAAGCATCCGGCGTCGGACAGGCCGGGATTCCAGCCCTCGTCGGCCGCCAGCCCTGTGGCCAGGGCCACGTCCTCGCGCGTCATGGTCCGCAGTGTCGGTTCAGCCATCGCCTTTCCCCTTGCCCGGACGGTCCAGGGTCACGGACAGATTCGATCCCGGCTTGAGCAGCACATCGCGCTGCGGGAAGGGGAACTCTACGCCGTGCTTGTGGAAGAGTTTCCATACGGTCAGCAGGATATCGCTGCGCACGTTGGCCACGCCCTTTTCGGCGTCAACTATCCAGATGCGCAGCTCAAGGTCCACCGCGCTGTCGCCAAAGCCCATCAGCCGGGCCGCCGGGGCCGGGTCGCGCAGGACGCGCGGGACCGCCTGGGCTGCCTGTTCGAGCAGGGCCAGGGCCATTTCCACATCTGCCTCGTAGGACACGCCCACCGGGATCTTGATGCGCACGTTGGTGTCAGAGTGGGTCCAGTTGACCACCGCGTCCGAGATGAGCTGCTCGTTGGGGACGAGGAACTCCTTGCCGTCGCGGGTCAAAATGGTGGTGTAGCGGCTGTGCATGCCGCGCACCACGCCGAACACGCCGCCCACCTCCACGGTGTCGCCCGGCTTGATGGAGTGGTCGAGGAGCAGGAGCACCCCGGCCACGTAGTTGGAGATGATCGTCTTGAGGCCAAAGCCGATGCCCACGCCAAGGGCGCTTGAGAAGATGGCCAGACTGGTCAGGTCGATGCCCACGCTGGACAGGGCGAAGAGGATGGCCGTGGTGAACAGGGCCACCTTGACCGTCTTGATCAGCAGGGTCTGGAGCGAGGGCGAGAGGTCGGCCACGGTGTGGATGCGCCCCTCGGCAAAGCGGGCGGCCACCGAGGCCACCTGGAGGCAGACCCCGGCCAGGAGGAAGCCCTTGATGGCGCCCAGGGCGGTGAAGGTGCTGTCGCCCACCGAAAAACTCAGGCTCTGCAGAAAGTCCGTGATGGGCGAGAGCAGGCCGAAGACGCTCATGGCCGCCACGGTCCAGACGGTTACGCCCACGGCCCGGGCCAGGGAGCGGCTGGCCATCATGCCCGTGAGCAGCCGGATGGCTATCCAGGCCACTGCCAGGTCGCTGGCCGCGTGGAGCAGCCAGGGCGAGAAGCCGGCAGTGGTGAAGGCGGCGGCGCTGACGCTCAGCAGCACGAGGAAGAGGACGCTGGCCCCCACCCCGAGCAGGGCCGTGAGGATGGAGCGCACCAGCGCGCCGGGCACGTTGGCCTCGACCCAGCGGGCGGCCCGGCCCTCGACCCCACGCCACAGGAGCGCGGCCAGGATCAGACACCCGGTCACCACGCCCCATTGCGCGGCCATCAGCCAGTTGAGCACATTGGCTTCGAGCCACTGCCCGAGGAAGGCGATGATGCGATCGATCTGCTGCATGGACGGGGCTCCGGGTGTCGCTATGGGCCGGTCAGGGCCAGATCAAGAACCACCCCGGCAAAAAGCGCCACCGAGATGAGTCCGTTGAGGGTGAAGAAGGCCACGTTGACCCGGCTCAAGTCGTCGGAGCGCACCAGCCTGTGCTCGACCATGAGCACCACCCACACGGCCAGGGCGACCAGGGCGTAGAGCCAGGAAAGACCCGCGCTCCAGCCCGCCAGCAGGAAGAAGACGCCGGTGACCACATGGCTCATGGTGGAAATCTCAAGGGCGCAGGCGATGCCAAGGCGGGCGGGCATGGAGTGCAGCCCCCGGCCGGTGTCGAACTCAGCGTCCTGGCAGGCGTAAAGGATGTCAAACCCGGCCACCCAGAAGGTCACGCCGAAAAAGAGCAGCACCGCGGGCAGCGTCAGCACCGGGTCCACGCACAGCCAGCCCGCCACCGGGGCCAGCCCCAGCACCGCGCCGAGCACGAAATGGCACCAGCGGGTCAGCCGCTTGCAGAAGCTGTAGAAGGCCGAGAGGCCCAGCGCCACGGGCGAGAGCAGCAGGCACAGGGGGTTCATCAGCGCGCAGGCGGCCATGAAGATGATGGCCGTGGCGCAGATGAAGACCAGAGTGAACCGGGTGGACACCTCGCCCGTGACCAGCGGCCGGTCCTGGGTTCTCGGGTTGTCGCTGTCGATGTCCAGGTCGGCGTAGCGGTTGAAGGCCATGGCAAAGGAGCGCACGGCCACCATGGCGATGGTCAGGATGATCATGTTCCACACCCCGGGCCACCCCCCGGCGGCCAGGAAGGCCCCGGCATAGGCAAAGGGCAGGGCAAACACCGAGTGCTCGATCTTGATCATCCGGCAGACCACGCTCAGGTCCTTGGCAAACGACATGGGTTCCTCCCTCGGGTTGCGGGGCCGGGCGCGTGGGTCAGTATTTGTTGACCAGCACCGCGCCCGCGATGATCAGGGCCACGCCCGCCACGCGCGGCCATGTTATCTCGCGCATGGCAAAGCTGACCAGCCCATAATGGTCCAGGAGCAGGGCGGCCAGGAACTGACCGGCCAGCAGCCAGGCCATGGTGGTGGCCGCGCCCAACTGCCCGGCCAGGACAATGGTGGCGAAGACGAAGAACGCGCCCAGCGCCCCGCCTGTCCAGGCCCACCAGGGCGTGCTGACCAACACGCCTGCGGGCGGCAGGGGCGTTCGGGCCGCCGCCGAATAGACCAGCAGGCACACCGTGCCCACGGCAAAGGACACCAGCGCGGCCATGATCGGCTCGCCCAGGGCGTGCCGCAGGCGCAGGTTGATGCCCGCCTGAAGCGGCATGCCCGCCCCGGCCAGCAAGGCAAAGAGTATGAAAATCCACTTCATCCCCTTTTGATACCCGGGTTTTGTCCGTTCGTCCATGATTTGAGAGGAGGGGAACGGGGGCCAGAAGGGGCTGGCAGGGGCGCGGAGCCGGGCCGGGCTTTCGATGCGCAATCGTCGGCCCGCCGTCACCGAAGCGTCAATCATCCCGGGCCGGACAGGGGTAGATGAAGCCATCATCACTCTCATCTTCCGGAGGACTCCATGACCGATACGCAACGTCGCGAGATCAAGGACCACCTGTTGAACGGATTGAGCACCCTGGCCGCGCAGGAAACCGCCGAGATTTTTACGGTGGAGAACTGCCCGGACGACACTGACTTCGCCGCCCAGCTGGCCCAGCAGGGGGTGGGTCTGGCCATGCAGCGCCGCCGCATGGCGCGCATCAAGGAATACGAGGCCGCCATCAGACGGCTGCACGAGACCCACTACGGCGTCTGCGAGGAGTGCGGCGACCCCATCGGGCTGGCCCGGCTCAAGGCCAACCCCTCTGCCCGACTGTGCATCCTTTGCCAGTGCGCGGCCGAGGACGGCGCCCGGCCGGCCGACGCTCGCTGCGCCTGACGCGCCGCCAAAACCAAGCGAGGCATTCATGGCCGAATCCCGGTTCCGGGTGGACATGCACGTCCACTCCAAGCATTCCACCCGTCCCTCGCAGTGGATCCTGCAAAAGATCGGCTGCCCGGAGAGCTTCACCGAGCCCGCCGCCCTCTACGCCGCCGCCCGCGAGCGCGGCATGGATCTGGTGACCATCACCGATCACAACACCATCCGGGGCAGCCTTGAGATCGCCGGACTACCCGGTGCCTTTGTCAGCGAGGAGATCACCACCTATTTCCCCGAGGACAAGTGCAAGCTGCACGTCCTGGCCTATGACATCACCGAGGCCCAGCACGACGACATCCAGCACTGCCGCGAGAACGTCTTTGATCTGGTGGCCTACCTGCGCGGCCAGGACATTGTCCATGTCCTGGCCCACCCCCTGTTCGCGGTCAATGACCGGCTGACCCCGGCCCACTTCGAGCAGAGCCTGCTGCTCTTTGACGTGTTCGAGGAGAACGGCACCCGCGACGCGCGTCAGAACCAGGTCCTGCGCCAGATCCTGACCAAGCTGACTCCGGTCGACATGGAGCGGCTGGCCAACGCCCACGGCATCGCGCCCCTCGGCGACAGGCCCTGGGAAAAGGGGATCATCGGCGGGTCCGATGATCACAGCTCCATCAACATCGCGCGCATGCACACCGAATTTCGCGGCGAGCCCTCGGTGGGCGCGGTGCTGGCCGGGGTGCGCGGCCACACGGCCCGGCCCGGCGGCACCCCGGCCACGCCCCGGACCATGGCCCACAATCTCTACGGCATCGCTTACGGCTTTTATCGATCGCGCATCGGCTCCATGGGCCACGCGGCCAGCGAGCATCTCTGTTTTCGCTTTGTCAGGAACGCCCTCTCGCCCGAGCGCTCGGCGAGTTGCTCGCTGGTGGAGCGCTTCCTGCGTCTGGTGGGCCGGGGCAAGGCATCGCTGCACCGGGAATACGGCCCGACCCGGTCCGTGCAGGAAATGCTGCTCAAGGAGGCGGCCGATATCGTGGCCCGCGACCCGTCCCTGATGCGCATCGCCCGGGGCGAGGAGCGCGACCCCCTGGTGCTGGAGCGGGAGTGGTCCCGATTCGTGTCCCTGGCCGCCAACCGGGTGCTGGCCCAGTTCGCAGACCGCACCCTGAGCGCCGCCCTGGGTGCCAACCTCTTTGATGTATTCCACTCCATAGGCTCGGCCGGATCCCTCTATACCCTGCTGGCCCCGTACTTTGTAGGCTATGATCTTTTCTCGCGCGAGCGGCGTTTCTCGCTCGATTGCCTGGCCCGGTTCCGGCCCAAGACCGCCAGACGCGACGCCACCAACCTGCGCATCGCCCATTTCACCGACACCTTTGACGAGATCAACGGCGTGGCCCGGACCATCCGCCAGCAGCTGGGCATGGTCGCCCGCCACGGCAAGGACATGACGGTGATCACCTGCGGGGCCAGCGCCGACATCCCGGGCGCGGTCAGTTTCGCGCCGGTTGGCCGGTTCGCCATCCCCGAGTACCCGGAGATTGAGCTGGCCTATCCCCCCTTTCTGGACATGCTCACCCACTGCTTCGAGCAGGAGTACGACTGCATCCTGGCGGCCACGCCCGGCCCGGTGGGGCTGGCCGCCCTGGCCATCTCCCGCATCCTCAAGCTGCCCTTTCACGGCACCTACCACACCGCCTTTCCCGACTACGTGGGTGCCCTTACCGGCGATTCGACCCTTGAGGACGGCTGCTGGCGCTACATGAGCTGGTTCTACAACCAGATGCAGGTCATCTACGCGCCCAGCGAGGCCACCCGCTTCGAGCTGGCCGACCACGGCATCGACCAGCACAAGATCGTGACCTACCCGCGCGGGGTGGATACCGACCGCTTCCATCCGGCCAAGCGAAACGGATTTTTCTCCAGGTACGAGGTGGAGGGGCGGACCAAGCTGCTCTATGTGGGCCGCGTGTCGAGGGAAAAGGGGCTGGACGTTCTGGCCGAGGCCTATCTCAAGGCCGCGCGCCTGCGCGACGGGCTTCAGCTCATCGTGGTGGGCGATGGCCCCTACCTGGCCGAGATGAAGCGGCTGCTGCGCGGCTCCCCCGCGACCTTCACCGGCATCCTCAAGGGCGAGGCCCTGGCCCAGGCGTACGCCAGCTCGGACATCTTCGTCTTCCCCTCGGCCACGGACACCTTTGGCAACGTCATCCTCGAGGCCCAGGCCTCGGGCCTGCCGGTTATCGTCACCGACAAGGGCGGGCCGTGCGAAAACATGCTCCCCAACGAAACCGGGCTGGTGGTCCCGGCCGGGAACCTGGACGCCCTGCTGCGGGCGGTGCTGCACCTCATCGACACCCCGGAGCGCATCGAATACATGCGCCGCAAGGCCCGCTCCCACGTGGAAAACCGGACCTTTGACGCCACCTTTCTCAAGACCTGGGAAATCTTCGGCTCCCATGTGTCCCGCCAGGGCCACGCGTCGTAAGCGACCTCCGGCAAAGGGAGGATTTCCCGCCGCTTCTGATCAAAAAAGCCGCCCTTTCGGGCGGCCTTCCTGTCTTCCGGGCGCGGTCCCGCTCCCTCAGAACCCCACGCGCATGTATTCGCGATCGAGCCGGTTGATGAGCTGGATGTAGCGGGCGTTGCCCTTGAGCTGGGCCTCTTCCACGATCTGGTAGCCCCGGCTGCGGCAGTCCGGGCAGGCGTGGATGGGGATTTCCACGCCCAGACACTGGGGGCCGGAGTCGGCCCGGGTCTCGATCTTGATCAGCCCCCGGCACTTTTCGCACAGAAACAGGGTCTCCTGCTGCGTCTCGTTGATGCCATCGGTGTCGTAGTAGACCTGGCGCTGCCGGACCAGGGTGTTGCCGGACATGACTCCCTGGCGGACGTCGCCCTTGCGGTTGTAGGACGGCGGGTCAAAGTAGAGGGCGGGCAGCTGGCGGCACAGCTCCTCGATGTAGGCGGTGGTGCGCGCGTCCTGGCGGATGAGCTCCGGGCTGAAATTGGGCTCGCGAATGTGGGAGTAGTCCACCCCGGCCATGGACAGGCACAGGCCGAGGTTGATGTAGGGCAGCGCGCCCTGGATGGAGTAGCCCCCTTCGAGCACGGCGATGTCCGGCTTGAGCATCTCGCTTAGGGCCGCGTAGCCCCGGGCCGAGAAGTTCATGTCCGTGATGGGGTCGGTGAAGTGGTTGTCCTGTCCGGCCGAGTTGATGACCAGATCGGGCTTGAAGTGGTCGAGGATGGGCATGACCACGCGCTCCATGACCATGAGGAATCCCTCGTCAGACGTATTGGGCGGCAGGGGGATGTTCAGGGTCTGGCCCATGGCCTTTGGCCCGCCCAGCTCATGGGGGAATCCCGAGCCGGGGTACAGGGTGCGCCCGTCCTGGTGCAGGGAGATGAACAGGGTGTCCGGGTCGTGCCAGTAGACGTCCTGGGTGCCGTCGCCGTGGTGGCAGTCGGTGTCCACGATGGCCACGCGCTTGTGGCCGTAGGTCTCGCGGATGTGCTCGACCATGACGGCCTCGATGTTGATGCTGCAGAAGCCGCGCGCGCCGTGGACCACCTTCATGGCGTGGTGGCCGGGTGGCCGGACCATGGCAAAGGCCCGGTCGCACTCGCCGCGCATGACGAGGTCTGCGGCCTTCATGGCCCCGCCCGCCGAGATGAGGTGCGAGCGGGTGGTCACTGCGCTGACCTCGGGGAAGCAGAAGTGGACGCGCTCCACATCCTCGATGGCGGCCACGTCGGGCTTGTGCTCGGTGACGCCCTCGATGTCGAAGAGCCCTTCCTCGCGCAGTTGATCCTGGGTGTAGAGCAGCCGCTCCTGTCGCTCCGGGTGGGTGGGCGAGATGGCCCAGTCAAAGGCCGGGAAAAAAACGATGCCCAGTGATTTATCCGCCTTGAGCATGATCAGCCCTCCCGTATAATGGCGACCACGCCGGGCCGAACCTGGCATTTGACGCGAATGTTGCGGCCCACCAGATCCATGTCCTCGACCATGTTGAAGCTCGACGCGTGGGTGATCTGGGCGTCCTCGGGCCGCAGGAACACGCCCATGGAGTCGAGCTGCATGGCCAGCTGGTTCATGGCGTCCTTTTCCGCATCGCGCTGGTCGTAGCTGGTGTGGATGTTCTCGCGATAGGACAGGGACGGGATGAAGAGCACATGGCGCTGGGTATCGGCGAAAAGCTCCAGCTCCCAGGTGGTGCGGGTCAGGGCCGCGCCGATGGCGTTGGCCACCTCGTAGTGCTCCGGCACCTCGGTGGAGAGCTGGAACCGCTGGAACAGCTCCATCTTCAGCGCATTGGCCGGGCCGCCCATCAGGTAGACCTTCTTGGGCACCACCCGTTTGTCTTCGAGCAGTTCGTGGATGGTGTAGACGGGCTTGGAGTTGATCTCGTCGATGAGGTCGCGGGTGGCGTTGTGAATGGTTGTGGAGGCGTAGTCCACGGCGGCGCGGGCCAGGGCCTCGGTGCTCAGGCCGTGGGTGGCGGCCAGGGTGTCCAGGGCCGCGCGCGAGGCGGCCGTGTCGCCCACGGCGCAGGCGCCCATGACGTTGAGGGCGTCGGTCAGGGTCGGGCGGTGGCCGCCCAGGCACACGGATGGCCCCAGCCGGTTCGGCCCCACGCGCACGGTGGACGACGCCTCGGACACCGAGATGGCAGAGTCGCCGCCGATGCCGATGGAGAGCACCTTGAGGGCCGGGACCAGGGTGGGGTGCGAGCCGATGGCGATGCCCTCGCGCTCGATGAGGGGTGCGCCGTCGGCGAACACGGCGATGTCCGTGGTGGTGCCGCCGATGTCGAGGATGATGGAGTCGTGAAAGATGTCGGTCAGGGCGATGATGCCCATGACCGAGGCGGCCGGGCCGGAAAAGATGGACTGCACGGGCATGCGCCGCGAGCGGGTCAGGGGCATGGTCCCGCCGTCGGCCTTGAGCATGTTGACCTTGACGTGGCCGAGCCCCATGTCGGTCAGGGCGCGCTCCACGGCCGTGGCAAAGGTGTTGTAGAGCCGCCACACGGCGCAGTTGAAATAGGCGGTGGCCACCCGGCGCGGGAAATTGAGCGCCCCGCCCAGCTGGTGGCCCGAGGTGACGAAGTCGGCATACTCGCAGTCCGCTTCCTCGCGGCACTGGAGCACGGCGCGGCGGATGGCGTTTTCGTGGCGGGGGTTGCGGGTGGAGAACTTCGATACTGCCGCGTAGACGCGCACCTCGTTGGCCCGGCAGGCGTCCACCGCGTCCGAGAGCTGGCGAGGCGACAGGCCGCGCACCTCGTTGCCCCGATGGTCGATGGAGCCGTCGATGACGTGGAAGTCGCGACACGGCATGAAGTTGTGCGGGTCGATGCCCGGCCCGGCGCTGACGATGACGCCCACGTCCTCTGTCCTGCCCTGGACGATGGCGTTGGTGGACAGGGTGGTGGACAGGTTGAGCTGAGTCACCCCGGCCGGGTCCACCTGGCCCAGGATGTTCTCCAGGGCCTCGGTTACGGACGACAGCAGGGCGTCGTGACGGGTGGACACCTTGCAGGAGGCAAGGATGCGGGCTCCCCCTTTCAGGCCTATGGCGACGGCGTCGGTGTGGGTGCCGCCCACGTCGATTCCAAGCAGCATGTGCTCTCCTTGAGCTTTTTTCAAGCCAAGAACGGATTTAGCACCGCGCAGGGCGGGTGCGCAACCCGGAATTCGGCGAGTGGCCGGTTTGGGACGGGGAGTGGTCGAGTCCGGGGCCAAGGCCGGGCCGGGAGTCGAGTCCGGGGAAACGATCAGTCGTTGTCGCGGTTGCGCACGTGGTCGCGCCATGCGTTGAGGGGGGCGTAGCAGCCCTGGCCCTCGTGCTGGCCCTCGCGCACCGCCTCGGCGGTCTCGGGATTGAGCATCAGGTCGCACAGGTAGCGGCCCATCGCCTCGTCCCAGCGCAGGTCCGGGCAGCGGCGCAGATAGCCGTAGCGCCTGTGCGAGTCCATGCAGGGGTCGGTCAGGCAGCACCAGCCGCAGCCGACGCAGGGTTTGGTCATGCATATCCCGGGGTTTGTCGTGTGCCAGAGCCGTGGCGATACGACGGACGGGCCGCAAAGACAAGCCCGGCCGGGGGTCACAGTATAAAGTCCTGGATCACCTGCCAGCCGGTGCTGATCTGGAACAGGGCCAGGGCCAGGAGCAGCAGGTTGCACACCCCATGGGCCAAGGGCAGCGTTGTGCGCCGCGCCCGGACTCTGTCCATGTACGCCCCGGATACGAGGCCGAAGATCAGCAGCGGCAGCATGATCAGGGCCACTTGATAATGCGCGCCGGTGACGAAATTGACCCCCCACTGGATGCGGGCCATGGCCAGACCGCCCAGGAGCCCGAGCAGCCACAGGATCATGGCGGCCCGGCCGGTGTTGACGTGCCCCTTCCACCGGAAGGTCACCCTGGCCCCGAAGTGGTTGGCGCGCAGCCGTTGCAGTCCGAGCCATGCGGCATAGGTCGCGAGCAGCGTGGCGACGAGTTGCAAAATGGGGTGGAACCAAAGCATGGCGACCTCCTTGGAATATTGGGTTGGCGGCATAGGGTCTGGCCTTGAACCTACACCAACTTGAGCCCGAGTCAAAGGGGCGGCGCGGAAATCAGGAAAAGAGCGTGGGGGCGAGGGCGTTCCAGACCATGTCCGGGGTCAGGGTGCGCATGCAGTCGTGGTGGCCCAGCGGGCAGCTTCTCGGGCCGTGCAGGCCGCAGGGGCGGCATTCAAGGGGCACCTCCATGACCGTGGACCCAGCGCCGCGCGGGAAGAAGCCGAGGCGGCGCACCGTGGGGCCGAACAGGGCCACCAGGGGCGTGTCCTGCATCCAGGCCAGATGCATGGGGCCGGAGTCGTTGGTCAGGTAGGCGTCGAGTCGGTCGATCCAGGCGGCCAGTTCGGGCAGGGAGAGCCTGCCTGCCAGAGTGATCAGGGTGTCCGGCCCTGCGCCGTGCGCTTCGGCTTGGGCTGTTACCACCCCGGCCACGGCCTCCTCGCCCGGCCCGGCAAAAACGAGCACCCGCGCGCCCGCCTCGGCAGCCATGGCCGCCATGCGGCCGAAATATTCCACGGGCCAGCACTTGGTGGGCCAGGTGGAACCGGGGTGGATGCCTAGCACCGGACCCTGGCCGCAGTGCTCGCGCCAGAAGGCATCCGCCTTGGCCACGGCCTCGGGCGGCAGGACCAGCCGCGCTTTTGGAGCCGGGCCGGTCCTTTCGAGTGGGCCAAGTGGGTCGAGTGGGTCGAGTGGGCCGAGCAATCCCATCAATCGCTCAACCTCCTCCAGTTCATCGAAGCGCCGGTCCACGGGATCGGTATAGGCGAGGCGGTTGAACCATGGGCTGTCGTAGCCGATGCGCCGGGGAATGCCCGTGGCCGCCGCCACCATGGCCGAGCGCAGGCTGGCGTGGGCGGAAATCCACAGGTCGAATCCCTGGCGGCCGATGTCGCGTCCCATCGTGAGCGCCGAGAGCATCGATTTTTGCGCGCCGCGCTTGGCAAAGCCGCGCACCGCTGTCAGCTCGGGCTGGGCCTTGAAGAGCGACTCCAGCCCGGCCCGCACAAAGAGATGGATCTCGGCCCCGGGGTGCGCGTCGGCCAGGGTGCGGAGCATGGGCAGGGTGAGCACGGCATCGCCCAAAAAGGCGGTCTGCCAGACCCCGATCTTGCGATATGTCTGCATCGGCCCATCATATCGCGTGGTTGCGGTTCAGGCAATGGTTGATATCGTGTCCGCAACCGCCTATTGTGCGACAAACGGTCGGTCGGTATCCGGTCGGTGCAGTCACATTCAAGCGGCAGGAGCGAGGCCATGAAGTACATCATGTTCGAGGATTTTTCCGGCGCGCCCACGCCCATCATCTTTCCCAATCGCATCGACCATGCGGACATGCGCGAGCAGATGCCCTACACCAGGGCGCTCTCGGCGGGCTACGTGTCCATGCGGGCCGACGGCTTCCACTGCCACGGCAGTTCCAAGGGGCTCGACCTCAAGGCCGAGCCGGGCGACGCGGCCATCATCGCCGCCAAGTTTGCAGACCCGGAGAGTTAGGAGCGCAACCATACGGGGGGAAAGCATGTTTTGTCTGTACGCCTTCAGCGGGGAGTTGTCCTGTTTCGTCCATGTCCTGCTCAACGGCCTGGACATGGCCGAGCGGGGCGACAAGGTGGCCATCGTCTTTGAGGGGGCGGCCGTGACCCTGGTGCCGGAGCTGGAAAAGCCGGACAATCCGCTTCACGCCCTGTACCGCAAGGCGAGGCAGCAGGGGTTGGTGGACGGCGCCTGCCGCGCCTGCTCGTCCAAGCTCGGCGTGCTCGACGCGGTCCGGGCTGCCGGTCTGCCCCTGCTCGACGACATGTCCGGCCATCCGTCCATGGCTGAATACGTCAGCCAGGGCTACACCATCATCACCTTCTGACGGGCGTTTGGGAAGTCATGGCGCGCAGTGATGCCTTGCCGGCCAAAGGCGGCCATCCAGAGGCGACCATTCGGGGGTTGCCCGGCCCCGGGCCTTGGGCCATCCTCCCATGATGAAAACACCCTGTATCATCATCGCCGCCGTGGCGGCCGCAGCCCTGCTGGCCGGACTCTTCTACGGACTGGCCGTGCCCAATCCGCTGCTGTGGAACAGCGAGCGCGTGACCGTCACCGCCTACAACTCCACCCCCCGTCAGACCGTGGGCGATCCCTTCGTGGCCGCCTGGGGCGATCGGCTTGAGCCGGGCATGATGAGCGTGGCCGTGTCGCGCGACCTGCTTGAGATGGGGCTTGACCATCGCACAGAGGTCCACATCGAGGGACTCGGCGGCCCGTATCTGGTGCTCGACAAGATGCACCACCGTTTCGAGCGGCGGGTGGACGTGTATTTCGGCCTCGACGTGGCGGCGGCCAGGGTGTTCGGCAGGCAGGAGGCCGTGATCTACTGGCGGTGAGCGGGAAGTATGAAACCTGTCGCGGCCCGTCCTTCCGTGTGGTGGGCGGGGCCGCGGCTGTTTGATGCGGGGGATGGCTGCGGCCGGGGCCGCCAGGGGTCACATGGCGTTGCAGTGCTTGAGCACAAAGGCCTCGGCCTGCTCCACGGAGGTGACGTCGTTGGCGATCTGGGCGGTGAGCAGCGCATCGCGGATGACGCCGATCATGGGGCCGGGCTTGAGGCCGGTGAGGGTCATGATCCGGTTGCCGTCCAGCAGGGGCTCGATTTCATCCTCGGGGATGTCGGCCCGCTCGGCCATCTTCAGGTTGTGGTTGAACTCGCGCCAGGAGCCGTTCCTGGCCTTGATGTCGGCCCGGACCATCTCCATGACCCGTGGGTATTCGTCCAGGGAGCGCAGGCGGCGGATGCCCTTGTCCGTGAGCATGAAATGGGGCCGCATGTGGTTCTTGACCAGATCGCAGATCAGCTCGATGTCCTGTTCCTCGAAGCGCAGCCGCTTGAGGATCTTGCGCGTGACCTTGGCACCCACCCGGTGGTGCTGCAGGAAATTCCAGCGGCCTTCGTAGTGTTCGGCGGTGTAGAGCTTGCCCACGTCGTGGAAGAGGCAGGCCACGGTGCCGAACCAGTCGTAGGGCAGCTCCTCGGGATACGCCTTCATCACCGCGAAGGTATGCTCGATGACGGTTTCCTCGGCGGTGGTGTCCGGGTTCTTGATCTGTTTGACCCGTGACAGGGCGGCGATCTCCGGGATCAGGCCGTGCAGCAGGAGGGAGTCGAAGAGCAGGCGGAAGAAGCGGTGCATGGACTCGGCCTCGACCTTGCGCCACTCGTCGAGGAAGTCGTTCATGGGCACGTAGTCGAGCACGCGCCGGGCGTTGCGCACGATGGCGATCCAGGAGTTGGCCTCGATTTCCTTGTCAAAATTGGCGGCGAAGCGCAGGGCGCGGTAGGCCAGGGAGTAGTCCTTCTTCAGCGCCTGATCGGGCACGCCCTTGAAGCGGATAACGCCCTCGGAGAAGTCCGCGAAGTCCGCGTACATGTCCTTGGCCTTGGGGATGAACGGGCACACGGCCGAAAGCGGGATGTCGCCGCGCTTCTCAAGCCTGCGCAGCAGTCTTGGGGTCATGGTGGCCACGGCTTCCTCGGTGTAGGAGGCGTCGTCCACGTCGGCCGCGTAGAAATAATAGATCACGCCGCCTTCGCTCAGGGTGCCCAGCACCTCCTTGTCGCGCGACTCCTCGATGGCCGGGAAGTATTTTTGCAGCTCCGAGAATCCGGCCTCGGTGCAGATGTCCAGTTCGCGTTCGCTGCCCGTCTCGTCCAGGGTCAGGGCCTGGAGCCGGACGTTGATGACGTAGGCGTCGTAGCCGTTGCGCATGATGGTCTTGCAAAAGCCCACGGCGTCCTTGAAAGGCTGACTCATATATCTCCTCACGAAATGCTTGATTGATTGGACCACCTGTCCGCGAAACCTCTGGTTCCGCAGCCCAGCCTATACAATCTTTTTCCCCTGAATGAAATGGGTTTTTACCCGCCCCTTAAGGACGGCCCCGCCAAGCGGCGTGTTCTTGCCCTTGGAGCGCAGGGTGTCCGGGCCGACCGTCCACGCCTCATCCGGGTCGAAGAGGAAGAAGTCTGCCGGATCGCCCGGGGTGAAGGTGTTCACCGGCAGGCCGAAGATGGTGCACGGCCCGGTTGTCCAGGCGCGCAGGAAGGTCTGGCGCGAGAGCTTGCCTTCGGCCACCAGCGCCCAGGTCACGGACAGGGCGGTGTCCAGCCCGGTGATGCCGCATGGGGCCACGTCGAACTCGGTCTCCTTTTCGTGGGCCGCGTGGGGGGCGTGGTCCGTGGCCAGGATGTCGATGGTGCCGTCGGCCAGGCCGTCGAAGAGGGCCTGCTGGTCGTCAAGGGTGCGCAGCGGCGGGTTGACCTTGGCGTTGGTGTCGTACTCGGTGGCCTCGGCCTCCAGGTACTCTTCGGTCAGGATCAGGTAATGGGGCGCGGTCTCGGCCGTGACCCGTACCCCGCCCGCCTTGGCAAAGCGGATGAGGTCCACGGACTTGCGGCAGGAGATGTGGGCCAGATGGATGGGCAGGTCCAGGTACTGGGCCAGCAGGATGTCGCGGGCCACCTGGAGCGCCTCGGCCACGTCGGGCTGGGCGGGCAGGCCCAGGCGGCTCGACACCGCGCCCTCGTTGACCCCGGCACCCACTCCCAGGTACGGGTCCTCGCAGTGGTCGATGACCACCCGGTCCCAGTTGGCGGCGTATTCCATGGCCCGGCGGAACAGCTCGGTGGACTTGATCGGCACGCCGTCGTTGGAAAAGGCCACGCAGCCTGCCTGGGCCAGCTCGGCCATGGGGGCCAACTCTTCGCCTTTGAGCCCCTTGGTCAACGCGCCGATGGGGAAGAGGCGCGGCCCCTTGGGCCACGAGCGCCGGGCCTTGTCGAGCATCAGTTCGGTCACGGAGCCGTCGTCGTTGACCGGCTTGGTGTTGGCCATGCACATGATGTTGGAGAATCCGCCCCAGGCCGCGGCGCGCAGCCCGGACTCAATGTCCTCCTTGTACTCGAAGCCCGGCTCGCGCAGATGCACATGGGCATCGGTCATGGAGGGCAGCAGCGTCAGCCCAAAGGCCTCCTCCACCACGGCGTCCCCCGGTTCGAGCGCCTTGGCCGAGGGCGCGACCTCCACGATCTTCCCCCGGCTCACGAACACATCCACGTCCCTGCCGTCGAGCTTCGCCCTGCGGACGATCAAATTAATCTTGGCCATCTTGTTCTCTCCATCGCCTTGAGTCTCAGCCGAACATAATATTACCACAAGGCTATTCAATATTCCGTTTTTATTCGCCTTTTCTGGTCATGTAGAGAAAGAGCAGGGCCATGCGCACCACCACGCCGCTTGAGACCTGATCGAGGATCAGGGAGTCGGCGCAGTCGGCCAACTCGGAATTGATCTCCACCCCCCGGTTCATGGGGCCGGGATGGAGAATCTTGACCTCTGGCTTGGCCAGCTCCACATGGCGCGGGCCCAGGCCGTAGGTGCGGGCGTACTCGCGCAGGTCGGGCAGCAGGCCGTCCTGCTGGCGCTCCAGTTGCAGGCGCAGGCACATGACCGCGTCCACGCCGCGCACCGCCTCGTTCAGGTTCGAATACACCGTGGCCGGCCAGGAGCGCACCTGGGGCGGCAGCAGGGTGCGCGGGGCACACAGGCGCACCGTGGCCCCCAGTTTGTTGAGAAGCAGGACGTTGGACCGGGCCACCCGGCTGTGGGCGATGTCGCCCAGGATGAGGATGGTCTTGCCCGCCACCTCGCCCCATTCCTGGTGCAGGGTGAAGCTGTCGAGCAGCGCCTGGGTGGGGTGGGCGTGCCGCCCATCGCCCGCGTTGATGACCGAGCATTCCACCCGCCGGGCCAGGAACCGGGCCGCGCCGCTGCACCAGTGGCGCAGGACGATGGCGTCCGGGGCCATGGCCTGGAGCGTCAGGGCCGTGTCCTTGAGGGTCTCGCCCTTGGTCAGGCTGGACGAGCTCTTGGCCAGGGAAAAGGTGTCGGCCGAGAGGCGCTTGCCCGCCACGTCGAAGCTGGTCTTGGTGCGTGTGCTCGGCTCGGCGAAGAACAGGATCACGCTGCGCCCCTTGAGGGTGGGCACCTTCTTGACCGGCCGCTCCTGCAACTCCTGGAACCGGCCTGCGGTCTCGAAGATCGCCATGACCTCGGAACGGGAGAGCTGGGACACGTCCAGCAGGTCCTTGTGTAGCCATTTCATGTGCGTTCATGCCTCCGGCGCTGGTGGAAATGGTCGATGGGAATGGTGGAAATGGTCGATGACGGCCGCTGGGACCGTGGAAAACAAGGCTGCCCGGCCCGGCTCGATGGTCCCCAGCCGATCAGTCGCGCCCAGGATGCGGGCCGGGGTCCGGGTGATCATGGTCAGGAGATCGGTCAGGCTCAGCTCACCCTCGAACCGCTGGGCGAAATACAGGGCCTCGGCATACAGGTCGAGGTCGTGGTTGGAGGCCAGGGAGTCGGTGCCAAGGCACACCGGCGCGCCCGAGGCGACCCATTTTTCCCACGGGGCGCGGTCGCCGCCGATGAAGTGATTGGAGCGGGGGCACAGGCAGACCGTGGCCCCGGACTGGCGCACGGACTCGATGTCCTGGTCCGTGACCTTGACGCAGTGCACGGCCAGGGTCGTGGCGTCGAGCAGGCCGAGGTCTGCGGCGTGCTGCACCGGGCGTTTCCTTGGCGGGGTGAAGTCGAGCAGCCGCCCCCGGGCCTGGAGCAGATCAAGGAACGCGCTCGGCTCCCCGGCCATGATGGCCACCTCGTCGTCGTGCTCGGCCAGATGGATGGAGAAGGGCAGCGAACGCGAGCGCGCCTCGGCCTTGGCCGCGCACAGCACATCGCGATGGGTGGTGTAGAGGGAGTGCCCGGCGATAGACAGGACACCTCGGCCGTGCCCGGCCTGGGGGATGAAGCTTTTCTTGGGCACGGCCTCGCCGATGGCCTCGGCAAAGACCACGAAAAAAAGGCCGGAAGCTTCGAGCGTTCCGGCCATCTCCTTTGCAAAGCGGGTGGCGATGTCTCCGACCATGACGGTCCCGGTTCGTTTCAGTTCGTCCAGCGCCTTGTGGAGCAGCGCGGGGTCGAGGTCGAAGATGGGCCGGGTCAGCAGATCCTCGACCCAGGCCATGAACCCTTGGCCGCTGGGGCACAGGCCGCGCAGGTGGGCCAGTTCGAGATGGGAATGGGCGTTGATCAGACCCGGAGCGATGGTGACGTCGCCCAGATCGGTGGTGGTGCCGCAATGGGTCGGGGCAAGGCGGCTGTAGGTGCCGACTTCGGTGACAATCCCCTGGCTGACGATGATGGCCGCGTCGTCTATGACGGGCGCACCGGGGATCATGGTCGCGGCCTTGGCCGCACGAAACAATTCTGGCATTCGCTGCTTCCGGCTTCCCCCTGGTCAGGGCTGTTTGGCTGGTGACGTGTCCGCGGACGGACTGAAACTAGGAAGTACCGCTTTTTGGCGTCATGGTCCAGGGAAATCAGGCCGTATTGGGCCGCCACGACCCCCAGCCCTGACGTCCCCCACCGTTTCATCGTCTCTCTTCCCGCCCTCACCCCTGCCGTGGTGCTTTTTTCTTGACTGCCCGGGCTGGCCGCAGTAGACACACATCAATCTATCCGTATATTGGGATACATTGATATAAAAACAAAGACAGGAGGTTGAAATGCATATTCCCGAGGCCATCCGGGCCAGCGAGCATCCATTCGTGTCTGTGGAGCTGCTGCCGCCGCGTGGCGAGGCAGAGCAAAGCGGGTTTTGGCAGGCCGTGGAGGCCATCAAGGCGGTGCGGCCGCTGTTTGCGGCCGTGACCTGCGGGGCGGGCGGGCGCGGCGCAGTGGGCACTGCGGAGACCGCCCGCGCCCTGGCCGGGGACCACGGGTTCACGGTCATGCCGCACCTGACCTGCGTGCACGAGGAGCCATCCGGGCTGGCTGACCGGCTGGAAGCGCTGCAAGCGGGCGGGATACGCAACGTGCTGGCCGTGCGCGGCGATTTGCCGCCCGGTGCCGAGCCGCAATCCGGTGGATTCCGCCACGCCTCGGACATGGTCGCCCAGCTGCGGAGATTGGCCCCGGACATGGCTGTGGGCGTGGCCGCCTACCCGGACGGCCATCCGGATTCGCGCTCCATGGTTGATGACATCGCGTTCCTGAAGTTCAAGCTCGACCAGGGCGCGGATTTCGCCGTGACCCAGCTCTTCTTCGACAACCGCCGCTATTTCGACATGGTGGACCGGCTGGCGGCCATGGGCTGCGCCAAGCCGGTCATTCCCAGCGTGCTGCCCGTGCGCAGCCTCGGGCAGATCAAGCGGGTCACTGAGTTGTGCGACGCGCCAGTGCCGGGCAGGATTCTCGCCGCCGTGGAGGCCGCCCACGACCGGGATGGCGACGAGGGCGTGCGCCGATACGGCGTGGCCCTGGCCGCCTCCCAGGTGGCCGAACTGCTCAAGCTCGGCGCACCGGGCGTCCACCTCTACCCCTTCAACCGGGCCGACCTCTGCCTGGAGGTGGTGCAGCGGGCCGGACTGTTGCCCTGAACCAGGCAAGGGTATACCATCGCGCCATGCCCAGACTCGCCATCATGTCCGACCCCCATGCCAATGTGGCGGCTCTGAGCCGGGTGCTGGCCGACGTGGCCGACCAGGGCGCGGACGAGGTGTACTGCCTGGGCGACGCCATCGGCTACGGCCCGCAGCCCCAGGAGTGCTGCGACCTGCTGCGCGAGGCCAGGGTGACGTTGCTCATGGGCAACCACGAGCAGGGGTTGATCAACATCCACTATCTGCGTGGCTTCAACCAGCCTGCGGCCGATGTGCTGCGCCGCACCCGCGAGCTGATCGACGAGGCCACCTACCAGTGGCTCGTGACCCGGCCCAAGGGGCTGGTGGCCCACGGCTGCCGCATGGTCCACGGCACGCCGCCCGACTCGGTCAGCGAGTACCTGTGGCGGCACGAGACCAACATGGGCGAGATTTTTGCCCGGTATCCCGAAGAGTTCTGCTTCGTGGGCCACACCCACGATCTGATGCGCTTCACCCATGGGCCTGGAGTCGGACCCGGAGCCGGGGCCAGCCCCAGGCTGTCGCTGCCACCGGGCGAGACCGTGCTTGAGCCGGGCTTGCGCCACCTGATCAACGTGGGCGCGGTGGGTCAGCCCCGCGATGGCGACAACCGGGCCAAGTACGTGCTCTTCGACACGGCCACGCGCACCGTGACCCTGCGCCGCGTGCCCTACGACATCGCGGCCACCGCCGCCCTGATCGAGGCCAGGGGATTCCCCCGGGCCTTTGCCGACAGGCTCTGGTAGCCTTTTCCCCACCCTCCCTATCCGATAAAAATTATCCTTCACGTCAGGCCCGGCATGGTTCGCCATGCCGTTTTTCTTTTTATTTCAAGGCAAAGAGCCGGTGCAGGCGGGCGTTATATTTTGACGAACCCCCTTGACATAGATACCCGGTATGGGTATTGGTAAAACAAACGCGCCATACCCAGATGGGGTATCAGGTCGAGGGGCGGCCGGGCGCGATCCACAGAGGGACCGTTTTTTGGGAACATCTGATCATTGGAGGAAGATATGCACCGCAAATTCATGATTCTCACCGCTGCGGCCCTGGTTCTGGGCATGTCCGTGTCCATGGCCTTTGCCCTGGGCGACGGCAACGGACGCAAGGGCAAGTTTCTGTACAGCAAGAACTGCCGCTCCTGTCACAACGGGGGCACCGCCGCTGACCTGAGCCCGGCCGACCGGACCCAGGCCGAGTGGCAGGCCACCTTCTCGGACATGGGCAAGATCAAGTGCAGTGGCGACTGGACCCTGAGCGACGAAGACATCAACGACATCTACACCTACCTGTACGATTACGCCAAGGATTCCCCGTCCCCGGCCAAGTGCAGCTAGTCGAGCCAACCGACCGCGACGCGGCCTCTCTCTGAGAGGCCCGTCGAAATCGGCCGCACCGTCCCGGTCCTTTCCGTCCCCCCGGGGGGCGGGGACGGCGGCCAGAAAACGGCGGGGGTGCCGACCCGGCGGCCTGATCGGTCGCCGGGTCGCCCCGACGCCAGGAGGCGATCATTGATGGCGCAAACCTCTCGCACCCTTTCGCGTCGCGATTTCTTCAAGGCCTCCGGGCTGTTTGCGGCGGGCGCCCTGGGCGGCCCCGCACTGCTGGGCGGTCTGCGCACGGCCCGGGCCGCGACCATGACCCCTTCGATGGCCCCGGCCTGGGACTCCAAGTTCTCGGTCTGCGACATATGCTTCAACAAGTGCGGCCTCATCGCCCGGGTGGAGAACGGGGTGGTGACCAAGCTCGACCCCAACCCCAAGTTCGTCAAGTCGCGCGGCATGCTCTGCGCGCGCGGCAACGCGGGCATCAGCCACGTCTACGACCCGGATCGGCTCAAGCACCCCCTGCTGCGCAAGGGCGAGCGCGGCGAGGGCAAGTGGCAGCGCATTCCCTGGGACGAGGCCCTGGACATGGCCGCGCAGAAGATGGACGAGGTGCGGGAAAAGTACCTGCCCTGCGGCCACCTCTTCACGGCCGGAACCGACATGCAGTCCATGTTCGTGGAGCGGCTGGCCGAGGCATACGGCTCCTTCAATCTCACCTCCCACGAGTCCCTGTGTCTGGTCTCGGGCAGCCGCGCCTTTCTCGACACCTTTGGCGAGGTGCCCTTTGCCGACGTGCTCCACTCCAAGTACGTGATCATGGTCGGGGCCAACCGCTTCGAGGCGCTGGTCACCCCGGATTCCATGGACCTGATGACCGCCATGCGCGAGCACGGCTGCAAGCTCGTCACCCTGGACCCGCGCTATACCAAGACCGCGGCCCTGTCCGACGAGTGGTATCCCATCAGGCCGGGCACGGACATGGCCTTCATGCTCGCCCTGGCCCACGTCATCGTCGGCGAGGGGCTGTACGACACGCAGTGGATCGAGGAGAAGACCTACGGCATGGAGCAGCTGCGCGAGCATGTGAAGCCCTACACCCCGGGCTTTGCCTCCGAGCAGTGCGGCATCCCGGCCGAGGATATCGCCCGCATCGCCCGGGAGCTGGCCGCGGCCGCCCCGGCCTCCATGGTCTATCCCGGCCGCCGCAGCTCGGACTATGAGGATTCCACCCAGATTCGCCGCTCCTTTGCCATCGTCAACGGCCTGCTCGGCAACTGGGACCGCCCCGGCGGCCTGCTGGGAGCCAGGGCCGTGGGCCTCAAGGGCGTGCCCTACGACGCCCCCTGGTACGACGACAACCACGACGACCGCATCGACGCGGGCAAGGTGCCCATGATGTTCGAGCACGAGGGCAGCTTCATGGTCACCCGCGACTCGATCCTGGCCGACGACCCGTATCCCATCCGGGGCTGGTTCGTGTACAAGACCAACCCCATGGCCACTGCGCCCAACCGCGCCAAGACCATCGAGATGATGCACAAGATGGACTTTGTCACCGTGGTGGACATCGCCATGTCCGACACGGCCTGGTTTGCGGATCTGGTCCTGCCCTCCCAGAGCTACCTGGAGCGCATCGACCCCTGCTCGGGCCTCCAGGGCTCGTCCGCCTGCGCCTGCGTGGTCAAGCGCGATCCGGTCATCGAGCCGCTCTACGAATCCAGGCCGCTTTTCGACATCGTCAAGGGCATCGCGGGTCGCCTGGACCTTGGCGAGTATTTCGACTTCACCATCGAGCAGTTCCGCGAGAAGCAGCTGGCCGACCTGCCCGGAGCCGACGGGATCATGGATCGCGACGGCGTCTACTACAACCCGAGCAAGGTCTACGGCATCTACGACGGGCTGGTCTACAAGACCCTGTCCCAGAAGGTGGAGCTGTACAACCAGCGCTACGAGCAGATGGGCATTGATCCGCTGCCGGTCTACACCCCGCCCGTCCAGCCGCCTGCGAATCAGTTCCGGCTGGTGGTGGGGCGCAATGCCCTGGTCACCCAGGGGTCCACCACCAACAACGCCCTGCTGCACGAGTTCGTGCCCACCAACACCCTGTGGCTCAATCCCGGCCCGGCCGGGAAGCTGGGCATAGCGGACGGCGATCTGGTGGAGGTATCGAGCGCGGTGGGCCGCCAGACCATCAGGGCCGAGGTCACGGACAAGATCCGCGAGGACACGGTCTACATGCTGACCGGGTTCAACACCCTGTCCACCCAGCAGCGTCTGGCCCACGGCAACGGCGCGAGCATCGCCGAAATCCTCGACGGCGGCTACGACACCGTCACCGGCAACGCGGCCCTGCACCTGACATTCGTGACCGTAACAAGGAAGGTGGCATGATGGCACGGCAACTGGCAATGGTCATCGACTCGGCCAAGTGCATGGACTGCAAGGCCTGCGTGGCCGCCTGCAAGGTGGCCAACCACACGCCCGCGGGCCAGTGGCGCAACTGGATCAAGCTCGACGACAGCCCACCCAGGCCCGGCGCCAGCAACCGCAAGGCCCGCTTCCAGCCCGGGGCGTGCATGCACTGCGACAACCCCACCTGCGTGGCCGCCTGCCCCACCGGGGCCACCTACAAGGACGCCGAAACAGGCGAGGTGGTCATTGACGAGGGGCTGTGCATCGGCTGCGGCAACTGCCTCCCGGCCTGTCCCTACCACGCCCGCTTCCGCAATGCCGGGAAGCGCAAGGCGGACAAGTGCAACTACTGTCCCGAGCGCCGCGCAGCCGGGCTCGACCCCGCCTGTGTGGACACCTGCCCGACCAAGGCCCGCGTGTTCGGCGACATCAACGACCCGCAGAGCGAGGCCGGTCGGCTCTATCTGGGCAACAAGGAGCGCCTCGCCCGGGTGGTGGCGGCCACCGACACCAAGCCCAACATGTTCTACCTCGGCGACCCCGGCCCGGACCAATGGGCGGGCGAGGCCGTCATCCCGGCCTCCATGGTGGCCATGAAGCAGTCGGCCCCGCTGATCAAGGGCATCGTGGCCCTGTCCGGCCTCGGCGTGCTGGTCATGCTCGGCCGCCAGCTGCTGGTCGGGTCCGGCGACAGCCACTCCGGCTCCGGTCAGTCCGGCGACAAGGAGAATACCGATGCCTAGAATGCTCAAGCGGCACGACCGCTCCGACATCTTCATCCACTGGTTCAACGCGGCCTGCTGGCTGTTGCTCCTGCTCTCCGGCGTGGGGCTGATCCAGAACCCGGCCATAGACCCGCTCGGCTCGGGCTATCCCGAGGCCATGCGCGCCCTGGTGGGCGGCGGGGCCAACCTGCTGATCATCCACGAGGTCATCGGCGTGGTCTGGATACTCGGCTTTGTCTTCTACCTCGTCGTCAACTTCAAGGGTGCCCGGTTCTTCCTGGGCGAGGTCTTCTCGGTCAGTCCGGCCCGCGACATGGCCTGGCTGGTCAGGAAGATGGTCCTGATGACCCTCGGCCCCCGGGCGCTCAAGGCCATGGGCATGGACCCGGAGCTGCCCGACCAGGGATACTACAACATGGGCCAGAAGGCCTTTGCCCAGGCCAGCGTGGTGGGCGGCGTGGTCATCGCCGTGACCGGGGTGATCATGCTCCTGTCCGACCGTGCTCTGGGTGCCGGTGCATCGGGGCTGGTGGGCTGGTCCGTGACCCTGCATTTCATCGCCGTGGGGCTGGTCTTTGCCGGGCTGCTGGTCCACATCTACATGGCGGCCATCTCGCCCGAGGAGCGGCCCGGATTCAAGTCCATGTTCACCGGCGTGGTGCCCGACGGCTACGCCAGACACCACCACCGGCTGTGGTGGAACAAAATCACCACCAACGGCGAGTGACGCCGACGGTTGACATGCGTCGAAAGACCTTCCGGCGTCCGCGAGGGGCGGGCGGCAGGGAAAAACACAGCAACAAGAGGGAATGCATCATGCAAACGACACGCATCTGGATGGCCATGTTTCTGGCTTTTGCCCTGATGGCGAGCCCGGTTCTGGCCCAAGAGGGCGCCAAGCCCCAGTTCAAGGAATTCCATTCCATCGTGGATTACAGCTTTGTGGCCAAGTACGCCGTCATGCCCAAGCCCAAGGACGCGATGATCATCGACTCGCGGCCCTACAAGCCCACCTTCGTGGCCGGATACATCCCCACGGCGGTGTCCATCCCCACCAGCCAGTTCGAGAAGATGACCGACCAGTTGCCCGCCAACAAGGCAGCCGTCCTCATCTTCTACTGCGGTGGGTTCGACTGCCCGCTCTCGCACAAGGCGGCCTTCATGGCCGAAGCGCTGGGCTACACCAATGTCCATGTCTACGCCGCCGGATACCCGGACTGGAAGAAGAAGGCCTCCTATCACTCCATCGGCGTGGAAGTGGTCATGGAGATGATGACCAAGGGCGAGAAGTACATGCTGGTGGACTCCCGCCCGGCCAAGCTCTTCCTGGAGGGGGCCATCCCTTCGGCCATCTCCATCCCGGAGCGCGAGTTCGCTGACAAGCGAGGCATGCTGCCCGTGGGCAAGGACGAGGTCTCCCTGATCTACTACTGCGGCGGCTTTGATTGCGTCCTCTCCCACAAGTCGGCCATCAAGGCCCGCGCCCTGGGCTACAAGACGGTCATGGTGGCCGAGGCCGGATACCCTGCCTGGAAGGAGCTTTACGGCGCGGCTGGCGGCGTGGCCGTCAAGGCGGGCGAGGTCGAGGGCGCCATCGACACCGCCCAGTTCGAGACCATCCTCAAGGAGCGGCCCGACTCCGTGTACCTCATCGACGTGCGCGACGTGGCCGAGTTCAATGGGGGTCACATCCCCGGCTCTGTGAACATGACCGTGGACATGGTGGAGCAGCAGGCCGCGACCATGGCCGTGGACAAGCCCATCGTCTTTGTCTGCTCCACCGGCGCGCGCTCGGGCGAGGCCTTCTACCTGTTCAAGGATCTGCGGCCCGAGGTGGCGGACGTCTACTACCTTGAGGCGACCATCAAGTTCGGCGACAACAACAGCTACGAGATCACCCCCAACAAGTAGCCATCAGCCACACCCAGCGGGACCGGGAGGGCCAACCGTCACCTCCTCCCTTCCGGTCCCGCGCCCCCAAAGCGAGGAGCGCGCATGTCCAGATCGGAATCTTTCCTGACCGTGCTGCTTCTCGCCCTGCTCCTTTTCCCGCTCCGGGCGCTGGCCGATACGGGCGACTCCTGGTGGGCCATGGCCGAGGAGGAGGCAGCGCGCGACGGCTATCGGCTGGTGGACACGGCCAGCCTGCTTCAGATGCTTCGCGCCGAGCGGCCGCCCCTGGTCATCGACGTGCGGGCCGACTACGAATACGAGGCCGGGCATGTGACCGGGGCCGTGAACCTGGAGTTCGACCTGGGCGACCGGGGCGATCCCGGCCCGGCCAAGCGGGCCGCCTTCGAGGCCCTGGTGGGCGAAGACAAGACACGGCCCGTGGTCCTCTACTGCCGCAATTTCCGGTGCGTGCGCAGCGGCATCGCGGCGCGCTGGGCAGTGCGTATGGGATATGTGGCGGTGTACAGGTATCCGGGCGGACTTTTCGAGTGGAAGGAGGCTCATGCCGAGCTGGTGGAAGGAATCGTGCCCGAGCAGCGCGCCCTGGCCCCTGGCGACTCCTTCCCGGACTGTCGGCTGGCCCTGCTCAGTGGCGAGGGCGACCGCGAATACCTCGGTCTGCCGCCCGACACCAAGTGGCTCTCGCTGGCCGATCTGAGCGCCCGGTTCGCCCTCATCCAACTCTCCAACACCAGTTGCCCCGAGTGCGTGCGCGAGACACACAGGCTCGGTGACTTCTTCAGGCTGGTGGAGGCGGACCCGGTGCTGGCTGGCAGGCTCAAGATCATCGGCATCTTCATCTATGACAGCAACCTTGCTGTGGTGAAGTTCAGGCGGCGTCACGAGGTGCCCTATCCGCTCTTCGCGGACCGGCACGGCGAGATATTCAGCTGCCTGGGGCAGGCCCAGGTGCCCCTGGCCTACCTGCTGCGGGCCAGGGGCGATGGCACCTGGAACATCGAGCTGGTCAAGCGGGGCTACTTCGAGCCGGACGAGGCGTTTCTGGCCGCCATTCGCAGCGCGGTCATCCGCGCCGAAGGCACGGACTAGGCGTGGCCTGTCGCACTGGGTTGCGCCTTGAACGACGCGTCGGTCAAGGCGTCGAGCAGGGCGCAGAGCAGGCTGGCCGTCCCGGCGTAGACCGGGTGCGGACTGCCCGCGTCCAGGGCCGCAGTAAACCGGCCGGTCCACGGGCGCATGACCTCGCGGGCAAAGGCGAGGCCCAGGGCCTCGGCCTCGGGATCGTCGCGGGTCCAGCCCGTGGCCAGCAGGTGGTAGAGGTATTCGATCTCCGTTGCCAGGTGGTCGGGCGGCTCGTTGGCCTGCCCGGCTGGTTCCAGCCCGGCCTCGGCCAGACGGCGGGCCATGGACAGGGCGCTCTCGCCCATGACCCGGGGTGTGGTGCCCGTGTGGCACGACTCGTAGAGGGGCGCGGCCACCCCGCCCCCGGCCGCGATGAACAGGCGCACGTATTCGCTCTCCAGCTCGTCGAGGTCGGCGGGCCGGGCCGCTTGCAGACCTCCAAGGATGTCGGTAAGGTGCCCGAGTCGCGACGGGGCCTGGGCCATCAGCTCGGGCAGTCCGGTGTCGAAAACCCCCTGCCAGCCGTCCCTGTCAGGACCGCGGAACACGGTTGCAAGCAGCTCCAAGGCGTTGAGTAGAAAGACTCTGTCGGTATGGTTGGTGATGGCGAAACCGGCCACGGACGCTCCTCCTTCGCGCAAGCGCGCATACCCTGCGAGCGTACGGTATTTTAGCCACCCCGGCAATGCGGGGAACGGCCCACGGCCCGGCAAGACGGGCTGGCCGAGAGAATCGGCAGAGGACAAAACGAATTACCACCCCGTCGAGGCCGGGGCCGAGCAACAAGGAGCGAGCCATGAACGCCAGCGAGCAGGAACAGGAAAAACTCAAGCAGAACGTCCTCTCGCGCATGAAGCGCATCGAGGGGCAGATGCGCGGCATCCAGCGCATGATCGAGGAGGGCAAGGAGTGCGAGGACATTTTGGTCCAGGTGCGCGCCGTGCGCTCGGCCCTTCAGTCCGCCAACAAGCTCATCCTCAAGCGCTACATGCTGCGCTGCTACACCGAGACCATCAGCGACGCCAAGAAGGGGCAGGAGGATCACGAGGCCCTCGAAAAGTTCATCAAGGTGCTGACAGGATTCCTGGACGGCTAATCCCTCTCTGGCCGTTTTTCAACAGCCTGCTACTCGCCAAGGCCCATGGCGCGCAGGAATCCGGGGTCCTCGGTCCAGCCATCGCGCACCTTGACCCAGATCTCCAGGTGGACCTTGGTGCCCAGCAGCTCGGCGATTTCAAGACGCGCCTCGGACCCGATCTTCTTGAGGCTCGCGCCCTGCTTGCCGATGATCATGCCCTTGTGGCTCTTCTGGGCCGTGTAGATGACCGCGTTGATCACGGTCATGCCTTCGCGGGCGGTCTCGTCCCAGGCCTCGATCTCCACGGCCGTGGTGTAGGGCAACTCCTGGCGCAGCTGGTAGAAGAGCTTTTCCCTGATGATCTCTGAGGCCATGAAGCGCACCGGGGCGGTGGAGAGCTGGTCCTCGGGGAACATGGCCGGGCCTTCGGGGATGAAATCGAGCACCCGCTTGAGCAGCACGTCTGCTCCCTGGCCCCTGAGGGCGGAAACCGGGATGAACTCGGCCGCAGGCCACAGCTCGCCCGTCCGGCCCAAAAGCGGCAGCAGGGCCGCCTTGTCCTTGACCCGGTCGATCTTGTTGATCGCCACCAGCACCGGCCTGCCCGTTTCGGCCACGGGCTTGACCAGGGGCTTAAGCTCCTTGTCCATCATGTGCGACTTGCTCGAATACAGGGCTGCGTCGATGAGCACCACCACCACGTCGGCCCCGGCCAGCGCGCTCCAGGCCGCCTCCAGCAGGAAGCGGTTCATCTTGCCGCGCAGTTGGTGGATGCCCGGGGTGTCGAGAAACACCACCTGGGCCTCGTCCGTGGACAGGATGCCGCTGATGCGGTTGCGCGTGGTCTGGGGCCTGGGCGAGACAATGGCCACCTTCTGCCCCAGGTAGTGGTTCATCAGGGTGCTCTTGCCCGCGTTGGGCGGGCCGATGAGGGCCACTGTTCCGAATTTATGCATGGTTCCTCCGGTGCCGGGCCTTGCCCGACCGGGTGTTGCGCGCTCCCCGGCGCGTCGCGGGTGGCCGATTCCGATCCGCTTTTTCGTCTGCGCTTTTTCGTGCGCTTGTCCATGAGGGCATGTCCGGCGGGGCGCTGGCCCTTCTCTAGCAACCCGGGCCGTCCCCGGCAACAGGCAATGTCGTCATCCGCCCGGCTGACTGCCGCCATCTCGCGCCTCTTCGTGACTTGTTTTCCCAGCAACCATGTCGTATGGGTAAGCTTCCATAGAGATTACTGAACCCCAACTCGCAGGTGCGCCACCGATGCCCGAGCAGAAAGAAATGACCGCCCCGCTGCCCTTTGGCGCTTCTCTCTCCAGCTCCAGCTCCATCCCCAACTCCAAGGAGATGGTCGCGCAGCTTTCCCCGCAGCCCCAGCCTGGGCCGGGAACCATGCCGCCCCCAGACTTCCGTGACCCGGACGGCTCCGGTTTTGATGACCCCGACGCTGATGACGGCTCCGGCGAGGGTTCCGGCGACGGCTCTGGCGACGGGATATTCGGCGGCTTGAATCCGGACGGGGGCGACGGAGCCGGGGCTGACTCAGGCCAGGGCGGCGACGAGTCCGGCGACAATTTTGGCGGGGACTTCGGCCCGGGCGGTCTTGGCGGCGGGTCGTCGCTGCTGTGGCCCACCGGCCCCTTGGCGGGCGGGGGCCTTGGCGGCGGACTGCCCGAAGGCGGACAGTTTGGCTCACCGTTTGGCGGCCCCTTTGGCGGGCCTCCCGACGGCTCGCCCGGTCTTCCCGATCCCGGCCTGCTGCTCGACATCGCCTATGCGCCGCACGTGCCCTTCGGCTCTTACGGACCGCCGGTCGATACCGGGCGTGGGGACGTGCTCCAAGAAGACGATACCCCCCCGGTGGACCCCCGCAACAATCACGACACCAGCCCCTTTGACCCTCTCGTGTCCCAGCAGTGGTACATCAAGAACAATTCCGGCGGGGTGGACCTCAACGTGGTCAAGGAGTGGGAGGACTACACTGGCGCGGGCATACGGATTGCCGTGTGCGACGACGGCGTGGACTACAACCATCCCGACCTGGCGCCCAACTACCTCGTCGGTGAGGGCTGGCACCAGACCAACGAGAACACCGACGCCTACCCGGCCGCAGGGCAGAACCACGGCACGGCCGTGGCCGGATTCATCGCCGCGGCCAAGAACGGCTACGGCATCCAGGGCGTGGCCTACGACGCCAAGATCGCCGGATTCGTGGAGGGAGAGGGCGACGATGTGCTGGCCCCCCTGCTGGTGCGGCAGACGAATTTCGACATCTCGCAAAACAGCTGGACCCTGTCTCCCTTTGCCAACGCGACAACGGTAGCGGCTTCGGTGGAAACCCTGGCCGACGAGGGGCGCGGCGGGCTGGGCACGGTGGTGGTCTTTGCCGGCTCCAACGAGCGCGCCCAGGAGATCATGTCCACTTACTACAACACCAACAACACCCCCTACGCCTTTTCGGTGGGTGCCGTGGACAGCGCCGGAAAGTACGCATGGTTCAGTTGCGCCGGGCCGAACCTGCTGGTCACCGCCCCGGGCCAGGACGTGCTGACCACGGACAGGACGCCCCCGGCCGGGGATGACCCGAACTCCTATTTTCACTCGGGCAGCGGCACGTCCTATTCCTCGCCCATGGTCAGCGGCGTGGTGGCCCTGATGCTTGAGGCCAATCCGGGTCTGGGCTACCGCGATGTGCAGACCATCCTCGCGGCCACGGCCGTGCGCACCTCGGCCATGGTCTCGGCTGACGGCAAGCCCTGGGACTGGCAGGTCAACGGCGCGGAAAACTGGAACGGCGGCGGCATGCACGCCAGCCACGACTACGGTTTCGGCCTTGTGGACGCCACAGCGGCCGTGCGCTTGGCCGAGTCCTGGGACCAGGCGGCGCGGACCCACGCCAATCAGCAGACTCGCACCGGCTCCGAGGCCACAACTTCGGCCATCCCTGATGGCTCGACCACTGGCGTGAGTTCCACCATCCACATCGGCTCGGACATCATCGTGCAGCAGGCCGTGGTCACCGTGAATATTGACCACCCCCGCTTCGACGACCTCGAAATCACCCTGACCTCGCCCGACGGCACTTACAGCGTGCTCATGTATCACCCCAGCATTGAGGGTATCGCCCAGGATCTGGAGGTCAGCACCACGGAATATCTGGCCGCCAAGACGTCCACCTTCAACAACACCGACGACACATGGTCCTTCATGACCGTGACCCCGTTTGGCGAGTTCGGCGAGGGCAACTGGGTGCTGACGGTCAAGGACACGGTTTCCGGCGACATCGGCACCTTCAACGGCTGGACCCTGACCCTGTACGGCGACAATCCTTCCAATGACGATTACTACATCTTCACCGACGAATACGCCTCGCTGGCGGCCGCCGACCCCTCCCGCGCCACCCTTGAGGACACCGACGGGGGCACGGACACCATCTACGCCTCGGCCGTGACCGGCAACAGCGTCATCGACCTCACGCCCGGCGCGGTCAGCACCATTGCGGGCGCCTCGCTGACCATTTCCGGGGCCACCATCATCGAGAACGTCCACACCGGCGACGGCAATGACACCATCATCGGCAACGACGCCAACAACATCCTCTTCGGCTGGCGCGGCAACGACGTCATCTCCGGCGGCGCGGGCAACGACCTCATCAGCGGCGGCCTGGGCGCGGACACCCTGACCGGCGGCAGTGGCAATGATACATTTTATTACGGCTCGCCCGACGAGGGCGGCGACCTGGTCACGGACTTCGAGTATTTAGCGGATCTGTTCCACTTCGCCTATGCCGAGTTCGGGCAGTCGGCCACAGGCAACCTGGCGGCAGAGTATTTCTTCACCTCCGCCTCCCTGATCGATGTGGACAGCGCCTGCTTCTACTACGAGTCCTCCACCCTCTGGTACGACGCGGACGGGGCAAGCGGCGAGGCCGCGGTGCAGATCGCCCAGGTCATGGGCGACGCGGTCCAGGCGGACAGCATCGTCTTCGTCTGAGGCCAAAGAGGCGGAAGGCGCAGGAGGGGCGGGAACGAGCCGCTAGCTGGCGGCTCGGCCGTTGGCTATTGATCGCCGCCATTCGGCCAGGGCCGCGGCCAGTCCGAGCAGGACGAGCAGGCCGTCGCGCAGCAGGTACCATTCCATGTTTCCGGGTTCCCCCGGGGTGGTGGAAAAGCAGCCGCACCCAACATCTATTCCCCTGATATAATTGTAGAAGAGCATCACCCAGAAGACGGGCAGGAGCAGGTTGGCCAGGAACAGGCCGCCCTCGCGCCATGTCCCGGCCACCAGCAGGAGGCCGAGGACCGCTTCGAGCCAGGGCAAATAGATGGCCACGAGGTTGGACGACCAGTCCGGCACGATGCGGTGGTCGCGGACAATGGCCGCGAAGTCGGCCGGGTTGAGCAGCTTGTCCCAACTGGCGTAGAGAAAGACCGCCCCAAGGGCCAGCCGCAGGAGCAGGGCGATGCGGGCCGTGGTGGTCATTGGTTGCAGTCCGGGCACAGGGCAGAGGGCGGGGGATAGCCCGGGTTCAGGCTCGCGCCGCCGGTTTCGGTGGGCAGTTGTTCCCCGGTCCACACGGTCCAGCCGTTGATGAGCACGCGCACGGTGGTCAGCCCCTGGGCCGCGAGCTTGTGGGCCAGATCGTGGCTGAGCGGGCAGCGCTCGCCGTCGCAGTAGGTGATGAGCACTTCGGCCCGGCCGAGCTTGGAGGCAAGGACCGGATACAGCTCGTCGAACTCGTCCGGGGGCAGGAGCAGGGCACCCTTGATATGGCCGTAGTTGTATTCGAGCCGGGAGCGGGCATCGAGGAAGATGGCGCGGCCCGAGGCGAAGAGCATGGTCGCGTCCTTGATCTCGACGATGTCCGACCCATCGGAGAGGTCCACCGCGCTGGCCTGGGCATGAACCAGGGGGATGGCGTCCGGCCGCACCGCGTTGACGGTCAGGGCCAGAATCGCGCTCAAAACCAGGATCGACGTGGATTGAAACAGAATGCGGCGCAGCAGCTTCATCATTGCCTCATGTGGGGAATAATTAGTCGAAGAAAGGCAGGGCGATGAAATACACGCCCAAGAGGCCGATGGTTGCCCCGGCCAGACGGCGGAACCGCTGGCCTGCGCTGCCAAAGGTGCTGCTTGCGAGCACCCGCTTGACCCAGGCCGTGGAACTCCCGGCCAGCAGGATGGGCAGGCAGTGGCCGATGCCGAACAGGACAATGAGCAGCATGCCCGAGGCGACGCGCTCCTGGACCATGATGATGGCCAGGATGGGGGCGATGAACCCGAAGGTGCACGACCCGGACAGCACGCCGTAAGCCAGCCCCAGCACCAGCGCGCCGGACAGGCCCCGAAGCCGCAGACGGCCCATCAGGCTGCCGGACATGGAGCAGCGGGCCACGCCGAGCATGTCCAGAGCCACCCACAGCAGCACCAGCCCCACCAGGATCGTCCACCACGACGGCAGGTCGCCGAGCATCCGGCCGAGCATGGCGCAGATCACCCCCACCAGGGCGATGGTGATGAACAGCCCGGTGGAGAAGAGCAGGGCGTAGCCCACGGCGCGACGCCCCTGCACCGGCTCCTCCTGGCCGCCCACGTAGCCGACGATGAGCGGGATGGAGGCCAGATGGCACGGCGAGAACAGCACGCTGACCACGCCCCACAGGAAGCACCCCAGGGCGGCCAGGGCCAGCCCGCTCCCGATCCACTGGTTGATGAGCAGGTAGAATTGATCCATCCGCTACTCCTTGGGCATGCCCAGTTCAACGAGCTTGACCATGATGTCTGCCTTGCTCATGAAACCCTCGTGGCGATACCGCTCTTTGCCCTCGGCATCGTAGAAGATCTGGGTGGGAATGACGCGGATGCCGTACTTTTTCACCTCGTCGTTGTATTGCCACACGTCGATGAAGACGATGGCGGCGCGGCCTTCCAGCTCGGCGGCCACCTCCTTGAGGATCGGGGCCATCATCTTGCAGGGGATGCAGGAGTGCGCGCCGATGTCGACCATGGTCACCAGCCCGGGCACCGGCGTGACCTGGGGCTTGCCCGAGAGCAGCTCGGCCACGCCCGGGGACAGGGCCGGGCCGTCGGCCGCCGTGGCCGGCGACACGGACATGGCCTGGGGTGTGGCGCCGGGCGCGGCGCTCTCCGGGCCGGGGTCGAGGACATGTATGGCCACGCTCGCGAGCACGGCCAGAATGAGCAGTCCGGCCAGCAGGAAGGGTTTTTTCATCATTGCCTACTTCAGGAGTTCGGCAGCCTTGGCGGCGGCCAGTTCGATGTTGTGGGGCGAGGGCTCGGACGCGCCTTTCTTCAGGCCGATCTCGTCGAGTTCGAGATGGCCGTATTGGGTGAACCCGGCCTCTTCCAGCGTTTTGCTGGCGCAGTTTTGCGGGCAGCCGTCAATGGCCAGGATGCGGCCAGCCGCTTCCGTGCTCTTGATCATGCCCGATACCCGGCCGCCGATACCGGCTAGGCAGAACATCTTGCCCTTGCCCTGGCGGGTCAGCAGTCGGGCCGTCTGGTCGGCGATCTCGCCCACGTCGGCGGCTCCCGAGCAGGAGAAGATGAGCGTCGGGGCCGCACTGCATGCACATATTTCGGTCATGTCGGTGTCTCCAATCGGCCGTCAGGCGAGCATCTTTTTGAGTTCGTCCACGGACGGCACCTTGCCGACCACCTTGACCTCACCGTCCACCACCAGGGCGGGGGTGCTCATCACGCCGAACTTCATCATCTCGCTGATGTCGCCGATCTTGGTCAGCTCGTACTCGATGCCCAGTTCCTTGGCAGCGGTCTCCACATCGTTCTTGAGCTTTTCACACTTGGGGCAGCCGGGGCCCAGAACAATAATCTTCTTCATTGTCGTCTCCTTATCCGAAAAAGGTTCCATAAATCATGCCGCTCATGGTGGCCATGACCACCACCAGCAGGACAAATACCACGGTTTTCTTCGTGCCCATGACGCTTCTGATGACCAGCATGTTGGGCAGGCTCAGGGCTGGCCCGGCCAGGAGCAGCGCCAGGGCCGGTCCCTGGCCCATGCCGTTGCCGATGAGCCCCTGGAGGATGGGCACCTCGGTCAGGGTGGCGAAATACATGAAGGCTCCGGCAAAGGATGCCACGAAGTTGGACAAGAGCGAATTGCCGCCCACGGCCTGGGCCACCCACACCGACGGAATCAGCCCCTCCTCGCCAGGCCGACCAAGCAGCAGGCCCGCGATGAGCACGCCAAAGAGGAGCAGTGGCAGGATCTGCTTGGCAAATCCCCAGCTCTGGTCGAACCACTCGCCAAGCTCGCCCCCGCGCGTGGAGGTCAGCATGGACAGGCCGACGATTCCGGCCACAAAGGCCAACTGCGGCATCTGCGGGAAGATCAGCCCCAGGGTCACGGCTGGCAGGGCGGCCATGATCATGAGCCACGGCCGGACAGTGAACCAGACCACCAGACAGGTAGCGAAACCCAGGGAAAAGAGCGAGGTGATGACCCACTTGGCCGAGTAGATGGCGTGCCACAGGCCGGTGGGCTCGGCAGATTTGCCCCAGTTGGCGAAGACGAGCACGCCGATCATGGTGGCGAAGTATATGGCGTTCTGCCACAGGGGGCGAGCCACCTCTGCCTCGGGCAGGGCCGCCATCTTGGCAGCCTTTTCCTGCTCCTCCTTGCGGAAGAAGAAGTGCATGAGCAGCCCGATGACGATGCTGAAGACGATGGCCCCGATGGCCCGGGCCAGACCGAGCCCCGGCCCCAGGATGCGCGCCGTGAGGATCACGGCCAGGATGTTGATGGCCGGACCGGCATAGAGAAAGGCCGAGGCTGGGCCAAGGCCCGCGCCCATGCGCCAGATGCCCGCAAAGAGCGGCAGGATGGTGCAGGAACACACGGCCAGGATGGTGCCCGAGCATGAGGCCACGCCGTAGGCCATGACCTTGTTGGCCTTGGGGCCAAGGTATTTCATGACCGCGGCCTGGCTGATGAACACGCCAATGGCCCCGGCGATGAAGAACGCGGGCACAAGGCAGAGCAGCACATGTTCGCGGGCGTAGTCCTGAGCCAGATACAGGGCCTCGAACACGGCGTTGTCAAAGCGCTCCCCGCCAAGGGGGAGGTAGAAGAACGTCAGAAACACGCCGAGTATGACGAGCAGCGGTTTCCATTCGGTTTTCAGTGTCATGTCACGGCCCCTTGTGATCCAGTATTTGCAAAATCCGCCAAATAGCGGCCCGAAAAAAATCACTTCGCGTCGAGAACGGCGTCCACGCACTTGAAGAAGTTGAGCACGCACGGCACCTTGAGGCGATAGAAGACCTGGAGCCCGCGTTTGTCGTCCACCACTATTCCCGCCTTGCGCAGCACGCGCAAGTGCTTGGATACGGTGGACATGTCGTGGCCGATGACCTGGGTCAGGTCGCAGACGCAGCGCTCGCCGCGTGACAACTCATCCACGAGCATCAGCCTCGATGGGTGGCCCAGCGCTTTCATGACCTGGGCCTTGCGGCGGAAATCATCGGCGGTATCTATTCTGATGGGCTGCACTTGGTCGTTTCCTTCGGTTTCGCTTTCGCTACTTGGCAATATGACCAAATAGCTGCGGAGTCAAGGGCCGAAATGACGACACTTAGGGAAAAAGGCCGGAAGCCCCGTGTGGGAGCTTCCGGCCGTGCAATGTCGTTGATCGCCCCTTGGTAGGGGGAGTGCGACCCTAGATGACCTTGTTCAGCGGGTATTCGATGATGCCCTCGGCTCCGAAGGCCTTGAGCCTGGGGATGAGGTCGCGCACGACCTTCTCCTCCACCATGACTTCCACCGAGAGCCAGGCCGGGTCTTGCAGCTCGGCCACGGTGGGCGAGTTTAGGCTGGGCAGGGAGCCGTTGAGCTCGGCCAGCTTGCTTTTGGGCAGGTTCATCTTCAGGCCGACCATGCGGCTCGCCTTGAGGGCACCCTGGAGCAGCAGGTTGATCTCCTCGATGAGCTGACGCTTTTTGGGGTCGGCCCAGGCCGCCTTGTTGGCGATGAGCTGGGTGTTGGTCTGCATCAGTTCGGCGATGATGCGCAGGCCGTTGGCCCGAATGGTGGTGCCGGTCTCGGTGATCTCGACAACGGCGTCGCACAGCCCCTCGACCACCTTGGCCTCGGTGGTGCCCCAGGAAAAGGAGACCTCCACGTCAACGCCAAGAGACTCGAAGTATTCGCGGGTGAAGCCCACCAGCTCGGTGGCGATCTTCTTGCCCTGGAGATCCTCGGGCCGCTTGTAGGGCGAGTCGCCCCGGACGCAGAGCACCCAGCGCGCCTTGCGGTTGCTCACCTTGGAGTAGATGAGGTCATCGACCACCACCACGTCGGACTTGTTCTCCTTGATCCAGTCCATGCCGGTCAGGCCGACATCGAAGGTGCCGTTTTCCACATACATGGACATCTCCTGGGCGCGGGCCAGGGAGCACTTGATGCGCTCGTCGTCGATGTCCGGGAAGTAGTTGCGGTCGTGGAGCTTGATCTTCCATCCGGCCTTGCCGAACAGGTTGATGGTCGCATCCTGGAGGGAGCCCTTGGGAACGCCGAGTCGAAGGAATTGGGTGGACATTATTTGTATACCTCTTTGGGGTCGAAGACGAGGGGGGAGCATTCCCGGACCTCGCCGTCCGCAAGTTCGCGATAGAAGCAGCTGCGATAGCCCTTGTGGCAGGCCGCGCCGCCTTTCTGTTCGATGAGAATGACCACGGTGTCGTCGTCGCAATCGATGCGGATGGACTTCACCGTCTGAGTATGGCCCGAGGTACCGCCCTTATGCCATAACTCCTGACGGCTGCGGCTCCAATAATGAACCTCGCCGGTCTCAAGCGTCTTGTCCCACGCCTGCTCATTCATGTAGGCCATCATCAGGACTTCGCCGGTCTCGGCGTCCTGGGCGATGGCCGGGACGAGCCCGTCCATTTTCTTAAAATCCGGTCTGATCATGCGGTACCTCGTATCAGATGGCTTTTGTCCGGTCCAGGTGCGGGCCGGGCGAGTTACATAGCGAAAGCCCGTATAAAGCGCAACCTGCGGATTCAGACCGTCACCGACCCGTCACCCGATATGCGCGGGGCGGCCATTTCCATTTACCGTCGGGCCGGTATCTGCTACGTCTCGCCCACAACGCGAGACGTGTCCACAAGGAGTGATGCGAGTATGCCCGTTCGGTCAAAAGAAAAGTTCCTCATCTTCGGCTCCCCGCGCATCGAGCAGGACGAGATCGACGAGGTGGTGGCCTCCATGGAGGCTGGTTGGCTCGGCACAGGCCCCAAGGTGGCCCGGTTCGAGCGCGATTTTTCCGCCTATGTGGGAACACCCCACGCCGCGGCCTGCAACTCGTGCACTGCGGCCCTGCACCTGGCCCTGGTGGCCCTGGGGCTCAAGCCCGGCGACGAGGTCATCACCACGCCGCTGACCTTTTGCGCCTCGGTCAACGCCATCATCCACGCCGGATGCACCCCGGTGCTGGCCGATATCGACCCGCGCACCCAGAACATCGACCCCGCGCGCATCAGGGAGAAGATCACCAGCCGCACCCGGGCCATCCTGCCTGTTCATTTCGCGGGCCGCTCCTGCGATATGGACGCCATCATGGCCATCGCGGCCGAGCATTCCCTCAAGGTGGTGGAGGACTGCGCCCACGCCATCGAGACCACATGGCAGGGCCGCCACGCAGGAACCTTCGGCGATTTCGGCTGCTTCAGCTTTTATGTCACCAAGAACGTCTGCACCGGCGAGGGCGGCATGGTCGTTGCCGCGGACGAGAACGCCATCCGCCACGTCAAGGTGCTCGGCCTGCACGGCATGAGCGCCGACGCCTGGAAGCGGTTCTCCGACGAGGGGTACAAGCACTATCAGGTGGTCGAGGCCGGGTTCAAATACAACATGATGGACATCCAGGCCGCCATCGGCATCCACCAGCTCAAACGCGTGGAAGACTACTTCGAGCGCCGCTGCGAGATCTGGGACATGTACCGGGACGCCCTGGCCCACCTGCCCCTGACCCTGCCCGCGCCCGAGGAGCCGGGCACCCGCCACGCCCGCCATCTCTATACCATCCTGGTGGACGCGGCCGCCTGCGGAGTGGAGCGCGACGACTTCCTGGTGCGCATCACCCGTGAGGGCATCGGCGTGGGTGTCCACTACATGAGCATCCCGGAACAGCCTTACTACCGCGAGCGATTCGGCTGGACCCTGGACGACACGCCCCACGCCGTGCGCATCGGCCGCCAGACCGTGAGCCTGCCCCTTTCGGCCAAGCTCACCGACGGGGACGTGGCCGATGTGGTCGAGGCGGTCAAAAGGGCACTCGGCGTCTGATTCTTTTTCCGCTGTTTTTCCACATTCACTCCCGCACGAAAAAAGCCCGGCACAACGCCGGGCTTTTTCCAAAATGGATGAGAAGGGTTCCAGGTCCAGGGAGACGTTGAAGGCCTCACAGTCGCAGACTGTTCAAAAACGACGCAGATCGCCGTTTTTGAACAGTCTGCTAGCAGTCGTGGAAATCCTTGTTGATATAGAAGCACAGGTCGAACAGATTGTGCACCATCTCGTCGACCAGCTCCTCCGAATCAGCTCTGGCCATCTCCACGCTCATGGTTTTGTTGACGATCTTCGAGAACAGCATCCCGATGAGCTGGTCGTCGTACACCGTCCAATACTTGCTCCCGGAAGGGAATTTCTTGTCGAATCCGTGGTAGTACATGCGTTAGGTCCCCTGTCGAGAGTGTGCGCGCCGCGCCGTCTTCATCCATCCTATCGGCCTGATCGGCAAACCCCTTAAGGGGAGAAATGCGTCCCGGCACCATCAGCTGTTTTCTTTTGGACAGGTGACATTTCGTTGCGATAAAGGTACTGGATTGTCACACCGATGTGACAGGTCGTAAGGTATAGCAGGCCGTAACAATTCACCTGCCACCAAGGAGAAGCGCCGTGTCCGCCCACAAGATACTGGTGGTCGAGGACCACAAAGATACCCGGGAGCTGCTCAAGTACAATCTGACCGCCGCCGGGTTCGACGTCGCCGCCGCAGAGGACGGCCACTCCGGCCTGGCCCTGGCCGAAGCCTTCCGCCCAGACATCGTGCTGCTCGACCTGATGATGCCCGGCATGGACGGGCTCGAGGTCTGCCGCCAGGTCAAGGGAACCGCCACGCTCTCGCGCATCCCGGTGATCATGCTCACGGCCAAGGGCGAGGAGATCGACAAGATCGTGGGCCTTGAGCTCGGCGCCGACGACTACATCGTCAAACCCTTTTCCCCGCGCGAGCTGGTGCTGCGCATCAAGGCCGTGCTGCGCCGGGCGGGCGGCCACGACCTCAAGACCCCCAAGGCCTGGGAGCGCGAAGGGCTGCGCATCGACTTCGAGGCGCACCGCATCACCGTGGATGGCGAAGAGGCGGCCCTGACCGCCACGGAATTCAAGCTGCTCACCGTGCTCATCTCCGGCAGCGGCAAGGTCCAGACCCGCGACAACCTCCTGGATACCGTCTGGGACACCCACTTTGAAGGCTATTCCCGCACCGTGGACACCCATGTGCGCCGACTGCGCCAAAAACTCGGCCCCTATGCCGACTGGATAGAAACCGTCCGGGGAGTTGGTTACCGCTTCCGCGCCTGATCAGGCAAAGCTGAAGGCGAGGCGAGGGAGATGGAGATGGAGATGGGGAAGAGGAAGAGCCGTCGCTTTCGCTCCTTCAAGCGGCATTATGTAGGAGCCGCACAAGGCTCATCTTGAGATAGACCATGCCCCCGTCATACGATGGGGGCATGACTATTAGAACACGTAAATCGCCGGTATTGGTGGCCTTGTGCAGGAAGCGATCGCAGCTTTCCAGTGAGATCATCGAACTGGAAGCACAGCTTGAACGCAAGCGGAAGGAAGTCGAAACCCTTGACTGTACCATGGTCCTGCTGGGTATGGCCCGTGACGAAGAAATCGCCCGGCCCCGCAAGGTGTACACGATCCGTTTTGGCAAAGGGGAACTGAAACGGATGATCGTCAATATTCTGAAGGACGCCGAAGGTCCCCTGACCACCCGACAGGTGACCGATGAAGTCCGGCGACGGAAACGGATGCTCCAGGACTACCGCAGACGCGTGAAGTGCGCTTTGACGCAGTACCGAATCACGGTTCAGGTCGGGAAGACGGAATCGGGCGAATCGCTATGGGTGCTAAAGGGTCAGGCCGCCAAGGCCAAGGTCGATCCCAAGCCGTCGTTGCGGCTGGTGCGGTCCCAATAGCCCCGAAAACGGGGTTTCCCTCTCTCCAAGGAGAGCAGTTTGGTGATCATGTCGAAAGACGTCTCCCGGTTGTCGAGCCGTCGCATGTCTTCCCGGTAGGCGATTTCATTGGCGTACAAGTCCAGATATTCCACACTGAGGTGGTGGACCTGTCCCCGGACAAAGCGCCGGAGACGGCTGAAGTAGGATTCTGCCTGGTTGGTGTTCTCACCGCTCGGGCCGACAAAATGGATGTCGTGGTTGACTTGGGTATGGGTGAAGTACGCCATGAGATCCGAATAGGCGCTATGCTGGTCGGTGATGACTTCCGTTCCCCGCACGAGCTGTTGCTCCACGATATCCATGATGTCTGCGGCGTTCTCGGTGTCGATCACGAACGTCAGGGTGCGCAAGGCTCCCTCACGGATTTTTCCCCGCTGACGGAGCACCAAAATGCACCGGGATGGCTTCTTGGACCGCTTGGACTTTTCCGGGCGGTCTTCCTTCTTGTTGGCGAGCCTGGTGGACGGGTTCAGGTATGCCCCGTCGATTTCGACCTGGCCTGACCAAGCTTCGATATCTGGTCGTGCGGCGTACAGGGCCTCCCGCAAGCGGTGATAGAATACGTAGGCCGTCTTGTACTGGACGTTCATGTGCCGCATGAGTTGCAAGGCCGACATGCCCTTAACGGCATTGGCCAGAGCGACGATCCCGATCAGGATTTTCTTCAGAGGCAACTTGGTCGAAGCCAGCCAAGTGCCGCTGGTCAATGAAAATGTGTGGCCGCATCCCTTGCATCGCCACTGTTCTCTGGTCCTCAGGTAGTAGTGCGAGTCCACGCACCCGCATTTCGGGCATACGGGTTCCCCGCCGGTCTCGGGCCACCGCAGTTCCTGGAACTTGGCGCGAACCGTTTCGGCATCCCACTCCGCGACTTCCGGAAGGGATATTTTGCGTGCCTGCGCTTCGAGCAGGAAGTGTTGACTATGCATGGTTTCGACCTGGAGACTTCGATGACCATTGTATGACACAGTTTTTGAAAAAAGTCAATGATGGCAAAAGGTTGTCGCAAGTTGTTGAAATCGCGGTGAAGAGTTTATCTTTCTTTTACAGGATGTTGCTTTGCGAACGTTGGCGGGCGGCTGTCTTGACAGGTTGTGGATCGGGAGCTATTCTCCAATTTGGTATCGGCATATGCCTGCACGTCCACGTTGCGAAGCCTGAAAGCATTGCGTCACATCTGACTAAGTTCATCCTTCTGAATCAGCCAGGGGATGTTTGTGGGCGGACATTTCATTGGCGCAGATGAAGAAGGTGAATCATGCATCGTTTTTTTCCCAGAGAAGTTCAGGCCCTGAAGAAGCAAGCCAAGCGGTTGAAGCAACTGTTGGATTGCTCGCACAGTCATGCGCTGGACAAAGTGGCCCAGCAAAACGGTTACACCAATTGGTCGCTTCTCCAGAAGCACGCCGCCGAAAAGGACAGCAGAAAAGATCCCGCCCGAGTGCTTGGAGTGTCTACCACCCCAGGTGGAATGCGTGTTATCCGCGTGGCGGTGATCCGGTATGCCCCCGATCTCTCCTTGGATCGGCATGATCCGGGGCAGTTGATCTTCAGATGCCCTGAATGTAGGGATGTCCACTACCATGGGGCCGTGGATTGGTATCTCGGCGCTGGAGACGGCGACAGGGTCCCCCATTGCTCGAACCAGGAGGCAGATTACCACTTCGATCTTGTCGAAGTGCTTGAGCCCGCCTTTGCCGGCTTCTTGCCGCAAAAGATTTTGAAGCATTTCGCCCCCCCTACGGCCGATGATCACATCAAAAGCTGGTTCGTGTCTCGCCATACCCCGGCCGTCGACCGCTCGCCTTGGAGCGGGAGGGAAGGTGGATACTTGTATCCCATCTATGAAGGGGCCTACGATATCCACGAGGTGCTTTGCGAAGCCTTCCCCTCGCTTGATGAGGACAAGTTATTCGAGATCGCCGAGGAATTGGAAGAAGACGGTCCCTGGATTACCGATGCGTTTCTTCACACTCTTGACGGAGAAGCGATGGCCGGGTTGTAGACGACATTAAAAAACAGCGGCTCACATTCCTGTGGGCCGCTGTTTTTATTGTGTTTGTGTTGTTCCTACATAATGCCGCCTTCAAGCTGAAATAGCCCTCCCGGCGGGGTTCTTTTTTGGCTGAGCCGCCCCAAAAAAGAACCAAAAAAACTCGGCTTGCCAGCTTGGCCGCCTGCACTCCACGGCCAAGAATCTGATCCAATCGGGGCTGCTCCCGAATCAAGTCGCCGAAGCGGCTCCGTGATTCGAAGAGCCGCAGCCCTCGCGTGGTCAGCTTCTAGGCCTTAGGAGGCTTGAGGGCTGGCGCACACGGAGGACGCAAAGACTGTGGCCGCAAAGGGCAAGAAGTGTCTACGATCTCGTCAGCCTTTCTTTATATCCACGCTGGTCACATCATTCCCGGTTTTGCTTATGCTAGCCGGGCAATGGGCGGGAGCGTCGCAGCG
>JBDRSO010000004.1:0-108986 GCA_043824835.1 Pseudomonadota bacterium | reverse complement strand
AAGTTTTTTCCAAACGTCGTCTGAAATGTCGTGGCGTCTGTGTGCTGGGATCGTCAAGGCAGCCTCCTTTTGAGTCGGTGCGTTGACTGAGTATGGCACAAAGAAATTGTTTAGACAATCTCGTGACTACACTATCTAGGCCGCCCTCACCTCCACACGAAAGGCCCGCACGGCGATTTGCCGTGCGGGCCTTGATCCTTTTCGGCAGGTTGTCAGGAACCGCCTGCGTCCTGCCCTACTCGGCCATGGCGTTCATGGCACGCTCCGGATCACGCTCCACGTCGTCAAGCACCTTCATCACCCTGGGTTCAGGCAGCCAATCGATGCGGCCAGTGCCGACATCGTAAATCGCACCGACAACCTTGACCTTGCCGGATCTGACCTTCATGCGCGTGGCCGGGCTCTGCATGAACAGGTCCGTAATGCTCTGCCAGACGTTCTCCTCGATGGCGTAGGGTACAACGGCTCTGCCCGAAGTCTCGGGATGGGCGGCCATGGCCCGCTTCACAGCCGGGACAATGGGGGCGACCAGCGGCGGAATATTGCGCTCGAACACATGTTTGTGCCCCTGCACCACGTCGGTCACGGCGGCAACCGCCCCGCATTGGGTATGCCCCATGACGACAAGCACCGGCGTATGCACATGGGCCAGCCCATACTCAATGGACCCGGCCTCGTGGGTTCTCACCACGTTTCCCGCAACCCGGATCACGAACAGATCAATGAACCCTGCATCGAAAATCCGCTCCACCGGCACCCGTGAATCCGAGCAGGAAAGCACGGTGGCAAAGGCATAATCGCCCTGGCTCTCGCTTCCGGCCTGGGCCAGTCGCTCCGCATCGGTGTTTTCGTGCAGCGCCTGACCGGTGACGAACCGTTCATTACCGTCCTTGAGCATGCTGATGACCTCATCGGGGGAGGCTTTGCCCACAACCAGTTCGGCTTGCACCCATGCCGTCATGAAAACGACAAGCACAGCGCTCGCACAAATAAATGCTAAGGAGTGCAATCCACGTTTCATTTTCTCCTCCGGAGTTGTGGGGGTGAAGATCATAATGACAAGGCATCACACATCTATCTTTGCCCTTAATTATCATTCACACAACCAGAATAACGATAAATCATGGATCGGCGGCCATTCAAGATGTCCGTGGACCCGTGAATTCAGAATGGACTTCGCGAAACAACCGCCTTTGGTCTCCAAAAAAGAGGAAGGGTTGCAGCTTGTTGGCTGCAACCCTTTTTCATTCGTGGTGCCGAGGGGGGGATTCGAACCCCCACGGAATTTCTTCCACTGCCCCCTCAAGACAGCGTGTCTACCAATTCCACCACCTCGGCGTATGCTTTGAGCTATTCGCTCTTGGCTTCTTCTCCGGTGTCCATAAACTTCACGGCCGGTTTCTGCTGATCGGCCGGAACTATCGGCTGGACCACGCTCTCGCCCCGAAGCATGATGGAGTCGCGATCGGACACCTTGTTGCCGGTGAGAACATTATACGTCATAGAAGTGATGAGAAAAACCGTCGCCAAGCCTGCCGTGACCTTGACGAGAACACCCCCTGCGCCGCTGCTGCCGAACATCGTGCTGCTGCCGCCGCCGAAGATGACGCCCATCCCCTCGTGACCGGACTGAAGCATTACTGCGCCGATCAGAAAGATGCAAGCTAAAACATGTATGACAATGACTAAAGTTTCCACAATCTTACCTTTGTATCACTCGTTGCGAGGCATGTGCTCATCAGGCCAGGACGATCTGCGAAAAACTATCACCCTGCAAGCTCGCGCCTCCTACCAAGACACCGTCGACATTGTCAAGCGCAATAATTTCAGCGCAGTTGGAAGGTTTGACGCTGCCGCCGTACAACACCCTCATTTCGTTGGCATTATCGCCGAAGATCGTGACCAGGGATTTTCGGACAAAGGCATGAGCCTCAAGGATCTCCCGAGGCCCGGCCACCTCGCCGGTGCCAATGGCCCAGACAGGCTCGTAGGCCACACACAGCCGCTGTGGCTCGATGTCGCGCGGCACGTCCGCAAGACCCAGGCGAAGCTGGCGCTCAAGCACCTCCTCCACCTGCCCGGCGCGGCGCTCTTCAATGAGTTCGCCGATACAAAGGATGACGCTCAGCCCTGAGGCAAGGCCAAAGGCGGTCTTCTCGCCGACCAGTTCGTCACCCTCGCCAATGACGTGGCGGCGCTCGGAGTGGCCGGTCAGGCCAAAGGTCGCGCCCAGGTCCAGCAGCATGCCCGGCGCGATCTCGCCGGTGAAGGCACCCTCTTCCCGGCAGTAGAAATCCTGGCCGCCGACGAAGAACCGGGGAACGCCGGTGAAGGCCTCGGCCACGGCCCGAAGGCTCGTGAACGGCGGGCAGACAAGCACCTCGCGATCCTTGGGAAGCGCGGAGGAGGCGAGGTCCACCAGATCGCGGGCCGTGGCCTGTGCCTCGTCCCAGGTCTTGAACATCTTCCAGTTGGCAGCCATCAATTTCTTCATTTCTTCATGCACTCCTTCAAGGCTTGGATCGCTGGCAGATCCTTGCCCTCAAGGAACTGAAGGAAGGAGCCGCCGCCCGTGGATATGAAGCTGAACTTGCCGGGAATCCCCAACATGTGGACCACGGCATCGGTATCGCCGCCGCCGACAATGGTCAGGGCGTCTTCAAGGTCGGCGATGAAGCGACAGACGGCCATGGACCCCTCGGCAAAGGCCGGCGTCTCGAAAAGCCCCATGGGGCCGTTCCAGACCACGGTCCGCGCCTTGACAAGAACCTTCTCGAAGTTATTGATCGTTTCCGGCCCGATGTCCAGTACCATGGCGTGATCAGGGATGGCCGTGGCCGGACAGACGCCCTCGGCCTCGGTGGCGGTATGGGTGGCGGCGTACTTGAAGTCCACGGGCAGATGCAGCGTGGTCCCGAGTTCGGTCGCCCGCTTCATGATCGAGAGGGCTTCAGAGGCAAGGTCGGCCTCCACCAGCGACTTGCCCACGCCATGTCCATTGGCCAGCAGGAAGGTGTTGGCCATGGCACCACCGATGACGATGTCGTCCACCTTGCCCAGAAGATTGTTGAGAATGCCGAGCTTGGTTGAGATTTTGGCCCCGCCAGACACACAGACATAGGGGCGGCTCGGATTGATCAACACATTGTCGAGATATTCAAGCTCCCGCCTGATCAAAAAACCCGCACAACAGACCGACGCGTGCTTGGGCACGTCCACCACCGAGGCATTGGCGCGATGGGCCACGCCAAAGGCATCGTTGACATAGACGTCGGCCATGTCGGCGAGTTGCTTGCCGAAATCGCCCCGCTCCTCCTCGGTATTGCCTATCTCCTCGGGATAGAAGCGGAGGTTTTCGAGCATCATGACCTGTCCAGGCTTGAGGGCGGCGGCCATGGCCCGTGTGCGCTCGCCCACGCAATCGGGAGCCAGTGCAACCGGAACCCCCAGCAGTTCGGCCGTTCGACGGGCCACCGGCGCGAGCGAAAGCCCGGGCACAACCTTGCCCTTGGGCTTGCCCAGGTGGCAACACAGGATGATGGCCGCACCCTGTTCCAGGGCGTATTTCAGTGTCGGCATTGCGGCGACCATGCGGATATCATCGGTGATGACCCCTTCATCAAGGGGGACGTTGAAATCAACTCGATACAACAGTCTCCTGCCAGTGATATCAATCTGATCAATAAACTTCATTTCATTGCCCTTATTGATTTTTTTGGTCACACTCACGCCTGATGTCATGCCGGAACAGCAGGGCGTCGTCCCCGGTGTCGGGATAGTAGCGCTTCCTGACCCCTATCTGTTCATAGCCGAACTTCCGATACAAATCGATGGCCGCACCATTGGACGCCTTGACGTCCAGAAAACTTTTGACGATTCCCTGCCTGGCGCAGTCGTCCAGCGCCCTGACCAGCAGGGCCGCGCCGATGCCGCGTCGGCGATGGTCTGGATGCACGGCCAGATTGAGTATCTCCATCTCGTCCTCCACCAGGGAAAAGGCGATGTACCCGGCCAGCCGCCCGCCGCAACGCAGACCGAGGACGCGGTACACGCCCCGCTCAAGGCCCATGGCGAACTGCTCGCGCGTCCAGTGGTAGGCGAAGCACAGCCGCTCAAGGGCTATCAGCTCGTCCATGTCGTCCCCGCCAAGGGACACCACTCTCTCGACCATGCGCCCCCCTGCCCTATCGTGTCCCATTCGGCCTCCCGCACCTCTGGATAATCAGGCCGGTTGCGTGTATACTCGACACATACCAGCCAATCAGAAGGCCCGGAGCAGGGACAATGATATTTACCAAAAAATCATCAGCGAGAATCGACCCGACCCGTTTCGTCGAGGTTGTAGACGAGGCCAACCGGCCCCTGGCCGTGCTGGCCAAGGACATGGCCCATCGCCAACTCCTGCGCCATCGCTCGGTGCAGGTGCTCGTCTTCAACGCGGACAAGAAAATCTACCTGCAAAAGCGCAATGCGGACAAGCGCTTCTTCCCTGGCCGCTGGGACGTATCGGCCCGCACCCACCCGCATGTGGGCGAGGCCTCGGGCGATGCGGCCCTGCGGGCGCTCCGGGAGGAACTGAACCTGGTGGTGGAGCATCCCCAGTTCGTCCGCGCCCTGCCCGCCTGCGCCGAGACAGGGTTTGAGCATGTTTCCATCTATGCCCTGACCCGCAACACCCAGCCCATCATCCCCAACAGCGACGAGGTTTCCGAGGGCTATCATTTCTCGCGCGAGGAACTGACCTGCCTGATCAAGGAGTTCCGCGAACTGCTGACGCCGAACCTTGTCACCCTCTGGGAAGCCGGACTGCTTGTAAGCGTTTAACCGCCGCAAATCAACCGGGACAACTCGTGGTGGACGGCCCCGTTGGTGGCCAGGATGGTCCCGGCTCCCAGCGAGTAGTCCTTCCGAGCGTCATACTCCGTGACCCGGCCGCCCGCCTCGCGCACCAGCAGCCATCCGGCTGCGGTATCCCACGGCTTGAGCGCGCTCTCGTAAAACCCTTCATATCGGCCGCAGGCCACATAGGCCAGATCAAGGGCGGCGGCGCCCACCCGGCGCACTCCCTGGACACGCGGCAGCACGGCCCGGAGCCGGTCCAGGATGGGGTCCAGGTGCTCATCGATGGCATAGGGAAACCCGGTGGCGATCAGGGATTGCTCCATGGCCCCCTCTGCTGACACGGACACAGGCTTGCCGTTGAGCCATGCCCCGCCCCCTTCGCGAGTGGAGAACAACTCACCCAGAAGCGGCAGGTTGATCACGCCGAGGACCACCCTGTCCCGATGCCACAGGGCGATGGAGGTGGCCACGAAAGGCAGCCCATTGGCGAAATTGGTGGTGCCGTCCACCGGGTCGATGATCCAGGTCAGTTCGCCGGGCTCGGTGGCACTGGCCGTTTCCTCGGCCAGAAAGTCCGAGCCGGGCAGAAGCGCGGCCAACTCCCGCTTGAGCATTTCCTCCACGGCGAAATCCGTCTCTGTGACCAGATCGATCCTGCCCTTGTGCGTCACCTTCCGAACCTGACCGGCCCCCTTGGCCACTATGCCGCCGGACCGGGCCGCAATCAGCTCAAGCCCCGTCAGAATTCGTATGATCTCGTCATCGCGCATGGCCGGTTCTCCACAAAAAAAGGCGGTGTTCGTACCGCCCGGTTTCCCATTGCCGACACCACCGCATCAGGATCTGCGCTGGATGAAAAATTGCACGGTCCTGTTGTAGGTCTTCTCCTCCTCGACGGTGAAGAAACAGGCCGGAATCTCGCCGCGCTGCCTATGGTAGTGCAGACATTCACAACAGATGCCATGCTTGTCGCAAGAGTAGGTGCAGGTACAGTATTGCTCATTGATCTTGGCCCGAGGGCACTGGTCCTTCTTTTTCATCTCATCCACCTCGTCTTGCGGCACCTGGTTGCGGGATTCGTCCTTCGGCCATGGGCACATTAGCCAATCAGCGCCAGAGTGTCAATTATTCAAGCCTATTGATTGTCAGTCATTTTGCCTGACATCCCCGGTGGATATCCGCCAAAACGCCCCTGCCGATCGAGTTGGCCTGTGTCAAATACGTTGAATTGCATCATAAATAGATGTATATGTTGAAAGTCGGGCAAACAGGGCACGACACCTGTTGTTATCATCACCAGATCACGGACAGACAGCCATGTGGGAAAAAGCGTTCAGCCAAGTGCCGAGCTACGGCGGGGGCAATGAGTCGCCCCGGGCGCGAACCCTTGAGGAAATCAAGGAATTCCTCGACTATGCCCACATCCGCCAGTGCCTGCTGCGGCCCTACTTTGAGGTGGACGACTACCCGGTGGTGGAAGCCAGGGAGCTTCTCCCTTCCTTTGAAGTGGACATGCACGAATACAAGAACCTGCCGGGTTTCAGCATGGTGGTCTTTGACAGGCCCCTGAACTCGTTCCAGGAGGTCTTCCAGTACGACGCTCTGCACGCGCCCACAGACTGGGCGCAGGCCGCGGAATACGCCTGTCAGCTCGAGGAATCGGTCATCGCCACCAATGTCCGCACCTTTCTCAGTCGACTGCCAAAGCGACATCATGCCAATTTTCTTGAGCATTTTGGAAGCCGGGACATCTGCGACATGACCCTGTACGACGAACTCCTGACCTTCCTGCTCGACCTTGAGCGGGCGCATGTGATGGCTCACGACGCCACGGGCCGGTTCACCCTCCAGGGCATGTATGCGTCGCTGCCCTCGAACCTCGACAGCGAGCTCAAGCAGTTCGGGCTGCGCATTGGCAAGTTCAAGCCGGGCAACAGCATCATGTACGAGTGCAACCGGCTGTTCGTTTACCAGTTCATGATGGAGCTCTACGGCTTTCCCATCGTCTCCGAGCGGCGCACCTCCTCGGCCATGTTCTCCATCAGGCTGCTGCGCCAGAACCAGCGCTTCATCGTCCGGGTGCTGGGCCAGAGCGATCGGACCATCACCACCCTCATGTCCCGCCAGCCAGACGCCCCGGCCAAGATACGCCGCTACCCCCGGGTGGAAAAGATCGCCCTGGTGCGCGTCAATGAAAACCAGAAGGAAACCATCGAACTCCTCGACGACCAGGGGTTCTTCGTGGACAAAAAAAACCGCGTGGTCATCCTGCGCGTCACCTACCAGCAGCACGAGTACAACCCCAGAAACGTGCGCGAGGACAGGGCTCTTTCGGTCCATCGCCAGGAGGTCGTCCACCCCATCACCGGGCGGGTCATAGACACCCTGAACATCATCCAGAACGTCCAGAACTTGATCCTGCGCCTCAACGACATCGTCCGGGGCGAATGCCGCATCCCCATCACCTACAAGCGCAGCGACATCATCCGCTCCACCGAAACCCACGAGGACCGGCTCAAGGTGCTCTCCATGTGGCTCTCCAAGCACATGTACCGGATCGTGGACTATTCCGACGAATACTTCGCCCAGGTGGTCAAGGTGATCGACGGCTATCTGCTCGCCCCGGACAATTACGATGTCTTCAGCGAGCATAACGAACTGCATCAGGAGGTCTGGGGGCGCTTCAGCCACATCCAGCAGGCTCGCAAGGTGCGCGTGCTCGAAGAGTTGCGTTCGCGTCGCTACCGCGGACATCCGGTCTCCTACAAGGAAATGCTTGAGATCATGACCGACATCCTGGGCGACCTGAAGTTCGAGATAGTCAATTATTTCGACAAGCTCGTGGCCAAGGTGCTGATCATCGGCGAAGACGTGGCGGCCGACCCATACCTGCGGCGCAAGTATGTGGAAGTCAAGGAGGATTCCCTCTCGCCCTACGGCCTTGAGATCAGACGGCTGTATCACCGCCTCGTGGCCCTGCTCGACGAGTTCCGTTCCATCAGAAAATCCCGTACACTGAGCGGCGCGGGCTGACCGGCCGCGCCAGATGATCAACACCCCGGCCGTCGCAGGCTTCCGGGCACATTTCTCGCGGGCGATTCGTTCCCGCGAGCCCGTGGTCAGGCTCCCGACGACCAGACACGACACATTCCGCAAGGAGGAACCTTTGGAATCCCTGGCAACCACCCCCCTCACCGACTGGCACCGGAGAAACGGCGCCAAGATGGCCCCCTTCGCCGGTTTCGACATGCCGGTGCAGTACAAGGGCATCATCATCGAACACAAGCACACCCGCGAAAAGGCGGGCATTTTCGACATCTGCCACATGGGCGAGTTCACGCTGGCTGGCCCTGGGGCCATGGAGGCCCTGAACAGGGTCGTCAGCCACGACCTGACCACCCTTGACCCGGGCAAGTGCCGCTACGGCTTTCTGCTCAACCAGTCCGGTGGCATCATGGACGACCTGATCATCTACTGCCTGGCCAAGGACCGGTACATGCTCGTGGTCAACGGTGCCTGCCGGGCCAAGGATTTCACCCACATCAGGGCCAGCCTGTCCGCCGGGCCGGAGCTGACCGACATCAGCGACGAGACGGGCAAGATCGACGTGCAGGGGCCGCAGAGCCTGATGGTCCTAGAAACCCTGACCGGAATAAAGTGGAATGAATTGAAATACTTCAACTTCGAGGCCTCGGATTGCCTCGGGTTCCCCATGCTCGTCAGCCGGACCGGATACACTGGCGAACTGGGGTACGAACTCTACCTGCCTGCGGACAAGGCGCTGGCGGTGTGGGAAAAGCTCGCCGCCGACGAGCGAGTGGAGCCGGTGGGCCTGGGCGCGCGCGACACCCTGCGCCTTGAGATCGGCTATCCGCTGTACGGCCAGGATCTGGACGAGGAGCATACGCCCGTGGAGGCAGGGGCCGGATTCTTTCTGAAAAAGGAGTCCGACTACATCGGCAAATCCGGCCTCGGCGCGGTCCGCCAGATGCTGGTGCCCCTTGCCATTGAGGGCCGCCGCACGGCCCGACATCATGACGAGGTCTGCCTGCCCTCGGGAAAACGGACCGGCGTCGTCACCAGCGGCTCATTCGCGCCCAGCCTGGGGCATTGCGTGGCCCTTGCCTATGTGCGCGCCGAGGACGCAGAGGCAGAGCGCTTTGTCATCAAAACAGCGCGGGTCGAGCTTGAGGCGAGACGCACGGAGTTGCCCTTCTACAAGGATGGCACGGCCCGGATGAAGGTCTGAACCCGGCCCCGAGTCGTTGAAAAAAAAGGGACGCTTCGGCGTCCCTTTCGCTTACCCCTGGCCTGATGCCGCGCCCTGCGGCCCCAAGGCGAGCATGCGCCGCTCAAGCCGCTCAAGTTCCCGGGCCAGGACCGCTTCGGTCAACTTCTCGTCTGTCACCTCCATGGGCTCGCCCACGTACACCGGGCAGCGAGTGAAGGGCATGGGCAGCACGAAATGGTCCCAGGATCTATGGAAGACCTTGGCGCGCTCGGGATAGGCGCGCAGCGGAAGAATGGCCGCGCCCGCCTTCTGGGCCAGGTAGATAACGCCGCCCTTGGGCTTGTGCCTCGGCCCGCGCGGGCCATCCACGGTGAAGACACCCATGCGGTTCTGCTCGGCCATGATCCGGACCGCCTGCAAAAGCGCCCTGACCCCGCCGCGCGAGCTTGATCCCCGGACAGTGACATGACCGAACCTTTCAAGCACTCGTGCGATGATCTCGCCATCCCGGCTCTGGCTGACAAAAGTCACGATGTCCCGGGTGAGGGTGTGGCCGAATCCGGTCACCGGAAAAATTTCTCCATGCCACAAGGCCAGGACCAGCGGCCGCCGAGTTCGACGGTCAGCCACCAACAGATCACACCTGCCGTGCACCTCGAAACGCAACGTGGCGACCCACGCCCGATAGAGTGTTGCGAGTACCGGCGCGAGTTTGCCGGGATCGATGGAGATTTTCATGCTCTGGTCCGCCCGTCGGTTTTGATACCCATAAGTGGAGTTGGCCGCTGGCGCAAGGGGTTCCGGCATCTGCGTTGAGCTGGTGCCAATCCAAACATAAATCCTATCTATTTGACCAAGCGAGTCTATCTATGGTTGATTGCCCTTCCAAGGAGGCTTTCATGTCTGAAACCAAACTCGAATGCCATGGACTGCCCTGCCCCCAACCGGTGCTGCGCTGCAAGGACGCCGTGGAGGGGCAAAACCCCGAGCGCATCGTCGTCATTGTGGACAACGACGCGGCCAGGGAAAACGTCTCCCGATTTCTCGGCACGCGCGGCTATGCCGTGGAAACCAGTCAAGCGGGCGGCGACCACATACTCACCGGCACCCGGACCGGGGCTTCCGCGCCCGGCCCTGCCCATGGCGGCGACAATGCCCCTGCGACGGGCCAACGGCTTCTCGTGTTCATCAGCGCCGATACAGTCGGTTCTGGAGACGACGCACTGGGTGGACGGCTGATGTTCAACTTTCTGTCCACCCTCAAGGAGATGGGCAATGAGTTGTGGCGCATCATCCTGGTCAACGGAGGGGTGCGCCTCTCGGTGCCCGGCAGCCCCTGCCTGGAGCAGCTCCAGACCCTGGAGAAGGCGGGCGTCTCGGTGCTGGTCTGCGGCACCTGCCTGGAGCACTTCGGTCTGACCGGCGACCGCCGGGTGGGCCAGACCACCAACATGCTCGACGTGGTCACCAGCTTCCAGCTTGCCACCAAGACGGTTCACGTCTAATACTCTGCCCTGTGCGGCGGGGCGATCCTCGTCCCGCCGCCACCCCGTCATCCAACGCCAATCAAGTCCGGCCCGGCCGGATGGGAAACCACAATGCCCGACGCCCAGACCATCCGCCTGAACAAATTCCTCGCCCAGTGCGGCGTGGCCTCGCGCCGTGGGGCAGACGATCTCGTCTTCTCGGGCAAGGTGGCGGTCAACGGCGTGACGGCCGATTCGCCCGGCCTCCAGGTAGACCCGGCCCGCGACCGCGTGACCGTGGACGCCAAGCCCGTGCACCTGCCCGGCGCGCAGAATGACATCACCATCATGCTCCACAAGCCGGTGGAGACCGTGACCACGGCCCGGGACCCCCAGGGGCGCACCACCGTGCTTGACCTGCTCCCGCCGGAGATAGTCGAGCGACGCCTCTTTCCCGTGGGGCGGCTCGATTTCTATTCCGAGGGGTTGCTGCTGCTGACCACTGACGGCGAGCTGTGCCACCGGCTGACCCATCCCAAGTGGCATCTGCCCAAGGTCTACGAGGTGACCATCCGCGACACGGTGCCCGAGAAGGCCATAAGGACCATGCAGTCAGGGATGACCCTCAAGGAGGGCGACAGGCTGGCCCCGGCCGAGGCGGTGCTCCACCCCCCGCTCGCCGGAAGCCAACTGCTCGAAATCACCCTCATCCAGGGACTCAACCGCCAGGTCAGACGCATGTGCGAGGAACTGGGGCTGATCATCCTGCGCCTGCGCCGCGTCAAGCAGGGACCGCTGGAACTCGGCAACCTCAAGCGGGGCCAATGGCGCGAACTGACCGAGGCCGAACTGACCGCCCTGAAACAAGCCGTCAAGCTCACCTGACAACCCGCTTCTTCTCCACCCGGCTCATCGACGTTACGGGCGACAGGCATAATCCCACAGTCACACCGTGCCTGGATCGCCCCATGCACATCACCATAAGGGCGCGGCCTCCATCGGAAGGCCGCGCCCGTTTCACTCGTCATCCCCTTCCCGGCCCGCAAAGACCGGATCGGGTTCCGCGCCCCTAAAATCCCCGGGTGTTGTCCTCCACCTGAGTGCCCTCGGGCGGGGTGAAGGTAAACATGTCGGCAGACAATTTCACGTCCTGCTTCATGTTGGAGAGCCGGACCTCGTTGCCGTTGCCGTAGAAGTCCACGATCATGATCTGGCGCAGCAGGCCGGTCCCAGGCTCCACGCCCACATAGGCCAGGACCATGCCTGGCTCGGGCTCCTTGGGCACCAGTTGGAGCACGGTGAACCCCTTGCCCCAGCGTTCGCGCACTTCGTTTGCGCCCTGCCACTCGGTCTTGACCACGAAATCCTCCTTGAGATTGGCCCGGCCGGAGATGAAGCGCAACACGGTCTTGGAGTCGAGCAGCGCCTCCACCTCATACTTGATTGCCACCCCGTCGGCCTCAATGTAGTCCCAGGCATAGTCCGGGCCGAGGACGAGCAGCTCCTTCTCCGGCTCCACGGTTTCCCAGCGCACCTGGGAAGGCTGGCGGAACCAGATGCGGCCGCGCCGCTGCTCCACATCGCCGCTTGCCGCGTTGGTCAATTCCTGCACAAAGTCGCAGCGGAAAGTCTTGAGGCTTTCGTAGCGCTGCTGGATAAGGTCTGGCATGTCCTCGGCCGCAATGCCCTCCCGGGCATGGGCCAAACCGGCCAAAACCAGACAGACCGCCAGAAACAGGACCCCATGATATTTTCTAGACAATTTCTAATCTCCTTTTATTCCGGCGAGATAACCTTTCTCGGCTTGCTGCCGTCCTGTGGGCCGAGCAATCCGTCCATTTCCATCTGTTCGATGTACCGGGCCGCCCGGTTGAAACCGATGCGGAAGCGACGCTGGAGCAGCGAGATGGACACCTTGCCCTGACTCAGCACGAACTGTACCGCCTCGCCATAGACCGGGTCGTCGGACTCGTTGACCAGCCCGGAACCATCGCCGCTCGGAGTTTCCTTCTTCCAGTCCGAGAAGTCGAGCTCGAACTCCTGGGGCTGGCTGTCGCGCCAGAAATCGACCACATGCGCAATTTCCGTCTCATCCACGTACGCGCCATGCATCCGCATGAGCTTGCCACCGCTGGGCTTGAAGAGCATGTCGCCCTTGCCCAGCAGCCGCTCCGCGCCCACACCGTCGAGGATGGTGCGCGAGTCGAACTTGGAGGTGACGAAAAACGAGATACGCGTCGGGAAGTTGGCCTTGATCAGACCAGTGACTACATCCACACTCGGCCGCTGGGTGGCCACCACGAGGTGAATGCCTGCGGCCCGAGCCAGCTGGGCCAGCCGCACGATGCACTGCTCCACCTCCTTGGCCGCCGTCATCATCAGGTCAGCCAGTTCGTCGATGATGATGACCAGATAAGGCATTGGCTTCATGTGCTCGAATTCCTCAGGCACATTTTCGCCCATGTCGGCGAGTTTCTTGTTGTATCCCTCGATGTTGCGCACGCCGAGCCGGGCCATCTTCTCGTAGCGGCAGTCCATCTCGAACACGGCCCATTCCAGGGCGCTCTTGGCCATGCTCATCTCGGTGACCACTGGGTGCACCAGATGCGGCAGGGCCGCGTAAGGGGCCAGCTCGATGCGCTTGGGGTCCACCAGCAGCAGCTTCACCTTGTCCGGCCCGGCCTTGTAGAGCAGGCTCAAGAGGAAACCGTTGATACCCACGGACTTGCCAGCGCCCGTGGCACCGGCCACGAGCAGGTGCGGCATCTTGGCCAGATCAGCCACCCGGGTGGTGCCGTGGATGTCCTTGCCCAGGGCCAGAGTCAGGGGCGATTCGCTGCCCGTGAACTCCTTGGACTCGATGACCTCGCGCAGGTAGACGGTCTGCCGGTCCACATTGGGTATCTCAATGCCCACGCTGTCCTTGCCTGGAATCGGGGCCTCGATGCGCACGGACTCGGCCTTGAGGGCCAGAGCGATGTCGTCGGTCAGGTTCTCGATCCTGCTGACCTTGATGCCCGGGGCGGGCTTGAACTCGAACATGGTCACCACCGGCCCGGGAACAACCCGCTGAATCTCGCCCTGCACATTGAAATCATTCAGGCATTCCTTGAGCCTGTCGGCCAGGGGCTGGAGCACCTCCTGGGTCTGGCTGGTGGCCTGCGGAGGGGGCGGCGAGAGCAGGTCGAGACCCGGCAGCCCCCCCTGCCCTGCGGCCGGGGCACCAGCCGCGGGCTTGGCGGGCTTGGCCGGTTTCGGCTTGCGGGGCGTGGGGGGATTCTTGGGCGCGTTGTTCTCTGCTTCTTCCAGGTCGATGAAGCGGACCTCGTAATCCTCCTCACCGGCCAGGATGTCCACCCCGTCCTCGGCCTCGGCCCGCTTGCGGGCCGCGATCCTGGCCTGCCTGCGCTCCCTGGCGCTGGCCAGCCGTCCGGCCAGCGCCTCGCGCAGCACGGCCGAACGAAGGAGCAGCCTGTTCCACACGGCGGTCCAGCTGAATCCGGCCACAGCCTGGAAGGAGATGATGGTGATGAAGGTCCACAGCAGAAGCGTCCCGGCCGGACGCAGATACGGCTGGGTCAGGCCGGTGACAATCTCGCGGCCGAAGAATCCGCCGCCGATGAGCCCGTAGGCGTCGGCAGGAATGTCCACCAACCAGGGGTGGGTGGCCCACGCCTCAAAGGCCACGAACAAACCGACGAGGCCGAGCCAGCGCACCTTGGAAATGCGGATGCGCCCGACAAAGCGCGACAGCCCGAGGTACAGGAAATAGAACGGCCAGGCCATGGCCCCCAGGCCAAATATTTCGACAACAAATCCGGCGCAATACGCACCAGCGACGCCAACCACGTTGCGCACCCGCCAGCCTTCGCTGACCGCTTGGTTGAAGCTCGGGTCGGCCGGACTGAATGAGAGCAGGCTCAGGAAGAGAAAGGCCGAAAGAAAGAGGAAGAAAAGGCCGGAGAATTCTCTGCCGTGTCCTTTTCGCCTGGGTTGGGCCGCTGTGATCTGTCGTCTCGCCATTCGTCCCCGCTTTTGAAAAAAGGTCCTGGACAGCGAACTGTCCACGACCTTTTTTTTACGCAATTTTCACAATGTGTTGCAAGTCGGGCTTATTCGCGTCCGAGGTAGTCGCCGCTGCGGGTGTCCACCTTGATGAGGTCCCCTTGGTTGATGAAAAGCGGCACGCTCACCTGGATGCCGGTCTCCATCGTGGCGGGCTTGGTGGCGTTGCTGACGCGGTCGCCCTGCACGCCCGGGTCGGTCTGGGCCACCTTCAGGTTGACGTTGGCCGGAAGGTCCACGCCGATCAACTCGCCATTGTACAGCAACACCTTCACGGTGTCGCCTTCCTTGATGTAGCCGCCCGCTTCGCCGACGGCGGCGCTTGGCACATTCATCTGCTCGTAGGTCTCAAGGTCCATGAACACGAAGTCCGTGCCTTCCTTGTAGATGAACTGCATGGTGACCACGGCCATATCCGGTTTCTTGACCTTTTCGCCGGAGCGAAAGGTCTTGTCCAGCACCTGACCGGTCTTCATGTGGCGCAGCCTGGTCCGCATCATGGCGCCGCCCTTGCCGGGCTTGAAATGCTGAAACTCAATGATCTCGAACGGTTTTCCGTCGATCTCGATTTTCAGGCCAGTCCTGAAATCCTTGGTCGATATCATGATCGCTCCGAAATGCCAGACCCCGGACCCTGCCGGGGTGGTTATCTGTTAACTGAGTGTTAAAACAATCATTCTCTCAGGCTGTTCAACAATGTTCGAGTGCAAGGCGCGAAAAAAGGTCAAGGCCGAAGCGTACTTCCTGTACGCGAGGATTTGATCTTTTTGAAGCAACACAGCAATCGGGCATTGTTCAACAGCCTGTTAACCCGATTGTCCCGCAAGGCGCTCATAAAGCGCCTGGACAGCAAGCCCATACCCCAGAATCCCGAAACCGGCAATAACGCCGACACACTGCCCCCCCATCAGGCTCTGCTGACGCAGGGGCTGGTCGGTGCGCGCCCAGATGTTGCTGATGTGGACCTCCACGCAGGGAACGCCTATCCAGGCCAGACAGTCGGCAATGGCGAGGCTGGTGTGGGTGTAGGCCCCGGCGTTGAAGACCACGCCCGCCGTGCCGTCGGCCCGGGCCTGCTCCAGCCGGTCGATGAGGGCGCCTTCGGAATTGGACTGAAAATGGCTCAGGGCGATGTCATCCGCGCGCCCGCCCATGACGCGGCGCAGGATGCCGGGCATGTCGTCCATGGTCTGCGAACCGTATATCTCCGGCTGCCGTCTGCCGATGTGGCCCAGGTTCGGGCCGTTGAGTATCAAGATGTCGAATTTGGCCACGCGCTCCCCCTTGGTCTTGACCGGATCATGCCGCACCTTGACGCGGCCGCGCAAAAAGAGAACATTGGGCTCTCCAAAATGCACAGAAACACGGATACGGTACCCCTTTATGAACCGAACCATTGAGTTAGTCAAAACAATATACGAAATCAAGCAGCTTGAGGAATGCCACGAGCCGCAGATCGCCCTTGCCGGACGCTCCAACGTGGGCAAGTCCTCGCTGGTCAACCGTCTGGCCGGGCGCAAGACCCTGGCCAAGATCAGCTCCAAGCCGGGCAAGACCCGCAGTCTCAACTATTACCGGGTCAACCCCGACGGCTTCTACCTCGTGGACCTGCCCGGCTACGGCTATGCCAAATGCTCCAAAACCGAGCGGGAAAAATGGGGGAAACTCATCGAGGCCTACATGACCGCCAATCCCGGCCTCAAGGCCGTGGTGGTGCTGCTCGATTCGCGCCTGACGCCGCAGAAGCTCGACATGGAGCTGACCTCCTACCTGCGCGGCCTGGGCATCCCGGTCATCCCGGTGCTGACCAAGGCGGACAAGCCCAAGCAGCGCGAGCGCGCCGCCCTCCAGAATCAGTGGAAGGACATTCTCCAGCAGTCGCGCCTGCCCCTGGCCTTTTCCAGCAAGACGGGCATGGGTGAGGACAAGCTGTGGAACATCCTGGCAGAATACGCGGGCGTGGCCGCTCCCGGCTCCGACCCCGATGAGCCGGACGGCGACATCGCCCCCACCTTCTAAAAGCCCCTGCCCTGGGAAAAACTCGCGGTCGGGCCGCAGCCTTTTGGCCGGGCCAATGTCAGTGACCGGGACGCCCTACGTCTTGGCCAGCCGCAGCCCTGCGCCCCAGGCCCGCAGTGTGGCCTTGAATCCCGGTGCCGCCACCCAGACCAGCCGCCCTCCGGCCAGCGCGCCCATGATGATGTTGCCCAGCCACGCCGCGATAATTGGCGGTAGCACCGCCTGCTCGCCCGCCGAGACCCCCACCGTGTGGATCCCGTATTGGACAAAGATAAGCAGCAGCGACAGCCCGACATTGGCATAGACGTTTTCGGAGAAGGTGATCAGGGCCAGAGCCAGCAGCGCCATCACGGACATGGAGAAGGCATAGGACCACTTGCCATGCCAAACCGTCCTGAGAATCTCCACATTCGATCCGGATTCCTCCAGCTTGTCTATGGCTCTGGAAAGCTCGAACAGGGGCAGGTCCGCCGTGTCGCCCTTGAGCTCCACGGCTGCATAGGCCTTGAGGTTCTGCCGCACAGAGAGAAATTGCGAGGGCCGGGTGACCGAGGCGAAGGTACGGGTGTCCAATTCGTGGACATCGAGCAGCCCCCACCCGTTGTCGTCGATGAGCGCCCTCCTGGCCGTGAGGATGCGGATGAGGTCGAGATTGTCCGTGGCGAATTCATAGACCGTGATGTCCGTGGCCCGGCTCATGCCGGGAAAGGCCTCACGGGCCAGGACGATGAAGGGGCCATCCCTGAACCACAGATCACTGATGACCATCTCGTCCGCCTGGCGTTTCCTGACGTCCTCCTTCCAGATGCGGTTGGCCTCGTATTCGCCGAACACGCCGAGAAACTGGGAGAAAACCATCTGCCCCATGCTCCAGACCACGGCATAGACCAGAAAAAACCGGACGAACCAGCCAAAGGAGACGCCTCCGGCCCGCAGGGCCAGCATCTCCCTGGTTCGGGTCAGGATGCCCAGTTGCAGCACCAGGGCGAGCAGAAAGATCGCCGGAAGCAGCTGGGAGATGATCATGGGCGTCTTGACCAGGAAGTAGAAGAGAATCGTCTCGACTCCCAATCCGGCCTTGATGAAGTCGTCCAGCCGGTCGAAGATATCGGAAAGCAGGTAGATGCACGTACCCGCGAACAGGCAGACGGCCATCAGATAGAGATTTTGCAGGATCAGATAGCGCCCGAGCACGCCGATGCCGAAAAACGACTTCACGCCTCGGCCCTCCGCCAGTTGCGCAGATGCGACAGCCACTGCATCAGGGGCAGGCTGCGCTCCTGGTTGGCGAGCCTGATGCCAAAGGCGGCCACGAACACATAGAGCACATTGGGGGCCCACAGTCCGTACACGGGCGGGATGGTGCCCCCCTCGCCCATGCTGACACCTATGGAAAACATGCTGTAATACAAGACGAAAAGCCCCATGGACAAGAGCAGGCCATATTGCTGCTTGAGCCCCCGGAAGACATAGGCGACGGGAATGGCGAACATGCCGAGTATCAGACAGCCCAGCGGGAGCGTCAGCCGCTTGAAATACTCGGTGTCCACCTTGCGCATGAACTCCTCGGTCTGACTGGGGCCAAGGGTCGGGTCCTTCCTGATGCGGCTCAACTCCGCAAAGGTCATGTCCTTGGCCTTTTCCTCGCTGAAGCTGAAGCCGCCGAGCAGTTGGGCCAGATCGAGCCTGATGGAATAGCTGCCGAACCGCAGGATATTGAGTTCGTCGCCGTTCTGCCGGAATATCTTGCCCCGGTTGAAGACGATGCGCACCTCGGCCGAATCGGGACTGGACACGATCCGCGCCTCTGGAGCCACGACCACCACCGACGAGCCGTCAATGGACTGATCGCGAACAAAGGCGAACTTCAGCTCGCCGGTCTCGTTGTTAACCTGATGCGCATAGAAGGTGATGCCCGGGAACTCCTTGTTGAACACCCCCGGCTGGAGCGCGAAACGCGACTGGGACCGGGCGAAGTCGTAAAGACTCGTCTTGAACATGTCCATGCCCCAGGCCAGCCCCCACATGGAGATGAAAAAGGTGAAGAGCATGCTCAAGATGCAAAAAGCCACCGGGGCCGGGAGCATCCGGTAGAGGCTCACACCGTTGGCCTTCAGGGCGGTCAGCTCGTTGTCCGTGCTCATGCGCAGGAAGGTCAGGAACACGCTGAGCATGGTGGAAATGGGCGCGACCAGCAGCAGGAAGAACGGAATAAGGTAGAAGAACAATTCGAGAATGTTGAAAAAACCGATGTTCTGCGAGAGGAAGAGCGTCCGCAGCTGGAGCATCCGGCCGATGAGGATGAGCCCCAGCAGACAGGAAACCGTCAGGCCGAACAGCTTCAGCAGTTCCTTGAATATCTGGCGATGGAGCAGTTTCACCGGACTGGGCAGTCTTGGCTTTCTTTGAAGAATCTCTGGAGAAACTCCACATCGAGCGGACTCAAGTTGAAGCGGGCGGCCGCTTCCTCGATGAGGGCGGGCAGCGCATGGTCGCCCTCATCCTGCTTCTCGCAAATCCAGGCGATGGCCTTGCGGGTCAACTCGCTCGCGGGCATTATGGTGGTCATGGTCGTCTCCCGGGCTGTGGTGGGTCAGGTCTAGGAACTACACCAGCTTCCAAGGGGTTGCAAGACACTGTTTCTTGGGCTAGTCACCCAAACACCCTGGCTGTTCATGGCTCGGCGCAAGCCGACATCATCAACCCACATCAAACCGGCAACAAGGGGCGTACATGGCATCCTGGTACGTGGCGATCATCCTCGGCGTGGTCGAGGGACTGACGGAATTCCTCCCGGTCTCCAGCACCGGGCATCTCATTCTGGCCGGGCATCTCCTCAACTTCACCGGCCCCAAGGCGGAGACCTTCAATATCGTCATCCAGCTCGGGGCCATCCTGGCCGTGCTCACTCTCTACCTCGACCGGTTCACCGGCCTGCTCAAAAACGACCCCGACCGGCTCTTTTCCGGCACGCGCGGGCTGTGGATCCTGTTCCTGACCTCGCTGCCCGCCTCGCTGCTGGGTCTGGCGGCCCACAAGTACATCAAGGCATACCTGTTCAACCCGCTTGCCGTGGCCTGCGCCCTGGGGGTGGGGGCCATCATGATCCTGGTGGTCGAGTCCGTCAAAAAAACCGAAAAGGCGGCCACCCTCGACGAGATCACCCCTGCCCAGGCCCTGGGGGTCGGCCTGTTCCAGTGTCTGGCCCTGTGGCCGGGCTTCTCCAGGTCTGCGGCCACCATCATGGGCGGCATGCTGCTCGGCCTGCGGCGCACCGTGGCCGCCGAATACTCGTTCATCGCGGCCGTGCCCATCATGTTCGCGGCCACAGGCTATGACTTTCTCAAAAATTACCACTTGTTCGAGCGTGAAGACCTGATGTTCCTGGGCATCGGCCTGTGCGTCTCCTTCATCGCCGCCTGGGCGGCCATCAAGGGGTTCATCTATCTGCTAGGCCGCCTGACCCTGCGCCCCTTTGCCTTGTACCGGCTGGCGCTGGTTCCGCTGATTCTTCTCTTTTGGTAAATGATTTCATTTAAGTGCGTCGTCTTCACTTTTTCACTTGCCAAGCGGAAAGAGACGGTCTATAGACAACTTCCGCTTCGGCTGACAGACGTGGCGAGGTAGCTCAGTTGGTTAGAGCATGCGGCTCATATCCGCAGAGTCGGAGGTTCAAGTCCTCTCCTCGCTACCAGCACTCAAAGGCCCGCAAGGCATCGACCTTGCGGGCTTTTTCCTTTGGTGGGGACTAGACGATGAACTTGGCCACCCAGAGGTCGTGCAGGTTGCAAAAGCTGGTGGCGTAGTACTCACCCTTCTGGGCGATGGTGTGGGTCGATACCGGGCTGCTCTCGGGGGTGAAGACCTGAAAGCCGACCACCACGCCGTCCGCCCTCACCACGGTATGGCGGACAATGAAATGGTCCGGGCTCATGGGGTGGTCGGTACGCAGGGTGACGGTCTCGCCCTCGACGCTGACCAGGGGCAGATGGATGGCCACCTTGGCGGCCCACATGCCGGGGTCTTCGGCCGTGTAGACCACGCCCGAGGGGAACGGCCCGGAATCAGCCGCGGCCGACCCGCCCCAAAGAGACACCCCCGCCGCCAGTGCCAGCGCCGATTTCAGGAATATGCGCCTGTGGTTCATGCTTCCCTCCTTCATGAACAAAGATGCCCTTTCGCGTCGATCATATCACGCCTGGACCGTGGCGCAAGCCGCAGGATCAATTCGCCGGTCGGACACCGCAAGAAAGGGCTTGCCAACCGTCGGCCGGGACTTATATAATTTTGAGTCCGTCAGGATATTTGACATGGGGGCGCACTGGTTTCGACGGGGATAGCAGAAGCCAGGGTTGCAGGTCGAGGTTGGTCGATGGCCTCGTAAAAAATCGACCTAGCACACAAGTGCCAACAATGACTACGACTACGCTATAGCTGCCTAGTTTCTAGGTAACTGTAGTTCCAGGACATGATCCTGGCGGCTCCCTGGGCCTACGCCCGATAAACCAGGGACGTCGACGACACCCCTCGGGCTAGCTCCGCGCGGCCACCTGTCCCGCATGGCGCGAAACTTCAGGCAGGCATGTCATGCGGCCGCCCGGTCAGGGGCAATCCGCATGCCGAGAACTGAAACCTGACCTAAACCTGTAGACGCCTTGAGCCGATCGTTCTCGGACGGGGGTTCGACTCCCCCCGCCTCCACCACCCCCCATTCATACCCCGAAGCCCTGATCGACACCCTCGATCAGGGCTTTTTGCTTGGAAGGGGGCGGGTAATGCTGCAATTGTCGAATCTCCACCATGATTCCTCGTTCCCTCTGCATTCCCCTCTAGTCAATCCATGCGGCTTTCTGTAAAGTTCAGGCCGTTGTCCGGCCCTATCGGGCGACATATCCCCGCACTCAGGACCAAGGAAGCACATGCCCACCCTGCACTGGCTCACCCGCGAAACAGACCTCAAGCTCTCCGGCCTCGCGCCCTATCGGCTGCTGGAAGCTGTAGACGAACACGCCCACGGAGACCCCGCCACGGGCAACATGCTCATTCAGGGCGATAATCTGGACGCCCTCAAGGCCCTGCTCCCCTATTATGCGGGAGCGGTGAAATGTATTTTTATTGACCCGCCCTACAACACAAAGAGTGCCTTTGAACATTATGACGACAACCTGGAGCACACCAAGTGGTTGTCCCTGATGTATCCAAGGCTGGAACTGCTGCGGGAGCTTATGACAGAAGACGGATCTATCTGGATTACAATTGACGACAACGAAGGGCATTACCTGAAAGTGATTCTGGATGAAATATTTGGGAGGGATTCTTTTATTGCTGAAGTCTCGTGGAGAAATTCGGATAACAGCAACAACAATGTTACAAAGTTTTCCCAAGACCATAATGTCATCCAAATATATGCACATTGTCGTGACTGGACCCCTAATTTTCTAAACGACCCAGCTAAGAGAAAACATTTCAAAAATCCTAATAACGACCCACGGGGTCCGTGGTTTGATGGAAATCCTGTCAATAATCCTGCGTTACGACCAACTCTTCAGTTCGATCTCGTTAGTCCACTAGGTCATACGATTAAGCATCCCCCCAATGGCTGGCGATGGTCAAAAGAGACGATTGAGGGCAAGCTGTCAACTGGTGAATTAAGATACTCAGACGATGGTAAGCGGCTAATAAGACGAACATATCTGGAGGACATGCTGGGGTTGCCCCCTTCAACGTTATGGACGGACCTTGAGGATACAGGGCATACGCGACAGGCAAAATATGAACTAAAAAGTCTTTTTCCTCAGATCAGAGTAGCTGACCTGTTTACGACACCAAAACCAGAGAAACTGATAAAAAAAATTCTTGATCTTGCAACTAACCCTGGCGATCTCGTCCTAGACTCCTTCCTTGGCTCCGGCACAACCGCTGCCGTGGCCCATAAGATGGACCGCCGCTACATCGGCATTGAAATGGGCGAACACGCGGTGACACACTGCGCACCGCGCCTGCGCAAGGTCATTGACGGCGAACAGGGCGGCATCTCCAAGGCCGTGAACTGGCAGGGCGGCGGCGGGTTTCGCTTCTATCGCCTGGGCGAGCCCATTTTCAATGATGACGGCAGCATCCGCCAGGGCATCACTTTCGCCCAGCTTGGGGCGCACGTCTGGTTCTCCGAGACCAAGACCCCGTTGACCAACGCCCCGGATTCCCCGCTCCTGGGCATCCGCGAGGGCACAGCCTATTACCTGCTCTACAACGGCATTCTGAAAGACAAGAGCGTGGGCGGCGGCAACGTGCTCACGGCCAGAATCCTGGAAGGCCTGCCCGCGCACGACGGCCCCAAGGTCATCTATGGGGAACGCTGCCTTTTCGGCGAAAGCCGCCTCAAGGAAAAGCGCATCACGTTCAAGCACACCCCCTATGACATCAAGGGCCGCTAAAGGAGCTCACGCATGTTCACCCTGAAGGAATACCAGAAGCGCACCCTTGCGGCTTTGGAGACATACCTCACCTCTGCCCGCGTCATCGGCCCCAAAGAAGCCTTTGAACGCTTCGTGAAGGCCAACCCGACAGACACGCGCCCGCAGAGCTACATGCACCGCTGGGGGCTCACGGGTGTGCCCTATGTGTGCCTGCGCCTGCCCACGGGCGGCGGCAAGACGCTCCTGGCCTCCCATTGCGTGGAAATAGCGGGCCGCACCTTCATGGAGCGGGACTTCCCGCTGGTGCTTTGGCTGGTGCCCACCAACATGATACGCCAGCAGACAGTCGAGGCCCTGAAAAAACGCTCGCACCCCTACCGCGAAGCCCTGGATTCCATCTACGGCCAGGATCGCGTGGAAGTGTTCGACATTGGCGACATCGTCAATATCCGGCCCAAGGATTTTTCCGACAAGGTCTGCGTCATCATCGCCACCATGCAAACCCTGCGCGTTGCCGAGAGCAACAAGGAGGTCCGCAAGGTATACGGCCACAATGAGAATTTCGAGCCGCACTTTGCGGGCCTGCCCAATGTCGCGCCCGGCCTGGACCGGGACGAACACGGCCAGGTGCTTTACTCCTTCGTGAACATCCTGCATCAACTCAGACCCCTGGTCATCGTTGACGAGGCGCACAAGGCCGTGTCCGGCCTCACGGGTGAAATGATGCAGCGCATCAACCCGGACTGCGTCATTGAGCTGACCGCCACACCCGTGGAAAGCAACGTGCTCTTCCGCGTGTACGCCTCGGAACTCAAGGCCGAAGAAATGGTCAAGCTGCCCTTCATGCTCACGGAGCATGACAATTGGGAACAGGCGATCAACGGCGCGGTGCAGACCCGGCGCAAGCTGGCAGAGCTGGCCCCAGGCGATACGGAGAACTACATCCGGCCCATTGTCCTGATCCAGGCCGAGAAGATCAACCAGACACACACCGTGGACGTGGTCAAAAAACACCTCATGGAAAATGAGGGCGTGGCGGTATCGGAAATCGCCGTTGCCACGGGCGAACAGCGCGAACTGGATGGCATCAACCTGTTCGACAAGACGTGTCCGGTCAATTTCGTCATCACCATCGAAGCCCTGAAAGAGGGCTGGGATTGCTCCTTTGCCTATGTATTTTGTTCCGTGGCCAATATCAGGTCGGCAACGGACGTGGAACAGCTCCTGGGGCGCGTCATGCGGATGCCCTATGCCAAGCGACGGGCCATACCGGAGCTGAACAACGCCTATGCCCACGTCATATCCTCGTCCTTTGCCGAAGCGGCCCAAGGCATGCACGCACGGCTCATGAACATGGGCTTCCACGAGGACGAGGCCGCAGCCAACCTGCAACAGGTGCAGCTCGTCTTGCCAGAGGTGGACCTTTCCGCCATGCCCCTTTTCAAGACCACCGGGGCAACGCCATCCGAGCCGCCGCCAATGACCATCACGCTGCCCAAGGCCCCGAACCTGGAAACCCTCCATGAGGATGTCCGGGAGTATGTGTCCGTGACCCCCAATGCCGATGGCACGGTGCAGGTGGCCTGCACGGGCATGGTCCCGACCGAACTGGAAACAGCGCTCATTGCCGCCAACCCGAAGAAGGAAGACGACATCCGCAGCACCGTGGCCTTGCACCGGGCGCGGGTGCGCGCCGCGCAGCCCCCCACGGCGTCGCAACAGGGCAAACGGTTTGACGTGCCCCGGCTGATGGTGGAGGTCTGGGGTTCCCTGGAACTCCCCGAACAGGAGACCATTCTCCTTGCCACCGAGTGGACCCCGCTCAAGCACACCGTGCGCATGGAGCCGGGCGAATTCGACTATGACGAAACTGCCCGCACCTTCCGCTTTGACCTGGACGGGGAGCAGATGCGCTACGAACTGGAGAATGCCCAGGTGCAATTCTCCCTGCTGGCCTCGGCCTCGGAGTGGAACAACCTGGAGCTTGCCCGCTGGCTGGACCGCCAGTGCCGCCGCCCGGATGTCCGGCAGGCCGACATGCTGGAGTTCTGCCGTCGCTGCGTTGCTTCGCTCCTGGAACGCAGCGCTGTTGCGCTGCCCACGCTCTGCCGTGCGAAGTATGCCCTTGCGGCGGCCTTGAAGGACAAGCTTTCACGCCTGCGTGAACAAGGGCTGAAGGATGGCTATCAGCTTCTGCTCTTTGCGCCCCAGGCCAAGGTGGAGACGAGCTTCAGCAATGCCCTGGCCTTCCCCGCTTCCGGTTATGCAGAGAGCATCCAAGCCTATACGGGCGTCTACCGCTTCAAAAATCACTTTTACCCGCTGGTCCGCGACCTGAAATCAAAGGGCGAGGAATTCGAATGCGCCTTGGCCCTGGACGCAAACCCGCAAGTGGAATGGTGGGTGCGCAATGTGGACCGGCAGCAGGGTTCTTTCTGGCTACCGCTCTCGAACGCTAAGTTCTACCCGGATTTTGTGGCCAAACTCTCGGACGGTCGCACGCTGGCGGTGGAGTACAAGGGCCAGCACCTCGTCAGTGGCGATGACTCCAAGGAAAAGGAGAACATCGGCGCGTTGTGGGAAGCTAAAGGCGACGGCAAGGCCCTTTTCCTCATGGCCGTGAAGATCGATGACCAAGGACGGGATGTTCAGCGTCAGATTCAGGGGAAGATTGCAGGTTATAGTCTTTGAGACAAGACGAGCGTGGATGACTGGGCCCAAATTTGAAGCAATCCATATTTTCACATTTTTTTAATTATATTATTACATATAGATATCTATAGAGTTAAAATAACCCCGCCCCCCCATTCATACCACGAAGCCCTGATCGACACCATCGATCAGGGCTTTTTGTCGGCCCGTTTATGGGCAAAAGAGCAGCACATGACGGAGCATCAAGGGCTTATAATTGCCATCAGGCCAACCTTCCCATATGGTTCCAAATAGAAACAGAAATACGACTGCGAAAAGCATGACCGCGCCCACGCCAGTGAGAGGGAAAATGCACATCAGGCCAACTCCCCTTTTCTCCGTCGCCATCCTCCTATTGCTGGCCCTGGCCGCGTGCGGGGACGGCAAGCCCATACCCATCGGATTTTCCGGGCAGCTCACGGGCAAGATGGCGGACCTTGGTGTGTACGGCAGGAACGGGGCCATCCTGGCCGTCGAGCACATCAACGAGGCCGGGGGCATCGACGGCCGCCCCCTCAAGCTCATCGTCCGCGACGACGGCAACACCCCCGAAGGAGCCATTGCGGCCGACAGGGCGCTAATGGACCAGGACGTGGTGGCCATCATCGGGCACATGACCAGTTCGCAGACCCTGGCCGCCCTGCCCCAGGCTGCGAAAGAAGGCATCGTCATGATCTCGCCCACCACCTCCACCCCGCAGCTCACGGGAATCAAGGACAATTTCGTCCGCGTGCTGGTGGACAACGAGACCCCCGGACGAGAACTGGCCGCATACGCCAGAAACGTGCTGGACTCGCGGCGGGTTGTCAGCATTGTGGAGACTGACAACGCAAGCTATTCCAAGACCTTCGAGAAGAGTTTCACTTCCGCCTTCGAGGAGCTGGACGGAATTCTGCTGAAGAGCATCCCCTATTCTGCGGCCGATACTCCCGATTGGGCACCGGCCATGGCCGAGCTGGCCAGGCTGGCCCCCGATGCCATCCTGCTGACCTGTCCCGCCCAGGACTTCGTGACCCTGGCCCAGAACATCCGCTCGGCCGGAATCTCGGCCCGGTTGCTCTCCGGAGCCTGGGCCTATACGGAAAATCTCCTGCACTGGGGCGGCAGTGAACTCAAGGGAAGCATCTTCGTCATCGACTTCGCGGCCGACAACCCGAGCCCGGAATACGCTGCTTTTGCCGACGCTTATCAGCGCCGCTTCGGCAACAGTCCGAACTTCGCCTCGGCCTTTGCCTACGAAAGCGTCATAGTCCTGGCCGCCGGACTGCGCAAGACCGGCGGCTCGGCCAAGGGACTGCTCGAAGCCATGGTGCCGGGTGAGCCCATCCACGGGGTCACGGGAATCTTTGCCATTGATGAATATGGCGATGTCAGCCGCGATGCGTTCATCGTGACCGTGCGCGACGGCCGGTTCAGCACCATCGGACTGCGCCAGGGGCACCCCCAGCCATGACGCGAAAAATCAGACCCCGTCGGCCCCAGACCTCCCTGAGCGGCCTGCTCCGGCAAAACCTGACGCGCTGGGTGCTCATCCCGAGCATCTGCTTCATTCTCGTGCTCGGCGGGTACATCGCCTACGCAAAGACCAGGGACTTCGAGCGAAGGAACGCCATCATCGCCCAATCCCTGAGCAAACAGATCACCTCCCATGTGGCGGACGCGGGGAACGCCCTGGACTCCCTGGTCCAGACCATGGCCCGCTCCGACGACTTCTGGTTTCAGACCATGCTCAACAGCTTCCTTCAATCGGCCCAGCACATGGAGCGGCTACTGTATCTCGACGCCGACGGCAGGATACTGGCCTCGGCCCCGGCCCGTAGCGAGCTGCTCTCCATCCGTCAATTCATCGACCGGGTGACGCGGCACTCTTCCATCATTTCCCCCCCCATCGCCTCGCCGATCACCCACGACATCGTGGTCTACATGGGCGTACGCGGGCCAGACGGCAGGGTGCTGGCCGGGGAACTCAGCATGACCACCTTCCAGCACCATCTCGAAGACCTCCTGCCAAGAAGCGAAGGGACGGTTATCCTGTGCGACACCTTCGGCAACCTCATCTCCCATCCCGATTCCAAACGGGTGGCCACCCAGGACAACATCGGTCATCTCGACATCCTGCGGCGCATGCACGACAGACAGAGTCTGACCGCCTTCTACCGGGAAAACGGAGAGGGCTACATCGGCACGGCCTTCAAGATCGAACCGTTTGACTGGATCATTCTCATCTCCAGGCCCGTCCACGATGTCTTTCTTCCCATCCTCGGCCCAATCCTTGGCCTGCTGAGCCTGATCCTGCTGATCTTCGCCCTGTTCGTGACCGTGCTCAAAGTCAAGCTGGACCGGACCATCGTCACCCCATTCGCCCATTTCACTGAATTCATTGAACAAGCCGCCAGAGGCCAGTACCATCCCGTCGGGGCACACCACCAGAGTTTCGCCGAACTTGCGATCATCGAGCAGAAATTCGACGACATGGTCGCACAGATCACCCTGCGCGAAAAAGAGATCAGGGAGAGCGAGGCCAGGTTCAGACAACTGGTGGAAACCATCCACGAGGTCTACTGGATCAGCGATCTGGAGGACGACAGGGTTATCTACGTCAGCCCGGCCTACGAAACCATGTGGGACCGTACCCGGCAATCGCTCAAGGACAACCCGGAGTCGTTCTTCCAGGCCATCAGGCCGGACCATCGGCTGGCCGTCATCGAAGCCTTCAACTCCCTTCGGCTGGAAGGCATCGAAGTGAATGAAGAATTTCTGATCGTCCTTCCCGATGGACGGGAACGATGGATTCGCGCCAAGGCCTTTCCCATCCACGACGACCAAGGCGTCAGGATACGTCTGGCAGGCATGGCCGAGGACATCACCGAGCGCAAGGCGACACAGCACGACCTGCTGGAGGCCAAGCAGGCCGCCGAGGCGGCCAGCCAAAGCAAGACCGAATTCCTGACCAACATCAGTCACGAGTTGCGCACACCCCTGAGCGGCATCCTGGGCATGCTCCAACTCACGCGGGAGTCACGGCTCACCCGGGAGCAGGCTGAGTATATCGACACGGCCATCAGTTCGAGCAAGTTGTTGCTCAACGTGATCAACGACATCCTGAACATCGCCCAGATCGAGGCGGGCAAGCTGACCTTGAATAACCAGCCCTTCACGACCCATGAGGTGCTCAACACCATTTACAGCTTTTTCAAGCACAACGCCAAATCCAAGGGCCTCGAACTGACCATCGAGACCGAGTCGGAATTTCCGGCCGTCCTGGTGGGCGACGAGGTACGCATCCGTCAGATCCTGTTCAACCTGGTGGGCAACTCGGTCAAGTTCACCGACCAAGGGCACATCCGCGTCTGGGCAGGCACCCTGCCCCGTCGGCGCGGCGACGGGACTGTGGACATGCTGCTCATGGTCGAAGACACGGGCATCGGCATCCCCCCGGACAAGCTCGACTATGTCTTCGAATCCTTCACCCAGGTGGACGGCACCTACACCCGCCAGTACCAGGGCACCGGGCTTGGCCTGGGCATCGTCCGTAGCCTTGTGCGCTCCATGCACGGCAGCATCGCCATTGACAGCGAGGCGGGCTCGGGCACCACCATGTACGTCACCCTGCGCCTGGGGCTGCCCGCACAAAAGGCCATGCCGCGCTCACGACGCGTGGCGGCCCATAACAAGCCGGAGCGCACCGGGCTGACCATTCTCCTGGTGGAAGATGATCGCATCAATCAGATGGCCATCAGCCGGATGCTAGAAAAGCTGGGCCACAGCATCACCTGCGCAGATAACGGCAGGGCTGCCCTCGACCTCCTCAAGACATCCCGATTCGACGTGATCTTCATGGATATTCAGATGCCCGAAATGGACGGCATGGAAGCCACCAAACAAATCCGCACCGCACCGGAAATGGCCGGGGTGGCCGACATTCCCATCGTGGCCCTCACGGCTCACGCCATGCCCAAGGACAGAGATACCTTTCTTGAGGCGGGCATGACCGACTATCTGTCCAAGCCCGTGACCTTCGAGGAACTAGCCCGGCTGATCGACAGGCTGCCGCTGTGAACCCGTGACGAGAACCGTCACCAATCGGTACGACCTACCGGAAGGAAGAAAAATTCGACCCGCCTGTTGATTCTCCTGTTCTCCTCGGAGTTTCCCGGCACCAGAGGCTTTGCGCTCGCATAGCCCACAGCCTTCATCCGCCCGGCGGGTACGTCCGAATGTTCGAGGATGAAGCGCAGGCAGGCGGCGGCCCGGGCGGCCGAAAGCTCCCAATTGGAGGCATAGAGGCCCGTCTCCGGCCTTTCGCCGTCGGTATGGCCGCGAATGACCAGGTTGAAGTCGCTGCTCTCCATCCCGGCGATGACCACGGCCAGGGCCTCGCGCGCCTGGGGGGTCAGCTCTGCCGCCCCCTCGCGGAACACGGCGCTGTTGTCGAAGCGGAGCATGACGCCGGACTTGTCCACGCTGACCCGAGCCATGTGCGTCAGATCCCTGGCGCGGATGAAATCCTTGAGCCGTGCGCCCACCTCCACGATCTCCCGATTATCGCGCACGCTCCGGCGCTCGGCGAACGAGGCATCCACAAAAGGCGCGGAGAGCGCCCCGCTGTCCTCATGCTGAACGCCCAGCGCCTGCTGGATGGAGCCCATGAGCAGACGAAAATTGGTGACGTCCATGTTGGTAAAGGAGAGCAGAAGCACGAAAAAGCACAAAAGCAAGGTCATCATATCGGCAAAGGTGGCCATCCATGGCGGAATGCCCGGCTCCTTCTTCGGCGGGGCGGGCTTCATGCCCTCCTGAGGGGGCGGCGGCTGGGTTTCGTTCTTCTTCTTTCTGACCATGGCTTCCGCCGGACTACCAGGCGTCACGCTGGGGCATGTGCAGGTAGAATTCCACGCGCTGGTTCCTCAGGCGATGCTCGTCCGAATCGTTGGGCACTGCGGGGCGCGTGTCGGCATAGCCCACGGCTTTGGCCCGGTTGATGTCGATGCCGCCCTTGCGCAGGATGTAATCCAGAGCCACGGCCGCCCGGGCCGAGGACAGCTCCCAGTTGGACGGGAATTTCACGGTGGAGACGGGCCTGTCGTCGGTATGGCCCCGCACCACGAGGCTGAGCTGATATTCCTTGAGCACGTCAATGACCCTGTCGAGCACCCTGTCGGCGCCGGGAGACAACTCAGCCGTGCCTGGACGAAACAGCATGGCCGAGTCCGCGCTGAACACGACGCCGTCGCGGTCCGCGCTCACGCCGGTTCCTTCCTGAACCATCCGGTCCTCGTTTTCCATCAGCGACTTGATGCGCATGATCACGCCAAGCAGGAGCCTGTCATCCGGGGAAATCCGATCCACCATCTCCTTGGCGGACTGGCTGGTATCGAACTGGGCCATGGTATCGGACACCGTGCGCAACTCCCTGACGCCAAAGGCCCCCTGTAGGGAACCGAGCGCATCGCGATACTTCTGCTCGCTCTGCTCGGCAAAGGAGAGCAGAAGCACGAAAAAGCACAGGAGCAGGGTCATCATGTCGGCAAAGGTGGCCATCCACGGCGGCAAACCCGGGTCCGGCGGCGGCTCCTGCGGCGGTTTTCGCCTGATGATGGGTTCCTCTTTCCTGGTCATGCCCTACCGCGCCCGTTGTTTCTTGGCCATGCGCTCCGGCCCGCGCCCGGGGGTGCTTCGCGGCTTCGCGCCCTGCCGTGCGATCACGCCTGCTCGCGCATGGCGGGCGCGAGGAAGGCCTGGAGCTTTTCCCTAACCACGCTCGGATGATCGCCCCGCTGGAGCGAGGCCACGCCCTCGATCATGATCTGCATGAACAAGGAATCTTCGGCCGATCGCTCCTCCAGCTTGGTGGCCATGGGCAGGAACACGCAATTGGCCAGGACCGCACCATAGAAGGTCGTCAGCAACGCAATGGCCATGGCCGGACCAATGGAGGAAGGATCGGAAAGATTGGAGAGCATGTTGACCAGCCCGATCAGGGTGCCGATCATGCCGAACGCCGGCGCCATGGTGCCCATGCCCCGGAAAACGGACTGCCCCTGCCGGTGGCGCTGCTTCATGAATTCAAGCTCGATCTCCATGACCGAGCGGACCAGGGTCTCGCTCGACCCGTCAACCACCAGCATCACTCCCTTCTTGAGGAAGGGATCCTCGATGGGCACTTTCTCCAGCGCCACGAGGCTCTGCTTGCGCGCCGTGTCGGCCAGGGAGGAGATGAGCCGAATGATGTCCTGCGGGTCGTTGGCCTTGAACATCAGCGTCTTCAGCCCCACCTTGATAGTGCCGATGACCACGCCCATGGGAAACATGACAAAGGTGACCGCAAAGGTCCCGCCGATAACCACCGCCACCGAAGGAATGTCTATGAATCCGGCGGCATTGCCACCCATGAAGATGGCGGTGAGGACAAGCCCGAACGCACCGAACAGGCCAATCAGCGTTGCGATATCCATACAGTCTTATCTCATGAATTTGTGAGCCGATGCGCCAATCCTGACCTCATCGTTCTCGTGGTAAAAATACACATCCTCAAGATAGTCATCCACCTTCAGGAAGGCCGAGCCGATGCTGATCTCCACCCCGGGTTTGACCACTCCGGGCACCAGTATCCTGCACTTGTCCACCCGCCCGGTTCCTCGGATACCCTCCCACAGCTTGACCTTGAGCATCTTGAGCAGTTCAAGTTCCCGTCTGACCTCAGCGAGCCGCACCCCGCACTGGCGCGGGTTCTCGCCCCACTTGATGGACTTTTCGCAGGCGGTCATCTCGTCGTGCAGCGCATCTATGCGCCTGTCGTATTCGGCGTCGGCAAAAAGCAGCCCGGGATCGTAGCCCACCACCAGCGAGGTGTCGGTATCCAGGCCACCGCCGAGTTGTTCTCCCACATAGACATACTCGTGGCAGTGGATGCGGCCACCCGTGAGCCTGCCGCCCACGGCCAGCCTGCGGCCTGCGTACACATCGCTGTGCATGAGGGCGCCCTTGACCAGGATGTCCTCCCCGGCCTTGAGGGTGGCGTATTCGCAAAATGCGAGCTTCATGGTCCGTCCGGCCTCAAGAAAGGCAGTCTTGCCGCCCTTGACGCCGCCCCGGCAGTTGAGGCCGCGCAGCGCCTCGACACGCGCCCCTTCGACCTGCCCCTGGATGGTAACATCGCGTCCGCGCACGGCAAACCCGCCGCGCGCCGAGCCGCCGATGATCACGTTACCGATGAAGTTGATGTTTCCAGTGCGAAAATCCACCTCCGACGGCAGGGTCAGGGTGTCGAGCACGACGATCTTCCCATCCTGGTAGCACACGAACCCGTTCACCGCCGCAAACAGTTGATCGGGAGTGGCGCGCTTGATGCCCGTCCCCTTGCCTGCGGGAAAGATATTGTCCTCGAACACAAATCGCGGATCAGCCTCGCCTTGGGGCATGTCGGCCAGATCCACCCACTGGGCGATGACATCCCCGGCCTCCACGCTCTGCACGAAGTTCAGTTCGTAGTGATCGACGCTGCCATCGTCCTGATGCTCGGGCATGAGGATTTGCTGGTCCAGATCGGGATTGAAGTGGTGTTTGAGCCAATAAGGCATCGCGCCTCGGTGCGGAAACCCGTGATAAAAATGGAATGGCTCGCGCTGAGCGAGCCGCAAATTACCAGATTGAAACACTTTTATACTAAATCAAATTCTATTTCATTTTATGCCCTGCGTCAATGATTTTGCCCGTTCCGGTCGCGGGCCAGACTCCCTAAAGATTATAAAAAAAATGACGATAAGAATGTCGAGACAGGTGTAAAGGCCTGGAGTATTCGTGCAACACCAGGGAGGGAGACCATGAATTTCTCCGAGATATCAAGGGAGCGGGATCTGCGCCAGGAAGGCGTCACCCCCGCCCAGACAGTGGTCAGGCCTCCGGCCCGTGACCCGGGGACCAAGGAGACGCCGAAGATCCGTAACGACAATGCAAGGGACGAAAAGCCCGCTCCCCTCTCCAGGGAAGACGTGGCCGCCCTGGCCGCCGGAATGGAAAAGACGCTCGAAGCGAACAACGTCAAGCTGAAGTTCAACATCATCGAGGACAACAACACCGTTCAGGTCGAGATCGTCAACGGCGAGGGAAAGACCATCCGCAAGATCCCGAGCGACGACATGATCAAGCTCTCCAAGTCCCTCGAAAACCTGGAACGGGGCTTCCTCGACGCCCGATCCTGACCGCAGGAAATCACATCGCAGCACCAGCCGCCCCCGTCTGCCGACGGGCGGGGGCGTAATGACACTGCCCTTTTTCCCATTCGCTTGCCAGCCACGCCCGCATCAGGCATATTGTCATCAGGACACCCAACACCGGAGGCAGCCATGTCCGACATGAGCATTTCCACCGAGTCCGTGTCCGCGCTGGCCGAAAACCTGATGCGCGGCGCGGAGACTGTCAAGGATACCACCAGCACCGTCCTTTCCGCTGCCAACCGCATCGGTCCGGACACCTCGGAGCAGGCGGTGGCCGGGGCCGAGGTGGCGTCGCGCACCAGCGACTTCTTCGGCTCGGGCACGGATCTCGGGTCCACCGGCACTGACTTCGACACCATGCAGGCGGTCAACAACACCATCATGAGCGGCCGGGGCACCGTGGCCGACCTGACCGTCTGAACTTTTTCCAAGGAGACTCCCCATGAGCAAAATCATGTACATCAAGGCCTCCCCGAGAGGGGAACGCTCCCACTCCATAGCCGTGGCCGACCGCTTCATCAAGGCCTGCCGCGCCGCCGACCCCGGGGTCGAGATCCTGGAGCGCGACCTTTTCGCCATGGACCTGCCACCCCTTGACGGGCCGACGCTGGTGGGCAAGTACAACATCATGCACGGCCGACCCTTCTCCGAGGCGGACAAGAAGGCGTGGAGCGGAGTGGAGGCGGTCATTGAGGACTTCAAGAGCGCGGACAAGTACGTCTTCGCCATCCCCATGTGGAACTTCTCCCTGCCCTACCGCCTCAAGCACTTCATGGACATCGTGGCCCAGCCCACCTACACCTTCGTGCCCGAGGGCGGCGGGTACAAGGGGCTGATCAACGCCCCGGCCTTTATCGCCTACGCCCGGGGCGGCGACTACCCCGAGGGCTCGCCCTACAACTTCCAGGAAGACTACATGACCTTCTACCTCGGCTTCATCGGCATCACCGACGTGAAAAGCGTGGCTGTGCAGCCCACCCTGGCCGGCGACGGACCGCGCGATGCCTCCAAGGCCCAGGCCATCGAAAAGGCCCTTGAGATCGCCCGGACATTCTGAATCCGGCCACACACAAACGAAAAGGCCCCCGCCATGCACATGGCGGGGGCCTTTTGTTGTTGTTGTGACGTATGCCTTACCAAGTCTTGGTGCGCTGCGCCTCCAGGGCCTGTTCCTGCTCGTCGAAGGAGGCGAACCCGGCGTGGCGCATGGCGCCTTCCACGGTGTGGTGCCAATCCCAGCTGGCGTAGATGACCGGCTTGTGAAACATGCCGCGAAACTGCTCCATCTCCTGGCGGTAGAACTCTTCCTTGGGGGTCTCCATGTGCTCGCGCAGTTGCTCGCTGAAACGGTCCAGCTCGCCCTCGTACCACTCCATGAAGTCCTCGGGTGACTTGTATTTCTTGAGGATATGCCCGTAGCTGTTGCCTTCGAGCAGCTTGCGCAGCCTGTTCATGTGCTGCTGCTTGAGCCACTTGCCCAGGTCGCGAGTTCTGATGTTCTCGGCTTCGACCGCAGCCATGTCGAACTTGGTCTGCTGATAGGTGTCGGGCACAACCGAGGCGGAGACAATGCCGGCCACGGCCACCAGCCCGCGCAGAATGAGGCTGTTGCTGACGCCCTGGCCGCAGAAGCCCACCTTCTTGCCCACCTTCTGACCGGCGAAGATGGCCGCGAGGATGGCCCAGACCACGGCCGGGTCCTCTTCATCGTAGATGTGCTGAAGGCTCGCGTTGTCGCGGTCCGTGGCCAGCACCATCTGAGTCATGTCGTTGGAACCGATGGAGAAGCCGTCCACCTCCTGCAGGAACTCCTTGCACAGGATGGCGTTGCTCGGAATCTCGGCCATGAGGATGACCTTGAGATTGTCGCGGCCGGACTCCAGGTTGTGAACCTGTTTGAGGTAGCGTTTCATGCTCCTGGCTTCTTCCAGGGTGCGCACGAAGGGGAACATGATGCTCAGGTTCTTGCCGCCGTAAATGCCCCTGGCCAGCTTGAATGCCTCCAGCTCCCAGTCGTGAATGTTGCGCGACACGCCCCGGTAGCCGATCATGGGGTTGTCCTCGTGCGCCTCAAAGAGCAGTCCGCCCAGCAGGTTACGGTACTCGTTGGACTTGAAGTCCGTGGTTCGGTAGATGATGTTGCTGCCGTAGAAGGCCATGGCGAAGAGGGCCAGCCCCTGGGCCAGGGTCTGGATGTAATTCTCCTTGCCCGAGGTGTAGCCGCGCGCCTCAAGCAGGTTGCGGATGCGGTCAGGCAGCGTAGCCACCTCGTCCATCTCGGACTTGAGCCCCATCTTGAGGGCCACTTCCTCGCGAAGAGCCGTCACCTGATCAAGATAGGCCACGATCTCTGGGTTTTTCTTGAGCCGTTTGACGAACTCGGCCACGGTCTGCTCGTGCTCTTGACGGGATTTCCACGCCTCGCTGCGCTGTTCGGGCATGGATTCGAGCATGTCGTGGTGGCCGAGGATGACCGCCACATGGGCCTCAAGGTCGATGGAGGTCTTGAGCACATCCAGTCGGTCGGTGGCGTAGGAGAGGTGCTCGTCGAGCTTGTGGTCCATCTCGCGCAGCTTACGGTGCATGGCCAGCACCCCGTCAGTGCTGCGCGACCCTTCCTGCTCGGCCAGGGAGGCCATCTCGACGGAAAGACCGGTGACAAGCCCAACGTATTCGCGCAGCTTGAGCGGCATCCGGATGAGGCCAGCGGCGAGCTGCTCCTTCATCACCTTGGTCAGATGGTTGTCCATCTGCTGAATTTTTTCCTCGACCAGATCGTTGAGGGTGTCCTTGTCATAGGCCTCAAGGGCCATGGGATGCACCCCGATATTGCCAAGCATGAACTCCGCGCGCAGCAGGCCGATCTCGAAATCGGGCACGGTACGCAGGCGGGAGAGGAATAGGGCCTGCCCCACGTCGGCCAGGATGAGGCCCACCTTGGTCTTGGTGGCGGGCAACTCGGCGAGATTGATCTCCCCGCCCACGTGCACCAGGGGCAGTTCGCCGCGATAGACCTTGCCGCTTGTGCCGTCCACAGTGATCTGCTGGCCGTCAAGGGAGCGCAGGGCCTCAAGCCGCTGGATGCCGATGATGGCCGGGATGCCCAGCTCGCGCGAGGTGATGGCCGCGTGGCTGGTGTCGCCGCCCACATCGGCCAGAATGGCCGAGGCGATGCGCATGCCTGGGACCATGTCCGGGTCGGTGCGCTCGGCGGCCAGGATGTCGCCCTTGTTGATCTTGTTCAGCTCCAGGGCGGAGCGCAGGTATTTGACGGTGCCCTGCCCTGCCCCGCGCGATGCGCCGTTGCCTTTGAGGATGACCTCGGCCGAGTCGACCGCCTTCTTGTCCACCTCAAGGCGGCGCATGAAAATGGTGTCCGGGTGCTGCTCAAGCTCCTCGTTCCAGCGGGTCTCGGGCCGCGCCTGCACGAACCAGAGCCGGTCGGTCTTGTCGATGCAGAACTCTGTGTCCATGATCATGTGGTCGTAGGCATTGGAGATGGCGCGTACGCCGTGGGCCACCATCTCGGCCTGGGCGATGGAGAGCGCCCAGCGGGAGACCTCGTTGTCCGGCACCTTCACCACATGGGTGCCGCTGCCGTCCTCTTTGTAGACGATCTTCTTCTCCTTGCAGCCCATGTAGCGGATGACCACCTCGCGGCCACCGTCGCGCTGGAAGACGTAGAACTTGTCAGGGGTGACCATGCCGCCGACCACAGCCTCGCCCAGGCCGTAGCTGGCGTCGATGGAAACGAGATCGTTGCGGTCCGTGCCCCGACAGCCTGTGGCGGTGTCGGCGCTGAAGGCCGTTCCCGATATGACCGGGTTGATCATGCGCATGATGCACACCGAAAGAGAGGTGTGCTCGATGGCCCATTCCTTCTTGGCGGTCTCGGCGATGCTGTCGTCGCCGGTCTCCTCGGCCTTGGTGATGGCGTCGAGGATCGCCTCGCGGCGGTAGGTCATGGAGCGCAGGTTATAGGCCGAGGCGCAGTCCCAGTGGTAGGCTTCGAGGCACTCGTCGGCCCCGACGATATTCAGGTAAGTGTCCTGGAGCCCGGCAAAGGCCTTTTTGCGGCTGTCCTCTCCCGCAGCGGAAGAGCGCACGGCCACGGGCACATCGTCCATGCCCGATTCCTTGCAGATGGACTGGTAGGCCGCTTGGACCTCGATGCCGATGGCTTGCGGAACTTCAACGGAAAGAATGGCGGACTGGACCAGCACTGAACGCTTGCGCAGCTGGTCGATGCCCTCTGGCGAGGTGGCGAAGCCCTCGACGACGTTGTTGACGAAGGTGCGCAGCTTGATGGGTGTGCCGGACTGTCTGGCCGACTGCTCGCGAATCTTGCGACCCACATGGCGCACGAACTTCTGAAGGAACTCGGAATCCTGGTTGACCTCGTCTGAGTGCCAGTCAACCTGATTGTACTCCTTGTCCACGGTGGACCGGACCACGGCGGCATTGACCTTGGTCTCGTCGAGGATGATATGGAAAGCGTGCGAGGAAATGGCCCGGAATTCCGGAGTCCTGATGCCCGGGACCTGGCTGATTATGGCGGTGTTGTAATTCTTGCCGCCCACGAGAAGCTCGGCCTCTTCCCCTATCAGTGTGATTTCGGCACCGTTGAGAACCAGCTTTTCTTTGAGACTCTCAGTGTTTGCCCCCGTATCGGCGGCCTTGGCGTTTTCAGCCTTCTGGGCGGGCTTTTTCTGGGTCTTGGCCATCTCTTCCTCCTGGAAAGTCCGTGCGGTTCGAGGCGGAATCCCAATCCCCCCCGATCCGAGGCCCACGGCTCCCTGCTGATGATTAGTGAACAATCAAAGAACGATCCCGATTTTGTCCTGGACTACCCGCTTACAGGGTAATCCCACTCCCCGTCAATGATACAGGGGGAAACAGGTCGCATTTATCACCTGACTGCGGGGAAATCCCCCCTGCTCACGCAACGGGGACGCTCTCTACATCTTCTGTCCGCAATTGGGGCAGAAATTGCATTCCTCACCGGGTGCCTCGAACTTGCAAGTGGGACACACCCCGGCCGACGGCCCGAGCACCATCAGCAGTTCGCCCTCGACCACCGGCACCATCTTGCGGTCCTCGGTGTAGTTGGCGGACTTGATGACCCTGCGGACCACGCCGTCTATGGGCGCAAGAACGGACTTCTCCTGCTTCATGATGGAAATGTTGAACAGATCCTCGCCCACCTTGACCCTGTCGCCGGGCCGCACGTGGGTCACCCAGAGATCGCCGTTGCTCGGCGAGCCGACATGGTAGATGTTCGAGGGATCGGCCATCTCGCTGCGTTCCTTGCCTCCCACCTCGGGTTCTGTCACCCGCACCTGATGGCTCATGATCTCGGAGTCGAGCACATAGCGGACCACGGCCATGCCGTTCTCGTCCGGCTCGGATATGTCGAGGATGCGCATCATGTGCGGCTTGCGGCAGTTGCCCTGGAAGTTGAGCACCACGCCCTTCTCCAGCCCCTCGAACCAGACATCCACGGGCAGATTGTTGATATTGCCGTACTTCTCGCAGAACTCGATGGTGTTGATGGCGTCGCCCGGATGGTTGAGATACATGATGAACTCTTCCTCGGTGGGCTGGCGGTGCAGGCGGGCCTGGAGCGCCTCTCGCTCGGCGGCGAGGTCCACATCGTCCAGGGTGGTCAGGGGCGAGGCCTCGGTGCGCTCGACAATGGCGGCCTCCCATCCCTTGCCAAAGGCGGACTGGTAGACCCAGTCGGCCGGGAAGCCGAGCGGCAGCTTGCCAAACTTGCCGAGCAGCAGGTTACGGAAGGCATCGTTGGAGTCGCGATAGAGGTCGAGCCGGGCCTCGCGCTCAAGGTCGGTCAGATCCGCCTCGTTGCAGAGGTTGACGATGTCGAGGACATTGAGCAGGCGGCGCACCTCGCGCTCTCCGCCGCGCTTGAAGGCGCCGGTCACGGCCAGGAACGCGGTGTTCCAGGTGATCTGCGAGCCCGGGGTGACATCATGGTAGCGCACCACCTTGCGCGTGCCCTCCAGGAACTTGAGCATGTAGGGCAGAAGCCTGATGTAGCCCTGCTTGAGCGCGCCCTCCTGCGACGACGAGGTGGCCCCGCCGGGCATGCCGTGGCGGACCACGTCGTGATCGATGCCCTGAAAATACGGGGCGGTATAGCGGTCGTAATAGGGCATGACCTGCTTGAGCAGGAAGTTGGTCGAGCGGATCATGTCCTTGTCGAGATGGGTCTTCAGGCCGATCTCGTCCTCGATGTAGGCGGCGGTGGAGAGCACCTCGCCCTGACCGTACCAGCGCACCGCCGCGCCCACGCCCACATCCACGATGTGCGCGCCCGCTTCGGCTGCAGCTCCCATGGTGGGCACGAAGAGCCCATCGGTGTAGTGCCGGTGGCTGTGGATGACCAACTCCGGGTACTTGGCCCGGATGATCCCGATGAGGTCGCGCATGAACCTGGGCGGGCACACACCCGCCATGTCCTTGAGGCCGAGGATGATCATGCGCTCGGCTTTTTTGGCGCTCACCCCGGCCACATCGGCGCACATGGCGATGATCTCGTCGGTGACGATCAGGTACCGGTCGACATCGAAGCCCTTGGCCCAGGACAGGGACAGAGCGGGCTCGAAGATGTTCTTTGTCGAGGCAAGCGCCACCTCGGCAAACGGTCGCATATTTTCGATATGGTTGAGAAAGTCGAAACAGCGGATGACATCATAGTGCTCGTTGATCATCTCGCCGGTGAGGCGCATGACGTTCTTCGGCTGCGGCTTGTAGCCAAGGACGTTGGTGGAGCGGATGAGAATCTGCTTGAGGGTGTGCGGGGCGAACCTGTTCCACTCCGCAGCCTCGGCAAAGGGATAGGTCATGTTGGCCAGCATGGCCACATGGAAATGCGCCCCGCCGCCGTTCTCGATGGAGAAGAAGCCGCATTTGTCCAGGGTCGGGCCGATTATGCGGTCCTCGGCAAGACGGAAGCGGTTGCCGCTGTTGGACTGGGTGATGTCGCGGGTGGTGGTGTCCGTCATGTGGACGACGCCCGCCTCGCGGTCAGCCCGAAGAGTGTCGAGGATGGTGTCGCGATCCATACCGCGCATGATGCTCGGCTCGAACCAGGTGGCCGCCTCGGGCGGATCCGCCAGCTCGAAGCGGCCTACCCGCTTGTCGTCACGGCCCCGGTATTCGCCAAGCCGAACATACTTGTTGTAGCCCAGGGCCGAGATCTCGGCCACCAGCCGGGTCATGCGCAGGGAGTCGGGCTCGCGGTCCGAGTAGTCCATGAGTTCCGCGTAGTTGTGGCGGACAAAATTGGTATCGTAATCCGCCTCGATGAACTTCGGGTGCTCCACGATCTTGCGGTGGAACGGGACCGTGGTCTTGACGCCGCTGATCATGTACTCGCGCAGGGCGCGGCCCATGAGGGCAACGACCTTGTTCCACGAGTTGCCGTAGGCGATGAGCAGCGCGGCCGCGGAGTCGTAGTTGGAGGGGAAGCGGTAGCCGTCGCCCACGCAGGAGTCGATGCGGATGCCCTGGCCGCCGGGCGACACGTAGCGGGTGATGCGCCCGGAGTTGGGCTCGAAGTTCTTCTGCGGGTTCTCGCAGTTGATGCGGCACTGGAACGCCCATTGGTAGGGCTTGTTGGTCTCCTCGGAAAAACGCAGGGTGGAGCCGAAGGCGATGGCTATCTGCTCCTCCACCAGATCGATGCCGTAGCGACACTCGGTGATGCCATGCTCCACCTGGAGCCGGGTGTTGACCTCGATCAGGAAAGGCTCACCATCGGCACCCACCAGAAACTCCACCGTGGCCAGCGAGTAGTAACCCACGGCCGCGACCAGCCGCCGCGAATATTCCTTGAGCTTCTCGCGCAGGGCCTCGGAATACTTGGGCCAGGGCGAGGGTGTGATCTCGACGAGCTTCTGATGATTTCGCTGCACCGAGCAGTCGCGCTCGTCAAAGCAGAAAACGTTGCCGTAATGGTCGGCGATGACCTGGATCTCGATATGGCGAACAGAGGTCAGCAGTTTTTCCACATACAGGCGCGGGTTGCCAAATGATGCCTGGGCCAGGGCCGAGGCCTTGGCAAAGGCGCTTTCAAGCTCTTCGTCCCGATAGACCTCATAGATGCCGCGTCCGCCGCCGCCGCCCTCGGCCTTGAGCATGACCGGAAAGCCGATCTTGTGGGCGATCTCGCGCGCCTCGGGAATGGAGACCGCGCCGTCGGAGCCGGGTACCACGGGCACGCCCTGCTCGATGGCCAGCTTGCGCACCGCCACTTTGTTGCCCAGGATGCGCATGGGCTCCTGCCGGGGACCGATGAAGATGAGCCCCGCCTTCTCGCACTTGGCCGGGAAGGAGTCGTCCTCGGCGCCGAATCCCCAGCCGGGATGGATGGCGACGATGCCGCTGGCTTTGGCCTCGCGGATGATGCGGTCAAGGTCGAGATAGGCGCGGGGATCGGCACCGAGCATGAGCAGCTCGTTGGCCCCCGAGGTGGCCGGAGACGTCTTGTCCACGTCCGTGGCGGTCATGATCGCCTTGGCGTTGAACATCTCGGTGATGGAACGGCAGATGCGCCTCGCGGGAATGCCCCGGTTGGCGACAAGAATCCGCTTTCCCTTGACCTCTTCCAAAACCTCTTCAAAGGTCTTCGGCTTCATGGAATTCACTGATCTCCTTGCGCATGTGTGACCGAAAAACATCGTATCGGCCCGTCCGGCCTCGCCAGACAGAGCCTACAGTGGAAATATGGAACCGGAGTAGAGAACAACTTCCCTGCCCGCCCGCCGCAGGACGAGCCCTCCCTTGGATGAAAGACCCGCTATTTCAGCTTGATATGATTCCAGCCCTCCCTCCGTGACACGGACTGGCCGGCCATGCCAAGCCAGACGGTTCGTGACGGCGGACAGGAACCGTGATGGCTCCAACTCGTCGAACAAGCTTGCATACACATTTCTTCCACGGTTAACAAGGGCTTCACACAGGGCCAGCGCGCCGCCCGGGAGGTGTGCAATTCCCAAAATCCCGGCCGGAACAGAATGATCTTCGCGCATCAGTCCGTCAGCCGGAGACTCGACAAGATTGAGGCCGAGCCCCAGAATGACCAGCCCGTTTCGCTCCTCGATGAGCATGCCGCCAACTTTGCGTCCGTTGCACAAGAGGTCGTTGGGCCACTTGATATTGATACGGCAACCCAGTGGCTCCAGCACCTCGGCAAAAACGTGCCCGGCCACCAGAGGCAGCAGGTCGGAAGCGGCCTCGCGCCACGGTCCATGGGTCGGCGGCGCGGGCATGATCATCGAGACATGCAGGTTGCCCGCCGACGAGACCCAGGGCCGCCTCAGTTGGCCGCGCCCGCCGCGCTGGCGCACCGCCACCACCGCGTCCCACGGGCCGAGTACCCCGGCCTCGGCCAGCTGCCGCGCCGCCTCCATGGTCGAGTCGCACTCCCCGACCACCACGATCACCTGCTCAGGTCCGGTCTGTCGCGCAGATTCTTCGGCGCGTCCCTCGCCGCGTCCCTCTACGCTCCTTTGGGCGGCCACGAATCGGCCCAACCCTGCCACTTCAACGGTGTCTGTCCACGGCCCGTAGGCGCGGACATCGGCGTCCCAGGTGGAGTGCTCCCGGGCCAACTCATCGAGCGAGGTCGGGGCCACGCAGTCTCCAAAGCCCGATATCCATGCAAAAATTCCTGGTGGCAGCATGAGTTACCTTGTGATAATGTCCATGAAATGAATGTGTATCTGGCAGGCGGCGCGGTCCGCGACCTTCTCCTGGGCAGGTCCGTCACCGACAGGGACTACCTGGTCACTGGCGCGACCAGACAGGAGTTCGCACAGCGCTTCCCCCAGGCCAGGGAGGTGGGGCGGAGCTTTCCTGTCTTCCTGCTCGACGGGCTGGAGTTCTCCTTTCCGCGCAAGGCCCCCCTTGACGAAGAACTACAGTCGCGCGACCTGACTGTCAATGCCATGCTCATCGACCGTCACGGCGACCTGATTTGCCACCCGGACAGTCTGGACGACCTTGCCTCACACACCCTGCGCCCCGCCTCGCACCAATCGTTTCTCGACGACCCCCTGCGCGTCTTCCGGGCCGCCCGATTCTGGGCCAAGATGCCCGACTTCTCGCCCCATGAGGAACTGGTGGAGACCATGCGGCTGGTAGCTGCCAGGGGGTTGATCGCCACGCTGCCAGCCGACCGGGTTGGCCAGGAAACGCGCAAGGCCCTGCACTCCGAAGCTCCTGGCAATTACCTGAGATTGCTCGCTAAAGCTGATTGTCTCGACCCGTGGTTCGCAGAGTTCAAGCAAAGCTTGAACATTCCAGCAGGGCCGGCGCCCTATCACGATACCAACGTGCTTGAGCACACCTGCCGGGTCATGGACAGTCTGGCCGGGGACGACATGGCCGTGTGGATGGGGCTGTGCCACGACATCGGCAAAACCGTCACACCCGTGGAGAAACTGCCCAGCCATCACGGCCACGATCAGATCGGCGCGGACATGGCCGACGCTCTGGCCCGGCGCATAAGGCTCCCCAACGCCTTGGCCCTGGCCGGACGCAAGGGCGCACAATGGCACATGACCGCCGCCCGGTATCGCGAGCTGCGCCCGGGAACCATGGTGGACATGCTCATGGACCTGCAGCGCTGCGGCATGCTGCGGCGGCTGTTCCAGCTCGTGACCGCAGACCAGGACGTGGACGACTGGCACCAGGCAGCGCGCGACATCCGCCGCATCCTGGCGATCCGGCTCCCCCACGAGCAACGCGGCCTCGGCCAGGACTCCGGCGTCCGATTGCGCCAATTGCGCGCCCAGGCCCTGGCCGCCCGCCGAAAATAATCGCTTTTACGATCAGCCCTCTGGAAAGACGAAGGGTTTGATGCTATGCGTCAGTAACGGTTCGCCTCGCGCCCGATCAAACCCCGCCAAAACGGAGCACTGCATGAGACTTGTCACCCGATCCGACTTCGACGGCCTTGTCTGCGCCACACTGCTCAGGCATCTCGCCCTCATCGACGACTACCTCTTCGCCCACCCCAAAGATCTTCAGGACGGCAAGGTCGAAGTCACTGACAACGACGTGCTCGCCAACGTCCCCTATGTGGCCGGGTGCGGGCTGTGGTTTGACCACCACACCAGCGAGCGGGAGCGGCTAGGGGACATCGACTTCGAGGGCGACAGCCGCCCCCTGCCCAGTTGTGCCAGGGTCATTCACGAATATTACGGGGCAAACAGGTTCCCGGCCTCCTTCGGTCCCATGCTCGACGCCGTGGACAAGGTGGACTCGGCCGCCCTGACCGCCGACGATATCGCCAAACCGAGCGGATGGGTCATGCTCGGATTCCTCATGGACCCGCGCACAGGGCTCGGCCGCTACCGGGATTTCCGCATTAGCAATTACCAGCTGATGCTCGACATGATCGAATACTGCCGGACCAAAACCGCCGAGGAGATCCTGACCATCGAGGATGTCAGGGAACGGGTGAGAAAATACGATGAGGACTCCCCCGCCTTTGTCCAAATGCTCCAGGACAACAGCCGGGCCCAGGGCAACGCCGTGGTTCTCGATATGCGCAGGCTAGACCGGATTCCCTGCGGCAACAGGTTCAGGATCTATCCCCTGTATCCTGAGTGCAACGTCAGCGTACGCATCCTGTGGGGTTTCAAGCGGCAGAACGTGGTCTTCACCGTGGGCCACTCCATCCTCAACCGGACCAGCAAGACCGATGTGGGCAGCCTGATGCTCTCCCTTGGCGGCGGCGGCCACAGGGCCGTGGGTACCTGTCAGGTGCCCGAAGCCGAGGTTTCGCAGACCCTGACCAGGATACTTGATCAACTCAACGCCGACGGTTAGGTTTCATGACCAGAAAACGGTTCCTCATCGTTGACGACGACACGCGCTTCGCCGACCTCGTGGTCGCAAAACTCGCGCCCCACGCGGACTGCGTCGTCTCCCCAAACGGAGAAGACGCCGTCCTTTGTTTCCAGCATCAACTCAGGAAAAACGAACCCTTCGACGCCGTGATCATGGACATCGTGATGCCCGGCCTTTCCGGCCATGAGACCGTGGCAAAAATGCGCGATACCGAAAGGCGCAACGGCATCGACCCGCGAAAGAGCTTCAAGCTGATCATGCTCACCGCCCATCGCGACACGAAGAATGTCAGCAGTTCCTTCTTCCGCGGAGGGGCGGAAGCCTTCATTCCCAAGGAAAATTTCTCGGAGAAGCTGCTGGAGGAGTTGCGCAGGCTCGAACTGGCCTGAGCCACCCGGTCAAGGGATGAGCAGGTCGGCCATGGCCGCCCGGGCCTCGTCCGACCGCTCGCGATACAGCGAACGGCACATCTGCCCTATCAATCCGCCCACCTCGCGCAGGGGCGGCAGTTCCTGAATCTCTGGCAGTCCCAGTTCGTCAAAACACACCGGGGCGAAGCGCAGGGTCTGATCCAGCTCGCCCCCATCCACATAGGACACATCACCGATGAGCCGTTCGCGCTCGGCACTGACCGGGTCCATGGCCTTGACGTAGCGCAAGGTGCAGGCAGGGGTTCGGTTGTGGTTCACCCGAACCACCTCGGCGTCGATCATGGCCGCGAACTGCTTCAGCCCAAGGTAGTTGACCGTCAGCTGCTTGCGCCCCTTGTCGCCACCCTCCACATAATAATGACCATGCAGGTAGTCGTTCACGGCCCGCTGCAGGAGGTCGTAGCTCATGCGCACGCACCTGACGTAGCGCCCGGCCCGGGTCAGAGCCATGGGCAGCCGTGGAAACAGCGGCACAGGCGCGCCGCGCCCAAAGGGAACGCAGGCCGGGTCCACCTCCAGGGCCAGGTAGAATGATTCCTGACGGCCGAGCAGCAGATGATGCAGGCGCAGGGCGGCCCGCTCGACACCCGAGACCAACTCCCGCAACGTCCCGGTCATGATCGCGAAATCCGCCATGAGGTCGTCAAGGTTCCGGCGGTCGCCAAAATAGCTCTCGGCCATCTCGGAAACCACCTCCTTTTGCAGCTGGTCTGCATACTCATTGAAATCTGCCATGGGAACTCCTGGCACATTGGCCGTTTATGAGGTATATACGCCCTATTCCCGCTTCCCGCAACGTGGCGGACAAGCGGTCGCTCCCAGACACATCTCTACCCAGGATACCGCATGCTGTTGAACGAGCACATGAGCAAGGCCCTTTTCGCCAAGGCAGGCATTCCCGTCCCCCAGGGGCTGGCTTTTTTCCCCGGCCACAAAGACCCCTTTGACCCGCCCTTTGACCCGCCGTGGATACTCAAGGCCCAGGTGCTGACCGGGGGCCGGGGCAAGGCCGGGGGCGTGCTGCGCGTGGACTCGCCCGACACCTTCACCCCCACGGCCAGGAAGATATTCGACCTCACCATCGCGGGCCACGATGTGCCCTTCATCCGGGTTGAGCCGGTGGTGAACATCCAGCGCGAGATGTACCTGTCGCTGACCGTATCCCGCAGTCGAGGGTGCATGCTGCTCACCGTAGGCCGCGAGGGCGGCGTGGATATCGAATCCGGGGGCAGGGGCAACCTGCTGGTGCAAGAGGTCCGGCTTCCGGCCGGTCTCTCGGCCCACCAGACGCGGGCGGCCTTCTTCCACCTTGGCCTGGACCGGGAGCGCTTCGCCGACTTTTCCGCCCTGCTGGGCACTTTCTTCACGGCGGCGCTCGACAACGGCCTGCTCATGGCCGAGATCAATCCCCTGATCATCACCGATGATCACCGGTTCGTGGCCCTGGACGCCAAGATCGAGGTGGACGACAACTTTGTGGAACTCAACCCGGCCATGGAGGAATACCACCAGCCCGAACACGCCAGCCCCGAAGAAAATGCGGCCCGCGTGGCCGGGCTCTCCTATGTGGGCCTCGACGGCTGGGTGGGGCTCATGGTCAACGGCGCCGGGCTGGCCATGGCCACCATGGATCTGCTCAACTTCTCGCACCTTCCGGCCCGCAATTTTCTGGACCTGGGCGGCGCGGCCGACCACGCGCGGATGCGCACCGCCCTGGACCTGCTCTTTGGCGATGCCCGGGTCAAGGCCGTTTTCATCAATCTTTACGGTGGGATTCTCTCCTGCCGCAACGTGGCCCTGGCCCTGCGCGAAGCGCTGGACGGCCGCGAGCCGAAGAAGCCCATCGTGGCCCGCATGGCGGGCAATGACGCTGCCGGGGCAGTGGAGGTACTCACCGCCATGGGCTGCGCCACCCTGCACCTGGCGGACGACATGGCCGACGCCATCCGCATTCTGGAATCCATCCGCCCGACCGATGCCCCGATTATCGAGTTTCCCGCCCCGGGGTCGGCCTCGCCAGGTATCATGCCCGCGCCAACGGGCCATGTGTCCACGGCAATTCTTGACATCGACGCCGACACGCCGATCCTGATTCAAGGCATCACCGGCCGCGAAGGCCAGCTGCACACCCGCCTGATGCAGGCTTACGGGGCCAATGTGGTGGCCGGGGTGACGCCCTTCAAGGGCGGCCAGGCGGTCCTCGGGGTGCCGGTCTACAATTCCATCGCCGAGGCCATGCGCCGCCACGAGATCGGCGCAAGCATCATCTTCGTGCCGCCGCGCATGGCTGCAGACGCGGTGCTCGAAGCGGCCTGCAACGAAATCCCTTGGGCCGTGTGCATCACCGAGGGCATCCCCCAGCAGGAAATGCTCGCGGTGTTCGAGCAGATCAGGCATTCGCCCACCCGGGTTGTCGGACCCAACACGCCGGGCATCATCGTGCCCGGCCGGACCAAGATCGGCATCATGCCCACCGACCCATTCAGCCCCGGCCCGGTGGCCATCCTCTCGCGCAGCGGCACTCTGACATACGAGGTCGCGTCACGCCTCACGGCGGCGGGCATCGGCCAGTCCGTGTGCATCGGCATAGGCGGCGATCCGTTCATCGGAGTCGATTATGTGGATGCCATTGAAATGCTGCGCAATCACGATAAGACTCGGGCCGTGATCATCCTCGGCGAGATCGGTGGCCGGGCCGAGGAAGACTTGGCAGAACACGTGGTTCGCACCGGGTTTGCCAAGCCGGTGGCCTCGTTCATCGCGGGCCGCACGGCCCCGCCCGGCAAGCGGCTGGGCCACGCCGGGGCCATCCTGGAGAAAGGCGGCGGCGTGGAACGCAAGCTCGAAACCATGCGACGCGCCGGATTCGCTGTCTGCGCAAACCTCGAAGAAGTGGCCGAAACGGCTGCCCTGACCCTCAACCGACAGGAATCAGTCCCTTGAAGAGACTGCTTCTAGATCTCGACATGACCACGCGCGGCGGCCAGCGGCTGGGAGCCTAACGAAACTCGCCGTCGAGCAGCAGGTGGGAGAAATAGCCCGCGCAAAAGGCCGTATAGAATGGCGCGAACCCTCGCGTCGCCTCGGGGCCGACGACAAAGGCGGGAATGAGCAGGATGGGCAGCGGCACCACGAGCATGGCCCACCATGTATGTGTCCACCCCCGATGCGAACCCATGGCCGGGAACATGGCCAGCAGGCCGAGCCACGCGGCCCAGACGTAGTGCTCACGCAAAATCAGGCCGAGATCCACCCCCGCCAGAACCATGTAGTAGAGGTTCTGCCCCTTGGAGTCCGTGTCCACATCCGGAAACAGCGCGCCCATGAGGCAAAACCCGGTCAGGCCAGCCACCATGATCGGGTCCAGAGTCAACCAGCCCAACAGGAACACGCCCACAAGGCCCATGACTGCGAAGAAGAGGCCGCCCGCCAGATGTCCCTTGTAGCCGGGCATGACCTCCCCGCCGGGCTCAGGACTCGTAGGCGGTGCGGGTACAGACGCTGCGCAGTACGAACTCCCTGGCCTCCTCGAACAGACCGGGGATGTTATACGGGGTCAGGAACCGGGTGCGCACCGCGCCCACGATGTTGGCGTAGACCATGAAGGCGGTCTGGGTCACGGGCAGGTCCATGATGGAGCCGTCCTCGATGCCACGCCGCAGGATCTCCTCGATCAGATCGGTCAGGCCCCTGAACTTGGCCGCGATCTTCTTGCGATCAAGGTCCGGGTTGTCGTCGCTAAACGGTGAGCAGCGGATGATGGTCGGAAAGGTGCTCTCGTTGGCCAGGGTGAAGTCGAGGTACGCCTTGACAAAGGTCCCCAGGGCCTCGCACCCGTTTTCGGTTTCGGCAGTCCGCTCGCGCAGCTCGAAGATCATGGTGTCCACCAGCTCGCTGCCAGCGGCCATGAAGAGATTCTCCTTGCTGTCGAAATAGTGGAAGACCAGCCCCGAGGCGACCCCGGCCTGCTCTGCCACCATCTTCATGGTCGTTCCCGCGTACCCGTAGCGGGCGAACAACTCCTGGGCCGCCTTCAGTATGCAGTCCTTTTTCGGTATCAAAATGCTCCCCCTTCTGAATCATGAAATCGGAACCGCAACATTCCGACCCCAACGCCAAGAGGCGTCCAGGGCAGCACCTTGCTTAGTACGGCAGCAACCATTGTTCAAGCGTAAATGTGCAATCCTTCGCCATGTTGGACGGACAGGACAAAAAAAGGCGGAACCCGAAGGCTCCGCCGTCAAAAACGTCTACCCAAAGTCCCTACATGGCGTCGGACGCCTGCAACTCGTCGATTTGCTTGTCTATCTCAAGCTGGAGCCTGTCTGGCAGGCCCATGATGTCGGTATTGAGGAAGCCGCGCACGATGGTGGATGTTGCCTCGGCTTCGTCCAGGCCACGGGCCATGAGGTATTCGATCTCGTCCTGGGCGATCTTGCCCACCGACGCCTCGTGAGACAACTCCACGCCCTCGGCCGTGCCGTCCAACTCGGGAATGGCCCAGATGCGGCCATCACCGAGGATAAGCCCTTGGCATTCCAGATGGCCCTTGCTGGGCACGGCATGAGCGCCAATATGGCCCCGATTGATGATGGTGCCGCCGGTGGCGATGGTGCGAGCGATGATCTCGCAGCGGGTGTTGGGCGCGTTCATGATCACGCGGTTGCCAATGTCCAGGTGCGCCCCCTTGGGTGCCACCACCACGGAATTGAAGCGGGCCACGGAATTGGCCCCGTTCATGGTGATGGACGGATACATCTGGAGGTCCTTGACCGCCTTGAGCAGCACGTAATTGGAAAGGAACTTGCCCCCCTCCTCGACCACGCCCGCCGACCGGGGCCGCACAGCCACGCTCTCGCCCCAGTTATGGACCATGGTGAAGGTCAGTGAAGCGTTTTTCTTGACGAAAAATTCCGAGATGCCGAGGTGCGCCCCGGCCTTGGTCCCGTGGGCCACGGAGCAGCCGGTAATGATGTGCGCCTCGGCCCCCGCCTCGATAATCACGAGATTATGGACGTTCTGGCCGACGTTTTCGGCCTTGAGCATGAGACAGGATTGGATGGGGTCCTTGATCTTCGCCCCGGCCTTGACCCGGATGAAGTAGCCGCCGTGCAGGTTGCCGTCGGCCGCCCGGGTGAACTCGTCCTTGTCCCTGTCCACCAGCGTCCAGTAGTATTCATTGAGGCCATCGTACTTCTTGAGGGCGTCCTTGATGTCGAGGATCTCGACCCCCTCGTCGTGGGACCGGCAATGCACGGCCGAGTGGTCCATCTGGAGATAGGACGCGGAACGCATGGACTCGTCAGCCACCACGCCCGCCAGCAGGAGCTGGTCCTTGTCCTCCTGCGAGAGGGTGTTGAGGTCCTCGATGGCCTCGCGGTTCAAGCCGTCAAACGTGAATTGCGAAAGATCAACAGTGCTCATATCTGCTCTCCCCGGGGAGTTGCTAGTTCATGCAGCGCACGCATTCCTGGTAGCCGTGCTTGCGGATGTGGTCGAGGATGTCCCTGGGGCGGCCCTCGCAGCACAGGTGGCCCTTGTAGAGTACCTGCCCCCGGTCCGCGTTGACGTAGTCGAGAATGTAGCCGGTGTGGGTGATGATCAGCCCGGCGGTCCTGGCGCTCTCCTTACGAGCCTTGAGGGTCAGGTCCGACGAGAGGTCGGGCGCGATGTTGAAGTTGCCGTCGAGCATGTCGCGGGCCACTTTGCCCACCAACTGCATGTTCTCCATGTCCACGCCAGACTCGGGCTCGTCAAAGAGGACCAGCTCCGGCTGCTGGGCCATGAGCTGAAGCAATTCCGAGCGCTTGATCTCGCCGCCGGAAAAGCCCGCGTTGATGTCGCGGTCCAGGAATTCCGTCATGTTGACGGTCCCGGCCAGCAGGTCGGGGTTGACCTTGCCCTTGCGCGAGCACATCTGCACCAGATGCCGGGTGCGCAGGCCGTGGATGGTCGGCGGCCGCTGGAACGACATGCCGATGCCAAGGCGCGCCCGCTCGTACATGGGCGCCTGGGTGATGTCTTCGCCCTTGAACAGGATGCGGCCCCGGGTCACCTCGTAGCCCGAAAAGCCCATCAGGGCCATGAGCAGCGATGTCTTGCCCGAGCCATTGGGACCGAACAGGATGAAGGTCTCGCCCTTCTTTATTTCGAGATTGATCCCCTGCAGCACTGGCTTGTCGCCGATGTTGACATGCAAGTCTTCAATGGTCAGCATAGTGGTCCTCGCTTTGAATCGATATGCAGACAGACTCATTACTGAAGCCGGGGGGGGAAGTCCAGTCATTCGTCCCCGGTGGCCCAGGGATGGCAAGCCGCCGCCCCCGGCAACAGCCAACGACACGGCCGTTCACGGCCTCGGAGAGACTCATGGGCAAGAAACGCCGCCTGACGGATTTGACGGAACTCAAGGAAATCGCCTCCCTTGCCAAGGCGAGGAAAAAGGACGCCTACGCCCTGCCCTACGACAAGCCCAAGGCCCCGCCAAAGGAACAGGCCCGGCGCGACGAAGCCGCCGAGACCAACCTGTTCGAGAGCGCCATGCAGGGTGTCAGGCCCATGGACGACGGCGGGCGCAGGGTCGTCCCCAAGCCAACGCCCGCTCCCGTGGCCGCCGCCATCCCGGAGGACACGGACGATGCCTTTCTGCGCAGTTTTCTCCGGGGTGATGTGGAATTCGAGCTCGAATACACCGACGAATTCATGTACGGCTATGTCCGGGGGCTGGACATCAAGACCTTTCAGCAGCTCAAGGCTGGCTCCCTGAGCGTGGCCGCCCACCTGGACCTGCACGGCATGACCTCGGCCCAGGCCCGCGAGGGCCTGCTCTTCTTCATCCGCGAGAGTTATCTTCAGGGGTACCGCTGCGTACTGGTGGTCACCGGCCGGGGCATCAACTCCCCGGGGGGCCAGGGTGTGCTGCGGCGCGAAACCGAAACATGGCTGACACACGAGCCCCTCAAGCGGGTGATCCTCGCCTTCTGCACGGCCCAGCCCAAGGACGGCGGCGCGGGTGCCATCTACGTGCTGCTGCGCAAGCAAAAGAAAACACAGGGCAAGATCGCCTGGGACACCATGCCGAACCAGGACGACTTCTAGCCCTTTCCCGGGGCCATAAAAAAACCTCCGCCCCATGGGGACGGAGGTTTTCCTTTCGCTTCGTATGACGGTCTAGGCGGTGGCCTGGACCGCTTCCTCGACAGGGGCCTTGCCCGTCCCGCCCTTGAGGTTGGTCAGCTCCTTGGCTATGGCCAGTTCCTCGGCCGAGAATATCTTGTTGATATCGATGAGGATGATGAACTGCTCGTTCTGGCGGCCCATGCCCTTGATGTATTCCGCGTTGATGGCAGCACCCATCTTTGGGGCGGCCTCGATGGATTCAGGCATCATCTCGAAGACTTCGCGCACGGAATCGACCAGGGCGCCCATGACCGTGTACTCGCCGTCGAATTTGATCTCCACGATGATGATGCAGGTGTCCACAGTGTCCTCGCTCTTGGACATGCCAAGCTTGAGGCGCATGTCCACCACCGGGACGGCGTGGCCGCGCAGGTTGATCACCCCGCGCATGAACTCCGGCGTGCGCGGAATCTTGGTGATGGAGGTCAGCTCCAGCACCTCCCTGACGGTTCCGATGTCCAGGGCGAAGATCTCCTTGCCCAGGGTGAACGTCAAAAACTGGTTGATATCCTTCAGCGCTTCAGACATGACAATTCCTCCAAAAAATTGAGGATTATTTTCCACCCCACACCCTGTCGGCATTCCATCCCAAGGGTATCTCAGGCCCGATCAACGACCGTGGCTGATTCTTCGGATACCCCTGTTGAAAGACGAAAACCATTATAATTCCCGTCCGCTCCAAAAAAACATACGCCACCGCCGTCGAAAAGAGAAGTGCGCTGACCGTGATTTTTCAAAAAGTTCACGCCATTGACTTTTTCTCGGAAAAAGGGATTGACAATCCACCCTCCTCGCGGATAGTAACACCCTTCGCGTCGGGATGTAGCGCAGTCTGGGAGCGCACTTGAATGGGGTTCAAGGGGCCGGAGGTTCAAATCCTCTCATCCCGACCAAACGACGAAATACCCCGGTGGACCGGTAACCCGGTCCGCCGTTTCGTTGAAAGCGAAAGAAGCTGTCGTAGCTCAATTGGTAGAGCACATCCTTGGTAAGGATGAGGTAGGCAGTTCAATCCTGCTCGACAGCTCCATATATCGCGAAGGCCGGTCAGATCACTGACCGGCCTTTGTCGTTTCCGTATGGTGGTGCTTCCCTACCCCTGGCCGTCGAAAATCGTCCCGGATTCCCGCAGGATCAGATCTGCCAGCAGTTTTTCAAGTGAATAATCGGGGTCCGAGGGCTTCCTGAGTTGAGCGGCGTTGTCCAGGATCTGCGCCTGGCTTTGCAGGGCCAGCTGCTGTGAGTGGAGGCTGTCCTCCTTGCTCTGATACATGCTCTGGATCGAGTTCATTTCGCTGGCCAGGGTCTGGACAAAGCCGAGCTGGGTGGCCCTGGTTCCGTCCGCGCCCAGGCCCGCGCCTGCGAGGTCGGCCCAGGCCACGCCGCTGGTTGGGGTGTCCACTGCGTAGAAAGATATGTCGAATCCGCCGCTCTTGTCCGCCTGGATAAAGACCTTGCCGCCTGCATCGATCTGCGATGTGCCCCACTTGGCGCTGTCGAGCATGGAAATCCCGTTGAAATCCGTGCCGGATATGGTTCCGATGATCTTGTCGCGCAGGGCGTTGTAGTCTGCCTGAACCACAGTGCTCGCCCCGTTGAGTTCGCCGGTGTTGATCTTGTCGATGATCGACTCCATGTCACTCAGGGCGCTGACAATCGTGGACATGCCAGTCCTGGCCACGCCCATCATTGACGCGGCCTCGCCCACATTGCGCGCCGCCTGCCGGGTGGCACCGGCATCGGCCCGCAGAGTGCCGCTGATGGCCTCCTCGAAGGGATTGGTGAAGGTGGCTGCCCGAACCGGCTCGCCCAGCACGAGGCTGCGCAGATTCCGCCCCACTGCCGACCCCGCGAACAGCTGGTTGGTCAGCATGTCGCGCTCAAGCAGCCGCGCCGAGTATTCGTAGAGAAAGCTCTTCTCGATGTCGCTGAGGGCCATGGGGTCTCCAGGGTCTGATCGTGCGTATCCGCAAGCTTTATCGGCTTCTTCACGCACAACTTTAGGGCCGGCCGCGACATTTGGCGCGACCGACCCCATTCAGGTGATGCCGACCAGTCAAGCGACGAACTCGGCCATCCGGGTGAAGACCGCATGCCCGCCGTCGTGGCGCTCGACCATGAGCACATCCTCCAACTTGTCCACCTGCTTGATCATCTGGTTGAGCCGCTCGTCAGCGTCCACCAGCAGCCAGATGCGGCTGGTGGTACCGCCGTTGACGGGCATGCAGGCAATGCCCTCCACATTGTAGGCGCGCCGGGCGAACAGGCCGCAGATGTGCGACATGACACCGGGATGATTGTTCACCGTCAGCTGGATAACTGTCTGTTTACACATGCGCTTCTCCTCCAATCATCTGCGAGTTGGCGGCTCCGGGGGGAACCATGGGATAGACCGGATCGTCCGGGCTGATCGGCACGTGGATCAGGCAGGGACCGGGCTGGGCCAGGGCCTCGGCCAGCGCAGCCCCGGGGTCGGCACTGCACCCAAGGTCAATGGCTGGCAGGCCGAACCCCTCAGCGATCTTGAGAAAATCCACCCGCCGGGAATAGTCTGACGCAAAGTAGCGCTTGCCATAGAACAGATCCTGCTGCTGGCGCACCAGCCCCAGCGCGTTGTTGTTGATCAAGATGATCTTGACGTTGACCTGGTGCTCCACGGCCGTGGCCAAGTCCTGGATATTCATCATGATGGAGCCGTCGCCGCTGAAGCAGAGCACGGTGCGTTCCGGTGCGGCCAGGGCCGCGCCGATGGCCGCGGGCATGCCAAATCCCATGGTGCCCAGCCCGCCCGAGGTCAGCCACTGGCGTGGCCGCAAGAAGGGATAGGCCTGGGCCGTGCGCATTTGGTGCTGGCCCACGTCGGTGCAGACGATGGCCTCCTCCCCGACCAGTTCCGCAGCCTTGAGAATCACGCCATAGGACGAGCATGGGTCGTCTGCCCCGGGAATGATCACTGGATGATCGCGCTTGAGCCTTGCCACATCGCCAAGCCAGGGGGCGCGGTCACAGGGCCTGACCAGCTCAAGCAGCGCCGCCAGCGAATCGGCCAGATCGCCAGCCACCGGCACATGGGTGCTCTTGATCTTGTCGAGTTCGCTGGCATCGATGTCCAGATGGATGATTTTGGCGTCCGGGCAGAATCCGGCCACCTTGCCCGTGGCCCTGTCGTCGAAGCGCACCCCGGCCGCGATGAGCAGGTCGCACCGCTCCATGGCCATGTTGGTATGGCGGGCGCCATGCATGCCGAGCATGCCAAGGCACAGAGGATGATCAACCGGCAGCGTGCCCAGACCCATCAGGGTCAAGGCAGCCGGAATTCCCGCCTTCTCGGCCAGCGCCCGGGCCAGGGCCGACGAGCCGGACTGGACTACGCCGCCGCCCAGGTAGAGGATGGGCCGCTCGGCCTCGTCGATCATCCGGGCGGCGTGGGCCAACTCCGGGGCCATCAGCTCGGGGCCGGAGTCGCGCCCGCCCGGCTTGGGCCAAGCATCGAATTCGAGCATGGCGGTCTGGACATCCTTGGGCACGTCGATGACCACCGGGCCGGGGCGCCCCGAGGCGGCGATGCGGAAGGCATCCGGGATGACGCACAAGAGCTCGTCCACGGAGCGCACCAGATAGTTGTGCTTGGTGATGGGCACGCTCAGGCCGTAGGTGTCCACCTCCTGAAAGGCGTCGGTGCCGATCATGGCCAGGGGCACCTGCCCGGTGATGCAGATGATCGGGATGGAATCGAGCTTGGCATCGGCGATGGCGGTCAGGGCATTGGTGGCCCCAGGGCCGGAGGTGGCGAAGAACACGGCGGGCCTGCCCGTGACCCGGGCCATGCCCTGGGCGATGAATCCCGCCCCCTGCTCATGCCGGGTCAGGATGTGCCGGATGGGGCTGACCGAGAGGGCGTCGTACATGGGAAGGTTCGCTCCCCCCGGGATTCCGGCTATGGTCTCTATGCCCTGCCGTTCCAGCAGTTTGATGATGATTTCCGCGCCGCTGAGTTTCATGTGGAGCCTCCTGGCTGCCCCGGGCGCCGACGGGATGAAAAACCCCCGCCGGTTCGCTCCGACGGGGGTTGATGTGTACAGTTCTTAAAGAATGCAATCCCGCTATGGCGCGTCCCTATGGGCACGACCTACTACGACGTCAACGACGACTACGGCGACCGCTAGGCGGGCGTCGTAAAGAAGGGAGTCGTGGTCGAAGTTGCGCATAAGCGGCTTGTTCCTTTCATTGAATATTGTTTACGCATAATCAAGGCGCAAGGCGGCGTCAACATTTTTTTCCACCCATGCGGCCTCTTGCCACCATCCCGGAAAAGAACCATGCTGCTGACGCACACGCCGTGCTCAGGAGTCACCCATGCGCATCCTCATCGTCCTGGCCCACCCCGACCCGGCCAGCCTCAACCACGCCATAGCCCGCCGGGCCGAGGCCGCGGCCCTGGCCAGCGGCCACGAAGTGGTTTTGCACGACCTGTACGCCGAGGGATTCGACCCCCTCCTGCCCGGCCCGGAGATCCCCAGGAACGCGAGCCTTCCCGAGGTCATCGCGCGCCATTGCGCCGAAACGGCCGAGGCGGACGGCATCATCGTGGTCCATCCCAACTGGTGGGGCATGCCCCCGGCCGTGCTGACCGGCTGGGTTGATCGCGTTATGAGGCCCGGTACAGCCTATGAGTTCGTTGGCGAGGACGGCGGCGAGGGTGAACCTGTCGGACTGCTGCGGGCGCACACGGCTCTGGTCTTCAACACCTCCAACACCGAGGCGAACCGGGAGATCACCGTGTTCGGCGATCCGCTGGAGCGCATCTGGAAGGACTGCGTCTTCGGCCTGTGCGGCGTGGCCGAGACCCACCGACGCATGTTCCGCATTGTGGTCACCAGCACCCCGGATGAGCGGCGGCAATGGCTCGACGAGGTCGAGGCGATGGTCAACACGCATTTCCCCGCGCACCAGTGACCCCTCAAGCGGGCGCCAATGTCCTGAAGAGATGCCGCATAAGGACCCAATCCCTGAGGTTGCGGTGATCAGGGCGTGATCGGCCAAATGCCCTAGAACCGGTCCACCACCACCCAGAAGGCCATTGCGCCCACGGCCAGCCGCACCACATGGCGGATATGGAAGGCATAGCCCCAGTCTATGGTGAACATGGCGACCACGCTGGTCACGAACACGACCAGGATGAGTTTTCTCCAGACATTGAGTTCGAGCAGATTCATGACGTTCACTCCACCGGTCAAGGCAAAGGGTTGCGGTTTCATTCGCAACCCTTTGGCATGGCTTGCGGTTTGTCAAGTAATAATACGCATTCCTATTTATTTTTCGATCCGGTTTTCTGGTCCGGGATCTTTTTGGCCGGAGTTTTCTTGGCCGCAGCCCGCTTGCCCCGCTTCTCTCCATTGTACTCACCCTTCTTGCCGAAGGCGACGAGGGTGTCCGCCAGCTCGCGCAGCCTGTCATTGACCAGGCGGTTGATGGTGCCCTTGGGGTAAATGCCCTTCTTGCCGAGTTCACCCGCCTGAACACCGGTGAGAATCTCGATGCCCTCGTCAATGGTCCGCACAGCCCAGATGCGAAATTCGCCGTCCATGACCGCCTGGATCACCTCCTCGCGGAGCATGAGGTCCTTGACGTTGGCCTGGGGGATCATGACGCCCTGCCGCCCGGTGAGCCCGGCATGCTTGCAGCAGAGGTAGAACCCCTCGATCTTCTGGTTCACCCCCCCGATGGGCTGGACCTCGCCATACTGGTTCACCGATCCGGTGACTGCGATATACTGCCTGATGGGCTTGCCCGAGAGGCTTGAGAGCAGCGCGTACAGTTCGGTGGACGAAGCCGAGTCGCCGTCTATGCCGCCGTAGGATTGCTCGAAGGCGATGCTGGCCGCCAGGGACATGGGCTTGTCCTGGGCGAAGCGGCTACGCAGATAGCCCGCCAGGATGAGCATGCCCTTGTTATGGGTGGGGCCGGACATGTCGGCCTCGCGCTCGATGTTGATGATCCCCTCCTTGCCCAGAGAGGTCACTGTGGTAATGCGGCTCGGCTTGCCGAACATGTAGTCGCCCATGGTGTAGACGGCCAGGCCATTGACCTGCCCCACCACCTCGCCGTCGGTGTCAACAAAGAGGCTGCCCCGGTCGATCATCTCCTGGATGCGCTCCTCGATCTGATTGGAGCGGTAGACACGGGCGTCAACGGCCGCCTTGACGTGAATCGCGCCCACCGTTGCCGCGGCCTCGCGTGAGGCGAAATGATCGGCCTCGCTCAAGAGATCGGCCATGGCCGGGAAGGAGGTGGATATCTTCTCCTGCCGACCGGCCCAGCGCACCGCCTCCTCCAGCACGGCGGCCACTCCCGAGGCGTCGAACGGCCGAAGTTCGTTCTTGTCCACCTCGGCGCGGACGAACCGGGACACCTGCATGACCGTGTCGTCGTCGCGATTCATGCTCGACTCGTAGTCGGCCCAGACCTTGAATATCTTGGCCACATCCTCGTCATAGCGCTTGAGCACGGCAAAGAGATAGGGGCTGCCCAGCACCACCACCTTGACGCGCATGTCGATGGGCTCGGGCTTGAGCCCGGTGGCGCTGATGAAATAGTAGGGATCAAAGGTCTCGATCTCTATTTGCTCGGTCTTCAGCGAGCGCTTGAGGGTCTGCCACACGCCGGGCTCGAAGATGGCGTCCATCAGGTTGATCACGAGATAGCCGCCATTGGCCTTGACGAAAGACCCCGCCTTGATCTTGGTGTAATCGGTGTGCCAGCCGCCGTTGCGATCCATGACCCGCTCGATGCTGCCGAAAAGGTTACGGTAGGTCGGATAGGACTCCACGATAACCGGCGGTCCCTGCTTATCCGCATTGTCCACCAGCAGATTGACCTGATAGGGGTGAAATACCACCTCCGGCGGCGGCCCACCGAGCATCATGCCCGGCAGCGGCCCCTGCTTGGGCGGGCTGCCTAGGGCTTTGATGCTGTCCAGCTCGTCGCCCATGTGATCAAGGACCGAATCGAGATACGCCTGAACCTTGGGATCGTCATACCGCTCGCGAAGCGTCTTGATGAAATCCTGGGCCAGGGTCATGAACATGAGGCGGTCCACCTCCTCGTGCTTCTTGCCCACCTCTTTTTGCAGTTCCTTGAGTTCCATGACTATCTGGTCGATCTGCTCCTTGAGCTCCAGCCGCTTGGCGTGAAGGCGCTCAAATTCTTCCTTCGGGAAGCGCTTGTTCGCGACCATTTCCTCAAGCTCGATCATGCGTTTGGGCTCGCCGTCCACCAGGGGGACCACGTCGGGCCGCTGGATCGACCCCATCTGCATGCGCACCACCACCAGCCCGGTGTCCTTCACCTGGTCCTCGATGGCCTTGTAGAAGCTCATCACCTTCTTCTCGTGCGCCTCGGCGATCTGGTTCTTGCGGGCGATGTACTCCTCGCTCTCGAAGAGCTGCGGGGCCTCACGCTTCACCGTATCCAGAAACTCCTGCATGTCGCGCTTGAACTCGCTGCCCTCGCCCGAGGTGAAGCGCAGGAGGATCGGCGCTTCCGGGTGCTTGAAATTGTTGACATAGCAAAGATCGCAGGGAACGTGATTCTTGTCCGCCATCTCGGCCAGCAGCTTCTTGACCGTGGAGAGGCGCCCGGAGCCGGGCTGGCCGGTGACAAAGATGTTGTAGCCTTTCTTGAGCATCCCCATGCCGAAGCGGAACGCTTCCACGCCGCGCTTCTGGCCGATAATCTCGGTCTGGGGCTCCAGTTCGTCCGTGGTTGTAAAGGTCATGGTCCCGGGATCAAGCGTCCACTTGAGTTGGTCGGCGGGAACTTCGTGCGAAGGCTTCTTGCTGGGCATGATGGCAACTCCGTCTATTTCTTGATTATCCGGACAATAGGATGGCGGGAGCATCGGGGCAGGCGGACCATGAGAAATCCATCGGAAAAGGCGACCTCGACATCGTCGGCCCGGATGGCGCAGGGCAGCCGGACCTCTTTCCTGAAGGCGCGAGAGCGGCGGCGGTTGCCCGCCATCTCGAATACCTCGGCCGTGACCACCAGCAGCCGCCTAAGCGCCATGACGGTGACGTCGTCCGGTTCGATGGCCCCAAGCTCCATCCTGCACACCAGGGCGTCGCCCTCCTCCCAAAGCTCGGTGTCGCCCGTCATGCGGCAAACCATGGCGGGCAGGTCAAGATCAAGACACAACTCGTCGAAAAGCCTGTCTATCTCAAGGCGCATCCTGGTGATTTCGCCCCGGCTCCAACGTTTCAGATCTGCCATTGGCGCGTTCCTCCTGAGCGTGTCGGCCCGCAGCCCGGGCAGGCGGCGCAGACATGTGTATTCAATGATTACACAATCCGGCGAAGCACGACAAGGGGCCTGCCGTGTTTCCACGACAGGCCCCGGGGACGGAACAGGAATATGCCGTGGTCAAAGCCCCCTGAAGACGTTGGACACGGCCAGAATGCCGAACCCGGCGGACACGAGCCAGAAGGGACGGACAAGGTCCTCCAAGGCGGGTACGGACATGACGTCGAGATGGATGAGGATGCCCAGCAGGCCCAGGATGACGCCTATGACCCAGGTGATGAGTTGCGGTGCGCTCAGATTCAGATTCATGCGGAAGGTCTCCCTTGGCAGGCTGTTGAAAAATGCCCGATTGCTTCGTTGCTTCTAAAAGGTCAAATCCTCGCGTACCGGAAGTACGCATCGGCCTTGCCCTTTTCTCGCGCCTTGCACTCGAACATTTTTGAACAGCCTGAAAAAATGACTTGTTCAGCAACTGTTAGCGGTCGAAGAAAACTGCATCACTCCCCGCTGGAGAGAAACGCCTCGGCCTCGCTACCAGGCAGCGGTATGGCATAGAGATAGCCCTGACCGTAATCGCATTGCAAGGAATAAAGCAGGTCGCGCTGGCGCTCGGTCTCAATGCCCTCGGCCACCACCCGCAGACGCAGGCTGTGGGCCATGTTGACGATGGCCCTGATAATCTCGATGTTCTCAGGCCCCTTCTCCATGAGCCGCACGAAACTCAGGTCGATCTTGAGCTGATCCATGGGAAATTTCTGGAGATAGCTCATGGATGAGTAGCCGGTGCCGAAATCGTCGATGGAAAGCATGATGCCAAGCGATTTCAGAAGATTGAGCCGGATCGACGACTCCACGGCGTCAAGCATGACGACCGTTTCGGTGATCTCGAGCTTGAGCAGGCTGGCCGGCAGGCCCGTGTCTTCGAGAATCCGCTTGACCATGTCCACAAGCCCGGCTTCGCCGAACTGCCTGGCCGAGATGTTCACGGACATGATCAGCTCGGCCGCGGCCGGATAGATGGAACGCCACCGGCTCAGGGTGCGGCAGGCGTCTTCGAGAATCTGCTCGCCCAGTTCGACGATGAGCCCGGTCTCCTCGGCCACGGGGATGAACTCGCCGGGGCTGACCACCCCTCGCTCGGGATGATGCCAGCGGGCCAGGGCCTCGAAACCGTAGAGTTGGCCGTCGGCAAGGGTGACAATGGGCTGGAAATATGCCTCGAATTCCCTGGCGCGCAAGGCCCGCTTCAGCTCGCTTTCCATCGCCAGCACGCTGGCCGCGCCCTCGCGCATGCCCACCGCGTAAGTGACGCAGCGGTTCTTGCCAGACCCCTTGGCCTTGTACATGGCCAACTGGGCGTTGTGCACGAGGTTGTTCCGGTCCTCGCCATAGCCCCTGGCTATCTCCAGGCCCATGCTCGCCGTGATCGGGAACTCCACCCCGTCGATCTCAAAGGGTTCGGCAAAGGATTCCCGAACGACCCTGACCATGTCGCGCACATCGAGCTTGCGGTGCATCTCCTCGAAAATGACCACGAAATCGTCACCGCCGAACCTGGCCACGGTATCCACCGGGCGGACGATGCGGCGCAGGCGTACCCCGATCTCCACCAGTATCCGGTCACCCACCATGTGGCCGAAATGGTCGTTGACCACCTGGAACCTGTCGAGATTGATGAAAAGAACGGCGAAATACGCCCCCATGCGCGCTGATCGTTCCACCGCCTGACTGAGCCTGTCGAGCAGCAGCGCCCTGTTGGGCAGTCCGGTGAGGGTGTCGTGCAGGGAACTGTGCTTGATCCGCTGCTCCATGTGCTTGCGGCTGGTCACGTCGCGCACGCTGATGCGAACACCAAGGGGCTGCCCAGACTCATCCTCCACCGCGTGCCTGACCATGCTCACCCACCGGACGTGGGCGTCCTGGTGATTGATGCGGTAGTCGATGCCCTCCTCCATGGAGGAAGAGCCCATCATGTAGTTGTGCCACGCGGCGAAGTCGTCAGGATGCACGATGCGCTGCATCAGCTCCGGGTCTTCGACGAACCGGACCGGGGAATACCCCGTGATGCGCTCGCAGGAGGGAGAGATGTAGATGGCCTCGCCATCGGGCCCGAGCCAGCTTTCCCAGTCATAGATGTAGTCCGCCACCATCCGGTAGCGCTGCTCGGACTCGCGTAACGCCGCCTGGGAACCCTCCAGCTCGGCCACGACATTTTCTAGCCGCCGGGTGGCGGTTTCAAGGGAGAGATTCTTCCTGTGCAATTCCGAGAAGATGCCCACTTTGCTGCGTAAAATCTCGGGCTCCACGGGCTTGAACAAGTAGTCCACCGCGCCCAGTTCGTACCCGCGGAAGACGTTGCGCTGCTCCTTGCTGATGGCGGTGATGAAGATGATGGGCACGGTGCGGGTGTGCTCCGAGGCACGCAGCCTCTCGGCCAGCTCGAAGCCATCCATGCCCGGCATCATGACATCAAGCAGGACCACGGCCAGATTGCTCTTCTCGGCCACGGCCAGCGCCTCGTCACCAGACATGGCCGTGATCACGCGCATACCCTGGCCGCGCAGGATTCCCTCAATCAGCATGAGGTTGATCCGTTCGTCATCGACCACGAGTATTTCGACTTCACCGCTCATCGTCGTCCGCCATGTCGCCTCTTCTCCGCCGCCCCCGCAAGGTGCGAGGACAACCCGGACTTTCCGCAAATGGAACAGGCGTTTCAGACAGTAGATACATATTATGCCAATATGTCAACGCCCCCTGTCATTTGACAGAAGACAATAGCGGATATACATCCGGCGCAACCAAGGAAATCCGGAGACGACCATGACCGACCGCGACGCCCAGTTCGAGAGCACGCTTGACGAACATCACCAGTGGCCCTGCCCTTACGCCTTCAAATTCATAGTGCCCACCGCCAACCTGCCCCTGCTCGCGGCCCTGTTCGAGTCCGAGCGACTTGTGACCCGCCAGTCCAGTGGAGGCAAGTACACCAGCGTCACCCTTGAATCCACCATGTGCTCCGGCAAGGCGGTCATGGAGGTCTACCGCAAGGCCTCGGAAATCCCCGGATTGATGGCCCTGTAGCGTCTTGAAGCCGTCATGTCCGGGCGACCTGTCGGCCTTGACATGAACTCGGATATAATCTTGACTGATTTTGTCGGATTTGTTGTTGCCAACGCCCTTTACAGAGTGACCGAGCATACTTACATATGCGAAACAATGTGCTATGTTCTTTCCGGTGTACTGACGCAACCATCGCCCCGCACTCCGGAACAAACCAAGATTACAGGAGATCGCCATGTGGGAATACACCGACAAGGTCAAGGACCACTTCCTCAACCCGCGCAACGTGGGCACCATTGATGACGCCGACGGCGTGGGCGAGGTGGGCTCTCTGGCCTGCGGCGACGCGCTCACCCTCTACATCAAGGTGGACGACGAGGTAATCACCGACGCCAAATTCCAGACCTTTGGCTGCGCCAGCGCCATCGCCTCCAGTTCGGCGCTGACAGAGATGCTCATGGGAAAAACCGTGGCTGAGGCCGAAATGATCACCAACAAGGACATCGCCGAGTACCTGGGCGGCCTGCCGCGTGAGAAGATGCACTGCTCGGTCATGGGCCAGGAAGCCCTTGAGCAGGCCATCAGGAACATGCGTGGCGAGGCGCCGAGCAAAATGGAGCATTCCCACGAGGGCACCCTCATCTGCGAGTGTTTCGGGGTGTTCGACGAGGAAATCCTGCGCGCCATCAAGGAAAACGACCTCAAGACCGTGGAGGACGTGACCAACTTCACCAAGGCGGGCGGCGGCTGCGGCAAGTGCGTGGACGACCTGGAACGCCTGCTTGGGGAGGCGCGCGGCGAGGGCGTCTGCCCCACCCCGTCGTCCGAATCGACCCACCCGGCCCAGGGTTTGACCAATATCCAGCGCATGCACCTCATCGAGTCGGTCATCGACAACGAAATCCGCCCCATGCTCCAGAGGGACGGCGGCGACATCCGTCTGCTGGACATCGACCGCCAGGCGGTCCTGGTTCAATTCATCGGCATGTGCTCCAACTGCCCGTCGAGCCAACTGACCCTTCACAACCTGATAGAAGCCAAGCTCAAGGAAAAAGTGGACCCAGAAATCACGGTCCGCGAAGGATAAGCCATGAAGACCATATACATGGACAACAACGCCACCACCCGAGTGGACCCGGCGGTGTTCGAGGAAATGCAGCCCTACTTCTGCGAACTCTACGGCAACCCCTCGTCCATGCACCGCTTCGGCGGGCAGGTGGGGGCCAGAATCAGGGAGGCGCGCGCCCGGGTGGCCGCCCTGCTCAACTGCGAGCCCGACGAGATCATCTTCACCTCCTGCGGCTCGGAATCGGACAACACGGCCATCCGCTCGGCCTTGTCGGCCCAGCCCGACAAGCGGCACATCATCACCACCCGCGTCGAGCACCCGGCCATCCTCAGCCTCTGCAAGTTCCTGGAAAAGAAGAAAGACTACGACGTCACCTACCTCGGCACCGACGCGCGCGGCCGCCTCGACCTCGATGAATACCGCGAGGCCATCCGGCCTGACACGGCCATCGTCTCCATCATGTGGGCCAACAACGAGACGGGCAACATCTATCCCGTCGAGGCGATGGCCGCCGTCGCCAGGGAACACGGCGTGATCTTCCACACTGACGCGGTCCAGGCCGTGGGCAAGATCCCCATCGACCTTGGGACCACGCCCATCGACATGCTCTCGCTCTCTGGCCACAAGCTGCACGCACCCAAGGGTGTTGGCGCGCTCTTCGTGCGCAAGCGGCTGCCCTTTCGCCCCTTCCTCATCGGCGGCCACCAGGAGCGCAGCCGCCGGGCCGGAACCGAGAACACCGCCGGCATCATCGCCCTGGGCAAGGCGTGCGAATTGTCCACTGAGCATATGGACGAGGAAAACACCGCGGTCAGGGCGCTGCGCGACAGGCTCGAAAGCGGCCTGCTGGAGCGGATTCCCGACGCCATCATCAACGGCGACAGGGAAAACCGGCTGCCCAACACCACCAACATCTCCTTCGGCTACGTGGAGGGCGAGGCAATCCTGCTGATGATGGACCAGATGGGCATCTGCGCCAGCTCCGGCTCGGCCTGCACCTCGGGCAGCCTGGAGCCCTCGCATGTGCTGCGCGCCATGGGCGTGCCCTTCACCTTTGCCCACGGCTCCATCCGCTTCAGCTTGAGCCGGTTCAACACCGGGGCGGAGGTGGACTCCGTGCTCGCCACCCTGCCCACCGTCATCGAGAACCTGCGCAAGCTCTCGCCCTTTTCGGCGGAAAAGACCGCGCCCGCCTGCACCAAGTCCTTCTCGGAGTAACCATGCCAATAGCCAATGACATGACCGAACTGGTGGGCGGTACCCCGCTGGTCCGCCTGAACCGCCTCGGCAGCGCCCTCGGGGCCACGCTGGTGGCCAAGCTCGAATTCAACAACCCCTGCGCCTCGATCAAGGACCGTATCGCCAAGAGCATGATCGAAGCGGCCATGGCCGACGGCCGCATCACAAAGGACACTGTCCTGGTGGAACCCACCAGCGGCAACACCGGCATCGGCCTCGCCTTCATCTGCGCGGTCAAGGGGCTCAAGCTGATCCTGACCATGCCCGAGAGCATGAGCATTGAGCGGCGCAAACTGCTCACTGGCTTCGGGGCCGAGATGATCCTCACCCCGGCGGACCAGGGCATGAAGGGCGCCATCGCCAAGGCCGAGGAAATCGTGGCCCAAACCAAAAACGCCTTCATGCCCATGCAATTCGAGAACGAGGCCAACCCGGCCGCCCACCGCAAGACCACTGCCGAGGAAATCTGGACCGACACCAACGGTGCGGTGGACATCTTCGTGGCAGGTGTGGGCACCGGCGGCACCATCACCGGCGTGGCCGAGGTGCTCAAGGCGCGCAAGCCGGCCCTTCGGGCCGTGGCCGTGGAGCCGACAGACTCGCCCGTGCTCTCCGGCGGCAAGCCCGGGCCGCACAAGATCCAGGGCATCGGCGCGGGCTTTGTGCCCGGGGCGCTCAACACGGCCATCATCGACGAAATCATCACCGTGGACAACGACACCGCCTTCGAGACCGCCAGACGGCTGATCCGCGAGGAGGGCATCCTGTGCGGCATCTCCTCGGGCGCCAACTGCGCCGCGGCCCTTGAACTGGCCGCGCGCAAGGACAACGCGGGCAAGATGATCGTCTTCATCGTCTGCGACACTGGCGAGCGGTATCTCAGCACTGCCCTCTTCGAGTAGGATACAATCATGACCGAACACGAATACACCCTGGCCGACGTGGTCGCCCTGCTGGTGGAGTCGGGCGACAACGGCCCGGCCTCGCATCGCTACGCAGATGACGTGCCCATGCCGTCCATCGAGATACTCACGGAGATCGTCCAGGATCTGCGCTGCGTCCTGTTCCCGGGCTATTTCGGCCCTTCCGAGATCACGCCAGACACCATGCCCTACTACATCGGCTCCACCCTGGACCGGGTCAAGCGCCGCTTGGCCGACCAGATCAACCGGGGCTACTGTTTCGTCTGCGACAAGACCCAGGTGGACGCCTGCCAGGACTGCGAGACCAAGGCCAAACGCATGGCCCACCAGTTCATCACCACCCTGCCGCGCATCCGCAAGCTCCTGCTCTCCGACGTGGAGGCGGCCTACGACGGCGATCCGGCGGCCAAGACCCACGGCGAGACCATCTTCTGCTACCCGTCGGTACGCGCCCTGACCAACTACCGGGTGGCCCACGAACTCTACAAACTCAACGTGGACATCATTCCCCGCATCATCGGAGAGATGGCCCACTCGGACACGGGCATAGACATCCACCCGGGCGCGACCATCGGCAAGGGGTTCTTCATGGACCACGGCACGGGCACGGTCATCGGCGAGACCTGCGTCATCGGCGACAACGTGCGCGTCTACCAGGGCGTCACCCTGGGGGCCAAGAGCTTCCCCAAGGGCGACGACGAGCGGCTGATCAAGGGGCTGCCCCGCCACCCCATCGTGGAGGACGACGTGATCATCTATGCCGGAGCCACCATCCTGGGCCGGGTGACCATCGGCAAGGGCGCGGTCATCGGCGGCAACGTCTGGATCACCCGCGATGTGCCGCCCGGCTCCCAGATAGTCCAGTCGCGCACACTCCAGCAATCCTTCGTGGATGGCGGCGGCATCTGATCGAACAGATGAAATGACAAGAGGGCGACACGGGTCGCCCTCTTGTTTTCTGCCAAATACCGACGGCGTGTCGGCTGCATCGGTCTATTTTTCCAGCTCGGAAACCAGCGAGGCCACGGGACGGCCCGTGGGCGTGGTGGCCGACGGATCGATGGCCAGCACCTCCCGCCACGCCTTGAGGGCGTTCTCCCTGTCGCCGAGGTCATGCAGGTAGACCACCCCCATGTTGAAACGCGCCGTGACATGGGCGGTGTCGAGGCTGGCCGCGTGACTGAAGGCGTCAAGCGCCTTGTCGAACTGCTGCATGCGGCGATACATGACGCCCAGGTCGGACCAGACGCCGGGCCGCATGGGTGCGAGTTCCACCGCGCGTTCATAGGCAGCGGCCGCCTCGGCGGGCAGGTCGTGGTCGAAACAGTAATTGCCCAGAGCCACCCAGGTGTCCGCATTGGTGGGGTCGGCAGCCGCGTCCGCCTCAAGCCGGGCCAAGGTGGTCGGGTCGGCTGCGTGGGACTCGGTCTGGGGGGCGGACGGGCCGGGAGCGCCGGACAGAATCGCCTGCCGCCCGCTGCGCTGCTCCACATAGATCATGGTCAGCGCGTTGCCCAGGAAAGCGCCCGCAAGCAGGGCCACGACCACCAGCAGGATGCATGAAGACCTCCTGACATACTGCTGCCGCGCCTCATCCTCTTCCCGTTCTCTCTTGTGTATTCCCATGAATTCTCCTGATCACGTGGGGTTGTCGGGTTCATCCGCCAGGACGGACCCACTCCCTACCAGATTCGCGGCCGGGAGACCAGCGCCAAAGGCCTTCGCAACCAGCCACCCGGAATGACAAAAGCCTTGCGATGCTTGACTTCCGGGCCGGGTTGTACCACTCTACCCCGACTCATTTGAGCGGACCACTTTCTTTCATAGAAATATATCGCGTCGGAGGACCGAAGACCCATGAGCGACTACAAAGACACCCTGCTTCTGCCCCAGACCGCCTTCCCCATGAAGGCCAATCTCAAGCAACGCGAGCCAGAGACGCTCAAGTTCTGGGAAAAGATCGGTGCCTATGAGCGCATGGTCGCCGCCGGGGACCCCGACGACACCTATGTCCTGCACGACGGCCCCCCCTACGCCAACGGCCACATCCACATGGGCACCGCCCTGAACAAGGTGCTCAAAGACATCGTGGTCAAGTCGCGCAACATGCAGGGCCAGACCGCCCACTATGTGCCGGGCTGGGACTGCCACGGCCTGCCCATCGAGCACAAGGTGGAACAGGAGCTCAAGAAAAAGAACAAGGAACTCGACACCCTGACCATCCGCAAGATCTGCCGCTCCTACGCGGCCAAGTGGCTCGACGTGCAGCGCGGCGAGTTCAAGCGGCTGGGTGTGCTCGGCACCTGGGACACCCCGTACATGACCATGGACCCGCAGTACGAGGCGGCCACGGCCCGTGAGCTGGGCCGGTTCATGGAGCGCGACGGCGTGGTGCGCGGCAAGAAGCCCATCTACTGGTGCTGCGACTGCCGCACCGCCCTGGCCGAGGCCGAGGTGGAATACGAGGACCACAAATCGCCGTCCATCTACGTCCGCTTCCCCATGGCCGACCCCAAGGCCAGCGAGCTGGCCGATCTGGATGTCAGCCGCCTCTTCATCCTCATCTGGACCACCACCCCCTGGACCATCCCGGACAACATGGCCGTGGCCGTGCACCCCGAGTTCGACTACGCGGTGGTCGAGGCGGGCGGCGACTACTATGTGCTGGCCGAAGGATTGCTCGAAGACTGCGCCGCCAAGTTCGGCTGGGAAAAGCCCGCCGTGCTGACCACGGTCAAGGGGGCAGAGCTTGAGGGGCTCAAGGCGAAGCACCCCATCTATGACCGCGAATCTCCGGTGGTGCTGGCCGATTACGTCACCCTCGAAACCGGCACCGGGTGCGTCCACACCGCCCCGGGTCACGGCCGCGAGGACTTCGAGACCGGCCTCAAGTACGGCCTGGAGGTCTACTCGCCCATGAACGACCGGGGCGAGTTCCTGCCCGAGGTGGAGCACTTCGCCGGACTCAACGTCTGGGACGCCAATCCGAAGGTCATGGAAAAGCTTGAGGAACTTGGCAATCTGATGACCTCGCGCCAGATCGCCCACTCCTACCCCCACTGCTGGCGCTGCAAGCAGCCGGTCATCTTCCGCGCCACCACCCAGTGGTTCATCGGCATGGACGAGAACGACCTGCGCGCCCGCGCCCTGGACGCCATCCGCAACAAGGTCCAGTGGATTCCGGCCTGGGGCGAGGAACGCATCCACAGCATGATCGCCAGCCGCCCTGACTGGTGCATCTCGCGCCAGCGCAACTGGGGCGTGCCCATCTCGGCCCTCATCTGCGAGGACTGCGACGAGACCTGGTTCGACGCCAAGTGGGCTTACGCCATCTGCGATAAGTACGCCATGCATGAAAACGGCTGCGACTACTGGTTCGAGGCGCCCATCGAGGAACTTGTCCCAGCCGGACTGACCTGCTCCAAATGCGGCGGCACCCACTGGAAACGCGAGACAGACATTCTCGACGTCTGGTTCGACTCCGGCACCAGCTACGCTGCCGTGGTCGAGCGGCGCGCCGAGACCCGGTTCCCGGCCGACCTGTACCTCGAAGGCTCGGACCAGCATCGCGGCTGGTTCCACAGCTCGCTGCTCGCCTCGGTGGGCACCCGCGACGTGCCGCCATACAAGGCCGTGCTCACCCACGGCTACGTGGTCGATGCCGATGGCCGCAAGATGTCGAAATCCATCGGCAACGTCATCGCGCCCCAGGAGATCATCGACAAGTTCGGCGCGGAGATCCTGCGCATGTGGGTCTCGGCCTCCAACTACCAGGAGGACATCCGCATCTCGGACGAGACCCTGAACCGGCTGGTGGACGCCTACCGGCGCATCCGCAACACCTGCCGCTATCTGCTCTCCAACCTCAACGACTTCGACCCGGCGGACCGGGTGGCCGTGGCCGACCTGCTGCCGCTGGACCGCTACGCCCTGGACATGGTCGCCAGCCGCCACGCGGCCATCGGTCAGGCCTACGCCAAATACGAATTCCACAAGGTTTACCACACCTTGCACAACCTCTGCGTGGTTGATCTTTCGTCCTTCTACCTCGACATCATCAAGGACCGGCTCTATGTTGAGGAGCAAGGCGGCCTCAAGCGCCGCTCGGCCCAGACCGTGCTCTGGCAAACCTTGCTCATGCTCCTTGAGGACATGGCTCCAGTGCTCTCCTTCACCGCCGAGGAGGCGTTCCAGACCCTGCCCGAGGCCATCAAGGCGGACCTGGACCAGACCGACACGGTCTTCGCCCTGCGCTTTGCGCCCGACGAGGTCAATCTGCCTGCGGATGAGCGCGCCCGCTGGGACATGCTGGCGGCCGTGCGCGGCGAGGTAAACAAGGCCATCGAGCCCAAGCGCAAGGACCGCGTCATCGGCAAATCCCTCGACGCCCATGTCACCCTCTACGCCACCCAGGCGGTGCGCGAACTGGTGGCCGCCGAGGAGCTGGACGCGCGCGAGTTCTTCATCGTCTCCAAAATAACCCTGGTCGACATAGCCGACGCCCCGACAGGCGTCTTTGTCGCCGAGGACGTCAAGGACCTGATAATCGCTGTGGAACCCGCGCCGGGCGTCAAGTGCGAGCGCTGCTGGCGCATCAGCGAAGACCTGGGCACCGACCCGGCCCACCCGGACGCCTGCCCGCGCTGCACCGCGGTCTTGAAGACTCTGGCGTAAGCGCATGGGCAAATATCGTCTCGCGTCCCTGTGGGCGGCCATGGTGGTCGTCCTTGATCAGGTCACCAAGCTGTGGGTGGCCGCGACCATGGAGCTATGGACGGGATTTCCCGTTATCCAGGGCTTCTTCAACCTCGTCCACATCACAAACCGTGGCGCTGCCTGGGGATTTCTGGCCAGCGAAAGCATAGACTGGCAGCGACCGCTGTTCATCGCGGTCACCATCCTGGCCCTGGGGCTCATCGGCTACATGCTGCGCACGACCCCGGCCACGGACCGCTGGATGATCACTGGCCTCGGGCTCATCGCCGGGGGCGCCGTGGGCAACCTCATCGACCGTGTCCGGCTCGGCGCGGTCATCGACTTTCTCGATTTTTACCACGGGTCGTTTCACTGGCCCGCCTTCAACGTGGCCGACTGTGCCTTGACCGTGGGCGCGGGCTGCATCATTGTATCCATGTTCTTCAACCGGGCACGCGCCGAATCGGGCTGACCCGCAGCGCGCCAAGGAGTGTTTCGATGTTTGCCGACTTCTCTGCCATAACCGCCGGCCAATGGACTGTGATCGCGTCCATTATCGGCATCTGCTTCGCCTTCAGCGCCTGGAGCATCCTCGACGCCTGGAAGCGAACGTACGAGTCCGCCAACGAAAAACTTCTCTGGATGCAGCTCTGTATTTTTGTTCCAATTATCGGCTCTGTGGCGTATCTTTTTATCGGAAGAAAAAGAGGAAGCTCACGGTCATGAAAAAAATATTCAGAATTCTCCCGGCCCTTGTCGTCATACTGGCCATGGCCACCGCCCTCGGCTGCGCCTCCAAGACCGAGATGGAAACCCTCCAGGTCGAACGCCGCCAGGACCGCGACCGCATCAGGCAGTTGGAAGCCGAGCTTGAGGAATCGCGCCAGCAAATCATAGCGGAAATTGAGGATTCACAGTCCCCGGTGCGCCAGCGGGCGGCGGACATGTGGGCCGAGATCCAGACCATGCGTACCGACTTCGCCCGGCTCAGGGGCGATCTTGAGACCATGAACATGCGGCTGGACAGGCAGGTGGGCGAGTCCAACTCCACCATGACCCTGTCCACCCTGGCCGGGCAGCTCGACGAAATCGAATTCGTGCTCGAAAACCAGCTCATGGTGGACCTGTCCAAGATTCGGCAGGAACGGGCCGCAAGCCTTGCCGCCACGGGCGGACCTCGCGCGACAGGTCCAGCCGCCACAGGGCCTGCAGCGGCCGGACCAGAGCACGACGACGAACCCGGCGAGACCAAGGGGGCCTCCGCCGATCCGGCCAAGGCTCTCTACGACAAGGCCTACGCCCTGTACAAGGAGAACCAGATCGAGCGCGCCCGCTCCTACTGGGCCGAATTCACAGACACTTTCAAGAACCACGCCAACGTTCCCAGCGCGGTCTTCTGGCAGGGACAGTGCTACTTCCAGCTCAAGGACTACGCCCGCGCGGTGATCCTCTTTGAGGATGTCATCGAGAAGTTCCCCAAGAGCACCAAGTTCAAATCCGCCCTGCTTCGGGCCGGTCTTTCCTGGGACTATCTCGGCAAGCCCGAGCTGGCGAAGATGCGCATGAACGAAGTGGTCAAGAAGTTCCCCGACTCGGTCGAGGCAACCCAGGCCAAGCGCTATCTGGAAAAGGCCAAGTAACCTCGGCACACGCAACGACCAGCCACTGAAGCAGGAATAACCATGCAAGATATCGTCAAGGGTTTCAGAAAGATAGTCTACCTCTCCTTCCCGCCTGAAGTGTCGGGACGGCCCGTGGTCTGCAACCTGACCCGACTTTTTGACCTCAGCTTCAACATCCTCAAGGCGGACATCAGCCCCCGCCACGAGGGGACCATGACCCTGGAGGTCTCGGGCCTTGAGGAGTCCTTTCACAAGGGCATCGGATATCTCAAGGAAAACGGCATCCGCATCACCCCGGTGGCCCACAAGATTTTTCGCAACGAGGAGTCGTGCATCCACTGTGGCATGTGCACGGCCATGTGCCCCACCGATGCCCTGATGCTCGACCCGGGCACCCGGCTGGTCCTCTTCGACGTGGACAAGTGCTCGGCCTGCGGCATGTGTACCCGGGTCTGCCCGGTCAAAGCCATGACCCTCGACCTCAAGGACGACAGAAACTAGACCCCCCACGGGAGGACGCCGCCATGAGCGACCAAAAGCGAACATTCTCGCGCGTACCGGTACGTCTCAAGGGATACGCCAGGATCATGAGGAACATCGGGTCACCGCCCGTGTTCTCCAGCGACGGCGCAGGCGACGCGGCCAGTTGCGACACCCTCTTTCGCGGAAGCAAACTGCCGGAAGACCTGACGAACTTCCTTCTCGAAATGAACCGCAAGCTCGACAGGATTCTCGGCGTCCTCAGCCAGAAGGGCCTGCGCGACGACTTCCCCCTGGACCTTGAAATCCTGGAGCTTTCGGCTGCGGGGATCAAGTTCCGATCGCCCACCTCCTTTGCCATGAACACCCCCCTTGAGGTGGTGTTGATCCTCGGCCAGGTGCCCCTGCGCATGGCGGGCAGCAAGGGCCGCATCCGTGGCCTGGAGGAAGATACCGGCCTCTACCGCTTCGAATTCATCGACACCATGGGCTCTAGCATGGAAACCATCGTGCAATTTGTCTTCCAGCAGCAGCGCGAGCACATCCGAAAATCAAAAATGTAAACGCGGGAGAAGCAATGACCGGCAACGAAGAGCTCGTCAAGGAGCTGATGGAGAAGGTCTCGGACCAACTTGTGATCAGCCTGAGGGACACTATCTCCGCAGCAGTCGAGAGGGAGATCGCCAAAAACCTCTCGAAATCCCTGCTCGAAGGCGAGTTCTACCGCAGGGTCAATGAAGACCTTCAGGACGGCCTCAAGAAGATTTATCACGAGGTCAAGGCGGCCAGGGGCGGCAGGGAAATCACAAGCATCGAGGCCGATTTCAACCCTGAGGAGCTGTTCAGCGAGACATCGGACCAGCTCGACGCCGTGATGCGGACCACCGAGAAGGCGGCCGTGGACATCATCGACATCGTCGAGAAACTTCAGGACATGCAAACCACGATGACCAGGATCGTCAAGGGTTTCGAGTCCGGCGGCGTCACCAAAGAGGACCGCGTCCGGCTCAAGGAGATCAACGAGACCTTGGGCAACGACCTCTCCACCATCATGGTCACCTTAAGCTTTCAGGACCTCACCGGCCAGCGCATCAAGATCATCATCAACTCCATCCGCGAGGTGGAGAAGATCGTGCGCGAGGTCATGCTCTCAGCCGGCCTGATGATCCGCCAGCGCGAACAGGAGCCGGACAAGGACATAGACACCCTGTCCGAGGACGCCAAGACCCAGGCCACCTCAAAGCTTCAAGGCCCGAGCGAAGGGGCCAGACAGGGTGACGTGGACGATCTGCTCGCCTCTCTGGGCCTCGACTGATTCCTCTTCAACAGCACGAAAAAGGGGCCGCTACGGACAAGTCCGCAGCGGCCCCCGTTTTTTTAGGGAGGGGCGCCCCTCACGCCAGCAGGAAAATGCCAGCCAGCCCGAGCAGGATGAAAAACCCCATGGAATCGGTGATGGTGGTCAGGAAGATGCTCGACGCCTGGGCCGGATCGCGCCCCATCTCCTTGAGTATCAGCGGTATGGACGCCCCGGCCAAGGCGCCAAGGAGCATGTCCACGCCCAGGGCCAGCCCCAGGACCGAGGCCAGGTCGGCCTTGCCGGTGATGGCGTAGGCCACGGCAAAGACCAGAATCGAGATGATGACGCCGTTGAGCAGGCCGATGCGCATCTCGCGCAGCACGGCCAGCCAGGCACGCCTGCGGTCGAACCGCTCCATGGCCATCTGGCGGATCATGACCGCCAGGGCCTGCTGCCCGGTGTTGCCCGCCTGATTGGCCACCAGGGGCATGAGCACGGCCAGCACGGCCATCTCGGTGATGTTGCCCTCGAAGAGATGGACAACCCATGCCGAGACCGATGAGAAAAGCACGTTGATGATCAGCCAGGGCAGGCGCATGCGCACGGAATACAGCCACGGGGAGTCCGTGGTCTCGTCCGCGCCCGCGCCGACCATGGCCTGCATGTCCTCGCTGGCCTCTTCATGGATGATGTCGATGACGTCATCGACCGTGACCACGCCGAGCAGCCGGTTGCCGAAATCGACCACGGGCACGGCCAGCAGGTTGTATCGAGCGATGAGGTGGGCCACCTCTTCCTTGTCCATGTTGTACCCGGCGGTGATCAGGTTCTGGGTCTTGACCAGATCCTTGAGCACTGCCCCGCGCCGCGCCAGGAGAATGTCGCGCAGGGAGACAACGCCCACCAGTCGGTCCTTCTGGTCGGTGAGGTAGGCGTAGTACGGGATTTCCTTGTCCTCGACCTCGTCGCGGATCTTGGCGATGCCCTGATCCACGTTGAGGTCCTGGTCAAGAATGACCACCTCGGTGTTCATGACACCGCCAGCGGTATCGGGGTCAAAGGTGAGCAGAGTCTTCAGCTCGGCCCGTTCCTCGGCCGGAACGCGGCTGAGCAAGGACAGACGCAGTTCCTCGTCCAGCCCCTTGAGCAGGGCGGTGGCATCGTCGGGCGACATCTGCTCGACGATACGCGCGCCAAGCCCCCGGTTGAGATTCTTGAACAGCTCGACCTGGTCGTATTCGTCCATCTCCGCAATGGACTCGGCAGCGTCCCGAATGGGAAGCTGCTTGATGAATTTCACCTGCTCGGCGATGTCGAGCCCCTCGATGGTCTCGGCGGCGTCGGCCGGGTGCTGGACCTCGATTTCGACCGTGGTTTCGGCCGGATTCGCGTCCTCGTGGGGGGTGATGTCCTCTTCGCTGCTCATGGGGAGAATCCCTAGCCCAATTCCCGGTTCAGGTCAAAGCGTTCGGGAAAAAGTTGTGTTATATCTTTGTGAATTCTTTCATCAGAGACACCGGCCTTGACGAAAGCGCGGCCTTGCCTTACTTGCGTTTCACGCCCCTTGAACAACCCGCACCCAGCGAGCCGGACACGATCATGCCCACCACTCTCTTTGAAGAATTCTTTCAGGCAGAAGCCAGGATGTTCCTCCTGGCCACCATACGCATCGCCCTGGCAGAGGACGGCTCGGACCTCACCTCCCTCGGCCTCTTCACCGAGGACGACGTGGCCCAGGCCATGATCGTGGCCAAGCAGGACACCGTGGTGGCCGGGCTGCCCATCATCCCCATGGTCCTCGAATTCGGCGGCGACCAGTGTCAGGTCCACCTCAACGTGGACGACGGAGACCGGGTCTCAGACGGCGCGATGGTGGCCGCGGTGCGCGGCCCGGCCATCCAGCTGCTCAAGACCGAGCGCGTGATCATGAATTTCCTGTGCCACCTCTCGGGCATCGCCACCCTCACGGCCAAATATGCGGACGCCCTCAAGGGCACCAAGACTCAGCTTCTCGACACACGCAAGACCCTGCCGGGCCTGCGCTTTCCAGAGAAATACGCCGTACTCGCGGGTGGCGGAAAAAACCACCGCCTGACCCTCTCGGACATGCTCATGCTCAAGGACAACCACATCGACCGGGCCGGAAGCATCACCCGGGCAGTGGACGCCCTGCTGCGAGCCCATTCACCCTGCCCGCCCATCGAGGTGGAGTGCCGCACCATCGAGGAGGTCGAAGAGGCCTGCCAGTGCGATATCCAGCGCATCATGCTCGACAACATGGACACCGAGTCCATCAGGACCGCCCTTGGCATCATCCCGGACACCATCAAGACCGAGCTCAGCGGCAACGTCACGCTGGAGAACATCCGCGAACTGGCAGAACTCGGGCCGGATTTCATCTCGGTCGGCAGGCTGACGCACTCGGCCCCATCGTCTGATTTCAGCATGCAATTCGTGCCCTTAAGCCAATAAGGAACATTGTGGAAAACTCCGTTCGAGACATTCTCGCCATCAAGGAGGCCATGGGCAGCCGACTCGCCATCCTTGGCCATCACTACCAGTCCGATGCGGTCATCGCCCTGACCGACATCCAGGGCGACTCCCTGGAACTCGCCCGCCGCATCGGCGACCTCGACGCCGAGCACTTCGTCTTCTGCGGCGTCTTCTTCATGGCCGAATCAGCCGCCATCCTGCGCCGCCCAGGCCAAAAAATCCACATTCCCGACACCAATGCCACCTGCCCCATGGCCGACATGGCAGACGCCGGACACGTCGAAGCCGCCCTGAACATCCTCCAGGCGGATGGGCGCACAATCATCCCGCTGACCTATGTCAACTCCTCGGCCGCGGTCAAAGGCGTGGTCGGCCGCTTCGGCGGCTCGGTCTGCACCTCGGCCAACGCAGCCACCATGCTCGCCTGGGCCATGGAGCGCGGCGACGGCGTGCTCTTCCTGCCCGACAAGCACCTGGCCATGAACACGGCCAACGCCCTGAACATCCCTACGGACGAGCGCGTCATCCTGCCCCAGGGAGTCATCGACGGCGACCCCCGGCTGTTCATCGATCCGGCGTCCCTCGCCGACACGCGCCTCATGGTCTGGCCGGGCTACTGCCCCATCCACGAAAAATTCTCCGTGCAGACCGTGGCTGAGCTGCGCACCAAGGACCCGGCCATCAAGATCGTGGTCCACCCCGAATGCGACCCGGCAGTGGTCCAGGCGGCCGACGGCAGCGGCTCCACCACCTATCTCATCAATTACGCCACCGAGGCCCCGGCCGGTTCCATCATATACATCGGCACCGAGATCAACCTCGTGTCGCGACTGGCCAACCGTTTCCCGGACAAGACCATCAAGCCCCTGTCCTTGAGCCAGTGCGACGACATGGCCAAGATCACCACCGACAACCTCGCCGCCCTGCTCAGGGGAATCGAGACCGCCCCGCCCGTGGAAGTGGACGAGTCGATCAAGGCCCCGGCCCGGCAGGCCCTTCAGCGCATGCTCGACGCCTGCGCCTGAGAAAAGGTAACCCCATGGCTGAATCTGCAAGCACACCCCGCCAATCCTGCGACGCCCTGGTCATCGGCTCCGGCATAGCCGGTTCCGTGGCCGCCCTGACCCTGGCCGACCAGGGGGTGGACGTCATCCTCATCACCGCCGCCGACACCTTGACCCGGGGCAACACGGCCCTGGCCCAGGGCGGCATCGTCTACACCAGCGACGATGACGACCCCAAGAGCCTTGAGCGCGACATCCTCACTGCGGGCTGGGAGCTCAATTTTGGCCGGGCCGTGCGCTTCCTGTGCCGCCGGGGGCCGCAGGTGCTGCGCGAGATATTCCTCGACAAGTACAAGATCCCCTTCAACCAGCGAAAGCCCGGCGAATGGTACCTGACCCGCGAGGGCGGCCACTCCCTGCCCCGCATCCTCTACTGCGACGACCACACCGGCCGGGACATCATGAACGTCCTGTGCGCCGAGATCGAACGCAACGACAACATCCGGGTGCTCACGCAACGCACGGCCATCGACCTGTTGACCACCCAGCATCACGGCAAGCACCTCGACTTCAAGTACAACCTCGACAACCGCTGTGTGGGCGCCTACGCCTTCAACGAATCCACGGGCCAGGTGGAGACCATCATGGCCAAGTCCACCCTGCTGGCCACCGGCGGCATCGGACAGATATACCTGCACACCACCAACACCTCCGGCTCCATCGGCTCGGCCATCGCCATGGCCCATCGGGCCGGGGTGCGGCTCATGAACTCCGAATACGTCCAGTTCCACCCCACAGCCCTGTACGGCGGCTCCCGGCGCGGCGAGCGGCGATTCCTGGTGTCAGAGGCGGTGCGCGGCGAGGGCGCGGTGCTGGTCAACGCTCGGGGCGAACGCTTCATGCCCGGCTATGACGCCCGGGCCGATCTCGCCCCGCGCGACATCGTGGCCAGGGCGATCATGGACGAGATGCTCCACTCGGGCGACGATTGCGTCTATCTCGACGTCTCGGGCATCAGCCACGACGTGACCACCCGTTTTCCAACCATCTACGAGCACTGCCGCCAGATCGGCGTGGACATGCGCCACGACCTCGTGCCCGTGGTCCCGGCCGCCCACTACTTCTGCGGCGGGGTCATGGTGGACAATCACGGCCGCACCAGCCTCGACCGCCTTTATGCTGCCGGAGAGTGCAGCTGCACCGGCGTGCACGGGGCCAACCGGCTGGCCAGCACCTCGCTGCTGGAGGGATTGCTGTGGGGCTACAGCGCCGCCAACGACATGGCCGCACGCATGCCGCGCAACGGCACGGCCAGCCGAAGGCTCAGCGAGAACATCCCAGACTGGGTCAGCCACGGCTGCATGCAGAATGAAGACCCAGCCCTCATCGCCCAGGACTGGGCCAACATCCGCAACACCATGTGGAACTACGTGGGCATCTCGCGCACCGAAAAACGCCTCATGCGCGCCTTCTCCGACCTGCGCAAGCTGACCAAGGACTTGCAGGACTTCTACCACGAGACCGTGCTCAGCAAGTCCCTCATCGACCTGTTCCACGGCTCCCAGACCGCCTACATCGTCACCCAGGCCGCCCTGCGCAACAAGCGGACCAGGGGCTGCCACTTCAGAACCGACTGATCCGCCACCCCGGCGCGACTTCACCCCTCCCAAACACCCTGACGCCCCGCAATCGTTGCACCTCAACGACTCTGGAAAAAGTCTAGAGAATATCCAGAGTTCTGAGCGGAAGAGGCTGGCGTGCCAACAGCTGCCATGGATTGGCGGCGGAACCTCGCGTGGCCCCCTCCCGAGCTACTTGCGCCAGAATTCGGGAACGAAGAGAACAATGACCGTGTATATTTCGAGGCGACCCAGGACCATGCACAGGGTCAGCGCCCACTTGGCGGTGTCGGGCAGCCAGGCGTAGTTGTCCATCGGCCCCACCCCGCCGATGCCCGGCCCGATATTGCCGATGCAGGCCAGGGCTGCGGCAAAGGACGTGACCACATCCACCCCGGTGGCGGCCACCACAAAGGCGGCGAGCACGAAAAGCCCGAGCCAGAGGATGAAGAATCCCCACACACCGCGCAACACATCATCCTGCACCGCCACTTGGCCCATCTTGACACAGCTCACCGAGCGCGGATGGATGAGCCGGAACAATTCATGGTAGGAATGCTTGCACAGAAGCATGATGCGCATCACCTTCATGCCCCCGGCCGTGGACCCGGCGCAGCCACCCACGAACATGCAGAAAACCAGAACCGCCTGGGCGAAGCCTGGCCACAGTTCGTAATCGGCCGTGGCGAATCCGGTGGTGGTCACAATGGAGGCCACCTGAAAGGCGGTGTAGCGCACGGACTCACCCACCGTGTCGTAGTCCCCGGCGGCATGGACGGCCACGGTCAGGACCGCTACGAAACACAGGACCATGAAAGCGAACACCCGGAACTCGGGATTCTTGAGCATGGCCGATGGCCGCCCCTTGAGCAGCAGGTAGTGCAGGGAGAAGTTGATGCCCGCGATGAGCATGAACACGGTGATGACACCGTCGATGTAGGCGCTGTCAAAGGCGGCCACCGAAGCGTTGCGGGTGGAGAACCCGCCGGTGGCCATGGTGCCGAAGGTGTGGCACAGGGCGTCGAAGAGATCCATGCCCCCCAGCATGAGCAGCACGGTCTGCACCGCGCTGAACACGAGATAGACCTTCCACAAGGTCACGGCCGTATCCTTGATGCGCGGCTTGAGCTTGTCCGGCGCTGGGCCGGGCACCTCGGCCCTGTAGAGCTGCATGCCGCCCACCCCGAGAAACGGCAGGATGGCCAGGGAGAGGACGATGATGCCCATGCCGCCCAGCCAGTGCGTCAGGCTGCGCCAGAAGAGAATGCCCCGGGGCACGGCCTCGATGTCCGTGAGCACGGAAGCCCCGGTGGTGCTGAAACCGGAGAGGGACTCGAACACGCAATCCACGACCGAATCAAAGGTGCCGCCGAGATAGAACGGCAGCCCGCCAAAGGCACCGGCCGCAAACCAACCCAGGGCCACGATGGCCATGCCCTCGCGATGGGTCATGACCTCCCTGGAGGCTGCCGGATCGCGAAAGGCGAAAAAAAACAACGCGCCCGAGGCCACGCTGATGCCCATGGACTTGGCCAGGGGCCAGGCCGTACCGTCGCCGTAGTACACACCCCAGGCCAACGGAAAGACCATGGTCAGGCCGACGCAGGCCACCAGCGCGCCGATGACGTGCAGCACATACCGCCAGCGCATCTAGAAGAACTCCACCTTGGTGGTCAGGGCCTTCTCAACCTTGGGGATGTTGGGCCGGGTGGAGATGATGAGCAGGCGGTCCAGGGGCTCGATGACCGTGTCGCCCCGGGGGATGACCACCGTGTCGCCGCGCTGGAAGCAGAGCACCAGGCAGCCGCGCGGCAGGTCCAGGTCCATGATGGCCTTGCCCACGATGGGCGAATTCTCCTGGGCGATGGCTTCCAGCGCCTCGGCCTGCTCGCCCTTGATGCTGACCGTGGAGATGATCTTGCCGCGCCGGATGAAATGGAGCAGCGAGTTGATGGCCGAGAGTCTGGGGCAGACCGCATAGTCGATACCGATGGGCTCGATAAGCGGCATGTAGCCGAAATTGTTGACACGGGTGATGGTCCGCTTGGCCCCCAGGCTCTTGGCCAGCAGGCAGGAAAGGATGTTGGTCTCCTCGTCGCCTGTCACGGCGATGACCATGTCCATATCCTGGATGTTCTCCTCGCGCAGCATCTCCTGGTCCGTGGAATCGCCCATGAGCACGATGGGCCGGTCGAGCCGTTCCGAGAGGTATTCGCACCGCTTCTGGCTGCGATCCAGCACCCGGGTGTGGAAGAACTTGTTGTCCAGCGCCTTGGCCAGCTTGTAGCCGATGTTGCCGCCGCCCATGATCATGACCTCGCGCACCGGATCGGGCTCCACGCCAAGGCGGCTCAGCACCTCGTCCTGGTCGATGATGTCACAGGCGAAATAGACCACGTCGCCGCGCATGATGCGGTCCTGGCCGCGCGGGATGATCAATTCGCCATCACGCACCAGGGCGGCGATGACCACGCGCAGGTCATCGCCCATGACCTCGCGCAACTGCATCAGACGCATGCCCACCATCGGGCTGTCGTCGGGCAGGTTGATGCCCACGAGGCGGATCTTGCCGTCGGCGAAGTCGTTGATCTCCACGGCCCCGGGCACGCTCATGAGGCGCAGCACCGAGTTGACCACCTCCTCGTCCGGATTGATGATCTTGGTGATGCCCGCTCCCTCTGTGAGCAGGTGCTTGTAGTTGGCGTACATGCTGCTGCGGATGCGGGCCAGCTTGGTCACCTTTCCGCCAAGCATGTTGGCGAAAAAGCAGCTGATGAGGTTTATCTCGTCGCTGTCTGTGACAGCCAGCAGGATGTCCGCCTTGGCGATGCCCGCCTTTTCCAGCACCTCGGGACTGCTGCCCGAGCCCTGAATGGTCTGCACATCGGCCGACTCGGCCAGCCTGCGCAGGGCGTCGGCGCTGCGGTCGATGACCAGCACTTCCTTGTTTTCTTCGGCTAGCCGTCTGGCGATGTGGTAGCCCACCTCGCCCGCTCCGATGATGATAATTCGCACCGTGATCTTCCTCCTGCCGCCTCGGGTTCGCGACCCCTGCCTTGTACGCCCGTTTTCCGGCCCCTGCAATACTGTACTTCCCGGATAGGCGAACCGACACGACATGACAAAGCCGGAGCCGCCCCACCTCGCGGGCCGACTCCGGCTCGTGCAACGCTTTGGAAAGCCTAGCCTTTGAACTCGTTCACCATTTCGATCCCCACCCGCTCCACGAATCGGGCGGTGCGCTCGCGCGGCTTGGCCCCGCTTTCGTAGCAGGCCAGGGCCGCGCCAATGACGCGCAGGGCCTCGTTGTCGCCCAGGCTCTCGGCCAACTCGTCGCCAACACGCACCCGCTTGCCCGCATTGCCGCCAAAGAGCACGGTCCAGCCGTGCTTCTTGCCCACCAGCCCGATGTCGCGCACAAAGCTCTCGGCGCAACACATGGAGCAGCCCGAGACACCGGCCTTGACCTTGGCGGGCAGGCTGAGGGTATTCAGAAACTCCTCAAGCTTGGCGCCCATGGCCATGGAATCCTGCATGGCCAGACGACAGGCCGTGGTGCCCGGGCACGCCTGGACATAGTATTTGCAAAACTCGCCCACCGGGCCAAGGCGGCGGATGACCTCGTGGAGCCGGTCGCCCGGGACGCCTTGGAGCTTGAGGCGCTGCCCGGCGGTGACGCGCACCCCGGGCAGGCCGAACTCCTGGACCACCGAATTGATGATATTCAACTGTTCCGGGGTGATCCGGCCCAGCGCCACGCGCGGGGTGATGGAATACAGCCCCTCCTGACGCTGGGCCAGAACCCCTTCCGGCAATGCTTCTGTCTTCATATGTCTCCCTGATGCCGTTTATTCCATTGGTCTGCCGCGCCGACGCGTCCATGCCGACACATCCCGGCCGCCGCATCAGATGGGCGGGGCAATGGTCACCAGCACGCGCATGTCAGTGGTGGCTCGCACCCCATGCGGCTCGGCGATCAGGGAGATCAGCACGTCACCCGGTCGGGCGGGCATGGTTGCCCCGTCGGCCGCCAGAAACTCGCCCTCCCCTTCGAGGATGACCAGAGTCAGCTCCCCTTCCAGGTCGTGGGAATGCACGGGCAGCTTCTGCCCGGCCTTGAAGTTGAAGTTGATCACCTTCATGTGCTCGGACTCGTGGGCCAGGTAGTTGGAGAAGGTCAGGTCCTTGAAACCGTGTTCCTTGAACAGTTCTATCTTCTTCATGAAAGCCTCCCTGGGCTATGCGTTGAATGGTTCGGTGCGAAGAATCCGGCCGTCGAGAGACACGATGACGCGCTGGGCGTTCACGGGAGCGGCCGCGCGCTTGATGGCATGGGCGAGAATGGCGCTCATGGACGAGCAGCACGGCACCTCCATTTCCATGACGGTGATGGACTTGAGGTTGTTTTCGGCAATGATGGCCGCCAGCTTGTCCACGTATTCCTGCTGGTTGTCAAACTTGGGGCAGCCCATGAGCACCACCCGGCCCGGCAGGAAGTCCGCATGGTAGGCGGGCAGGGCCACGGGCACGCAGTCGGCAGTCAGCAAGAGGTCTGCCCCGCGCAGAAACGGCGCGGTGGGCGGCACCAGCCGCAGCTGCACCGGCCAGTGGGAGAGCGCGGAGCCGCCCCCCTGCGCCGTGCCCGCGGCCATGGCCGAGGGGATGTTGGCCCGCTCGCACGGGGTCATGGAGCGCATGGCAGCACCCGGGCAGTTGCCCATGGGCCGGGCCGGACGGGGGTCCAGGCGCAGGCTCTCGGGCGAGGGCATGTGGTCGGGCACCTCGCGGCCTTGAGCCTTCAGATGCTCGGCCACGGCTTCGGGGTCAAAGTCCTCGGCCTCGCACTCGATCACCTTGAGCGCCCCGGTGGGACAATCGCCCAAACAGGCGCCCAGGCCATCGCAGTACTGTTCCTTCACCAGCCGGGCCTTGCCATCCACGATGGCCAGAGCGCCCTCGGCGCAGGACGGGACACATTCGCCGCATCCGTTGCACAAGTCCTCGTTGATGCTGATCATTTTTCTCATGTAAGCCATGGTATCACCTCGTATGTTGCACTGTATCATATTCTCGCCACGCCAAGAAACACGGCGTGGAGACTGACGACCAAAACGATGAACACGGTCCGAGCCGCACTGGACGAAAGCCCGGGGAAGCGGTAGCCGATCTGTCCGTGGACGCAGGCGGACACGCAATCCCCGCACAGGGTGCAGGACAGGGCCGGAGCCCCGGCGGCCACACGGTCGGCGTCGAGGGCGCTGTAACGGCAGCGGCTGAAGCACGCGCCGCAGCCTGTACAGTCGCGGCCGATGCGCACCCGCCAGGGCGAAATACGGCCCAGCACGTTGGCCACAAGCCCCATGGGGCAGTAGGTGGTGCAATGGGCCATAAGGCCGAGCTTGCGCGAGGCAAAGGCCATGACGCCCACGCCGATCAGGCCGAAAGCGGCCGCGATGAGCACCGCCGTGGCACCGGGCACGCCCATGGCCCGCAGCGCCAGCGCCGCGCCGACCACCAGGATCAGGGTCGCGCCACGGCCCAACACGCTCAGGCGGCGCATTGCGGCCGACGGGGCGGGACGTGGACCGCGACGACTCATGGCGTCGTCCCACGCCCCGATGTAGCACAAATGGCTGCACCACGCCGGGCCGACCAGGAGCACGGTCACGCCAAACAGGATGGGCATGAAGAATCCATCGCCCCGGAACACCGGCCCGGCCGCGATGAGCGCGGGCACTGGCAGATGGAGCGAGCCGGTCATGAGCATGGCGTCCAAACCCGAGAACCCAAAAACCCAAGAGCCCGCCAGCCCGAGGGCCAACTGGCCGAAAAAGACTGCGGAAAAGAACGCCCAGATGCGCGGCCTGACAAACCCGTGCCCGCCGGGCGGAAGCATCAGCCCCGCGATCCTCTGGGCGTAAACGCCAAGGGCCATGATCTCAAGCCAGCCCCAGCCCGGGAAGTATCTGTCGGCCAGGAGAATGGGAAACGGCACCTTGGCTCGGATCACGACCAGGGCAATGACCGTGAGCAGAAACACGGCGGCGCGCGCCGCTGCGTGGTCGCCCCGGCTGAAGAATCGCCTGCCCGGCCCGGTCGCCACCGCCAGCAGGGCCAGCAGGTCAAAGACCACGACACCGGTCATGATGACCATCAACCGCACCCAGGGCGCACCCACGGCCTGGCGGAACCCGATCAGGTTCATGGCCGTCTCGACCCAAACCAGCGCGCCCCAGGCCAGGACAGCCATGAGCACGATGCGCACCCAGCCGCGCCGCACAAACATCAGGCCGACCAGACCGACCAGAGCGGCCACCATGCCGCTGTCGCCCGCGCGCAGGCCATGCGCGCCGAGCAGCAGCAGGGCCACCACGGGCAGGATCATGAGGAGGTGTCTTTCTCGCGTCATCATGATCAAAGCATGGTCTTTCTTTTTGACGACAGCCATGACTTAGGTCAAATTGACAAGATTATTCGCGAAAACAGGGAGAATCCATGGCGACAGACAAACTGGCGGCGGTCAGGTCCATCACTTTTTTCGAGGGGTTGCCGGAGGAGAAACTGACCAGGATCGCGGGCATCGCCGTGGTCAAGCGCTACGACAAGGGCGAGGTCCTCTTCGAGGCGGACATTCCGGCCCACGGATTTTTCGCCCCGGTCACCGGCCGGGTCAAGATCTACCGCACCTCGCCCTCGGGCAAGGAACACATCCTGCATGTGTTCGGCCCTGGCGAGGCGTTCGGCGAGGTGCCGGTGTTCGAGGGCAAGACATTCCCGGCCCATGCCCAGGCTCTGGAGCCGTGCGAGACGCTCTTCTTCCCCAAGCGCGACTTCGAGAACATGATCAGGAAAGACCCGGACATCGCCATGAAGATGATGGCCATGCTCTCCCAGAAGCTGCGCCTGCTGGTCAACAAGATCGACGACCTAAGCCTCAAGGAGGCTCCGTCCCGCGTGGCCTCCTATCTCCTGCTGCTGCGCTCTTCCCAGGATTCGGACACCTTCCGACTCGATCTCCCCAAGGGTCAAATCGCCTTTTATCTCGGGACCATACAGGAAACACTCTCGCGCATCTTCAAGCGATTCACCGATGAGGGCATCATCGCCATCAACGGCAGCGAAATCACCATCCTCGACCAAAAACGCCTTGAGCAACTGGCCGAGGAAGGCCGCTGACCCCAATCAAGAAGGCCCATCCTTGCCACGCCGTCCCCACGGCAACGCGACATTCCGCGCGACATTGCTTCCGGCCCCAACGCAAAAAGCCCGCCGCACACAAGTGCGGCGGGCGGCTGCCGTGCAGCGAAAAGAGCGAAAACCCGGACTAGACGAGCTTGTTGATCGCGGCCTGAAGACGGGCAACGCGACGCTGGGCCTGACGAGCGTGGATGACACTCTTGCGGGCAGCCTTGTCCAGCAGGGACGTGGCGTCCTTCAGTGCCTCCTGGGCCTTTGCGACGTCATTCTCATCAATGGCCTGACGAACAACCTTGACGGTGTTCTTGATGCGGGTCTTGGAAATGCGGTTACGGGCGCGACGCTTCAAGCTCTGACGGTGCCTCTTCAAGGCGGACTTGTGATTAGCCAAGGTAAATACTCCTGATCTTTTATCGTAGTGAAACGCTTGTCTTACTGATTTTCCCGAAGGGAGAGCCTTTTATATGGACTCTCTTTCTTATGTCAAGATTTTTCTACACCTGCAAGGCATTGAAGTCGGCCAGTCGGCCCAGACGGTCCACAAGGGCCTTGAGCAGGTTGAGCCGGTTCAAGCGGACATCGACATCATCGCACATGACCATGACGTTGTCGAAAAACCCGTCCACCGAGGGGCGCAGCTCGCGCAGCAGGCCGAGAAGCCCTGCGAAATCGCGGTTTTCCCACAGGGCGTCGAACCGGGGCGCGGTCTCCTCCAGGCGCGCGCCAAAGGCGCTTTCATGCTCGCCATCAAAGAGGTCGGGGTCGTAACCGCCGGTCAGTTCCTGCCCGGCCTCGTCGCCCTGCTTGCGGATGATGTTGGCCGCGCGCTTGAAGGTCAGCACCGCCTGCTCAAAATCCGACTCCCGGCTGAAGGCGTCGAGGGCTTCGAGCCGGGCCTTGAAGGTGCGGATGTCCGTGAATCCAGCCCCCAGGGCGGCGTCCACCACCCGGGTCTCGATGCCCTGCCCGGTGAACAGGGCGCGCAACCGCTGGCCGAAGAAGTCGAGCAACTTGGACTGAGCCTCTTCCTGCTCCATCTTCCAGGGGATGTCCCCGGCGTAGGCGTCCTGCGCGGCAGCCAGGAACTCTCCGAGGTCAAGGTCGAGGTCGTGCTCCATGACGATGCGGGCGATACCCAGGGCGCAGCGGCGCAAGGCATAGGGGTCGTTGGCCCCGGTGGGCACTTTGCCCAGGCCGAAGCAGCCCACCAGGGTGTCTGCCTTGTCGGCCATGGAGACAAAGGCACCAGACAGGCTCGACGGCACGGGCGAGTCCGGCCCGGCGGGCAGATATTGCTCGTAGATGCCGCGCGAGACGATATCGCCCTTGCCGGCACGCTCGGCGTAGATACCGCCCATCTTGCCCTGAAGGGTGTCGAACTCGATGACCATTTCGGACACGAGGTCGGCCTTGGAAAGACGTCCAGCCTGGGCATAGGCCTCGAACTCGCCGGGCAGTATGCCCTTGGTAGGGGCCAGGGTCTCGGCCAGCCCGGCGCACAGGACGCCGATGCGGCGCGACTTGTCGCCCACCGAGCCCAGCGGGCCGAGGAAGACCACGGTGTCGAGCTTGTCGAGCCAGGTCTGAAAATCGACTTTGCAGTCCCCCTCCCAAAAGAAGCGGGCGTCCTCCAGCCGCGCCTTGAGCACGCGCTCCCATCCCTTCTTGACCAGGGCGATGTCCGTGGGCTCGATGTTCAGGGTGGTCAGAAAGTGCGGCAGCAGCCTGCCATCCGGCCCCTGCACGCCGAAACTCTTCTGGTGCGACTGCATGGATGTCAGCAGCACCTCGCGGGGCAGCTCCAGGTAACGCGGGTCGATGTCGCCGATGAGCGGACGCGGGTACTCCACGAGGTTGGCCACCTCGTCGAGCAGCGCCTCGTCCCAGACGATCACGCCGCCGAGGGATGCAGCCAGTTGATCGCCCTCGGCCACGATGGCCCCCTTGCGCGTCTCGGGGTCGATGACGACCCGGCCCTCCTTCTCGACAACGGAGAAATATTGGTCGGCTGACTCCACGACGAACGGCCCCGGCCCCATGACGCGGTGGCCGCGCGTGGCGCGACCGGCGGTCAGGTTCTCCACCGAAAACTCCACCACTGTCTCGTCCAGCAGGGCCAGCAGCCAGCGGATGGGACGGCCGAAGGTAAAGTCATAGCCGCCCCAGCGCATCTTCTTAGGAAAGGAAAGCGACTCCACGGCCCGGACGCAAATGGCGGGCAGGATGTCGAGGCTCCTGCCGCCGCCCACGCTCTTGGTGACGGCAAGGTATTCGCCCTTGTCCGTCTCCAGACGGAAGATGGCGGATTCGTCCACCCCCTGGGTTCTGGCAAAGCCCTGCCCCGCCTTGGTCAGGTTGCCGTCGCCGTCAAAGGCGATGCGGGCGGGCGGACCGGTGACGGTCTCCTCCTGCTGGCGCTGCATGTCGGCCATGCCCGCGACATGGGCGGTGATCCGGCGCGGCGTGGCATAGGTGCGCACGCCCTGGTTCTCCACCATCGCCTCGTCGAGCAGCCGGGCAAGGGTCTGCTCAAGCTCGGCGGCCAGCCTGGGCACGAAGCGGGCGGGCATTTCCTCGGTTCCGATTTCCAATATGAATTCAGCCATGTGTCTACTCTTTTCTTCTCTGTTCACTTGGCTTTCGCCCTATTTCTTCAGCATGGGATAGCCCATGGCCTCGCGCTGATCGGCATAGAGTCTGGCGATCTTGGAGGCCAGGTTGCGGACGCGGCCGATGTAGGTGGCGCGCTCAGTGATGGATATGGCACCCCGGGCGTCGAGCATGTTGAAGGAATGAGAGCACTTCAGGCAGCAGTCATAGGCGGGCCAGGGCAGCCCCTCCTCGCACAGCCTGAGGCACTCGGCCTCGAACCGGTTGAACAGCTCGAAAAGCAGGGCCGGGTCGGACAGCTCAAAATTGTACTTCGACTGCTCCACTTCGTTTTGGTGATAGACGTGACCGTAGGTGATCTCGTCGTTCCAGGCGAGGTCGTAGACAGAATCTTTTTCCTGAAGATACATGGAGATGCGTTCAAGTCCGTAGGTTATCTCCACGGATACGGGCTTGAGGTCGATGCCACCCACCTGTTGAAAATAGGTGAACTGGGTCACCTCCATGCCGTTGAGCCAGACCTCCCAGCCCAGACCCCAGGCACCCAGGGTCGGCGATTCCCAGTCATCCTCCACAAAGCGGATGTCGTGGCAGGCCGCGTCGATGCCAAGGGCGGCCAGACTCTCAAGGTACAGCTCTTGAATGTTGTCGGGCGAGGGCTTGAGGATGACCTGGAACTGGTAGTAGTGCTGCAAGCGGTTCGGGTTCTCGCCGTAGCGGCCGTCCGTGGGCCTGCGCGATGGCTCGACATAGGCGGTCTTCCACGGTTCCGGCCCGATAACCCGGAAGAACGTCGAGGGATTGAACGTCCCCGCACCACACTCGATGTCCATGGGCTGGACCACGGCGCAGCCGTAATCGGCCCAGAAGCCCTGAAGCGTCAGTATCACGTCCTGAAAATTCATCGAATACTCCAACTCAGACCTTTTTATACATGCCGTTGTCCCAGGAAAGGCCCAGGTGATAGGCGACGAACAGCTCCACGAGCTGGCTGCCCTGGCGTCTGACCTCGCGGTCCATGGCCACCCGCGCCCAGTTGTCCGGGTCGCTTACGCGAATCCACTCCAGGGCGCGCAACACGCCTGGGGAAACCGGCCGGGCAAGTCCATCTAACGGTTTCCCGGCCGAATGACAAGCCAGACAGAGCACTTGCCCCTGCTCCACTCCGAACAGGCACCCCAGCTCGCCGCCCACCGGCCTGCCGCATGTCCCACAGTTCAAAAAATCCGGGTCATAACCCATGGCAAAGGCGAGTCTGGCCCGAAAGAACCAGGGCACGAAATCCGGGCTGCCGTGACCCGCGTCGAGCATGTTCAGGGTCTTGAGAAGCAGGTGATAGACCGGGGCGGCGTCCGAGGGGTCGATCTCCACCGCCTCCACGAATCGGACGCAGTTGGCGGCCAGACCGGTGGCGGCCGGGTCGGCCCGGATGCCGGAAAAGTTGTGCAGCAGCGACCCCTCGTTCAGTACGGAGTATGTGCCGCGCCTGTCGGACCCGATGGAGAAGAGGACGAGGCTCAAGGGATCGAGGCAACCCACGAAGCGGCGGCGGCTGCGGCTGCCACCAAAGGCAAAGGCGTTGAAGATGCCACGTGAAGGGGTGAAGAGTCTGACCCAGCAATCCGCCTCCCGGAAGCAGCCCACCTTGAGGACCAGGGCTTTTTCGGTGGCGTCCATGCAGGCCTTTCGGTGCGCGAGTTCCCGGGCGGGTTAGTCCGTGCCGAAACGCAGGGTCTGGATGTTCCCCCGGGCGTTTTGGAGCGGATAGGGCTTGCCGTTGTAGGTGACGGTGACGCCCGCGACGTTGCCGATGCGGATACGGCGCGGGCTGTTGAACATCAGTCGCAGGGGCTCGCCCTCTCGCAGCACGAAGTCGCGGGACATGTTCGTCTCCTCGCCCTGCCACACGCCTACCCAGCACCCTTTGGACGTGGTGGCGCGGATGATCACCACATGGTCGTATTTCTGCGTGCCGACCTCGACGTCGGAGGTGGAGAAGCTCTCCTCCTCCCGCCCTCCGGTCCCGTCCACTGCCCTGTCGGCGGTTCGATCGGCAGACACGGCCCCGGCGGCTGCGCTTGCCGCGTCGCTCCCGACAGCGCCCGGGGCCGGGACGCCTGACGCGGGTTGTTCCCCGGGCACATCGCCAGAGGCATCCGAAGACGCGCCCTCCTGGCCGGAGACCCCGGGTACAGGGTCTTCCTCCGCCTCCACCCCATCAGGGGGGACATCCGGCACCGCGATTCCCCCATCATCGACCGAGGCCTCTGGCCCGTCGATCACGGACTGTTCCGTGCCTGTGGCCTGCGGATCCGTGCTCTTGTCACCCGCGCTGAAACTGAAGACCAAAAGGCCCACCACGACGAGAAGAAAGAGCAGGGCAACCACAAGCACCACCCGGGAGCGCCGTCCCTCGGACGAGGCGCACACCCGGCCCTGAAACGCCTTTTCCGCATTGGGAGAAACATCGTAGCCAGGGTCCCTCGGCTCGCATTCCTGTTCGCCGAACTCGCGGTCCACGACCATGCCCAGCTCATCGGCATCTAGGCCAAGGAATCTGGCGTAACTCTTGACAAAACCTTTTGTGTACACAGGATGAGGCAGGTTCGAGCGATTCCCGGCCTCAATGGCCTCGATACTGGTACGGCTTATCTTTGTGGCCTCCATAACTGCGGCCACGGTCAACCCCCGCCTCTCTCGCTCATCTTTGAGCGTTTGTCCGAGCTCCTCGAAATTCATCGGGATTCTCCATTGACGAACAGAATCGTCAGTCCATGTAGATTATGACGGAACTCTGCTTGAGTTTCTCAAAGTACTCGTCGAAAATTGTTTCCCGCTTGGCCTCCATCAGCCTCTCGAAGATGGAATCGCGCACCTCCTCAAGGGGCACGAGCCTGTCGGAAGCGACGGACACCGGGGAGAGCAGTGCCGTGTGGCCGCGCACCTGCAGAGGCTCTCCCACGCCGCCCTGCTTGACGCCCTCGATGGATTGCCGCCAGTCGTCGGCCAGATCGGCCCAGTTGACCTCGCCGATGACGCCGCCCGAATCCTTGCCGGGGCCGACGCTGTATTTCTCAACCGCCTCGGCAAAGGTCATCTCGCCGTCCTCGATGCGCTTCTTGACCTCGATGGCCGAGACATCCGCCGGGAGCATGATGATGGCCAGGGTGGCCATCTTGTCGAGTACGTAGTTGTCACGCCGGGCGTCGTACTCGGTCTGGATCTCAGTATCTGTGACCACAACCTTGCTATGGACCATATAGCCGAGCAGTTCCTGCTTCTCGATGATTCCCCGAAGCTTGGAGCGGAACTCCTGCATGGCCAGCCCGTCGCGCTTGACCGCCTCCTCGAACTCCTCGGCGCTCAGGCCGCGCTCCTCGCGCATCCGGCTTATCTCTTGGTCCACCACGGAGTCGGACACCTCGATCTGGTATTGCTTGATCTCCTGCTTCATGAGCAGATCGTTGACCATCCTCTCCAGTGTCTGCCGACGCAGGTCGGCCAACTGCTTCTGCTCGGCCTGGGTCAACTGCCGCCCCTTGACGGAGGCAAGGATGGGCCGCATCTCCTCATCGAGATCGTACTGGGTGATGATGTCGGTGTTCACCTTGACCAAGATTCTGTCGTATATCCCATCCTGCGCCTTGGAATGCACAGGAAAAAGCAGGAATGCCAGAAGGATGAACAAGAAAAAACGTCGTGCCACTGAGTCTCTCCCAAACGCCCGGGGGGGCTTGATTCGCTGATGGTGACGGATTCTAGTCTCTTTACGCAAACTATGCAACGAACGCGCCGGGTTATCCGTTTTCGGCGTCATCCGGGGCTTCCTCGCCGTCTAATTCGTCTTCCGGCCCGAACTCGTCCTCCCCAGATTCGTCCTCACCGGGCACGTCCTCGCCAGACACATCCTCACCAGAGGCCTCGTCATCCTGGTCCGAATCCATGAGGCCCGGTATCGGTGGCTCCTGGTCCAGACCCTCGGAATCGCCCGGACCGGGAAGGAGTTCCAGCTCGATCTGTGCGGATTCGTCCGAAGACAGCAGATGGCTGCTGACGGAAATCCTGGATCGGACCGCGGCCGCATCAAGCCATGTGTCGAAGGCGTCCTGCAACTTGCGCTCGACCAGGGCATTTTCCACCAGGGGATAGGCCTGCGCCGGTTCGAGCACCTTGGCCGGGCTGCGCTCCAGCAGGACAAGGGCCTCGAAGCCGAAACGATCGGTGAGCACCCCGCTGGCCTGACCCGGAACGACCCCGGTCAGGGCGTTTTTCCAGGTGGCAGACAGCCGCTCCTCCCGGATCATTACCTCACGGGTCTCCACCTCGCCAAAGGCAGTGGCCAGATCCAGCTGATCCCGCTCGGCCAGGAAGCGCTCCACGGCCTTGCCCACGATCTCGCGGCTGGGGCCGCGCACCACCAGGACACGCAGCGATTCAGGGAGATAGAAGTCCGAGATGCGGTCACGGTAATACTGCTCGGCCTCCCGGTAGTCGATCTTGATCTGCGGCCGCAGCACCTGATGAAAGAACTTGCGCATAGCCAGATGATTGCGCAGTTGGAGCCGCCACGCCTTGAGGTCGATGTATTCCTCCACCAGCATCTGGTCGAAGGCGCCCTCGGGATAGTCGGAGCGCACCTCTTCCTCGGCCTTGAGCATCTCATGTTCCGAAACGCCGATGTCCCGCTTTTCAAGCTCCTGGACAACCAGCTCCTGGACGATCAGTTCCGTCAGGATCTCGCCGTACTCGTTCTTGAGATTTTCCACGCTGGGCACATAGCCGCCCACTGCCTCCACCTGGAACTGGTCGTGCTGGAATTCGAGCTGGGAAAGATAGATGGGCGCGCCGTTGACGCGGGCCACTACCCCGATCTCTTCGGCCGGATTGGAGCATCCGGCGAACAGGGCCACGGTCAGGAGAAGGACGGCGATGTTGCGGAACATGGGCTCTCTCGGGCTAGGGTGCCTGCGGTTTGGCGGCCGCCGCGTCGAGCAGTTCATCCAGCTCGGCGGCCGTGTTTTCAAGGGCAAGGCGCGTGGACCCGGCGTCGGCGTAGCGGATCTCAAGCTTGGCCGGGGGCAGCAGCCTGGCCCGCCCGTCGCGCCGGGCGACCCAGTCGAGCAGTGCCTGGGTGCTCACGGTGGGCGAGCCATCGCCCCAGGAGACGACCGCCCGGGCAGGATACAGCTCGGCCCGGCCCGCGCGAAGCCGCGACAACGTCTGCTTGAGGCGCAGCACGCCCAGGAACGTTTCCAGCTCCATGGGCGGATGGCCGAACCTGTCGCGCATCTCCGCCTCAAGCTCGCGCAGGGCCATCTCGTCCCGGGCCGACGAGAGCGCCCGGTAGTAGCGCAGCCGCTCGCGGGCGTCCGGGATGCTTGAGGCCGGGATATGGGCCTCGAAGACGAAGTTAAGTTCCGGCTCGCTGGCCCTGATCTCGGTCTCGCCGCGCACCCTGCGCACTTCTTCCTCAAGCATCTCAAGGAAGAGGTCAAGCCCGACCTTGGCTATCTGACCGGACTGGGCCTCGCCGAGGATGTTGCCTGCGCCGCGCATGCGCAGGTCCTCCATGGCGATCTTGAACCCTGCCCCCAGATAATCCATGTCCAGAATGATACGCAAGCGTTTGCGCACCGTTTCGCTGAGGTCGTCAATGCTCGGGACGATAAAATAGGCATAGGCCTGCCGCTCGCTGCGCCCCACCCTGCCGCGCAGTTGATAGAGCTGCCCCAGGCCGAAGAGCTGGGCCTGATCCACGATAAGGGTATTGGCGTTGGGGAAATCCAGCCCCGACTCCACGATGGCAGTGCACACCAGCACATCCACCTCGCCGTGCCAGAAGCCGCGCATGGCCTCCTCAAGCCCCTTCTCGTTCATCTGGCCGTGGGCCATGCCCACCCGGGCGTCGGGCACCAGTTCGCGAACGAATTCGACCACACGCTCCAGGCCGTTGACCCGGTTGTAGACCCAGTAGACCTGTCCCCCCCGGTCCAGTTCGCGGCGCAGCACGCCGCGCAGGGCCTCGGCGTCGCGCTCGGTGATGGCGGTCTCCACGGGCTTGCGGTCGAGCGGCGGCGTCTCGATGACCGATAGCCCCCGGATGCCCGAGAGCGAGAGTTGCAGGGTACGTGGGATGGGCGTGGCCGTCAGGGTCAGCACGTCAATATTTTGCCGAAAATGCTTGAGCCGCTCCTTGTGCTTGACGCCGAACCGCTGCTCCTCGTCGAGGATGAGCAAGCCGAGGTTGGGCAGCTCCACATCCTTGGACAGGATGCGGTGGGTGCCGATGAGGATGTCCAGCTCGCCCCGAGCGGCGGCCTGGAGCACCGTCTTCTGGCGTTTGGCGGGCACGAAGCGGCTGAGCAGCCCGATGCGCACGGGAAAGCCCTCCATGCGCTTGGTGAAGGTCTGATAATGCTGCTCGGCCAGCACCGTGGTCGGACACAGCAGGGCTGTCTGCAAGCCCTCCAGGGCGGCGCGGAAGGCGGCGCGCAGGGCCACCTCGGTCTTGCCAAAACCCACGTCGCCGCAGACCAGACGGTCCATGGGCTCGGGCTTTTCCATGTCGCGAAACACGTCGCGCACGGCCTTGTCCTGATCCGGGGTCTCTTCGAATCCGAAGGTGGCCTCGAACTCGGCGTACATGTCGTCGGGCGGACCGTAGGAATAGCCCTTGCCCACCCGGCGGAAGGCATACATCTCGACCAGTTCCTGGGCGATCTTTTCCACCGCCTTGCGCACCCGGGCCGTGGTGGTGCTCCAGCGGGTGCCGCCCAGCTTGTCCAAAGCGGGCTGACGGGCTCCCTCCGGCCCCTTGAAGCGCTGCACGAGGTTGAGCCGGTCCACGGGCAGGTAGAGTTTGTCCTCGCCCGCGAAGAAGAGCAGCAGATAGTCGTTGGCCGCGTCGCCGATATTCATATGGTGCAGGCCGCCGAACTGGGCCAGCCCATAGTCCCGATGCACGAGCAGGTCGCCATCCGAGAGATCCTCGTAGCGATCGAGCCCCTGGAAGGCCGTATCCCGGACAGTGTGCGCCCGGCTCGGCTCTGGCTGGAGCACCTCCTCGCCCAGGATGCGCGTGCGGCTCCAGGTCAGCTCCATGCCCTTGCGCAGCGGCGAGACCAGGGCGAACAGCCCGCCGGAGCCCGGGACATATTCAAGGGAGATAGGCAGTTGCTCGGGCTCGGCCATGCCCAGGAACTTGGCGCGGGAGCGTTCGGAGCGAAAACTGAGTATGGTCCGAAAGCCCGCCCTGCTCCACTCCCTCAGCCCGGTGACCAGGGCCGACCACGGACGGCGCGACGCCTCGGGCTGCCAGAAGAGATCGATGAAATCGCTATAGGGCGTCTCGGCCAGATCGATGCCGTTCTTGTCCCGCCCGACGGTCAACTCCTCGAAGACCAACTGCGGGGCATCGCGCCAGGCTGTGCGCGCCCCCTCGTGGGAACGGCAGAAAAAGCGCAGCGGCCAGCGCACCCCCTTCTGACGCAGCTCCTCGTCAACAAAATCGCGCCACGCCTGATCCTGGTCCTCCAGCCGCGCCCGCAGGTCGCCCGAGAGCAGGAAGGCGGCGTCCTCGGAAAAATGACGCTCAATGCCCACCGAGTCGGGATAATACATGCCGGGCCAATAGTTGCCGTCGCCCACGTCGAGCCGCCCGAGCAGCGCGGACTCCTCGGCCGCGCCCATCTCGCCGGTGCGGCGCAGCCGGTTCCAGACCTCGCGCGCCTTGTCCGCATGGTCGCCGGAGGTGATGCACGGGGCCACGGGCAGCAGCACGGCCTCTGTCAGATCGGCCCGGGAGCGCTGGCTGGCCGGGTCGAAGAGCCGGACTTCCTCGATGGCGTCGCCGAAGAATTCAAGGCGCAGGGGCAGGTCGTAGCCCGGGGCGTGGATGTCGAGGATATCGCCGCGCATGGCCATCTCACCCGGCCCGGAGACGATCTTTCGCCGCATGTAGCCCCAGGACACGAGCTGCTCCAGCAGGATGTCCGGGGACATTTCCTCGCCCCTGGTCAGGGCCACCCAGTTTTCGCGCACCACCGATGCCGCAGGCCAGTGCGGCAGGAGGTTGTCCGCGGTCATGAGCACGCCAAGGGGGCGCCTGCCATAGGTCAGCCCGTAGAGCGCGGCCCAGCGCTCGCTCCAGGTCTGGGCCTCGGGCTGGCGGGGCAGATACGGAGGCAGGAAGACCCAGTCCCGCTCCCAGGAGGGGGCGTATTTCTCCCCCCCCGAGCGCGAGAAAAGGGTCAGCAGCGCGCGCACCTGCTTGAATTCCTGCACGCCTGGCACCACCACGACCGCGTTGCGGCCTTGGTCGAGCATGCTGCGGGCAACCAGCGCCTGAGTACCCGGCCCGCCCTTGAAGACGCGCAGGGTTTGGGTTTTGCCCGCTATGAAATTGGTGATTGCACCTGGAAGAATGGATGACATGAATGTGACCGGCACGGCTCAGGTTTGTGGAAAGGAAACGGAAAAGCCGCCTCTTCCCTATCGGGAGCAGGGCGGCTTGTCACCATGAAATTTCCCGGTGATCACACGCCGGTCAGGGCTTCCTTCTCGTCGCTGTCGAGCAGGGAGTTGAGATCAAGCAGGATGAGGAGCCTCTCGTCGAGCTTGCCCACGCCGTCGATGTAGTCGGCGTCCATGCCTGCCACCACGGGCGGCGGGGGCTGGACGGCATTGGCCGGAAGGCGCAGCACCTCGGATACGGCATCGACCACGAAACCGACGATGATCATGTCGATCTCCATGACAATGATGCGGGTATACTTGTCGTGCTCCTTGGAGCGCAGGCCGAATCGGCTGCGCATGTCCACGATGGGAATGACCTTGCCGCGCAGGTTGATGACGCCCTCGACAAAAACCGGGGCACGGGGAACCCTGGTGATCTCCATGGTGCGGATTATCTCCTGCACCTGAAGGATGTTCACCCCGAACTCCTCCTCGCCGATGCTGAAGGTGACGAGCTGGATAAGCTCCAGATCGGCCTCGACCTCGTCGGCATCGTACTTGGAATCGACTTGTATGTTCATTGGGACCTCGTCGGCGGCCCTCATCAAGGGGCACAGGCTGTTTTTTCAGTCAAAACAATCTGTCAACCGACGTCAGCTTTGTCAATGGAAATATCCCGACAACCCCCGCCGGACGCCCCGCCGAGCTGGTCGGACCCGCCCCGCCACCCGGGCGCGGCACAGCATAGATACGGTTCTACCGTGTCGCGGGCAAAGTCTTGTTGACGAGGCAGGCATAAAAGTCTAACTTAGTCCACACGAAACCTCTATAGTGTTGATTTGTTTAATAATTTTTTACACAAGGAAGGACCGCGCAGCATGGGTCAGTACGCCTCCTTCAACGACCAATGTTCCCTCGAAGCCCAGGTGAAGAACCTGGCCGACGAGGAGCTACTCGACTTCTGGGAAGAAACCCAACAGCTTGCGAGAATGCTGGATCAGTCGGAGCAGCTTGATGTCGAATACAACCCGGAGTATGAGCGTGTAATCCTTCAGGAACTTCAGTACCGTACCTGTTTCAAGGGTCAGTTCTGACTCCTCCCGCCCCAAGCAGGAAAAAACTCCCCGTCCCTCATCTGAGGAACGGGGAGTTTTTTTTCGCCCCACGGGTGCCGGGCTACAGAACAGGCGTACGGCCGATGCTGAAGTAGGCGAACCCCTCCCGGCCCATGCGCGCCGGCTGGTAGAGGTTGCGGCCATCAAAAACCACCGGGGCCGCGAGCAGCGCGCGTATCCTCGCGAATTCTGGGTTGCGGAACTGGTTCCAGTCCGTGACCACGGCCAGGGCATCGGCCCCGGCCAACATGTCGTACTGATTGTCCACTATTTCCAGATTGGGCAGATGGCCCAGTTCCTCTCTGGCACGCCCGCCCGCCACCGGGTCAAAGGCGCGGACCTTCATGCCCAGGCCGGTCAGGTCCTTGATCACCTCGATGGACGAGGCCTCGCGGATGTCGTCTGTATTGGCCTTGAAGGCGATGCCCCACAGGGCCAGGGTGCGTCCGGCCACACCGCCCTGCTCGGCGAAGTAGGCGACGATCTTGTCGGCCAGCACATGCTTCTGGGCATTGTTGACCTCGTCCACCGAGCGGATCAGCCGAGCGTCGTAACCATGGTCGCCCGCAGTACTGATGAGCGCCTTGACGTCCTTGGGAAAGCACGATCCGCCGTAGCCCGCGCCAGGATAAATGAAGCTGTAGCCGATGCGGCTGTCCGAGCCGATGCCCATGCGCACTTCGCTGACGTCGGCCCCCACCCGCTCGCAGATGTTGGCGATCTCGTTGATGAAGGATATCTTGGTGGCCAGCATGCAGTTGGCCGCGTACTTGGTCATCTCCGCGCTGCGCACGCCCATGACGATGAGCTTGTCGCGGCTGCGGGCAAAGGGGGCGTAGAGCGCGCCGAGCACCTTGGCTGAGTTTTCGTCGTCGCTGCCCACGATGACCCGGTCGGGCTTCATGAAGTCGCCCACCGCATCGCCTTCCTTGAGGAACTCGGGGTTGGAGACCACGTCAAAGGAAATGTCCACGCCGCGTTTGCCGAGTTCTTCGGCGATGATGGCGCGGACCCGGTCGGCCGTGCCCACCGGGACGGTAGACTTGTCCACCACGATCTTGGGCGCGGTCATGCGCTGGCCGATCTCGCGGGCCACGGCCTCGACATAGGAAAGATCGCAGGTGCCATCCTCGGCCTGGGGGGTGCCCACGGTGATGAAGAGCACCTCGGAGTCGGCCATCCCCTCTTCGAGGCTGGTGGTGAAGTGCAGCCGGTCCTGCTCGGTATTGCGGCGCACCAGCTCCTCAAGCCCCGGCTCATAGATGTGGACCGTGCCCGCCTTCAGGGTCTCGACCACCTTGGGATTGACGTCCACGCAGGCGACCCTGTTGCCCATTTCGGCGAAGCAGGCGGCGGAGACGAGCCCCACGTAGCCTGTGCCGACGATGCATACGTTCATTGAAGGATGACTCCCGTGATAAGGGTTTGCTCGTTTTCAGGCCAAGGCGATACCTTTAGTGCGCTTTTGCTGTCAACTCGAAGGACCGACACAGCGTGTTGCCATTTCCGGCCGGAAAACGTAATCAATGGGGATAGCACGACATCATTCACTGGAGGAAAGACGAATGCCGTCACTCACCGTCAACGTCGATCATGTGGCCACCCTGAGGCAGGCCAGAATGGGCATCGAGCCCGAACCCGTGACCGCCGCATACATGGCCGAACTGGCCGGGGCCACCGGCATCATCGTCCATCTGCGCGAGGACCGTCGGCACATCCAGGACCGCGACGTGGAACTCATCCGCAAGACCTGCAACACCCGCCTGCACCTGGAGATGGCCGCCACCGAAGAGATGCGGACCATCGCCCTGAACATAGACCCTGAGATCGTCTGCCTCGTGCCAGAAAAGCGGCAGGAGCTGACCACCGAGGGCGGGCTCAACTGCGTGGGCCGCGAAGGCGAGCTGGCCGACTACCTCGTCCCCCTGCACGAGCGGGGCATCCGCTCCAGCCTGTTCATCGACGCCGACCCGGCCCAGATCGAGGCCGCCGCGGCCACGGGCACCGAGTTCGTGGAGATCCACACCGGCCATTACGCCGACGCCAAGGACATCAGCAACCGAAACAGGGAGCTGGCCTCAATCCTGGAGGGCATCCGCATCGCCCGCTCCCTGGGGCTCAAGGTCAACCTCGGCCACGGACTCAACTACCGCAACGTACTCGCCTTCAGGCACGTCGAGGGCGTCAGCGAATACTCCATCGGCCACGCCATCATGGCCAAGGCCATCTTCGTCGGCCTGGACCGCGCCGTGCGCGACATGGTGGCCATCATCCGCACCTTCGCGGACTGACCGGCAGCCATTCGGAGACACCATGATCAAGGGACTCGGCCTCGACCTGACCGAACTGCAACGCATCCGCGACATCTGGGACCGGTTTGGCCACAGGTTTGCGGCCAAGATACTGACCGAGCGCGAACTGGCGCAGCTGCCCCAGCACGATCCCGTGCCCAGGCTGGCCGCCCTGTTCGCTGGCAAGGAGGCGGCCGTCAAGGCGCTGGGCACCGGCTTTGCGGAGGGTGTTCATTTCAAGTGCGTGGAAATCCTGCACGCCGAGAGCGGCAAGCCGGGCATCGCCTTCCTCGACCGGGGACGCGAGGTCTGCGACCATCTCGGCGTCACGGCGGCGCACATCTCCCTGACCCACTCCCGCGACACGGCGGCCGCCACCGTGGTGCTGGAGGGCGATCCCCGCTGACCCTGGACAGGTCGTTGAAAATCTCTCAACCGCAGGTAGGTCAAAATTGGTGAGATGCAACGCAGCAGATCGCCGTTTTTCAACAACCTGCCTAGGAGGCCCGATGCTGCTCCCCCTGCCCACCCCGGCCGAGATGGCGACCTGGGACCGGGAAACCATCGAGACCATCGGCATCCCGGGCGTCACGCTCATGGAATCCGCCGCGCGCGAGGCCGTGGCCGTGCTGCTCGAAGAGTACGGGGCGGCCGATCAATGCGGCCCCTCTGCCGGGCATGGCCCCCTGGACGGGCTTGAGGTCTTCTGCTTCGCCGGGCCGGGCAACAACGGCGGCGACGCCTTTGCCGTGGCCCGCCACCTGACCGACCTGGGCGCGGATGTGACCGTCTTCCACACCCGGCCCAAGAAGCGCTATCGGGGCGAGGCCAGGGCGCACCTGGAACTGGCCCGCAAGGTCGGCGTGACCATGCGCCATATGGAGGCTGCGGATGCGGCCGGGTTGCCCCAGCCGGACATCATCGTGGACGGCTTGCTTGGCACAGGCTTCACCGGCGAACTCAAACCCGACTTGCTGAACCTGATCCGGGCCGTGAACCGGCTGGGGCGGCGCGCCTTTGTCCTGGCCATCGACATTCCCTCGGGCTTAAGCGGCCTGACCGGGCAGCCCCAGCCCGAAGCAGTGGCGGCAGACGCCACGGTCACCTTCCAGGCGGCCAAGCTCGGGCTGGTCATGCCCGGGGCCGCGCGCTTCACTGGCGTGGTCCATGTCCGGCCCATCGGCATCCCGACCCAGGTCATGCGCGATAATCCCGCGCACCACGAATTATTGACCGACGCCATCATGACCCTCATCCCCGAGCCGGAGCCGGCCATGCACAAGGGCAGCGCGGGCAGCGTCCTCATCGTGGGCGGCTCGCCCGGGCTGACCGGCGCGCCCCGGCTGGCCGCGCTGGGCGCCCTGCGCGCCGGGGCCGGACTGGTTACCGTGGCCTGCCCCGGCGGGCTGGCCGACAGCGTCAAAGGCGGCTCGGCAGACATCATGACCCTGCCCCTGGGCTCCGGCCATGAATGGACCCCCGAGCTTGCGAACATTCTTCAGACCCAACTGGGCCGTTTCGACGCCGTGGTGGTCGGCCCCGGCCTGGGACGGACCATGAAAACAGTTGATTTTCTCAAGTCCTTTGTAGCAAAGTGTCCGACGCACGCGGTTCTGGACGCAGACGCGCTGTTTTGTCTGGCCCAGATACAGGATGCGGTTCACGGCCTCCCAGACACGACCGTTCTGACGCCGCATCCAGGCGAAATGGCACGACTTATCGGCTCTACCACGGCCGAAATCCAGGCCGCGAGGCTCGATGCGGCCCGAACATTCGTCGAGTCGGGCGGGACCGTCCTGGTCCTCAAGGGGGCCGGAACCCTGGTGGCCGACAGGCACAGGGTGCGAATCAGCCCGCACGCCGAACCCAACTTGGCCGTGGGCGGCTCGGGCGACGTGCTGGCGGGCGTCATCGCCGCACTCATGGCCCGGGGACTGGCCCCGGCCAATGCCGCCGCCCTCGGTGTTTACTGGCACGGAGCGGCCGGGCGGCTGCTCCGTGAAGACTATCCGGCCAGGGGCAACCTGGCCTCCGAAATCGCAGACATGCTGCCCCGAGCGGCAAAGGAGTTCGCCACGTGCTGAAAGCCAAGGACATCATGACCAAAGAGTGCATAACCCTGACCCCGGACACGGACATCACCACCGCGGCCCGCCTCCTGATCGACAAAAAGATCAACGGCGCGCCGGTGATCGACGATACCGGTCGTGTCGTGGGCATACTCTGTCAGGCCGACCTCGTGGCCCAGCAAAAGAAGGTCACCCTGCCCTCCTTCTTCACCCTGCTTGACGGCGTGTTCCCGCTCTCGTCCCACGAGGACCTGGAGCGCGAGATCACCAAGATCTCGGCCCTCAAGGTGGGCGACGCCATGACACCCAATCCCACTTCCATCACGCCCGAGACCGGCATCGACGACATCGCCACCATGATGGCCAACAAGAAGCTCTACACCCTGCCGGTCATCGTGAATGGTCAGTTGGTGGGCGTAGTGGGCAAGGAGGACGTGCTCAAGACCCTGCTTCAGGGCTAGCACGACGGCAATGAACCGGGAACTGCACCTCGCCGATCCGGCGGCCACCCTCGCTCTGGGCCGCGTCCTGGCCGGTGCGCTGGCCAGGGAAAGGCATCCGCCCGCCCTGCTCCTGCAAGGCGACCTCGGAGCGGGCAAGACCACGCTGGTCAGAGGGCTGGTCGGTTCCCTGCCGGGCTCGGACCGGGCCGAAGTGTCCAGCCCGAGCTTCAACATATGCAACCTCTACCCCACAACCCCGCCGGTGGCCCACTGCGACCTCTACCGGCTGGAGGGCATGGGCCCGGACGACGCGCTGCTTGAGCTGCTGGAGGACCGGACCATGCTGGTGGTGATCGAATGGGCGCAGTTTCTCGACCGGAAACAGTGGCCCGACGAGGCCCTGGTGCTGGAGTGGTTCCCCACCCGCACCGGGCGCGGCCTCACCATGGGCGCAACGGGAAGGACCGCCCGGGAGCTGCTCGGCTCCCTGGCCCAAGAGCTTGATCACATTTCAAACAATCCCACAGGGCTCCAATGAACATCGTCGTACAGAAATTCGGTGGAACATCGGTTCGCAACCTCGAATGCCAGCGCCAAGTCATGCAAAAGGTGCTGCGCCCCTACCGCGAGGGGAACAAAGTCATCGTGGTCCTCTCGGCCATGTCGGGCGAGACCAACCGGCTCCTGTCCCTGGCCAAGGAATGGTCAGACAATCCAGACCCGGCAGAGGCGGATTCGCTGGTCTCCACCGGCGAGCAGATTTCATGCGCCCTCTTCGCCATGCTCCTCAAGCAGCAGGGCATCTCCTGCCGCTCGGTGCTCGGCTTCCAGGCCCCCATCAAGACCGACTGCGCCTACGGCAAGGCGCGCATCATGGACATCGACGAGGCCCACATCAAGGCCATGCTCGACGAATACGACATCCTGGTCATGGCCGGTTTCCAGGGCTGCGATGACAGCCAGCGCATCACCACCCTGGGCCGGGGCGGGTCCGACACCTCGGCCGTGGCCCTGGCCGCCGCAATCAGGGCGGACATCTGCGAAATCTACACCGACGTGCCAGGGGTCTTCACCACCGACCCCAACATGTGTACCGACGCGCGCAAGCTCGACAGCATCACCTATGACGAGATGCTGGAAATGGCGAGCATGGGTGCCAAAGTGCTCCAGATCCGGTCCGTTGAGTTTGCCAAGAAGTACAACGTAACCGTTCATGTCCGCTCCACATTTTCCGACGAGCCGGGCACCGTAGTCACCAAGGAGGACCCCACCATGGAAGCCGCTCTCGTCTCCGGCATCGCATACGACAAGGACCAGGCCCGGATCACCCTGATCAACCTTGAGGACAAGCCCGGCGTGTCCGCCCAGATATTCACTCCCCTGGCCGAACAGCGCATCCTGGTGGACATGATCGTCCAGAACCCGAGCAAGAACGGCAAGACCGACATGACCTTCACCGTGCCGCGAGCCGACGTGGACCAGACCCTCAAGACCCTTGACTCCCTGCGCTACGAGATTGGCTTCGAGGCCATCGACAGCAACCTCAACGCCTCCAAGGTGTCCATTATCGGCGTCGGCATGCGCAACCACTCCGGTGTGGCCTCGCGGGCATTCCGGGCGCTTGCCGATGAGAATATCAACATATTGATGATCAGCACCTCGGAGATCAAGATCACCTGCCTGATCGAAGACAAGTACACCGAACTGGCCGTACGCACGCTCCACAAGGCATTCGAGCTTGAAAACGGCCCCCTTGGGAAAGCATGAGAAAAGTAACGATATACGACACCACACTGCGGGACGGCGCCCAGGCCGAGGAAATGAACCTGACGGCCCAGGACAAGGTCCGCATCGCCCACAAGCTCGACGAACTCGGCATCCACTACATTGAGGCGGGCTGGCCCGGCTCAAACCCCACGGACGCCACCTTCTTCGAGCAGATCAAGGGGCATACCTTCAAGAACGCGCGTCTGGCCGCCTTCGGCTCGACGCACCTGACCCGCTCGACGCCCGAGAAGGACAAGAACCTGGCCGCCCTGCTCGAAGCGCACACCCCGGTGGTGACCATCTTCGGCAAGAGCTGGGACATGCACGCCACCACCGCGCTGGGCGTCAGCCTGGAACGCAACCTGGAGCTCATCCACAACAGCGTGGCCTACTTGGCCTCCCGCGTGGACGAGGTCATCTTCGACGCCGAGCACTTCTTCGATGGCTTCAGGCACAATCCGAAATACGCCATCAAGGCCCTTGAGGCCGCCAAGGACGCAGGGGCCGCCCGGCTTGTCCTCTGCGACACCAACGGCGGTACCCTGACCGCCGATCTGACCGAGGCCGTACGCGCGGTCATCGCAGCCCTGCCTGAGGCCGAAATCGGCATCCACGCCCACAACGATTCCGAACTGGCCGTGGCCAATTCGCTGGAGGCCGTGCGCCTGGGCGCAAGCCAGGTCCAAGGGACCATCAACGGCTACGGCGAGCGCTGCGGCAACGCCAACCTCTGCTCCATCATCCCCAACCTCGAACTTAAGATGGGCATAGAAACTATCGGCCCCGACAACCTCCGGCGGCTGCTGATCACCTCCCACTTTGTCAGCGAAACGGCCAACCTGCGCCCCTTCATGCGCCAGCCCTTTGTGGGGGCCTCGGCCTTCGCCCACAAGGGCGGCATCCACGTCAGCGCGATTCTCAAGGATTCCAAGACATACGAGCACATCGACCCCACCACCGTGGGCAACGCGCAGCGCGTGCTGCTCTCGGATCAAGCGGGCCGCAGCAACATCCTGTTCAAGGCCCATGAGCTTGGCTACGACCTGGACAAGAAAGACGCCACCGTGGACGCGCTGCTCAAGGAACTCAAGCTCAAGGAGAGCATGGGCTACGAGTATTCTGTGGCCGAGGCGTCCTTCGAGCTCATGCTCCTTGAGGCGCTGGGCATGAAGCCGGACTACTTCAGCTTCCGCCACTTCTTCGTAGTGGACGCCAAGCGCGAGGAGGACGCCGAGCCCTTCACCGAGGCCACGGTGATCATCAACGTCAAGGGGCAGGCCGAACACACGGCGGCCACGGGCATGGGCCCGGTCAACGCCCTGGACCGCGCCCTGCGCAAGGGACTGGAACGGTTCTACCCCAAGCTGAGCGAAATCCGCCTGCTCGACTTCAAGGTCCGCGTCCTCTCGGGCGCGGTGCGCGACACAGGCGGCACCGCCTCCTTCGTGCGGGTGCTCATCGAAACCGGCGACAAGCACGAGCGCTGGACCACCATGGGCGTGTCCCACAACATCATCGAGGCCAGCTGGCAGGCCGTGGTGGACGCCATCAACTACAAGCTCCTGCGCGATGACAAGCGACGAGCCGAAGGCATCGAATAATCCACTGGAAACAAGAAAAGGCCGGACAGTTCGCTGCCCGGCCTTTTCTATGGTTGTGTCCCGTCCTGAAATAGGTTGACACCCAGAGGACCTATTTATGGAAGACAAATCCAAACAGCGAGTTAGACGCACCCGACGCGATTACACGATGGCCTTTAAATTGTCGGTTGTGGCACAGGTGGAAAAGGGCGAGAT
>JBDRSO010000003.1:0-8863 GCA_043824835.1 Pseudomonadota bacterium | reverse complement strand
CAAGTTTTTTCCAAACGTCGTCTGAAATGTCGTGGCGTCTGTGTGCTGGGATCGTCAAGGCAGCCTCCTTTTGAGTCGGTGCGTTGACTGAGTATGGCACAAAGAAATTGTTTAGACAATCTCGTGACTACACTATCTAGTCGAGCAGGCCGATCTGTTTCTCCCGGGTCACTTTTTTCGCGGCCAGCACCGAGTGGGTCATCCGGTCTTCGGGAAGCTCCCGCAGAAAGCGCGAGGCCGGGAGGGTGAGGGTCCTGCCGTAGAGTTGCCGTCTGGCGGCCCGGCTGATGAAGAGATTGCGTCTGGCCCGGGTCATGCCCACATACATCAGGCGGCGTTCCTCGGGGAAGCGCTGGCCCCGGCCCGGGGTGAGGGTGACCTTGGCCGTGAGCAGATCCATGCCCGCAAAGGGCAGGATGCCCTCCTCGCAGGCGGGCAGGAACACGGCGTCGAATTCCAGCCCCTTGGCCGCGTGCAGGCTCATGATCTGGACCTTTTCCGCCGAGCGGCGGACCAGCTCCAGCTCGCTCTGGAGGCTGACCCAGTTGATCAGCGCCTGCCAGCCGCCGCGCTGTTCGAATTCCTGCTTCAATTCCTTGAACTGTCGGCTCTCCCAGAAGAACTGGTCAAAGGGCGGGGTGTCGCTCAGGTAGGCGGCCAGCCCCACCGGCCCCTTGGCCAGGATGTGGTCCGGCACCTCAACCGACACGTCCTCTGCCGTGTCTGCGGATGCGTCCGCCGTGGTGGCTGCCGACAAGTTCGCCGTCGCGGACCGGGATTCGCTCCCGCTGCCCAGGCTCATGCCCAGGAAACGTTCGGCCGCGCGCAGGATGGCGGCCACCCGGGGCTCCTGCCAGAATCCTTCCATTTCGGGCGTGGAGCAGGGGATGCCCGCCCGCTTGAGGGTCTTGTGGATGATCGGGATGAGCGCCTTGAAGCGGACCAGCACCGCGATGTCGCCGGGCGCGAATCCGCCCTGCTCGCCCGCGTCGGCCATGGAATGGCTGGTGGCACCGATGAGCCCCTTGATGCGATCGCTGATCCAGGTGGCCTCGCGGATGTCGTCCGGGGCCTCGAAAAGATGGATGGCGGCCACTGTGTCCGCGTTGGCGCGCAGGGGGGGCGAATCCGGAAAGAGCGCGGCCGCGCAGTCGAGAATCTTCTGGCCTGAGCGGTAGTTGTCGGCCAGGGTGATGGTCTTGATGTCGGGCCACAGCTCGGTCAGCCGCTGTGCAACGTCGCCGGTCGCGCCTCGGAATCCGTAAATGGACTGGTTGGGGTCGCCGATGAGGAAGACGCCTTCGCCTTTGGCCCCGGCGATGCCCCGGATCACGGCCAGTTGCAGGGGCGTGAGGTCTTGCACCTCGTCCACCAGCACATGGGTGTAGGGCAGGCGGAAGGTGGGCGCGCCCACCTGTTCGAGCATGAATTCCAGCAGATCGGTGTAGTCCACCAGATCCCAGTGGTTCTTCTGGTTGCCGTAGTTGATGTGTGCCTCGGCCATGTCCGCGGGCAGGTCGGCCAGCCGCTCCCGGCCCAGAGTGTACTTGGTCCAGTAGTGGTCGAGGTTCTTGCCCGCAAAGGCGGGGTTGACCTCGGCGAAGAGCTTTTTGGCCGAGGTCTCGGGCAGGATGATGGGCGTTTCGCTGTAGGCGTGTTTCCAGTAGTCGAAGCACAGCCCGTGCAGGGTGCCCGCCTGGGGCGGCTCGGCGCTCTCGGGCCGCAGCGCCTTGAGTCGGTCGCGCAGTTCCTGGGCCGCGCGCCGGGTGAAGGTCAGGGCCAGGATGCGCCGGGCCGACACGCCCTGGTCCAGGAGCCGGGCCACCCGGCCCATGAGGGTGTGGGTCTTGCCCGTGCCTGGACCGGCCAGTACCAGCACCGGCCCGGGTCCGGCGTCGATGGCCGCCTGTTGGGCCGCATTGGGCGCGGCGGGTGTTTTGTCGGGCGGGGCAGCCAGGGGCGTGCACACGGGTTCGTCGGCGGGTGCCGCGTCCTTGCCCTTTCGCGTGTCCTTGTCCTTTGGCGTGTCTGTGGCGACGAGGGTGCCGCCGTGCTTGATCTGGGCGCGCTCCTTGTCCGTGAACACGCGGATGACGCCGAACTCGCCGTCAAAGCCAGCCTTGCGGATGACATTGCCCTCGCGCATGCGTTTCAGCGCTTCGCCCAGGTGGCAGGAGTGGCGCGACAGGTCTTCTGGCGGCACGCGCTGCAGGACGTTCATCTCATTGCCGAACTCGCGGATGAGGCGCATGTACAGGGCCGTGACCTTCTTGGAGCTGGGGCCGGTGCCCACCACCTCGCCCAGCACCTCGCGCAGCGGGATGAGGGAGACGAAGTCGGGCGCGCCCTGGGGCTTGACCGGCTCCTGGCGGTCGGCCAGTTCGAGGATGCGGTTGTACACGCCCACGGTGACGGGTTTGCCGCAGACCGGGCAGATGGCCCCGCGCGCCATGGTCTCGTGCGGGTCCATGACCACGCCGCATTTGCGGTGGCCGTCCATGTGATATTTGCCTTCCTCGGGGAAGAACTCCACGGTTCCCAGGAACTTGTGGCCCAGCCCCTCGCCGCGCAGGGCGCGGTAGATGCCCTCATACGACATCTCGCCGCGAAACAGGTTCAGCTCCCGGCCCAGCTTCTCGCCCGAGTGGGCGTCTGAGTTGGAGATGAGCTTGATGCGGTCCAGTTCGCTCCAGGTCCAGTTCATCTCCGGGTCGGACGAGAGGCCGGTCTCCATGGCGAAGACCTCGGGCGTGTATTCGCCGAAGCACTCGCGGATGGAGTCGAACCCGGACTTGGAGCCGAAGAGGGAGAACCACGGGGTCCAGATGTGGGCCGGAACCAGGAACGCCTGGGGGTGGCATTCAAGGACCAGGTCCATGAGGTTGCGGCAGTCCAGGCCGAGGATGGGGCGGCCGTCCGAGGCGAGGTTGCCCACCTGGGCCAGCCGCTGGTTGAACCGCTTGGCCGAGGCGAGGTCGGGCATGTAGACGAGGTTGTGGACCTTGCGCACCTTGCCGCCGCGCTTGTAGATGGAGCTGATCTCCGCCTGGAGCATGAACCGGACCCGGCCGGGGATGTCGCCCTCGAACTCTGGAATCTCGGCCTCAAGCCCGCCCGGGCTCCTCAGGGTGAAGAGGCCCTGGCCGCCGTCCACAAGCTGTTCCTCGATCTCGGCCAGCCATTCGGGGTGGGTGAAGTCGCCCGTGCCGAGCACCGAGATGCCCTTGAGGCGGCCCCAGGCGGCCAGGTTCCTGATGGTCAGGTTCCGGCTGGTAGCCCGGGAAAATCGGGAGTGGACGTGCAGGTCGGCAGTGAATCGTTCCATGCGCGGACAGTAAAGCCATACGCCCATTATTGCAACCCGCCGACCCGTGAAAAACCGGTTGACCACGGGGTTTGTTGCATATACAACCGTCGCCATGTCAACTAATCGACTCAACCCGAGGGAGTCCCTGGGATTCCTTACCTGGAAGGTCTCGCGTTTGCTGACCAACTGCTTGGCGGCCCGGTTCGCGGCCGAAGGCATCAAGGTCACGGTGGAACAGTGGCGGGCGCTCCTGCCGCTGTACAAGTTCGACGGCCTGAGTCAGGGCGAGCTGTGCGTGGTCCTCTCGCAGGAGAAGACCGGGGTGAGCCGGCTGCTTACCGCGCTGGAGCGCCGGGGGCTGGTCCGCCGTCAGGCGGGAGAGGGCGACCGCCGGGTCAAGCACATCTTCATTACCGAGGCGGGTCGCAACCTGGTGGATGCGACCATGGCCATGGCCATGGAGAGCACCCAGGTCTGCTGCGCCCATATACCCGATTCCGATCTTGACCAGTGCAAGCGCGTGCTCTGGAAAATCGTCGAGCCGTGGTTCGACGCGGATTGCCTGATGCTTGAGGCGAGGCGGTCATGATCGGAAGAACGGCACAGAAATGGCTCAAGGGGCTGCATCTGCTGGCCGTGGCCTGCTGGGTTGGCGGCGGCGTGTCGCTGCTCATGCTCTATTTCCTCAAGGGTGGCGTGGACGACGGTGGGGTGCTCTATGGCATGAACCGGGCCATTCACCATGTGGACATGGCCGTGGTAGTGATTCCAGGGGCCTTTGGCTGCCTGCTCACCGGGCTGGCCTATTCGCTGCTGACCGGATGGGGCTTTTTCCGGCACGGCTGGCTGATTCTCAAGTGGGTGGTCACGGTGGCGGCCATCCTGTTCGGCACCTTCTTCCTTGGTCCCTGGGAGACGGATATGATGAACATTTCCGGAGAGTTGGGCATAGCGGCCCTGGACGACCCGGCCTACCTCGCCACCCAGCGCCTCAACTTTGTTTGGGGAGCCGTCCAGGTGGCGGGGCTGGTGGCACTGATCTGGATTTCCGTATTCAAACCATGGAAAAACTTAAGGAACAAGTGACGGTAGTATGCGCATTCTTTCGATTTTCGTTGCGACTCTCCTGACAGCGGCCATGGTGGCCGCGCCCGCCCAGGCCCAGACGGGCCGTCCACCGTCCCCGGTGGTCACGGCCAAGGTCGTGTCCGGCGACATGGCTCCCCAGTCGGAGTTCATCGGCACCGTGTATTTCACCGAGATCGCCGACGTGGCCTCCGAGGTGCTTGGCAAGGTGGTGAACCTGTCGGTGGAGGACGGCCAGCGCGTCACCCGGGGCGATGTCATGGTGGTCCTCTCGGCGACTCTGCTTGAGCAGCAGATCAACCGCGCCCGCGCCCTGGTCAAGCAGGCCAGGGCGGAGTTCGAGTTCGCCCGGCTGGAGCATCAGCGAATCCAGACCCTGTTCCAGAGCCGTTCCGTGGCCGAGGGCGAGTTCGACTCCAAGCGGCTGACCGCCGAGGGATTGCAGAGCAAGCTTGAGGCCGCCCAGGCCGACCTGGGTGTCTTGCTGGAGGAGCTTGACAAGAAGACCATCCGCGCCCCCTTCGACGGCGTGGTCATCGATGTGCCCGTGGCCCGTGGCGAGTGGATGGCCGTGGGCTCCACCGTGGCCGTGGTGGCCCGCGACGACCACTTCGACGTGGTGGTCAACGCGCCAAGCGAGGCCCACGGAGTGGTCAAGCCCGGGATGGCAGTCATTGTGCGCACGGCCGGGGCCGAACTGACCGGTGAGGTCTTCGCCGTCATCCCCAAGGGCGACGTGGCGACCCGCACCTTTCCGGTCAAGATCCGGGTGGACAACAACGGCTCCCTGGCCGAGGGCATGGAGGCGCGCGTGAGCCTGCCGCGCGGCGTGGGCGGCGAGACCCTGGTGGTCCCGCGCGACGCCATCATCGTGGCCCGGGGCGAGCAGGTGGTCTGGACCGTGCAGGACGGCCAGGCCGTGTCCGTCCCTGTCCACGTGGTCGGCTACAAAGGGCTCGTCGCGGGTGTCAGGTCCGACACGCTCAAGGAAGGCATGGACGTGGTGGTCAAGGGCAACGAGCGGCTCAGTCCCGGCCAGCCTGTGGCCGCCACCCCGCAGAACTAGCCGGAGGAATCCGTGGATATCGTCAAAGCCGCCATCGAGAGGCCGGTCGCCGTTCTTGTCGGCGTCATCATCATCGTCATGTTCGGAACCATCGCCCTGCGGACGCTGCCCTATCAGCTTTCGCCGGACGTGACCGAGCCGGTCATCACCGTGACCACCACCTGGCCCGGGGCTACGCCCTACGAGATCGAGCGCGACATCGTCGAGGAGCAGGAGAAGGTGCTCAAGGGCATCGCGGGCCTGACCGAAATGGAAAGCTCGTGCTACAATGGGCAGGCCGAGCTGACCCTCACCTTTGAGATCGGCACCAACGTGGACACCGCGCTGCTGCGCGTCTCCAACAAGCTCGACGAGGTGCCCAAGTACCCGGACAACACCGACCGGCCCATCATCTCGGCCACGGGCGCGTCCACCTCGCCGGTCATCTGGATGGTCCTGCACACCCTGCCCGACAACGTGCGCGACGTGCAGACCTACCGCACCTTCTTCGAGGACGAGGTGCGCCAGTACATCGAGCGTGTGCCCGGCGTGGCCGACCTCTTCGTGGGCGGCGGCCGGGAAAACGAGATGCAGATCATCGTGGACCCGGTCAAGCTGGCCGCCTACAACCTGACCATCCCCCAGCTCATTACCACGCTCCAGAAGGAGAACGTGTCCATTTCGGCTGGCAACCTCGGCGTGGGGCGGCGCGACTACCGCATCCGCACCCCGGCCGAGTTCAAGACGCCCGAGGACATCGAACGCGTGGTGCTCACTTCCTCAGGCGAGTTCCGAGTGATGCTCAGCGACGTGGCCGAGGTCCGGGCGGGCAACGAGAAACACAACGTGGCCATGCTTCACAACGGCGTGTCGGGCATGGCCGTGGGCGTCAAGCCCGAGCCGGGCACCAACGTCATCTCCATGACCGACGCGGTCAAGGCGGCGGTGGACCAGCTCAACGCCACCACCCTCAAGGACAACGGCGTGATGCTGGATTGGGTCTACGACCAGCGCCCCTACATCAATGGCGCCATCGATCTGGTCCAGCGCAACATCCTCATCGGTTCGGTCCTGGCCGTCATCGTCCTTTTCATCTTCCTGCAATCCTTCTCGTCCACCCTCATCGTGGCCGTGGCCATCCCCATTTCCATCATCGGCTCGTTCATCATCTTCGCCGCAGCCGGGCGGTCGTTGAACGTCGTGTCCATGGCGGGCATCAGCTTCGCGGTGGGCATGCTGGTGGACAACGCCATCGTCATCCTCGAAAACATCGACCGCCACCGCAGGATGGGCAAAGGCCCCGTGGCCGCCGCCTACGAGGGGGCCAAGGAGGTCTGGGGCGCGGTGGTAGCCTCGACCCTGACCACGGTGGCCGTGTTTCTGCCCGTGGTCTTCATGGAGCAGGAGGCAGGGCAGCTCTTCAAGGACATCGCCATCGCCGTCACCTGCGCCATCATCCTGTCCCTGGGTGTCTCGGTGCTGGTCATTCCCATGCTGGCCCGCCAGCTCTACGGCGCGGCCGAGCGGCGGAACGGGGCCGGAACTCCCGGCGAGGGGGCGGTGAAGAAGGTCTCGAAGCTCAAGCAGGCGCTGGTGCCCCTGACCATGCTGGGCGGCCGTATCTCGGACATGATCATCGGTCTGCTCGACAGGGCCATCGACCGCCCGCGCAACCGCATAATCACCGTGGCCGCCCTGACCTCGGCCTCGCTCTTCATCGCCTGGGCGTTCTTCCCCAAGATGGAGTATCTGCCCCAGGGCAACCGCAACCTCGTCATCTCCATCCTCATTCCGCCGCCCGGGCTCTCCTATGAGGAGCGGCTGGGCTTTGGCGAATACGTCTGGGAGCAGAGCGAGCCGCACTTCATGCAGGACAAGGACGGCATGCCGGGCATCGAGGACATGTTCTTTGTCTCCGCGCCCACCATCAACCTGTTCGGCGCGGTTTCCACGGACGAGGAGCGCGGCGGCGAGCTGACGCCGCTGTTCTCGCGCATCATCAACTCCATACCGGGTATGTACGGCGTGTCGCTCCAGGCGTCCATCTTCGAACAGGGCCTGGGCAAGGGCCGCGTCATCGACGTGGACTTCTCCGGTCCGAGCCTGGAGCGGCTGGTGGCTGCCGCCGGAACCATGTTCGGCATGGCCATGCAGGAGATTCCTGGCTCCCAGGTGCGGCCCGTGCCGTCGCTGGAGCTGCTCTATCCCGAGGTGCGGCTCATACCCAAGCGCGACCGCGTCCGGGCGGCGGGCATGACCACCGAGGATCTCGGCGTGGCCGTGGACGTCATCCTCGACGGCCGTAAGATCGGTGATTTCAAGGAGGACGGCAAAAAGAAGGTGGACCTCGTGCTCAAGGGCTCGGTCACGGACATCGCCACGCCCGAAGACCTGATCAACGCCCTGGTGTCCACGCCCAACGGCTGGGCAGTGCCCGTCGATTCGCTGGCCAACATCGAGCGCGCCTACTCCATGAACCAGATCCGCCACCTGGAGCGCGAGCGTACCGTCAGCCTTCAGGTGACGCCGCCAGCCGACATGCCCCTGCAGCAGGCCATGGAAATCATCGAAAACTCCATGATCCCCAAGGTGCGCGAGATGGGGCTGCTCGACGGCCTGAGCGTGCGCCTTGCCGGTGCAGCAGACAAACTGACCGTGACCCGCGACGCCCTGCAATGGAACTTCATGCTGGCCGTGGTCATCACCTATCTGCTCATGTCGGCCCTGTTCGGCAACTTCGTGTATCCCTTGATCATCCTGTTCACGGTCCCCCTGGCCGGCGCGGGCGGGTTCCTGGGCCTCAAGCTCGAAAACCTGTTCATCGCGGCCCAGCCGCTGGACATCCTGACCATGCTCGGCTTCGTCATCCTCATCGGCGTGGTGGTCAACAACGCCATCCTCATCGTCCACCAGTCGCTGGGCAACGTCCGCGAACACGGCATGGACTACAAGGAGGCGGTGCTGGACGCCACGCGCACCCGACTGAGGCCCATCTACATGTCGGCCACCACCTCGCTCTTTGGCATGCTGCCCCTTGCCGTGGCCCCCGGCCCCGGCTCGGAGCTGTACCGCGGCCTCGGCGCGGTGGTCCTCGGCGGCCTGGCGTTGTCCACGGTCTTCACCATCTTCGTCATACCCGCGCTCCTCATGTTCGCCATCCCCATGGAGAAGATAGGGAAGCGATAAAGGCCTGAGAAGCGAGAAAGGCCCGATTGCGTCGTTGCGGAAAAAGGCCCAAACCCTCGCGTAGGTCATCTACGCGTCGGGCTTGGGTCTTTTCCCGCGCCTAGATAGTGTAGTCACGAGATTGTCTAAACAATTTCTTTGTGCCATACTCAGTCAACGCACCGACTCAAAAGGAGGCTGCCTTGACGATCCCAGCACACAGACGCCACGACATTTCAGACGACGTTTGGAAAAAACTT
>JBDRSO010000002.1:0-13448 GCA_043824835.1 Pseudomonadota bacterium | reverse complement strand
CGATCACGAGTCACCTGCCATTGGTTTCCCATATGTTGGCTTCTGGTTCTCCAAGATGAATTGTCGCATTCGATTAAGAGACTTTGAACTCAGTCCCGGATTAAGAGCTTTGCGCCGCTTGGCTCGCTTTTCCGGTTTTGCAGTTGTGTGACAAAGGTTGGCGGTTTTGGTCATTTCCGGGTCATTCTCCAGTATGCTCATCAGCGCCCTCTACGTGTCGTTGTGCATGTTGACGAGAACGATACGGGTAAACTCCGGTATAGGGAGGTCGTAGGCAAGGGAGAAGTCCAGCACCCGATCCAGTGGAATCGGAGCGTGCCCCCTTTTCGATCTGGGATATGAACGAGTTGGAGACCCCCAGCTTCTGGGCCACCCACCGCAAAGGCTTACCCTGAGTCTCCCGGACAATCTTCAGATAAAGCCCGACTTCTTCCTTCAGCAATTGTTCCGGGGTCTTCACAGGGGTGAGGTCAACGACGTGATCTTTGGTCATAGTTAATCAACTACCTTGTTAACAGTATTAAGTAACTACATGGTTAATAAAATTAATAAACAAGTTAATACTCAGTGGCAAGGGGTTTGTTGCTTGTTGCGGGGTGGATGCGAGAGTAAGGACCGGGGATATCCCTTGAGCCGGAGTCGAAACCGCCATCCCTCTCGCCGTCGCCTGCGGTAGTCACGACGCAAGCAAAGCCGCCGGGGCAAGGCCGTCCGGCGAAGACGGACGCCCGCAGGGCTTGGCCTTGCCCTGGCGGCTGCTTGCGTCACGCTCGCGGTAAAAACGGCGGGAGGTGAAGAATTCGTCCCGCTAGAGCTTGCGCGAGGGTTGAGCGACGTCATATCGTGGGGCATATCCATCGGATAATTCAGTAACAAGAAGGAGGTGAAACGCTTGTACCGCGCGTCATAAGTTCGTGACGAAGTCCGAACTGATGACGCATGAAGAAGCCTAGGGCTTCAACGATCCGCGCGCCGTTTTCCAAACAAACGGCCTTTTCAAAATCCAAACGCAGGCTGTAACGCAGCACCCGCCGATGGTGGAATGGCAAGTATCTACGCTTGTCATTGCCGCACTTCCCCTACGGCTGCCATCCAATCCGCAAGACGTACGCGCTTGCGGGGCAGCACCCCTTATTGACTGGGTTTTCCGGAATCTTCTTCCAATGGGAAACGGGCATTAATTCTTCCCTTAGCTGGTGATGCGTGGCGGGTTTACCGCCACAGGCAGGTCTTTCTCGGATAACGGGAAAAGTCCGATCTGCTTGTCCCCGGGGCGCTGCCCCGAACCTTTAACGAAGGAGAATTCAAATGGGAAAATCCGACAGCCTCAAGTTTGCGGCGAACCGGGCAACCTTGTCCGGGCCAAAATCGAAACAACACCGAATCCGCCAGACGGCCCGCCATTTCGTCGATGTTTTGCGCCAGGCGAACATGGGGGTCGAGAAGTGGACCAAGGTGACAAACAGGCACTTCCAGAGCGTGGCGGACACCATGCGTGCGGACGGCGTGGGCGACGGCAGGATTGCCGAAGTCTTCACCGCTGCCCGCCACGTCTGCCGAGCCTACGAGAACGACAATATCAGCAATAGCAACGCGACCTTCGGGGTGCGGCGCGGCTCCATCGCCAATCAGGCGTCCCGCGCGGTCATCCCGGATATGGTTAAAGAATCCCTGGCCAGCATGCGGAACGACGCGTCGTTCCGGCATGCCGGCCGGGCGGCGGCTCAGATCGAGCTGATGTATGAGCTCGGGCTGCGTCGGGAAGAATCAGCCAAGCTGGACCTGCCCAACGATTGGGACCGGGAAAACCATAGCCTTCTCGTTCAGTACGGGACCAAGGGTGGCAGGCCCAGGACCTTGCACAACTTGTCCCCGCAACAAGAAGCAGCTCTAGAGCGTGCAGGGGAATACGTGTCGCCTTCCGACCGGAAGGGCATCCACAACCTCATGCCCGAGGGCATGGGCGACGAATGGCTGCACCGGCTGGACTATGCGGCCAGGAAACACGGCCTGGCGGGCAAAGATGCCGGAGGAACCCTGCACGGCCTTCGGCACGAAAGGTTTCATCAAATGTATGTGGGCCACACGGGCTTTGAGCCGCCCAACCAGCACGAAAGCGTGCAGGCGTTCCAGGAGGCAGCCCAGGCAACGGTCGGGGACGAATGGCCCCGGCTCGACAACGAAGCGCGAGACGCCATTGAGGAAGCGGCAGGGCATTCCCCCGGTCGCCGGGACGTATCGAACGCCTATCTGGGTAGTTCTCGTTAGATGAAGCCCCGCCATTTCAGGCGGGGTTTACTTTAGGGGGTGAGGTTCCCTTGAGACAAATCGCCGGAGCGATTTGTCTCAAGGGAACCGTCCTTCCCATCCATCGGCTTGAGGCCGACGGACGGGAAGGACTATCATATGGAAGGAGTGTCGCTTGGGAGCGTGTTTCGATTTGCCAGGAGAAAGGTTCACTCCGCAGTGAGCTTTGATATGACCTGTTCGAAGCACAATAAAGCTGGGATCGCCTCACAAAGGAAAGGCGGCGGACCTAGCTCGGCAACCTGAGTAGTAGAGTGTGGCCGGACCCTTCTCCTGGTCGCCGCGACATATCGAACGCCTATCTGGGCAGCTCCCTTTAGAAAAAGTCCGCAATTTCAGGCAGGGCCATTATTTTATTCTTTTCCCCCTCCAGCGGTTTGACTTTGCACATGCCGGGAGTGTTGAACTGGTGTGTTGAGCATCAGGATGTCCTGCTCGACGGAACCAGTTGAAGGTCGTGAACGTGGAAGATGTGTTGACGGTTAAACAAGTTGCCCAGCTTTTGGGATGTTGCGAAAGCCTTGTAAGGCGTCGCGACATGAAGGTCCGCTTGAAGGCCTTCGTTGTCGGAAAGCGTGGAATCCGGTTTCACCGGGAACACGTGGACGCCTACCTGGTACGGAACACCGTGGGGACGTCGGATCAGCCAGCCGATGTTCCTGTGGCCAGAAAACGGCAGCGGAAGAATTTGACCGACAAACACAAGCTGTGGCAGCGTGAATCCCGGTAAGCGGCCTTCCCCATAAGGAGAAAAGACAATGCCTTACAAGGAAGGAAAGCGGTGGCGTGGGTCCGTGCGCTATACACCCACCGACGGAACGCGGCAAATCCGGCGCACCCAGCTCTTTGACAAAATGAAAGACGCGGAAAAATGGGAAAACAAGACCCGAGAGGCCTTGGAGCTCGCCGATGCGGAAAAACGAAAGGACATGCATCGCGTGGGCCTGGAAGTGTTGGCCGGGGATTGGGCGAATGCCTACATGGATTACGCCACGGCCACATGGTCCAAGGGAAGTTGTTCGGACAAACGCCTTGCCTTTCGGCGCTTGTTCGAAATGACGGCAAGACCGGCACAGCTGGTTCATGAAATCAGTCCCGTGGTGGCCTTGAACCATCTGAGCCGACTCAAGAAGCAGACCACGGGGAACACCGCCAATCGGGACAGGAAAAACCTTGCCGCCGCCTGGAAGTGGGGTGCGCGGTATCTGGGCATGGATAAGACGAATCCGTTCCGATCCGTGGACAAGTTCCCCGAGCAGCGCCACCCGAGGTGGGTTCCGTCCCTGGAGGACTTCCGCAAGGCCGTGGATGTGGCGACCCCCTTGCAACGGCAACTGCTTCTGTTGGCGTTCCACACGGCTGCCCGTCGGGGCGAACTGTGGAAGCTCAAGTGGTCGGAAGTCAATCTGGCCACGGGCATGATCGGTTTCTGGACCAACAAGCGCAGAAGCGGGAATGCTGAGTTCGACGAACTGCCCATTTCCGGCATGCTCAGGGCGCACTTGGCGGAATGGAAGCTGATGTCCAGGGACGAGGAACTGGTGTTCGGAAGCCGATTCGAAGGGCTTTTGGATATCAACAACCGTTGGCTTCGGCGGTTGTGCGCCGAAGTCGGTGTGAAGAACTTCGGTTATCACGGAATCCGCCACCTGTCCGCCAGCATCGCCATCCATAACGGGGCGACCATCGTGGAAGTGCAGCAGTTGCTTCGTCACAAGTCCATTGCGACGACCCAGCGGTACATCCACAAGGTCAAGAAAAGCACCGGCGCGGTGGATGCCCTGGATGCGGCCTGGCGGGATGACGGTGACAGGGAACCGCCCGCCCTGAAACTGGTCCGGTGATGCTGACGTGGCACTCGAGCCACGCGGACGAGCCACGTAAACAAAAAACGGGTTACAGCTTTCACTGTAACCCGTTGTATTTACTTGGCGTCCCCAAGGGGGTTTGAACCCCTGTTGCCGGCGTGAGAGGCCGGAGTCCTAGGCCACTAGACGATGGGGACGCATGTTTGGTGGGTCGTACTGGGCTCGAACCAGTGACTCTCTGCTTAAAAGGCAGATACTCTACCAACTGAGTTAACGACCCGCGCCAAGGAAGGTATGTCTATCCATTTGCATTTCGGGTGTCAAGGGGAAAACGCGCCGGGCCGACATCCGGATTTGTTGCTGCAACAACCTGATATAGCGGTGTATTTCATTTAGTTCTTGCAAAATTGTTCTTGCGTGGTATAGTCCCGCTCCCGTCCAAAATGACACACTATCCATACAGGAGCAGACATATGACCAGGAAAGACCGCACCGAAGGGATCTACTCCCGCCGCGAGGTTCTCGACGAGTCCGAGCGCAGGCAGTATTGCCAGCTTCAGCTCAAGGAACTGCTGAGCTACGCCTATCGGTATTCAGAGGACGTGAAAAAACGCTTTGATCGCGCCCAGTTCAATGTCGATAAATTTCGTACCCTGGCCGATATCAAGCATATTCCCATCATCAAGAAGAAGGAGCTGATCTTTCTTCAATCCATGGGCCCGCGCCTGGGCGGACTGCTGACCAAGGACCTTGGCGAGTTGCAGCGCGTGTTTCTCTCGCCCGGCCCCATCTTCGACCCCGAGGACCGCAGCGAGGACTACTGGGGCTGGACCGAGGGCTTCTACTCCGCGGGCTTCCGCTCCGGCGACCTGACCCAGATCACCTTCAACTACCACCTCGCCCCGGCGGGCCTGATGTTTGAGGAGCCGCTGCGCAACCTCTCCTGCGCGGTCATTCCGGCCGGCCCCGGCAACACCAATTCGCAGATAGAAATCATGCAGAAGCTGCGGGTGACAGGCTATGTGGGCACCCCGAGCTACCTGATGCACTTGGCCCAGAAGGCAGAGGAAATGGGGCTCTCCCTGCGCAAGGATCTGTTCCTTGAGGTGGCCTTTGTCACGGGCGAGAAGTTCTCTGAGAAGATGCGCTCCACTCTGGAAAAGAAATTCGACTGCATCATGCGCCAGGGGTATGGCACGGCGGATGTGGGCTGCATCGGCTACGAGTGCTTCCACAAGAACGGGCTGCACCTCTCCAACCGCGCCTTCGTCGAAATCTGCCACCCCGACACCGGCATCCCCCTCAAGGACGGCGAGGTGGGCGAGATCGTGGTCACGGCCTTCAACAAGACCTACCCCCTCATCAGGCTGGCCACCGGCGACCTGGGCTATCTCGACCGTGCGCCCTGCGCCTGCGGCCGCACCAGCCCGCGCCTGGGCAACATCGTGGGCCGCGTGGACACCACGGCCCGCATCAAGGGCATGTTCGTCTACCCGCACCAAGTGGAGCAGGTCATGGCCCGGTTCGAGGAGGTCAAGCGGTGGCAGATCGAGGTCACCAACCCCGGCGGCATCGACGAAATGGTCCTGTCCATCGAGGCGGGCCAGTTCAGCCAGGAGGACGAGATGCTCCACCTCTTCCGCGAGAAGATCAAGCTGCGGCCCATCCTCAAGGTGCTGGCCCCGGGCACACTGCCCCCGCAGATCAGGCCCATCGAAGACAACCGCACCTGGGACTAGCTGGATGGTGAAAAACGGCGATCTGCTGCGTTGCGGCGACAAGATCAAGGGCTTCGGCCTTGAGCTATTCTTGCGTCTCGCATCTCACCATTTTTGAGCACCCTGCGGTCAAGAGATCATCAACGATTTGCTGGCCTCGCCACATCGACGACACCTCCGCCCGGTCCGCGCCTCCCGCGCGGGCCGGGCTTCTTCGCGTCCGTTTGTGCAATTGTCGGCGGGGGTTTGCCCAAAGGCCCGTGCCCGGTGTATGCAGCGATCATGAAGGGTGTTGGAATCGACGGAGGCCGGGGCGGCTGGCGGTCTGGACCGGGAACGGCGCGCGCTGGGAGTGCGCCCTGTACCCGGACATGGCCATCTGGTTTCATGACTTCAACAGGTGAGGAGCGCATGCCCAGTCGAATTTCCGGTTTCGCCACCCCCCGCATGGCCGGGCAATCGACCATGCTTCTTTTTCTTGCCCTTGCCCTGGCCGCCTGCTCGCCCAGGGTCGCGCATCCGCCTCTGCAAGTCACCTTCCTGCCCGCGTCGGGCGAGTTCGTGTCTGTCGATGGCGACCGGCTTTCCTTTGAGGAAGTGATCGGTCTGGCCCGGGACAAGGACTACATCCTGCTTGGCGAGAACCATCCCAATGTTTGCGACCATTCGGTGCAGCAGCGGGTGCTGGCCGCCCTGGCCGAATCAGACTCGCCGCCCGCAGTGGGGCTCGAAATGGTGGCAGCGGACATGCAGCCCGTGCTTGACGACTTCTCAGCCGGAATCGTGGAGGTGGACGGTCTGGAGACCGAGCTGGAATGGGGCGAGCGCTGGGGATACCCCTTTGCGCTCTTCCGCGGTCATTTCGAGATCCTCCGCCGCCACAGCCTGCCCGTGGCCGGACTCAACGCGCCCACAGCCGTGACCCGCAAGATCGCGCGCGAGGGCCTGGACGGGCTGACCCCGGACGAGGTCGCCTGGCTCCCGGCTCAGATCGTGCCCCCGTCCGACGACCAACTGCCCCTGCTCGACGCCATCTTCGAGCTGCATCAGGGGCGCGACTCCCGCGACCTGGAGGTGGACGAGGCCACCCGGCGGGAGCGGTTCCTGCTGGTCCAGTCCATATGGGATTCCGCCATGGCCGAAGCGGCCGTGGCCCTGCGCCGCAAGTACGACTGGCCTGTGCTGGTGGTGGCTGGCGGCGGGCACGTGGAACACGGCTGGGGCATCGCCCATCGCATCCGCCACTTCGACCCCGGCGCGCGGATACTGCTGCTCATGCCCTGGCGTGGCGGCGAATTCGAGGCCGACGCAGCCGACGCCTTCTTCTTCTGTCCCGACACCTACGAATCGCGCATGGACATGACCCTGACAGCCACCGGCCGGGGCGGGCTGCTGGTGGAGCGCGTGGGCCGCGACTCGCGGGCCGAGGCCGCAGGGCTGCGGCCCGGCGATCTGCTCATCGAGGCGGCGGGGGTGCCCCTTGACCGGCTCCTGGACCTGCATGCCGCCGGATTCAAGGTCCACAAGGCAGACCAGCCGCTGGTCTTCACCGTGCAGCGTGGCGGCCACTCCTTCAAGGCCGATGTGGGCAGGCTGGGCCAGCCCGGCCAGGGCCGCGCCACCAAACCCGAGGCGGACGAAGCGACGAAACTCCCCCTGGCCGACGAATCAGGCCAGGAACTGGACACCGTGCCCGACACGCAACCCGAAACCCCAAGGGGAAGATAGATGAAACGGATGATCCTGATGCTGCTGGCCGTGTTGCTGCTCCCTGTCAACGCCCATGCGGGCGGCGGGCTGCCAGCCATGCCCGAAACCGTGGGCGAACTGGCGCGCGTCGAACTGCTCACCGGCCCCAAGGCCCAGGCCGAGGTGGACGAATTGCACGGCAAACCCCTGCCCGCCGAGGAAAGCATCGTGGCCCGCTACGCCCGCACCGACGCCACGGGCCAGCCCGCCGAACGGCCGACCGAAATCTGGGTGTCACGCGTTTCCTCGCCGGAAGAAGCCCGGCGGCAGACAGGGCAGATGGTCCACATGATGTACGAGAATCCCAAATCACCCTTTCGCGATCCCGTGCGCATCGACCACCGCAACGGCCCGGTCTATCGCTTCACCGGCATGGGACAGGCGCACCTCATCTGGCACGAGGCAGACCTCGTCTACTGGATCGGCACCGACCCGGCCGATCAGACCCTGATGCTCGACACCTTCCACCTCCCGACCGCGCCGTAAAGCCGGGATCGGGTGGTTGCGCTTCACGCGGGTGTCTGAGCCACACCCATCCCTGTCCTCACCCGCTCGTCAAAAGCGGTAGCCGAGGCGAAGGCCGACGTTGTCCATGCCTTCGTTGGGATTGGCGATGTAGGCGTTGGACATGTGCTCGAATTGAAGGGATATATTGACTTTTTCGGTGATGTTGTAGCCCAGGGCCGCGCCGAGGCGGAAGAGCACGGGTGAGCCGAGGGATTTGCGGTCGTGATCGTCGGTGCTGAGTTTGCCGTTGTGTGCGGCCAGTCCGAGGTTGCCGTCCACGAAGAAGTCGGCGGGCAGGTCGTATTCCCAGGTCAGGCCGGAGTAGAGGAAAGAGGTGTTGCCGTTGGTGTTGATCGTGGCCCCCAGGTGCGGGCGCGGAGACCAGACGGCTTCGAGAAATGAGGGCGAGACAAAGAGAACCTCGCCGTTGATGTCCACGCCGTTCTCGCGGTGGAAGCTCCAGAAGCTTATGTCGTGGGCGTAGACACCGCCCCGGACCTCGGACACGATGGTGTCCCCGGCAGATGCCAAGCGCGGCCCCACAAGGCAGAGCGCCAAGGCCATCAGCGTGCCCATCATCACCATGTTTCGCCGTGTCGTCATGTCGAGCCTCCTGTCTGGTTCTCCGATATTCCCGTGGCTACGCCGAGAGCGCCCCCATGTCAAGACGCAGCCGGGGGGATAAGGAATGCCTCCGGCGGCCAGAGGGGGAAACCTCTTTCAAGAGGTTTCCCCCTCTGGACTCCCCCTTCCAGAACTTTTTGGCGCTCCGCCGCTGGAAGAGCCATGGAAAACCAGCGTGTTGAGGGCGGCGGAGATGGCGTGGATGAGCGGAAAGACAAACTGCTTATTAAACTTCTCAAAGAGAGGCGCGCCTTGTGTGACCGCGCAGCCCCCTACGCCGCCATCAATCCCTTTCTTGCCCGTAAGCCTTTCCAGGCGGCGTAGACCCACAAAGTTTTGAAAGGGGGGTCCGGGGGGAAAACTTTTTCCCAAAAAGACCCACCGCGTATTCGAGGAACTAGTCCCCGCCGTGTTTTCCTAGCATAGCGGGGACTTACTTCTGGTGATTCTCGGCGATTGCAGACGATTTCTGGTGATTTTGGAACAAAATCAACACATTTTTTCACACACGCCCAGAAAGAATAGTCTTTGTATTTGAAGTACTTATAGCAAGAAAACCAAGTCGCGTCAACATGAGTATAGCGCTAGCCTCCAGAATCCTTCGCGTGTCTGTAACATGCTAGAGCCCAAGTCCACAACCATTCCGAAGAGAAGACTCGGAACGTCTCGCTTTTCGGCAGAGCGGCAATGCTTTGATTTTATTTGTCTATTTTGTTTCGGCGTGTCCTTTGTGCATGGGGGATGACCTAGCATTTTGACCCGGCTTCAGCAAGGGGGGGGTCCCAAAATGGCCAGAGCGGTTTTACACTCACCCAGACGGCACTCTGGCGGCACAACCATTCACGATTGCTACTCAAATAGGCAACGGGGCGATTCTTTGACCGAAGTTGCCCAGATGGTGTACTGCCCTTGATCAACAAACTGGATGCCGGGTCAGAACCCCTCTCGTCCATGCGATCAAAGCCATCGCTTGATTTCACCCTGCCGATCATCATCACGGCTTGACACGACTACCATTTCTACAATAATAGCCGTATCGTGTTATTGTTTTCAATTTCGTGCTAACGCTGCCCCGTTGGGCAGTGACGGCGAAGGAGGGTATCCGATGTCAGGATGCACACCAAAGTCCACACCGGCAGTGGTGCCGGCGGACTTGTCTTCAATCCACCCCAACAAGGAGGGCACCATGAGACTGATTGAAGGCGTCATGTACCAGACCAACGCACCCAAAGGGGTTGACCCGGACAGCATTTTCTTTGTCCAGGTCGACGCCACCAAGTGCCAGGCATGCGGCGAATGCGAGGCGGTCTGCGCCACCGGTGCGATCCAGCCCATAAACGACGACGGCATTCGCGCCGTGGTCGATCCGGGGGCCTGCATCAACTGCGGTCAATGTCTGACTCATTGTCCCTACGGGGCCATCTACGAGGGCGTGTCCTACGTGGACGAGATCTTCGAGAAGCTCAAGGACCCCAACACCATTGTGGTCTCCATGCCCGCGCCTGCGGTGCGCTACGGTCTGGGCGAATGCTTTGGCGCGCCCACCGGCGCCTATGTGGGCGGCCAGATGCACGCGGCCCTGCGTCAGCTCGGCTTCGACTACATCTGGGACAACGAGTTCACCGCTGACGTGACCATCATGGAAGAAGGCACCGAGCTGATCCAGCGCGTACAGGAGCAGGGCAAGAAGAACGCCCGCCCCCTGCCGCAGTTCACCTCCTGCTGCCCTGGTTGGGTCAAATTCGCCGAGACCTTCTACCCGGACCTCATGCCGAACCTGTCGAGCTGCAAATCGCCCATCGGGATGCTCGGCCCCTTGGCCAAGACCTACGGCGCACACGAGACGCACACCGAGGCCAAGAATATCTACACGGTCTCCATCATGCCCTGCGTCGCCAAGAAGTATGAAGGGTTGCGCCCGGAACTGGCAGACAGCGGATTCCGCGACATTGACGCCACCATCAATACCCGCGAGCTGGCCTACATGATCAAGACCGCAGGCATCAACTTCACCAGCCTGCCCTCGCAGCAGCCCGATCCGATCCTGGGCGACTCCACGGGCGCGGCCACCATCTTCGGCAACAGCGGCGGCGTCATGGAGGCAGCTCTTCGGCTTGCCTACGAGGTTCTCTCCGGCAAAAAGCTGGCCGATCCGAACATCCTGGTGGTGCGCACCCACGAGGGTATCAAAACTGCGGATGTTGCGGTTCCCGGCTTCGGCACGGTCAAGGTGGCCGTGGCCAGCGGGCTCAAGAACGCAGCCAAGCTGTGTGACGAGGTCCGGGCGGGCAAGTCCCCCTATCACTTCATTGAGATCATGACCTGCCCCGGCGGTTGCGTGAACGGGGGAGGGCAGCCCGTCGATCCCGAGGTAAGGGCATCTCTGTTCAGGAGTACCGTCGCCCGCATCAACAATCGCTTCCGGGCACGCACCGTTGGCGCGTAAGGAGGAATGAGACATGAAGATGAACAGACGTGCCTTCATCAAGACGTGCGGCATCATGACCGGCTACGCCGTGCTTGGACTGAACCTGGCCAAGGAGGCTGCGGCCGATGTCATGGATTTCGTGGGCCTGCGCCAGAAATCCGTGTATGCCACTGACGCCAACCCCAAGATCTACAAACTGCGGAAGTCTCAGGACAACCCCATGATCAAAAAGCTCTACGACCACAAGGACGGCTTCCTGCATGACGGTCCTTGCGGCCATATGTCCCACCATCTGCTGCACACCCACTACATTGATCGCAGCGCCAAGGCGGCTGCCCTCAAGAGCAAGGGCTTCAAGCTGAACTTCTAACGCCTCACAAATGTCACCTGCGGCGAGGATGCTTCTGATCCAAGGGCGACATTCCATCTTTTCTCCCAATTAACCAGCTGTTTGCAGCCATACTGGCCATCGGACAAGTGCGGTCTTCATTACCGGATTGCAAACAGATTCGTATTACTATTTTTAAAAACTTATTCATCTAGTGTAACTTTTTCTTGATTCGTACTATTTTTCTGTGTAGTGCTTTTGCCCAGAACACCTCCGACCGGAGACCATCTGCCTGCGGGAAGGGTTAGCCTGAACCCCAGGGTGGAGCCATCTGGCCCTGCCCTCACCGTTGGCAGGATATCGTCCAGAAGCTCCCACCCCTTCCCAGCATGCAGAGAGCCCGGGAGTGCTAAACCGGGCTCTCGCCTTTCCGGCAGGAAAACACGAACAGTGGGGTTTTGCGCATGCAGAAACGAATCGGCATCATCGGCATCATCATCAAGGACAGGAACATGGCGGCCGCCAAGGTCAATACAATTCTGAGCGATCACGGGGAGATGATCGTCGGCCGCATGGGGCTGCCCTTTCGGGACAGGGGCATGAACATCATTGATTTGATCATCGAGGCGACCACCGACGAGGTGGGCGCCCTGACCGGCAAGCTCGGCATGCTTGACGGGGTCCAGGTCAAATCTCTTCTGGTCTAAACAAGGAGGCTGCATCATGAAAAAGGACAGTTCACTGAGTGAGGGGCTTGAAAACTTCATCGACGAGAAAGTCATCCGTACCGAGATGGAAAAGGCGAATAACCCGGCACCGGGGCTGATTCGTGAAATTCTGGCCAAGGCCGGGGAGCGGCAGGGACTCGACCCGGACGAGGCCGCCGCGCTGCTCGGCAACCGGGACAGGGATCTGGACGAAGCCATCTTCGAAACGGCCAGAACCATCAAGAAGGGCATCTACGGCAACCGGCTGGTGGTCTTTGCCCCGCTCTACATCACCAACGAATGCGGCAACCAGTGCAGATACTGCGGTTTCAACGCCAAAAACAGCGACCTGGACCGGCGGACCCTTACGTCCGAAGAGATCCGAAGGGAGGTGACGGTTCTTGAGGACTTGGGCCACAAGCGGCTGCTCCTGGTCTACGGCGAGCATCCCCGCCTGGGCCCGGACTGGATCGCCCAGACCGTCAGGGACGTGTATGCCGTCACCTCGGCCAAAAGCGGCGAGATCCGCCGGGTCAACATCAACTGTGCGCCGCTGAACGTGGACGGGTTCCGCAAGCTCCACGAAGTTGGCATCGGCACCTACCAATGTTTTCAGGAGACCTACCACCGCCCGACGTATGAAAAGCTGCACGTGGCCGGACCCAAGACCGACTTCCTGTGGCGGCTGCACGCCATGCACCGCGCCCAGGAGGCAGGCATCGACGACGTGGGCATGGGCGCGCTCTTCGGCCTCTACGATCCGATCTTCGAGGTGCTCGGCCTGCTCCACCACGCCCGCAGGCTGGAACTCGACTGGGGTGTCGGGCCGCACACCATCTCCTTCCCCAGGCTGGAGCCCGCCCTGAACTCGGACATCGCCTTCAACCCGCCCTATCCGACCACGGATCACGAGTTCAAGAAGATCGTCGCCGTGCTCAGGTTGGCCGTGCCCTACACCGGGCTGATCCTGACCACCCGCGAAACCGCGGCCATGCGCAAGGAACTGCTGGAAGTCGGCGTCTCCCAGCTTTCGGGCGGCTCGCGCACCTACCCCGGCGCATACAGCGATCCGGAATACGACCGGCCCGATGTACAGCAGTTCTGCATCGGCGACAGCCGCAGCCTGGACGAGGTCATCCGGTCCATTGTCGGAGACCACGGCTACGTGCCGTCCTGGTGTACGGCGTGCTACCGGCTGGGCCGCACCGGTGAGCACTTCATGGAACTGGCCAAGACCGGCTTCATCCAGAAGTTCTGCCTGCCCAACGGCTT
>JBDRSO010000001.1:0-114560 GCA_043824835.1 Pseudomonadota bacterium | reverse complement strand
CAACGGCATTCCGACCAAGAACTTTCCTCTATTCTTGAAGGAGTGTGAGTGGCGTTTTAACAACACCAATCCACAAAGACAGTTTAAGCAACTGAAACAGTGGGTTAAGAAACATATGGGCTAGTTATCTGGTACAGCCCCCTTTTTTTTGACTTGTCTTATGAATATGTATTCAATCATGACTGTGTTCTCACCTGAGGAGTGAAGCCGATATGGATATGCTTGTCGAGATAGTTTTTGCGTCGTGGCACGTCCTTGAGGAGTCCGCGCCCTATGTGCTGCTGGGGTTTTTCGTGGCTGGGCTGCTTAAGTCCTTTGTGCCTGATGCCTTCATGGCCCGGCATCTGGGGGGGCGTTCCTTTGGCTCGGTGGTCAAGGCGGCGGTCATCGGCGTGCCGCTGCCGCTGTGCTCGTGCGGGGTGCTGCCCGCTGCCCTCGGGCTGAGGCGGCAGGGGGCGAGCAAGGGGGCGACCACGGCCTTCATGATCTCCACGCCCGAGACCGGGGTGGACTCCATGGCCGTGACCTACGCCCTGATCGACCCGATCATGACCGTGGTGCGGCCCGTGGCGGCTATGATCACGGCCGTGACGGCCGGGGTGCTGGTCAACCTCTTTCCCGATCGCGCGGAACGGGCGGCGGAATCGGCGCATCCCGTCACGCAGGCCGCAGCGCCCAGCGCCCCAGGGGGCGGAATCGAACCCATGGGACGTCCCCTGGACATCCCCTATGCCCCGGCCTCTGTCTGCGGGTGCAATGGAAGCGGAGCCGAACCCCGGCGCATCGGCATCCGCGTCCGGTTCGCATCGGGCATGCGCCATGCCTTTGGCGAGATGCTGGCCGATATAGGCAAGTGGCTGATGGTGGGCGTTGTCGTGGCCGGGACCATCGCCGTCGTCATTCCTGACGACGTGTTGTCGGAGTACGTGGGCACCGGCTTCCTGTCCTATCTGATCGTGCTCGTGGTGGCCCTGCCGCTGTATGTTTGCGCTACGGCCTCCACGCCCATCGCGGCCTCCCTGCTGCTCAAGGGGCTCTCACCGGGCGCGGCCCTGGTCTTCCTGCTGGCCGGTCCGGCCACCAATGGGGCCACCATCACGGTTATGCTCAAGACCATGGGCAGACGGGCGGCGAGCCTCTATGTGGCGTCCATCGTCGGCTGCTCCCTGGCCTTGGCCTGGCTGGTGGACAGACTTTATGTCGCGCTTGGCCTCGACATCCGGGCTGTGGTCATGCAGGTGGACGAGACCCTGCCCGAGTGGCTCGGCGTGACTTCGGCCGTGGCCCTGCTTCTTCTTGTGGTGCGCAGCCTGCTGCGCCGGGATTGCGGATGCGGGGCCGAGCAGTGCGCCGACGGCGCGGCCGGGCGGTAGGGCTTGCCGAACGTGGCCCGGTTTGTCAGTCGGGTATGCTGCCTGGGACGACGCCTTTTCTTTCCGGGCCGGGCGTGTTACAAGGCCGCCACCCTGAATCATGGAGTTTTGGCATGAGAAAAACCCTGTCCGTCATGTCCCTTGTCCTTGTCCTTGCCTGTACCTCACTGGCGGCCCCCGCCCGGGCCCAGGAGGTCACCATCCGCTTCGGCATCCTGCCCGTGCTCGACACTCTGCCGCTCCAGGTGGCGGTTCGCGATGGCCTTTTCGCCGGGCAGGGACTCAATGTGGAACTGGTTCCCTTTGCCTCGGCCCTGGAGCGCGACACGGCCATGCAGACCGGACAGCTCGACGGCTATTTCGGGGACCTCATCGCCACGTACATGCTCATCAATCAGGACGTGCCCATGTACATCGCCCTGACCTCCTGGCGTACTTCGCCGGGCTACCCCATGTTCGGCATCGCTCTGTCGCCCGGTGCGCGCGGCAAGACGCTGGCGGAACTGAAGGGGGCCAACCTGGGCATCTCCAGGTCCACCATCATGGAATTCCTTGCCGACAGGATGGAGGAGCGCCTGGGCGTTGGCACGGGCTATTTTTCACGCATGGAGGTCAAGAAGATTCCCATCCGGCTCCAGATGCTCATGGCCAGCCAGATCGACGCGGCCATCCTGCCCGAACCGCTCCTCTCCCTGGCCCGGCTCAAGGGCGGCGGAGTGCTGGCCACGGCGGACAACCTGGACGTGCCCCTGACCGTGCTCTGCCTGCATCGCAAATATTTCTCCGACGGCGCGGATTCTTACGTCCGCTTCGTCACCGCCTACAAGGAAGCGGTGGAGCGGCTGGCCGCCGATCCCGAGCGCTATCGCGCCCTCATGGCCGAGACGTGCCGGATTCCGCAGCCTCTGGTGGACGAGTTCCCGGTCTACAAGTACCCGCTGCCCGCGCTGCCTGCGGACAGCGAGCTGGACGAGGTGCAGGACTGGATGATCGCCAAGGGACTCTTGCGCGAGCGCATCCCCAAGGAGATCGTCCTCTCCCCGATCATGCCCTGACGTGGCGGCGATTCGGCCCAATCATGCTCAGAGTCGACAACCTCGGAAAATCATTTGGTGAGGCCCGCGTCCTCGACGATGTGTCCTTCGACCTCGGGGACGGCGAGACCCTGGCCGTGGTCGGCCCCTCGGGTTGCGGCAAGACCTCGCTGCTCTACATCCTCAGCGGCCTGTCCCTGCCGGACAGCGGCGCGGTCTTCCTCGACGGCTCGCCCATCACCGGGCCGACGCCGGACATTTCCATTATCCTGCAGGATTACGGCCTGCTGCCCTGGCGCACCGTGGCGGATAACGTGGCGCTTGGTCTCAAGGTGCAGGGCGTGCCGCGCGCCAAACGGCTAGAACTGGCCAAGGCGCAGCTGGCCGAGCTGGGCATGGACGGGCGCGGGCAGGAGTTTCCCGCCACCTTGAGCGGTGGCGAGCAGCAGCGTGTGGCCATTGCCCGGGCCTTTGTCTCGCGGCCCCGGCTGATGCTGCTCGACGAGCCTTTTTCGTCCCTCGACGCCCTGACCCGCGAGCGGCTCCAGCGCATTCTGCTCAATGTCTGGACGCGGCGCAGGGTGCCCTATGTGCTGGTCACCCATTCCCTTGAGGAGGCCGTGGTGCTCGGGCGGCGGATCATGGTCATGTCAAGCCGTCCGGCCCGGCCGGTGGCCGTGTTTGACAACCCCGGGTTTGGCGATGCGTCCATCCGCGATACCGAGGCGTGCTTCCGGCTGCTTCGGGAGCTTCGGCGCACGGTGGAGGCCGTATGGTGAGCCTCGAATCCCCTCTTCTGCGCTACGGGCTGGTCATGCTGGCGCTGGGGCTGCTCTGGAAGCTGGCGGCCATGGCGCTGGGCGGCGTCATCCTGCCCCATCCCGAGGATGCCCTGGCCGCGTTCGCCACGGCCCTGACCACGCGCGTCTTCTGGGAGCATTTCAGCGTCAGCTGCTATCGGGTGGTCACCGCCATGGCCCTGGCCTGGGGCATCGCCTTTCCGCTGGGATTGTTCATGGGCAGCGTCAGGCGGGCGGACGCCCTGCTGGCTCCGTTCATCTTCCTTACCTATCCGGTGCCCAAGATTGTGCTTCTGCCTGTGTTCCTGCTCCTGTTCGGCCTGGGCGACGCGTCCAAGATCGCCATGATCGCGCTCATCCTCGCCTACCAGATCCTGGTCACCACCCGCGACGGGGTGCGCTCCATCCATCCGAAATACTTCGATTCCGTGCGCTCTCTCGGCGGGTCGCGCTGGAACGTGCTGCGCGAGGTGCTCATCCCGGCCGCGCTGCCCCACGGGTTCACGGCCCTGCGCCTGGGCACCGGCGTGTCCGTGGCCGTGCTCTTCTTTGTCGAATCCTTTGCCACCACGCGGGGGCTGGGGTATATGATCATGGACGCTTGGGGGGCCATGAACTATCTTGACATGTTCACCGGCATTATCGGTATGAGCCTCATGGGCGCGGCCCTGTACGAGGTGGCCAACCTCCTGGAGCGCCGGGCCTGTCGCTGGATGTTTCTGCGCCGCAAGACGTGATCGGCCATTGATCTCGCGCCGGATGGCCGCTACGGTGCGGGCGTCCCCGGCGGCCCGTGCCGCCTCCGTCAACCCCAAGGGAGGGCGACAGCCCGCGATGAAACTCGAATTTGACGATAGCAGGCTGGCCGGACAGCTCTTCGGCCCCCACAATCAGCATTTGCGCCTCATGGGCGAGCGCATCGGCGTGCGCCTGGAGAGCCGGGGCAACGCCGTGACCATCATCGCGCCCGAGGGCGAGGAGACGGCCGAGGGGCTGGCCGCCCAGGTGCTGAGCCAGCTCTATGCCATGCTCAAGGCGGGCAAGAGCCTGTATCCCCAGGACGTGGACTATGCCTGCCGTATCCTCATGCGTCAGCCCTCTGCGGATGTGGGCGAGGTCTTCAAGGGCGATGTCTACGCCACCTCGGGCAAGCGCACGGTCTCGCCCAAGTCCCTCAATCAGCGGGAATATCTCGATGCCATCCGCCAGCACGATCTGACCTTTGGCATCGGCCCGGCAGGCACGGGCAAGACCTATCTGGCCGTGGCCATGGCCGTGGGCGCGCTGCTGCGCCGCGAGGTCAAGCGCATCGTGCTCACCCGCCCGGCGGTGGAGGCCGGGGAAAAGCTCGGCTTCCTGCCCGGTGATCTGGCCGAGAAGATCAACCCCTACCTGCGCCCCCTCTACGACGCCCTGCATGACATGCTCGACTTTCCCAGGGTGCAGGAATACCAGGAGACCGGCGTCATCGAACTGGCCCCGCTGGCCTTCATGCGCGGCCGCACCCTCAACGACGCCTTCATCATTCTCGACGAAGCCCAGAACACCACGCCCGAGCAGATGAAGATGTTCCTGACCCGCCTCGGTTTTGGCTCGCGGGCCGTGGTCACCGGCGATGTCACCCAGATTGATCTGCCCATCCACGCCCGGTCCGGCCTGCTCAACGCCCGGGCCATCCTTGATCAGGTCAAGGGCGTGAAGTTCATCTCCTTCGACGAGCACGACGTCATCCGCCATCCGCTGGTGGGGCGCATCGTCCGCGCCTACGAGCAGCACGACACCAACAGGACAGAATGATGGGCGGCCCTATCAGGATCGTGCGTGAAACCCGGCTCGACCCGGCCTTTCCCCTGTCGCGGAGGGAGCTTGCCGGGGTGATAGCGAGCATTCTGGAGGCCCTGGGCCTTGAGGGTGCGTCCCTTGAGATCACCTTGGTGGACGACCGCGAGATGGCCCGGCTCAATGCCAAGTTCATGGGCTGCCCCGGCCCGACCAATGTCCTGAGTTTCCCGGCAGCGGAGCGAATCGGCCCCGATTCCGGCCCCGGTTCCGACTCCGGTGCCGACGAGGGGTCCGTCGATGACACGGAATATCTCGGCGAACTGGCCCTGTCCGTGGACGCCCTGGCTCGCGAGGTGCACCTGTACGGGCAGCCGGAGCTGGCTCATCTGGCCCGGCTGCTGGCCCACGGGATTCTGCATCTGGCCGGGCACGATCACGGTTCTGAAATGGACGATCTGACCGAGCTGGTCGTGGACCGCGTCCTGCTCGGTCATGCCGACTGACAACACCGGGAGTTTCATGTTCGAGCAAAGACCGGCCCGCAGCATCATTCGAGGCAAGAATCTCTATCGAATCCTCCAGGCCGGGGTGTTTCTGGCCTGGGCTGCCCTGGGGGCGCTGGTCTTCTGGGGAGTGCGCGAGGTGCGCCACGACGCGGCGGCCGTGGCCGTGGAAAGCTCGGCGCGTGGTCTGGCCGGGGCGGTGACCGTGCTGGTCAACGCCGTGACCTCCTCGGGCGGCGACATGGCCCTGACCCGTCTTGACAGTCTTGATCCGGCCGAACTGCGACATACCTTTTCTGACATCATGGGCAGGCATCCGAACATGGCCGCAGTCATGGTCTCGGACGGCAGCGGCCTGCGCTACCTGTTGACCCGAAAGCCCAATGGACAGCTCGAAGCCGTGGTCGGGCAGGACGGCGAAAGCTGGACCTTGTGGCGGGCAGACGGCTCGCCCGGCGAGGCGACCGCCCTGGACCGGTTCGACGGCGCGGCCCTGAACAACGCCCTGGCCGAGGAATACCGAAATCTTGAGCCCGGGCAGGTCAACTGGCGCAGCCCCGGGCGTCTTCTCGACGAGGGCGAGTCGTGGCTGGCGGCCGCGTCGCTGGTGGAGAGCGGGGCCGGGCGGGTCATGCTTTCCTTTGTCTTCCCGGTTGACGTTGTGGTCAGCCAGCTCGACGGCGCGGAAAAAGGCAGGGCGGAGAAGGTCTTTCTCTTCTGGGACAGCGGCGCGGTGCTGCCCATCGGGGACGCTGACCCGGCCGCTGGCCCGGCGCGGTTGCCGAACTCCGTGGCCGGAGTGGGCGACCCGGTCATCGCCGGAGCGGCAAAGCGCATGGCCGCAGACGTCTCGCTGCGGGGGGTGCCCGTTTCCCTGCGCGTGGGTGGCGAGGCGTGGTGGGCCTATCTTCTGCCCCTGTCGGCCTTTGGCGATACCCTGTCCCTGGGTGTGGTCGTGCCCATGGCGGGCGTGATTCCGTCTCTGGGCAGCGACACCTTTCTCCAGGTTTTTGGCACTGCCCTGGCGCTCCTGGGCGTGGCGGCTCTCTATGCCCTGCGTCGCAATCGCTCCAGGATAGAGACCCTGGGCATGCGCCACGGCGCGGCCAGGACCGATGATGACGTGCTGCGTCTCATCGCCGAGGGCGAGAGTCGGGGGCTCGAATTCAAGCAGACCATGCGCTTCAATCTCAAGGCGGGCAAGAACGGGAAGGAGATCGAGCACGCCATCGCCAAGACCGTGTCCGCCTTCATCAATTCCGAGGGCGGCACCCTCCTGGTGGGGGTGGCGGATGATGGCGCGGTCACCGGTTTTGCCGAGGACAACTTTGCCAGTGACGACAAGGCTTTGCTGCACTTAAACAATCTTGTCAATCAGTACCTTGGCACCGAGTTCTCCCGCTATGTCGAGACCATGGCGATTCAGGTTCGGGGCAGGACGGTCATCCGCGCCCTGTGCATGTCCGCCCGGGTGCCCGCCATCCTCAAAAACGGCCAAAGCGAGGAGTTCTATGTTCGCAGCGGCCCGGCCAGTCGTCAACTTACCCTGAGCCAGTTTCACGAATGGCTTCAGAACCATTGATGGCGCTAACGGCGAGCATGGAGAGGCGGACCAAAGGTCTTTACATCCATGTCAAGATCGGCCACACTTCTTCCCTTTCGCAATGACCGGCAATTGATGATGGAGTGAACTCACGATGCCCAAGCATTTTCTGACTATTCTGGATATGTCCAGGGACGAGGCGCGGCAAGTGCTGCTGCGCGCCAAGGCGATGAAGGACGGCGACATCCGCACCGACCTTCTGGCAGGCAAGACCCTGCTCCTGATTTTCGAGAAGGCGTCCACGCGCACGCGTGTGTCCTTTGAAGTGGGCGTGCGCCATCTCGGCGGCGACCCGGTCTTCATCACCTCTCGCGATTCCCAGCTGGGCCGTGACGAGCCGCTCAAGGATACCGCCCGGGTGCTCTCGCGCTATGCGGACGGGCTCATCGTGCGCACCTTTGGCCAGGAAAAGCTCGAAACCCTGGTCGAGTATGGCACCATCCCGGTCATCAACGCCCTGACCGACGAGTACCACCCCTGCCAGATCATGTCCGATGTGCTGACCATGTACGAGCGCACACCCAACCTCGGCGAGATCAAGGTGGCCTGGATTGGCGACGGCAACAACATGGCCCACTCCTTCATCAACGCGGCCGCCACCTTTGGCTTCGCCCTCTCCCTGGCCTGCCCCGAGGGGTATCGGCCCGATCCGGCGATTCTGGAGAAGGCGCGGGGCCTTGGCGCGAACATCTCCCTGACCGACGACCCGGCCGAGGCCGTGGCCGGAGCCCACTACGTCAACACCGACGTCTGGGCGTCCATGGGCCAGGAAGAGGAGCAGAAGAAGCGCGAGGCTGCCTTTGCCGGGTATGCCGTGGACGAGGCGCTCATGGCCAAGGCCGCGCCGGGCGCCTGCTTCATGCACTGCCTGCCCGCTCACCGGGGCGAGGAGGTCAGCGAGGCCGTATTCGAGGGACCTGCCTCCATCGTCTGGGACCAGGCCGAAAACAGGCTGCACATGCAAAAGGCCATCATCGAATGGATTTATAGCAATTAAAGCATTATAGGATAATGAGGAAATAATCAGATGAGCAAGTTGGAGAAAGTCGTTCTCGCCTATTCCGGCGGGCTGGACACGTCGATCATCCTCAAGTGGATCAAGAACAACTACGATTGCGACGTGATCTGCATGACCGCTGACCTCGGTCAGGGCGAGGAGATGGACGGCATTGAGGATAAGGCGCTGGCCACCGGTGCGGTCAAGGCCTATGTGGAGGACCTGCGCGAGGAGTTCGTGCGCGACTACGTTTTCCCCATGTTCCGGGCCAGCGCCCTGTACGAAGGGCGCTATCTGCTCGGCACGGCCATCGCCCGGCCCCTGATAGCCAAGCGCATGGTGGAGATCGCCGAGATCGAGGGCGCACAGGCCGTGGCCCACGGCGCCACGGGCAAGGGCAATGATCAGGTCCGGTTCGAGCTGGCCACCATGGCCCTCAACCCGCGCCTGAAGACCATCGCCCCTTGGCGCGAGTGGGATCTGAAGTCCCGCACCGACCTCCTCGACTACGCCCAGGAGCATTCCATCCCCGTGCCGGTGAGCCGGGCCAAGCCCTGGTCCATCGACGCCAACCTGCTGCACACCTCCTTTGAGGGTGGCGAGTTGGAAGATCCCTGGAACTCCCCGGGGCCTGACTGCTACCGCAATATCACTCCGCCCGAGAAGTGCCCGAACGAGCCCGAGGAGATCACCATCGATTTCGAGGCGGGCGATCCTATTGCCGTGAACAGCGTCAAGTACTCCCCGGCGGCCCTGCTGGCCAAGCTCAACGAGCTGGGCGGGAGACACGGCATCGGCCGGGTGGACATGGTCGAGAACCGCTTCGTGGGCATGAAGTCGCGCGGCGTGTACGAGACCCCGGGCGGCACGGTCCTGGCCATGGCCCGGCGCGACCTTGAGGGACTGACCATGGACCGCGAGGTGATGCACCTGCGCGACAGCCTCATCCCGCGCTACGCCGAGATGGTCTACTACGGCTACTGGTTCTCGCCCGAGCGCGAGGCACTCCAGGTCATGGTCGACAAGACCCAGGAAAAGGTCACGGGTACCGTGCGCCTGAAACTCTACAAGGGCAACTGCGTGCCCCTTGGCCGCAAGTCGCCGTTCTCCCTGTACAACGCCGATCTGGCTACCTTTGAGGAGGACGTCGTCTACGATCAGGCCGACGCCGCGGGCTTCATCAAGCTGGTGGGGCTGCGCCTCAAGGGCCGCATGCAGCAGAGCAAGTGGGGCGGCAAGGACCAGGAAGAAAGCTGCGAGTAAGCGTATGGCAGACAAGAAGATGTGGGGCGGGCGGTTCACAGGCACGACCGCCGCGTCCATGGAAGCGTATTCGGAGTCGGTGTCGTTCGACTGGCGGCTCTACGCCGAGGATATCCAAGGCTCCCAGGCACATGCGCGCATGCTGGCGCGCCGGGGATTCCTGACCGATGACGAGGCCGTGCGCATCTGCGATGGCCTGGACGCGGTCAGGGCCGAGATCGAGGCCGGGGAATTCGAGTGGAAGACCCGGCTTGAAGACGTGCACATGAACATCGAGTCGCGGCTGACCGAGATCATCGGCCCGCTGGGCGGCAAGCTGCACACCGCGCGCAGCCGCAATGATCAGGTGGCCCTTGATTTCCGGCTCCATGTGTCTGCCCGGCTCACCGCCTGGCAGGAGCGGCTGGCCGCGCTCATCGGGGTCTATCTGACCCGGGCCGACGAGCATCGCGACACCCTGCTGCCCGGCTGCACCCATTTCCAGCCGGCCCAGCCCGTGAGCCTCGCCCACCATTTGCTGGCCTACTGCCAGATGTTCCGGCGCGATCACGAGCGGCTGGCCGACTGTCTTGACCGGGTGCGCGTCATGCCCCTGGGCGCGGCGGCCCTGGCCGGGACCACCCATCCCATCGATCCGGCCATGGTGGCCGAGGAACTGGGCATGGAAGCGGTCTTTGCCAACTCCATGGACGCCGTGTCGGACCGCGATTTCGTGATCGAGGCCGTGTTCGCGGGCAGCCTGATCATGACTCACCTTTCGCGCATGTGCGAGGAGATCATCATCTGGGCCAACCCCAACTTCGGCTATGTCCGGCTGCCCGACGGCTACTCCACCGGCTCGTCCATCATGCCCCAGAAAAAGAATCCCGACTCCTGCGAGATCATGCGCGGCAAGACCGGCCGGGTGGTGGGCGCGCTGACCGGCCTGCTGGTGCTGGTCAAAGGGCTGCCCATGACCTACAATCGCGACATGCAGGAGGACAAGGAGCCGTTCTTCGACACCGATCGGACCGTCATCTCGTCCCTTGAGATCATGGCCGGGCTGCTTTCGGAGCTTGAGTTCGTGCCGGAAAAGATGCTGGCCACGGTGGAGCGCGGGTTTCTCAACGCCACCGAGCTGGCCGATTATCTGGCGGCCCGGGGTGTGCCCTTTCGCGAGGCGCACCACATCACCGGGGCAACTGTGGCCCATGCCGAGTCCCTCGGCCTGGGGCTTGAAGACCTGAGCCTCGACGATTTCAGGCGGTTTTCTGACCGGATCGACGACGATGTCTACACGGTGCTGGATTATCGGGCTGCGGTCAGGCGGCGGGCCACGCCCGGCGGCACAGGGCCGGATTCCGTGTCCGCGCAGATCGACGCCCTGGCCGCGTGGCTCGATTCTGCGTGATGAGCCGGGCGGGCGTGCGCCGCAAGTGGACGCACTCTGCGCCGGATCGTTTTTTTTGCGTTGTTTCCCCTTGATTTTTCACACGGGGACATTACTTTAGGAAACTGACAGGCTAAACCACTGACCGCGCACAATCGCCGCGGTCCGCTCAATAGGGCGACGCGGTCCCAATCCGCGCTGTCCGGAGGAAGTGTCTTTGAACAACCACATGAAAAATCTTGCTGTCTGGGCCGTCATCTTTGTCTTGATGGTCGTGCTCTTCAACATGTTCAACCAGCCGCCCATGCCCCAGGACCAGCCCTCGTACAGCGAGTTTCTGACCATGGTGGAAAACGGCAGCGTGGTCGAAGTGAAGATCCAGGGGCAGCGGATCAGCGGGCTCAAGTCTTCTGGAGAACGCTTCAGTGTCTACACCCCCGACGATCCCAACCTCATCGACACCCTGATCAAGAGGGGGGTCCAGGTCAAGGCGGAGCCGCCGGACGAGTCGCCGTGGTACATGACGCTGCTGCTTTCCTGGTTCCCCATGCTTCTGCTCATCGGCGTGTGGATTTTCTTCATGCGCCAGATGCAGGGCGGCGGCAGCGGCGGCCGGGGGGCCATGAGCTTCGGCCGGTCCAAGGCGCGCCTTATCAACGAGGAGACGGCCAAGGTCACCTTTGACGATGTGGCTGGCGTGGACGAGGCCAAGGAAGAGCTTTCCGAGATCGTCGATTTCCTGCGCGAGCCGCGCAAGTTCACCCGACTCGGCGGCCGCATCCCCAAGGGCGTACTTCTGGTGGGCGGTCCGGGCACGGGCAAGACCCTGCTGGCCCGCGCCGTGGCTGGCGAGGCCGGTGTTCCCTTCTATTCCATTTCCGGCTCGGACTTCGTCGAGATGTTCGTTGGCGTGGGCGCTTCAAGGGTGCGTGATCTCTTTGCCCAGGGCAAGAAGAACGCGCCGTGTCTCATCTTCATCGACGAGATCGACGCCGTGGGCCGCCAGCGCGGCGCTGGCCTTGGCGGCGGACACGACGAGCGCGAGCAGACCCTGAACCAGCTTCTGGTTGAGATGGACGGCTTTGAGTCCAACGAGGGCGTCATCCTCGTGGCCGCCACCAACCGGCCCGACGTGCTCGACCCGGCCCTGCTGCGGCCCGGCCGCTTCGACCGACAGGTGGTGGTGCCCAACCCCGACCTGCGCGGCCGCGAGCGCATTCTCAAGGTCCACAGCCGTCGGACCCCGCTGGCCCCGGAGGTCAACCTGGAGGTTATCGCCAGGGGCACCCCTGGCTTTACCGGCGCTGACCTGGAAAACCTCGTCAACGAGGCCGCGCTCCATGCCGCCAAGCTGGAGAAAGACCACGTCAACATGAGCGATTTTGAAGAGGCCAAGGACAAGGTCATGATGGGCGGGCGCGAGCGCCGCAGCCTGCTCATGAGCGAGGAGGAGAAGCGCACCACGGCCTACCATGAGGCCGGGCACGCCCTGGTGGGCAAGCTGCTGCCCAAGGCGGACCCGGTGCACAAGGTGTCCATCATTCCCCGCGGAAGGGCGCTTGGCGTGACCCTGTACCTTCCCGAGGAGGAGCGCCTGACTATCTCCAAGGAATACCTTGAGGCCCGCATGGTCTGCGGCATGGGCGGCCGGGTTGCCGAGCTGATTGTCTTCGGCCATTTGACCACCGGGGCTGCCAACGACATCAAGCAGACCACCAAGATAGCCCGCAACATGGTCTGCGCCTGGGGCATGAGCGAGACCCTTGGCCCGCTGGACCTCGGCGACAACCAGGACTCGCTTTTCCTGGGCAGGGAAATCGTCCACAATCGGAACTACGGCGAGGAGACGGCCAAGGCCATCGATGCCGAGGTGCGCCGCTTTGTCGACGAGGCCCACAACACGGCGTACCGGCTGATCTCGGAAAATCGCGAGACGCTGGAAGCCATGGCCCAGGCCTTGCTTGAGCGCGAGACCCTGAACAGCGAGGAAATCGACCTGCTCATGGCGGGCAAGACCCTGCCTCCCATGGAGGCGGTCAATGGCGGCAAGCCCGGTTCATCGTCCGATTCCTCGTCATCAGGTTCTTCTTCGTCCGGTTCTGCCCCGTCCGCTTCCACGGCTGGCTACACCGCCGAGGGCAAGGTCGTGCCCGGTCCCGGCTACAAGCCGGTCAGCGAAGAGGGTTCCGGGGATGACGATTTCATTCTCGAAGAGGACGAAGACAGGGATGATCAGGGCAAGGGGCAGGACGATTCCGATCCCAAGCGGCATTAGGCCGAAGGCCGTTGATGCGGGACACCACATGGACAGTGAAGGGGGGCAGGGTCTTGGGCCCCGCCCCCTTTTTCATCGCCGCAGTGGTCAATGCGACCCCGGATTCCTTTTATGACGGCGGGGCGCACCTTGATGCCGAAAGGGCTGTGGCCCACGGACTTGCCCTGGCCAGCCAGGGAGCGCATATTTTCGATGTGGGCGGCGAATCCACGCGCCCCTATGCCGATCATGTGAGCGCGCCGGAAGAGCTGGCGCGGGTGCTGCCGGTCATCAAAGGGCTGATGGCCTCGGATGAGGTGTCCGGCGAGGGCGGACCGGTCGTGTCGGTGGATACTTACAAGGCAGAGGTCGCGGCCCGGGCGCTCGACGCGGGCGCGGTCATTCTCAACGACGTGTCTGCCTTTTCCTTTGACCCCGCCCTTGGCGATGTCATCGCCCAGTACAAACCCGGATATGTGCTCATGCACAGCCTCGGGCGGCCGGGGACCATGCAGGATGCGCCGCGCTACGCAGATGTGGTCGAGGATATCGTGGCCTTTTTTGAGGAGCGTCTGGAGCGGCTCGACACCCTGGGGCTGCCCCGGGACAGGGTCGTCCTCGACCCGGGCATCGGGTTTGGCAAGAGTCTGGAGCACAACCTGACCATACTACGCGGCATCGATCGGTTCCTGGCCTTGGGCCTGCCGCTGTTCATCGGAATTTCCAATAAGTCCCTATGGCAGGGGCTGCTCGGCCTGCCCGTGGACAGGCGGCAGAACGCAACCCAGGCGGCCACCGCGATAATGGCCGCCAAGGGCGTGGCCATCCACCGCGTCCACGAGGTGGAGACCACACGACAAACATTGACTATCGTTCACAAAATAGCGTAGCAAAAACCATGTTTGAAATTTTCGGGATGCAGATAACCTGGCGCGTCGTGCTCGATATCGGGCTCGTGGGTGTCATCTATTACAACATCATCCTGCTGGTGCGGGGCACGCGGGCGGCCGCTGTGCTCTACGGCATGGTGGTATTGTTGATCATTTACTACTTCTCCGACCAGTTCAATCTGTACACCCTGAGCACCCTGCTGGGTGAGTTTCTCAGTTCCCTGTTCCTGGTGGTGGTCATCCTTTTTCGTACCGACATCCGCAAGGCGCTGGCCAGTGTCGGCACCAAGCGGTTCTGGACCAAGTCGCAGATGCGGGACGACACGCTGGACAACCTGATCCAGGCGGCCAAGAACATGGCGAGCACCAGCACCGGCGCCATCATTGTCATCGAAAAGAACATGCCCCTTGGCGACATCGTTGAGCGGGGCATCGAGCTTGACGCCAAGGTCAACAAGGAATTGCTGGAGACGATTTTCGCCACTGACACGCCGCTGCACGACGGCGCGGTCATCATCCGGCGCGACCGGGTCGTGGCCGCAGCCTGCATTCTGCCCCTGTCGTCCAAGCTGCGCGGCCAGCCCATGTACGGAACCCGGCATCGCGCCGCCCTCGGCATCAGCGAGGAGTCGGACGCGGTTGTTGTTGTGATTTCTGAGGAACGTGGCGAGGTGTCGGTGGCCATGAACGGACGGCTGACCACCAGCCTCGACGAAGTGCGCCTAAGGCGCGTGCTGCGCAATGCTCTGGGACGGTAAGGCATGAAGAAAAACTGGCAGACCATGCTGCTGGCCCTCGGGCTGGCCATCTTCACCTGGTTTCTGGTGACCGGGCGCGAAGTCATTGAAACCTGGGTGGAGATGCCCGTGATCATGACTAATCCTCCCGAGGGGCTGATGATAGAAGAGGGCATGGTCGACAAGATCCAGGTCCGCCTGCGCGGGCCAAAGGGACTGGTGGGCAACCTCTCCTCGCAGAGTCTCAACTATCCCTTGGATTTGAGCCGCCTTGGCGTCGGCCAGCAGGTGGTGGAGATAGACGCCTCGCGGCTGCCGCTTTCCTCCGCTTACGAGATCATCGAGGTCCGGCCCAACCGGCTGCGGCTGATTGTGGACCGCCGGATGACGAAGACCATTGCGCTCGAGGCCGCGTGGTCGGGCCAGCTCAACCCGGACTACGTCCTGCGCGAGGTGCGCGTCACGCCAGCCGAGGTGGAGGTGCGCGGCCCGGAGACCAAGCTGCGCAAACTCACCGCCACCAAGGTGGTCATGCACGAGGACTTCCCCGACGCCGTGCCCGAACGCTGGGCAGAGGATGTGGGTGTCGAGGTGGCCGACGAGATCATGCCCACGCCCGCCCGGGTGCGGGTGGAGGCGTTCTTTGGCCCCAAGACGCGCGAGGTCTGGGTCAAGCTGCCCCTTTCCTTTGACGAGCCCAAGGGGTTCCGGGCCGCCGTGGCGCAGGATTACGTGCGCCTGCTCATCGAGGGGCCCATCGCCCTTTTCAGCAACAACGATTACCGCAATGACATGGCCGCTACCCTGGCCTTCCCCGGCAAACTGGCCGAGGGTCGGTTCGATCTCGAATTCGTGGTGACGCTGCCCGAAGGGTGCTCGCTGGTGCGTAGAAACCCGGAAACCATCACGACCACGTTGACCAAACGATAGACGCCGCACCGGCGGCGGTGGAGCATTGCATGAAGCAGAGGCTTTTTGGAACCGATGGCCTGCGCGGCCAGGGCAACATCTTTCCCATGACTCCCGAGATTGCGCTCAAGCTGGGGCTTGCCGCCGGGCAGTATTTTCGCAACGGCTCGGGCCGCAACCGGGTGGTCATCGGCAAGGACACGCGTCTGTCGGGCTATGTTTTCGAGACCGCGCTGACCTCGGGGCTGTGCGCCAACGGCATGGATGTCTTCCTCGTCGGCCCGCTGCCCACTCCGGCCATCTCGTTTTTGACGCGCAACATGCGCGCCGACCTCGGCGTGGTCATTTCGGCCAGCCACAATCCCTTCATGGACAACGGCATCAAGTTTTTCGGTCCCGAGGGCTTCAAGCTGCCCGACTCGGTGGAGGACGAGATCAGCGCGCTGGTGCTGGCCGACGATCCCCGCTGGGAGTATCCCGCGCCCGAGCACATCGGCAAGGCGCACCGCATCGTGGACGCGCAGGGACGCTACATCGTCTACCTCAAGAACAGCTTCTCGCCCAAGCTGACCCTGGACGGGCTGAAGATCGTGCTCGACTGCGCCAACGGCGCGGCTTACGGCGTGGCCCCCAGCGTCCTGGAGGAGCTGGGCGCCACGGTGGTCAAGGTGGGCACCACGCCCGACGGGCTGAACATCAACCACAAGTGCGGCTCCCTCTATCCCGAGGTCATTTCGCACGTCGTGGTGGACGAGGGCGCGGACATGGGTATCGCCCTCGACGGCGACGCGGACAGGCTCATCGTCTGCGACGAGAAGGGCCGCATCCTCGACGGCGACCAGATCATGGCGCTGAGCGCCCTGGAGATGATGGAGAAGGGCAGGCTGCCCGGCAACCTGCTGGTGGCCACGGTCATGAGCAACATGGCCCTTGAGCTGTTCATGCACGAGCACGGCGGCAGGCTGCTGCGCACCGCGGTAGGTGACCGCTACGTGGTCGAGGCCATGCGCCGCGAGGGCGCGAGCCTCGGTGGAGAGCAGTCTGGCCATCTGATTTTCATGGACCATTCAACGACTGGCGACGGACTCCTTGCAGCCCTGCAACTATTGCGTATAATGGTCGAGAAACAGCGGCCGCTCTCGGAGCTGGCCGGGCTGCTCGAACCCTTTCCGCAGGAACTGCGCAACGTGCATGTGGAGCGCAAGATCCCGTTCGAGCGGGCTCCGGGGCTCCAGGCCGAGGTGGACAGGGTCGAGCAGGCTCTGCATGGCAAGGGGCGCGTGCTCTTGCGCTACTCGGGCACCGAGGCGGTCTGCCGGGTCATGGTCGAGGGGCCGGACGCCGAGGATGTGCGCCGTCACGTCGAAGACCTGGTGGAGGCCTGCGAAAAGTTCCTGCGCTAAAGCCCAACGCATACCCACGGAGGATTCCCATGGAAATCACCAAGGCCGTCATTCCCGTCGCCGGATGGGGCACGCGCTCGCTCCCCGCCACCAAGAACGTTCCCAAGGAGATGCTGCCCATCTTCCGTAAGCCCATCGTCCAGTACATCGTGGAGGAGGGCATCAGCGCGGGCATCACGGACGTGGTCTTTGTCACCAACCAGAACAAGACCATCATCGAGGACCATTTCGACCGCAACTTCCTGCTTGAGCAGCTCCTGGCCAGGGCCGCCAAGGTGGAGATGCTCGAAGAGGTGCGCCGCGTGGCCGACATGGTCAACGTCATTGCCGTGCGCCAAAAAGAACAGCTCGGCCTGGGCCACGCAGTGCTTACCGCCCGCGAAGTGTGCCGCAACGAACCCTTTGCGGTCATGCTCGGCGACGACCTCATGTTCGGCCGCGACACGGGAATCGGCGAGCTGATCCGGGCCGCCAAGGCCGAGAACAAGGCCGTGGTGGGCGTCATCGAGGTTCCCAAGCACAAGGTCAGCAAGTACGGGGTGATCAAGGGGACGGAGTTCGCCAAGGGCATGTACACGGTGTCGAGCCTCGTGGAAAAGCCGACAGAGGAGCAGGCCCCGTCGAACCTTGCAATCATCGGCCGTTACGTCCTGCTGCCCGAGATTTTCGACATTCTCGAAGGCCAGAAGGCGGGCGTGGGCGGCGAAATCCAGCTGACCGACGCCCTGCAGGGGCTGGCCGACCGCGACAAGCTCATCGCGGTCAAGCTCCAGGGGCAGCGGTTCGACGCAGGCGACTGGGTGGAGTACCTGACCGCCAACATCTATTTCGCCCTTCAGGACGAGGAGCTTCGCGACGAGCTTGTCAAGCGGCTCCAGGAGTTGCTGTCTTGCCCAGGCTGATCCTGTCCCTGTGTCTCTCGACCCTCGTGTCGTTCATGGCTTTTCCAGCCGGAGCTTTTTCGTCTGACGAGGGTGAGCTCGCCCGTGCGTTGCGCAGCCAGTATGGCGGGCTGACATCCTGGGAGGCGGTCATGACCTTTTCGGACCACCCGGGCTTTTCCGCCCATGTCTGGCAGTCGCGCGGCCGTTGGCGGCAGGAGTGGACGTTCCCTGCTGCGGTTCCTGTCGAAGGACCGGTCCCAGCGCTGGCCGATGGTCCGCCCGAGGGTTCGGCCGTGGCTTCGGGCGAAGCTCCGGCAGATACGGCAGGCGACATGCCCGCTGCCAGTTCCGGCGCGGCCGAGGCCCTGGCTGTGGCCGTGGGCACGAATGAGCGGGTTGTGGCGTCCTGCTTGGACGGTGGGTTCGCCATGTCGCCGCTTGTGCTCTGGCTGCCCGCCGACCCCGTGGCCCGGTGGAAGGCCTGGGGCGTGGACACCGCCGAGCGCAGCTATGAATTTTGCGGCGATGCGCCCTGCCTGAGGCTGGGGGCCGAGTCCGGCGACGTGGCTGGAGGCGAGGCTGGTCCGGCCGTGTGGCTGCACAACGAGAACATGGCCCCGCTCATGCTCCGCTACCGGGCCGGGGACCGGGTGGTGTCCATTGATTTCGACAGCTACCTGACCAAGAGCGGCTTCAGGCTGCCGGGACGGGTGACCGTCAGGGCTGGCGAGGCCGTGGTTGTCGCCACGGTGCGCTGGGTCGCGGTCAACCGCGCCGACAGCGAGGCGTTGTACGCGCGGGAGACCATCTCCTCCCGGTCGTGCGCCACGCCGCCGTTGCCCTTCGACATCCTGCGCGACACCGTGCGCCATCCGACCGCGGAATAGGTGGCCGCCATGGCCGATCTCTGGCTGATCACCCTTGTCAGCCCTCCCTATCAGACGCTGACCTACGAGCGCCCCCTGCATTTCCCCGAGTTGGTCCCTGGCCTGCGGGTCATCGTCCCCCTTGGGCGGTCCCACCGCATGGGCGTGGTCGCCGGTCCCGTCGGCGAGAATGCCCAGGGTCAGCCCGAGGGTGTGGTCATCAAGCCCATTATCTGGCCCCTGGAGACGGCGCCCCTGCTGGACGCGGCCTACCTCGACCTGGCCGAGAATCTGGCTACCCGGCAGATGGCCAGCCCGGGGCGCATCCTCGAAACCCTGCTGCCGCGCGGCCTGCGCACCTCGGCCGTCACCTTCCGGGTGGATCGGCATGTGGCGGACCGCCCCCTGCCCGGTTCGATCCGGCCCGCCGAGCTTGCCCGGCTGCCCGAGGCAGACAGGCTGGCCCTCATGGAGTTGTGGCTCGCCGGGCGCATGCGCGTGCGCGTCAATGTCAAGCGCGAGGAAGAGGAGCGGTTCGTCTCCCTTGTCTCGGACCCGCCCTGGGCCGTGCGGCCCAATGCCAAGCGGCAGATCAGGATTCTCGAACACCTGCTCGACAACGGGCCGCAGAGCCTCTTTTCTCTGCGCCATGGCCTGGGCGAATGGGCCGTGACCGCTGCGGCCAAGATGGAAGGGGCGGGGCTGGTCACCCTGGGCGAGCTGACCGCCGACCGGCTGGCCGAGGTGGACGCCGGGCCGGGCCGCTGCGCCGGGCACGAGCCTCCAACATACGTCCTGACCGGTGAGCAGCGCACGGCCCTGGACGCGCTGATGGCCACCATGGACGGCCCGGGCGGGGCGCATCTGGTCCACGGCGTCACCGGCAGCGGCAAGACCTTGCTCTATCTGGAACTGGTCCGCGCCTGCCTGGACCGGGGCCGCTCGGCCATGATTCTGGCCCCGGAGGTGGCGCTGGCCTGCCGACTGCATCGGGTGGTGGCCGAATATTTTCCGGGGCACCGTGTCATCTTCTATCATGGCTACCAGAGCCCCCTGAAGCGGGAGACCGCCTTTGTGGACACCGCCCGCCACCAGGGGCCGGTCGTGGTCGTGGGCACCCGCTCGGCCCTGTTTCTGCCCGTGCCCGACCTCGGGCTGGTGGTCCTCGACGAGGAACACGACGAGTCGTTCAAGCAGGACGAGCGGTTGGTCTACCACGCCAAGGAGGTGGCCTGGTTTCGCGTCGAGCGCGGGCGCGGGCTGCTGGTGCTCGGCTCGGCCACGCCGGACGTGAAGACCTTCCACGCCGCCCGGAGCGGGACCATCGTGGTGTCCACCCTGGCCGATCGGGTGGGGGAGAGCGTCCTGCCCACCGTAGAACTGGTGGATATCTCGGCTCTGGCCGGATCGGCCACCCCCTTTGCCCCGGCCACTGAGGAGGCGATCCGGCGTACCGTGGAGCAGGGGCATCAAGTCATCGTCATGCTCAACCGGCGCGGCTACGCGCCCCTCATGTACTGCCTCGACTGCGCAGAGACCGTGCGCTGCTCCGAGTGTGAAGTGGGCATGACCTATCACAAGGGTCGCGAGCGGGTCATCTGCCACTATTGCGGCCAGTCGCATTCCTATCCGCTGCTGTGCGCCAAGTGCGGCGGCGGCAATTTTGTGCCCATGGGCGAGGGCACGGAGCGAATCGAGGAACACCTGGGCGAGCTGCTGCCCGAGGGGGTCAAGGTGCTGCGCCTGGACCGCGATGCCACCCGGCGGCAGGAGCGTCTGGAGGAAATCCTGGGTGCCTTTGCCCGGGGCGAAGCCCAGGTGCTGGTGGGGACGCAGATGATTTCCAAGGGGCATCACTTCCCGGCCGTGACGCTGGTGGTGGTGGTCGATGGCGACCTGGGGCTGAGCCTGCCTGACTACCGCGCCACCGAGCGCACCTTTCAATTGCTGGTGCAGGTGGCGGGCCGGGCCGGGCGCGGCGACGACCCGGGCCGGGTGCTCATCCAGACTCGCAACCCGGGCCATCCCATCTGGCGCGATGTGCTCAGCGCCGACTACGCGGCCTTTTTCGAGCGCGAGATAGGGCGGCGCAGGCTCTTTGGCTACCCGCCGTTCACCCGGCTCGCCCTGGTGCGCATCAGCCATCCGGCGGACTTTGCCGACGGCCCGGCTGCCCTTGATCTCCTTGGCCGGGTATTGTCCGGCAGAGCTTCGGGCCTTGGCATCGCCGCCCTGGGACCGGCCCCGGCCCCGATGTCCATGCTGCGCGGGCGCAGGCGCTTCAATTGCCTGCTCAAGGGCGATGACTGGGGCCGGATCAGGACCCTGTTCGCGCACCTTGTCCAGGCCAACCCCTGCCCGGCCAAAGTCCGGTTGGGCCTGGACCTTGACCCCTTGACCACCCTGTGACCCGCCTCGACAATCCGGCCCGTTTGCGGCTACAGTGCCCCAACCGTGGCGGGGCGGCACATCTGTCCCCGCCCACGAGACCCGTTTTGTCGAGAGAGGAAAACACCCGCATGAAAATGCCGAAAACATGTCTGCTCATCCTGTGCCTTGTCCTGGCCCTGGCTGCCACCGCCTCGGCCCAGGCCTCCAAGGTGGGGTTCGTCAATCCCCAGCGCATCATCAACGAGTCCCGCATCGGTCGCGTCGCCCAGGACGACCTGGCCCGGCTGGGCAGGGAGAAAGACCGCCGCGTGCGCGAATCCCTGGAACGGGTGGAGGCCATCAAGGCCGAGCTTGAGAAGACCACCCTGTCCGTGTCCGAGGAGCAGGCCCGCGAGCGGGCGCTGCGGCTGGCCGCGCGGGAGTACGAGATGCTGGTGGAGGAGAGCAACGCGGACATCCAGACCGAGGAGCGGCAGCTCATCCAGTTCGTCATGCGCCGGGCCGATTCCATTCTGCGCCGCATCGCCGAGGAGGCGGGGTTCACCATGATTCTCACCGACCCCGAGATCATTGGCTATGTTGCCAACTCCATGGACATCACTGACCGCGTCATCAAAGAACTCGACGCGATGATATAGGCGGTACCCGATGCACAAGACACATTTGATCATTCCGGCTGTGCTGGCGGCCCTGTGCCTGCTGCTTGTAAGCGCGGCCACGGCCGCCGCCTTTGGCGAGATACGGTATCCTGACCGCCCTCTGAATCTGCGGGCGGATCGTTCGGCCCAGAGTCGCTGGGTCGGCAGCCTGCATCCTGGTCAAAAGGTCCGGGTGGCCTTCATGAAGGACGGCTGGGTGGCAGTGTTTGAACCCGGCGAGACCCGCGCCGACGAATCTGCGGCCGTGGGCTTTTCCAATGTCCGCTATCTGCTGCCAAAGCCCACCCGGGTGGAGCCCGAGACCTGGGGCGAACTGGTCTACACCCCGCGTAAACTGAACATCCGGGACTCTTCGTCCGTCAAGGGCAAACTCGTCGGCTCGCTGGAGGCCATGGAGCGGGTCAAGGTGGATTTCCCCGAGGGCGACTGGATCATGGTTTTTCGTGAAAATGCCACCATCCGCTCGCAGATGAACGCCCTGGGTTACTGCGCGGCCAAGTATTTTGAGCCGGTGGCGGCCGCTTCGCCCAGGTCCGATGCGGCCCCGACAGCCGGTGCGCAGGCGTTTGATCCTGCCGAAGACTCCGGGACGAGTGGGGGGGCCGAGGTTCGCGGGGCGGCCATCACGCCGCCAGCCCCTCCGGTCAAGACACCGCCGCCCGCCGCGCAGCCTTCGTCTCCCGCTCAGCTTTCGCCCCCTTCTCAGTCTTTGCCTGGAGACACCGCCACCCCGACGGATGCGTCCGGCGACTGGGGCAAGGTGGTCACCCTGCAACGCGAGGTGAGTCTGTGGCGCGACCGGACCTCGGGATCGACCCAGGTTCGCACGCTGAAGGCGGGCGAGCGGGTGCGCGTGGATTTCCTCAAGGGTGGCTGGTACGCCGTGTTCGAGGAGGGCGAGGTGCTGCGCAGCGAAAACCGCGCCCTGGGCTACGCCCTGCGCGCCCTTGTGGACGGCGACGGCGGCGACGCGGACGCTTCTCCGGCCATCTCGGTTCCGGCCAGTCCGGCTCCGGCGCAACCCGAGCCGCCAGCGGCCGCGAGCGGAGCGCAAAAACAGACCCTGGTCATCGACCGCAGCCGGTTCTCGGGTGCCAAACGGCCGGACCCCACGCCGGACAAGACCGCCCACGGCTATCAATATCGGCTGCTGGAGAAATCAGAGACAAAAAAATACGGCGTGACCTGGATCACCCTTAAGGTGTTCCTGGCCACCACCAAGCTGCCGGACTCGAATCAACTCAAGGATTTTTCCACCACCCTCTGGACCGAACACAGGCGAGCCATGCGAAACCTTGTGGTTCACATCTACCTGCCGGGCATGGACACGGACGACCTCTCCTACGGGGCGGTCAGCTTCGACGACAAGGCCATGCTCGAACTGTGGGTCAGGCAGGTGGCCCTTTTCGGGACCAAGTTCCTTTAGGAATTCATCGCGCGGGCTGAATGGAACAGGCGCGGCTCCGAGGCGGGGCCGCGCCTGTTTCTTTCTACACCATGTCGCGTTCGATGAAGAGGGGGATGGCCTTCCTGAGACTCCCGCGCGGGGCGGGCCGTTTGGCGGGCACGACGGTCTTGGACGGGATCATGTAGAGACTGTGGCAGTTCTGGCATTCCCAGTGGTTTTCCCGACGCTGAAGATTGATCAGCAGCCCATCGCGGTCGTAGCACACCTGGCAGTAGGGGCCTTTTTTCTCCCCGCTGTCGGCCAGCCAATACTTCTGCCCGTCGAAGCGTACCTTGTCGGCCAGGTCGAGCACGGCCGCCACCTCATGGAGCTGGGCCTTGAGCGCCTCGTTCTCCTCGCACACGGCCAGAAACTCGTCCTGGAGGCTTTTAAGGAGCGCCTCGGCCTCATGATGTCTGCCTTGGCGGCTGAGGAGCAGGGCGCGCTTGAATCCCGTGGCCTGGAACAGAGTCGAAGACATGGAACGTTTCTCCTGTTTTGGAGTGGGTTACGGAAACCTTATCGGCATGGTTCCAAGCCCACTTTAGGACTCCTGCTCCGAAAAGTGGAAAGGGCGGAACGGTCGGGTCGGTACGATCCGCACCCCTGAGGAGAGGGCGATCTCATATCGTCGCCGTACAACATGTCGATATGCAATCCTTTTTTTGCATCTATGGTGGAAGAAAACACCGCCTTTACACGGCGTCCTCTTTGGCATAGGGTCTTGGCAGCTAGGGGTGCCTCGTGGAGGCTGAGATGGGCGATTGGCCTGACCCTTTGAACCTGATGCGGGTAATCCTGCCGTAGGGAAGCTGCAATAAGTCTGTGATTTGTTTTGCAGTATGCGCTTGCCCCTCTGTGGTCGGCGCGTTTTTTTTGGGGTGGCGCGGGGTTCGGCCCGGGCCGGGAGCGCAAGGGAGGACATCATGATCGTCGTGGTCAATGGAACACAGCGGGAAATCGACCCCGGAACCACCGTGCTTGGCCTGCTGGCGGAGCTGGGCATCGACCCGGACACCGTGGTGGTGGAGCGCAACCAGGAGATCGTGCCCTCGGTCGCCTTTGCCAGGACCGGCCTGAACGAGGGCGATCATCTCGAAGTGCTCCGCTTTGTGGGCGGCGGCTAGACAGGAGAGGACAATGACACGGGACGGATTTGAAATAGGCGGCGTGGTTCTTGAGAGCCGGTTGTTCACCGGCACAGGAAAATATGCGGATGACGCGGTCATCCCCGAAGTCTGCGCGGCCTCGGGCTCGCAGGTGGTCACCGTGGCCCTGCGCCGGGTGGATCTTGAGTCCAACACCGGCAATGTCATGGACCACATCCCTAAGCACATGAAGCTGCTGCCCAACACCTCCGGGGCCAGGACCGCCGACGAGGCGGTGCGCATCGCCCGGCTGGCCCGGGCCATGGGCTGTGGCGACTGGGTCAAGATCGAAGTCATCTCCGACAACCGCTATCTGCTGCCCGATGGCTACGCCACCTGCAAGGCCACGGAAATTCTCGCGGCCGAAGGGTTCGTGGTCCTGCCCTATGTCAACGCGGACCTGTACGTGGCCCGCAGTCTGGCCGATGCCGGGGCCGCGGCCATCATGCCCCTTGGTGCGCCCATCGGCACCAACCGGGGACTCAAGACCCGCGAGATGATCCGCATCCTCATTGAGGAAATGGACCTGCCCGTCATCGTGGACGCGGGCATCGGCCGCCCGTCCGAGGCGTGCGAGGCCATGGAGATGGGTGCGGCCGCCTGCCTCGTGAACACGGCCATAGCCACAGCGGGCGATCCAGCGGCCATGGCCCGCGCCTTTGGCCGGGCGGTCAGGGCCGGGCGCGAGGCATATCTGGCGGGCCTTGGCGTATCGCGCGATCTCGCCTCGGCCTCGTCGCCGCTCACGGGTTTTCTGGGCGAGGCGCAGTCGTGAGCTTTTACGTCCAGTGCGCCGAGTTCGGGGCCATGCCTCTGGCCGAGCGCTCCGCCGCTGTCACCGGGGCCGATGTGCGCCGCGTCCTGTCCGGGCCATGCCGCGCGCCCGGCGATCTGCTGACCCTGCTCAGCCCGGCTGCCGCGCCGTTTCTGGAGGAAATGGCCGGGCGGGCCAGCCAATTGACGCTCCAGCATTTCGGCAGGACCATCCAGCTCTTCACGCCGCTCTATCTCTCCAACCACTGCGCCAACCACTGCGTCTACTGCGGGTTCAACGCCACCAACGCCATCCCTCGTTCCCAACTCACCCTTGAGCAGGTGGAGACCGAGGCCAAGGCCATCGCGTCCACCGGCCTGCGCCAGTTGCTCATCCTCACGGGCGAGTCGCGGGCCAAGGCATCGCCCGAGTACCTGGAGGCGTGTCTTGGCGTGCTGCGCCGCCATTTTCCCTCTGTATCCATAGAAATATACGCCATGGAGCAGGACGAGTACGAGCGCATGATCCGGGCCGGGGTCGACGGCCTGACCCTGTTCCAGGAGACCTACGACGAAGCCCTTTATGCCCGGCTCCACCCGCGTGGGCCAAAGCGCGACTACCGCTTCCGTCTCGACGCGCCCGAGCGCGCCTGCCGGGCCGGGATGCGCGTGGTCAACATCGGCGCGCTGCTCGGCCTGGGCGACTGGCGCAGGGACGCCCTGCTCACCGGCCTGCACGGTGCCTATCTGCAACGCAAATATCCCGAGGTGGACATCGCCGTGTCCCTGCCGCGCATGCGGCCCCATGCGGGCGCGTTCCAGCCCGCCAGCATCGTCTCAGACGCGGATCTGGTGCAGATCATGCTCGCCCTGCGGCTCTTCCTGCCCCGGCTGGGCATCACCATCTCCACCCGCGAGACGGCCCGGCTGCGCGACAATCTGCTGCCCCTGGGCGTCACGCGCATGTCGGCCGGGGTATCCACGGCCGTGGGCGGCCACTCGCAGGAGGGCGACAAGGTGGGCCAGTTCGAGATCAGCGACGACCGCAGCGTGGACGCGATGTGCGCCATGCTTAAGGCGCGCGGCTTCCAGCCCGTGTTTGCCGACTGGCAACCCCTGGCGGGCGGGGCCGTCCCCGCAGATCACCGGGCCGGGGGGGCGGCATGAACGCCACCGAGCGCGGCATCGCCGTGTACCTGGGCGAGGAGCGGCTGCGCCATCTCCAGGGCGTGACCGTGGGCATCGCCGGGGCCGGGGGGCTGGGCAGCAACTGCGCCATGCTCCTGGCGCGCAGCGGGTTCAAACGCTTCGTGCTGGTTGATTTCGACCGCGTGGACGCCTCGAACCTCAACCGGCAGGCGTATGGCGCGGACCAGATCGGCCAGCTCAAGGTGACGGCCCTGTCGCGCAACATGCTGGCCGTGAACCCTGACCTCTCCATCGACCTGCGTACCGTGCGCGTCACGCCCGACAACGCGGTGGCCGTGTTCGCGGGCTGCGACGCCGTGGTCGAGGCCTTTGACGACCCACTGTGCAAGCGGGCGCTGGTGGAAACTCTGCTGCCCACGGGTGTACTGCTGGTGGCCGCGTCCGGCATCGGCGGCCATGGCAATGCGGACGCGGTGGCCACACGCCGGGTGCGCGACAATTTCATCATCATCGGCGACATGGAGACTGAATGCTCTGCGGAGCACCCGCCGCTCGGGCCGCGTGTGGCCCTGGCCGCAGCCAAGCAGGCAGACGCGGTGCTGAATCATTTTCTCAATACCTTCAACGGTCAAGGAGGCGCATGATGGGCTCGCGAACGGTTACCCGCCAATCCATTCTGGACACTGACATCTATTGCCTGACCGCCGAGAAGTTCTCGCGCGGCAGGAGCAACATCGAGGTGGTGCGGGCCATGCTCGATCACCGCATCCGGCTCGTCCAGTATCGGGAGAAGGACAAGAAGATGGGTGCCAAGTACGAGGAATGCCTCGAAATCCGCCGGATGACCCGCGAGGCCGGGGCTGCCTTCATCGTCAATGACGACATCGACCTCGCCATACTGGTGGAGGCGGACGGGGTCCACATCGGCCAGGAGGACCTTCCGCTGGAGGCGGTGCGCCGTCTGGTGGGCAAGAATATGGCCATCGGGCTGTCCACCCACTCGCCCGAGGAGGCGCTGGCCGCTGTGCGGCGCGGGGCGGATTACATCGGCGTGGGGCCGATATTCCGCACCTTCACCAAGGAAGATGTCTGCGATCCCGTGGGCTTTGAGTATCTGGAATACGTGGCCCGCGAGGTGGATATTCCCTTTGTCGCCATCGGCGGCATCAAGCGGCACAATGTGGCCGATGTGGTGCGCCGGGGCGCGCGCTGCGTGGCCGTGGTCACGGAAATCGTCGAGGCCGATGACATCGGCGAAGCAATCATCGGACTGCGTGAGGCCATGCAGTCCGCCAAGGAGAAATAATGAAGTATACGACACAGATGGACGCCGCCCGCAAGGGTATCGTCACGCCCCAGATCAAGACCGTGGCCCGTAAGGAAAACATGCGCGTGGAAGACCTCATGGAGCGCATGGCCCGTGGCGCGGTGATCATCCCGGCCAATCGCAACCACACCAGCCTCGATCCCGAGGGCGTGGGCGAGGGCATGCGCATCAAGATCAACGTCAACCTCGGCATCTCCAAGGATTGCAGCGCCATCGAGCCGGAGCTGGACAAGGTCCGCGCCGCCCTTGATCTCAAGGCCGAGGCCATCATGGACCTGAGCTGCTACGGCAAGACCCAGGAATTTCGCAAGCGGCTGGTGGAGATGTCGCCCGCCATGATCGGCACCGTGCCCATCTACGACGCCGTGGGCTTCTACGACAAGAATCTCCAGGACATCACCGTGGACGAGTTCTTCGACGTGGTGCAGCGGCACGTGGAGGACGGCGTGGATTTCCTGACCATCCACTGCGGCCTGAACCGGCACACCGCTGAGAAGATCAAAAAGGCCAAGCGCTTGACCAACATCGTCTCGCGCGGCGGTTCGCTGCTCTTCACCTGGATGGAGATCAACCAGGCCGAGAACCCGTTTTACGAGCACTTCGACCGGCTCCTCGACATCTGCGAGGAGTACGACGTGACCTTAAGCCTTGGCGACGGCTGCCGTCCCGGCTGCCTTCACGACGCCACCGACGCCTGTCAGGTGGAGGAGCTGATCACCCTGGGCGAGCTGACCAAGCGCGCCTGGGAGCGCAACGTCCAGGTGATGATCGAGGGACCGGGCCACATGGCCATGAACGAGATTCCCGGCAACATGATGATGGAAAAGCGGCTGTGTCACGGCGCGCCCTTCTATGTCCTCGGCCCGCTGGTCACGGACGTGGCTCCTGGTTACGACCACATCACCGCAGCCATTGGCGGGGCCATCGCGGGCATGTCCGGCGCGGATTTCCTGTGCTACGTCACCCCGGCCGAGCACCTGCGGCTGCCCACCCTTGAGGACATGAAGGAGGGCATCATCGCCACCCGCATCGCGGCCCACGCGGCAGACGTGGCCAAGGGCTACCCCGGCGCCCGCGCCTGGGACGACTCCATGAGCAAGGCCCGCGCCGCCCTTGACTGGCCCGGCATGTTCGACCTGGCAATGGACCCGGTCAAGCCGCGCCAGTATCGCGAATCCTCCAAGCCGGAACACGAAGACTCCTGCACCATGTGCGGCAAGATGTGCGCCGTGCGCAACATGAACCGCATCCTTGAGGGCAAGGATATCCAACTCGACGATTGATCCGGTTCAGAGATTGATCCAGCTGGGCTTTGCCCGGCGAATGGCGTAAAAGGGGCGGCACAAGTCGCCCTTTTTTCGTGAGGAGGTTCCATGCCCCGAGCGTTCAGATTCGCGGCTCTGGTTTTCTGCATCGGGCTGCTCATGCATACGCCGGGTTTTGCCGGTCCTGGTTCGCCCATCGACAGCGACACGCGCCAGCTGCTCGTGGTCACCACCCTGGGCTGGGACGCCACCGACGCCCGGCTCGCGCTCTATGATCGGGCCGAACCGGGCGCGCCCTGGCAACTGCGGCTCCTGCATCTTCCTCCACATCTGGGAGGGGGCCGTTATCCCCACCAGCGGCTGCACAGCTATGGCCGAGACCGATCTGATCGCGCTGCTCAAATTATTGGATCAAAAGTCGAATCCCCTGCTTGTCCAGCTTCCTGAGGTGGAGTATGAGGAGAGAAAAGAGGGGTGGGGGTTGCCTTGATGGTGAGGCCATCTCCATAGGGAGAAGAGCGGGATGTTTTTCGGGGGGGACATGAAAATCTATTGGATCATTGCCATGGCTGTGATCGGGTTGTCGCTGGGAAGCACTCCCTGCCAGGGGCGGGAGAAGGTTCTCGTGATTCACAGCTATGACCAGGAATTGGAGTGGACCAAGCAGTGCAATCGGGGGATATCCGGCGTCCTCGCTGACACTGTCGCCCTGGAGTATGTCTATCTTGATACCAAGAGAATCCCGCAATCGGAATTTCAACAGAGGGCTGATGAAGCGATTGAAACCTTCCATCGGGCCGCCCCGGACGTGGTCATGCTCGGCGACGACAATGCCTTACGCCTGCTCGGGCCATTGATCGCTGAGACAGGAACGCGGGTTGTGTATTTCGGCATCAACGGCAACCCTCGCAGCTATTTTACTTCAATGCCGGAAAACGTGATCGGCGTACTTGAACGCATACCGCTGTTCCCGTGGGCTCGATATCTGACTGAGATTGTCCCTGAAGTGAGAAACATGCTCGTGCTTATGGATGATAGTCCGACATCCAGGGGGCTTGTTGAGGTGACATTCGCCGGGAGGAGGCAGTTGGAGATCAACGATTGCACCATCAGCTACAAAACCACCAGCAGTTGGGCGCAGTGGCAGCGTATCGTTCTGGAACCGGATGCGTACGACGTGATCCTCACGCCCCTTTACCACGCCTTGAAAGATGACACCGGGGCGCATGTTTCATACGCGGAGGTCATCCGCTGGACCTCCAAGAACAGTGCGGTGCCTGTCTTTGCAACCCAGGACTATGCCGTTGCAGATGACGGCGTGGTTGGGGCCTATACCATTTTTGGAGAAGACCATGGCCGCATGGCCGCGCTCCTGGTCAAACGCATTCTTGAGGGAGAGGCTCTTCTTGAATTGTCGGTAGCAAATGACCAAAAAGGGACATTTTTCTTCAACAAGAAGCAACTGAACCGTTTTAGGCTGATGCTTCCGCCGAGCATCCGGGATCAGGCCATTTACCGTTGATGGTTGGCATCAATCGGATCGGCAGGTATCCAAAGAAGCCTGTTTTTCTGTTTTGGCAAACGAAAACCGGTTGCATCATGTTGATGCAACCGGCTGTTTTCTCTGGTAGCGGGGATAGGACTTGAACCTATGGCCTTCGGGTTATGAGCCCGACGAGCTACCAACTGCTCCACCCCGCGTCACGTGAGAAGGAGTTTCTAGGTGGTGGGCCGGATTTTGTCAACCTCTTATGCGGGGAAAGTGAAAATTTGTTTTGGTTTGTGGTTGAAGTGTATGAATTTCAGTAATATGCAATCTTTTTGTGGCTGGGTGATGCCTTGGGGGGCACGGGGCCGGGGTGGGTTGCGTGTTTACATTGTCCGGCAAATTCCGTAATTCATTTCGCCTATGAGCAACCAAGAGAAGTTTTCCGTGGTGCTGCCCGTTTTCAACGAGCAGGACAACCTTGCGACCCTGTTTGCCGAGATCAGGCGGGCGGCGGATTCCACGGGGCGGGCCTGGGAGGCGGTGTTTGTGGACGACTGCAGCACGGACCGCAGCCTGGAGATCATCCGGGGGTTGGCCGAGCGGCATGCCGAGGTGCGCTATGTGGCCTTTGCCGAGAACCGGGGGCAGTCTGCCGCGTTCTGCGCCGGGTTTGACGCTGCCGATGCGCCGGTGGTGGTGACCATGGACTCGGACCTGCAGAACGACCCGGCCGACATCCCGAAGATGCTCGCGGCCTTTGGCGACGAGTGCGAGATGGTGGTGGGCTGGCGCGCCAAGCGCAAGGACACGCTGGTCAAGCGGCTCTCATCCAGGATAGCCAACGCCATCCGCGACTGGTTCACCGACGACGGCGTGCACGACACCGGCTGCTCCCTCAAGGTCATGCGCGCCGACATGCTCCGGCGGCTGCCGCGCTTCAAGAACATGCATCGTTACTTCCCCATCCTCATGAAGATGCAGGGCGCGCGAATCCGCGAGGTCAAGGTCAACCACCGCGAGCGGTTCAGCGGCGTGTCCAAGTACGGCACGCTGGATCGCGCCATGGCCGGGATATACGACCTCATCGGCGTCCAGTGGCTCATCAAGCGCCACATCGACTACGCGGTGAAGGAAAAGAAATAAATCCATGACCTTGCCCGCCTACTGGTGGCTCCTGGCCCTCCCGGTGGTCATCCAGGGGGCTTTTTTCGCGCGATTTGCCGTTGTGCGATGGCGCGGCAAGGCGTTACAACCCCTGTCGGGGCGGGCGGCCCTGGCGCTGTATGCGTCGGTCGCGGCCGGGATCGTCTATGGCGTGGTCCAGCGCGACCCGCTGTTCGTCGTCGGCCAGGGGTGCCTGCTGATAGTATTTTACAGGATGCAAAATCCCGGGGACCGGGACGGAAAGACTGGATTGCCACGGGCGGAAGATCGAGAATGAGCGACACGCAGCAGTGCGAGAACAGAAGGGGCCTCGGGGCCGTGGTCAAGGGGCTGGTCATGCTGGCCGGGCTGGCCCTTGCCGTGTACCTGGGCCGCAGCCTGGGGCTGGACGACATGCTCAGGAACACGCAGTGGTTCAATGATCATGTGCTGGGCACTGGCCCCATGTCGGTGGTCATCTTCGTGGTGGTGGGCGCAATGTTCACCGCTGTGGGGCTGCCGCGTCAGGTGATTGGGTTTCTCGGTGGATTCGCCTTCGGCATCGTGGGCGGCACGCTGCTCTCCACGCTGGGGGCGGGCCTGGGCTGTGCCCTGGCCGCGGGGTATGCCCGATGGGGCGGCCGCGAGTTCGTGGCCCGCAAGCTGGGGGAGCGCATCCGCCGGGTGGACGGATTCCTGAGCCACCGGCCGTTTCGCACGGCCCTGGCCATCCGGTTCTTTCCCTTTGGCAGCAACGGGTTGACCAACCTCGCCGCCGGGGTCAGCGCCATTCCGCTCGCACCGTTCATCCTCGGCTCGACCATCGGCTACATCCCGCAGAATTTCATCTTCGCCCTGTTCGGCGCGGGTATGAACAAGGATTCGACCACGGGAATGGCCCTGTCCATCGGCATGGGCGTGGTCCTGTTCGTGGGCTCCATCTGGATGGGCACGGCCGTGTACCGCAGCTATCGGGCCGATCTTGCGGCCAACGGGGACGAATAGCCCGGCCGCTGGGCCGGAGGCCTTCAGAATCGACTGGAGTACCGGCTCAGGCCGTAACGCCAGACCAGCCACACCGTCAGCGCCACCGCCAGCCCGAGCAGCCATCCGGCCATGATGTCCGTGGGGTAATGCTTGCCCACATAGAGGCGCGAATATCCCACCAGCAGCGGCAGCAGCAGGGGCCACTTGCCCAGCGCGGGCCAGAGCAGGCAGGCGAGGGCGGCCAGACACATGGTGTTGGCCGCGTGGGCCGAGGGATATGAGGTGCCGCGCACTTTGGTCTGTTGGAAATCCTGCGGCCGCTGGTCCCAATAGCCGTGGGCCTGATGGAAAGTGCCTGCCACGGCATTGAGGGGGCGCACCCGGCCGATCTCGCCCTTGACCACATCGGTGACCGAGTTGGCGATGCCCATGGCCGCGAAGAGAATGAGGAACAGGATGAGCTGCTGTCGCCCGAAGCGGTATGCGGCATAGATCATGGCCAGCCCCAGGCAGACGAAGAGCAGGGTCATGGACGAGAGCACAGGCAGGATCGCATCGAGCAGCGCGCTGCGCCACTGCTGGTTGACGAGCAGGAAGAGCTTGAGGTCAAGGCCGGGCGTCAAAAAGAACATGGAACTCCTCGGGGTGTGAATGTCCCGGTCCAATACCGACATTTGCCGCATCAGGCAACAATCTCCGTCTTGTCAAAGCCCGAAATATCGTTCACAAGGATTCCCTATGTCGAACCCCGATACACGAGGCCGAATCGCCCTGGTCATGCCGCGCTTGAGCCGGTACGGCGGGGCCGAGTCCTTTGCCTGGAGACTGGCCGAGGCTTTGGCCCGGCGCGGGCATGCTGTGGACTTCATCTGCGCCCGCTGCGAGACCGAGCCGCCCGAGGGCGTCACGCCGGTAGTGGTTGGGCGTTTTGGCGGAATGCGGGCGGTCAAGATCCTCTGGTTCGCGATGATGGCCGAGCGGGCGCGCCGCCGGGGCGGCTATGATCTCGTCTTCGGCATGGGCAAGACCCTGAGCCAGGATATCCTGCGCATCGGCGGCGGACCCATCTCCACCTTCTGGAAGCTCTCCTGCCACGCTTGGCCCGCCGGGTTCTCCCGCTGGCTCAAAATGGCACGGCGGCGGCTGTCGCCGTCGAGCTGGGCCATCCACCGGATCGACGCTGTCCGCTTCCGGCGCACGCCGCGTCTGGTGGCCGTATCGCATCTGGTGCGCGACTGGACCGTGGCCGCGTTTCCGTACCTGGACCCCTCGGCCATCAAGGTGATCTACAACAGGCCTGACCTTGCGCGATTCTCGCCCGTGAGCGAGGAGGAGCGTATCGCCCTGCGCATCGGGGCGGGCATCGGCCCGGAACAGGTGGTCATCGGCACGGCAGCCACCAACTTCGCCCTCAAGGGCGTGCGCTCTCTGCTCATGGCCCTGGCCCGGCTGCCGGAAAATCATGTGCTCCATGTGGCCGGTGGGCGCAGGCCGGGCAAGTACCTGCGCCTCGCCCGCGCCCTTGGCGTGGCGGATCGCGTCCGCTTCCTGGGCCGGGTGGAGGACATGGCGTCCTTCTACCGTCGCCTTGACATCTTTGTGCTGGCCACCTTCTACGACGCCTGCTCCAACGCGGTGCTGGAGGCCTTGGCCTGCGGCTGCCCGGCGGTATCGAGCGCCCGGAACGGCAGCGCCCGGTTCCTGCCAGCGCGGTGGGTGTTCCCGGATCCGGCTGATGTGCCGGATCTGGCGGCCGTGCTCCTGCGGGTGTCGGCCGAGGAGCGCCCGGATCCCTTTGTCTGGCCGCCGGACGTGCCGTGCGGACTGGACCCATATATTGAAATGATCGAACAGGCTCTTGTGCGATGAATAAATGAAGACAGTCTTTCTCGTCCCGAGCGGGGCGCGGACCCATGCTGCCTTTCGGGTTGATGCCCATGTGGCGGCGGGCCGGGCCTCGGGCCGGGATGTTTCGGCGCTGACCGTGCCCGCCTCGCCCCTGGCGCGCTACGCCTTTTTCAGTCGGTTGGGCAGGGCGGACGTGATGGTGGTCCATCGCGAACTGCTCAGCGAGTATGAGCTGCGCACCCTGCGGCGGCTCGCCCCAAAAATCGTCTACGATGTGGCGGACGCGGCCTGGACCCTGCCGCAGCGGGGGATGGACGGCATGCTGGCCCGGCGTCGCGCCGGGCGGGCGGCCCGTTGTTTCGCGCGCATCTGTGCCGGGGCGGACCTGTGTCTGGTGGAGAACATGGCCCAGGCCAAGGCGGTGGCCTCATTCCAGGAGCGGGTGCGCATCCTGCCGACCCCCCTTGATACCGATGTCTATGTCCCTGGCGCGGCACAGAATGGGGGAAATCCCGGTGGCGGCGCGGTCCGCGTGGGCTGGATGGTCAACGGCGGCGACAGGCAATGTCTGGTCGACATCGTGGGCGGACTGGCAGAGCGGGGCGGTTCCATCCAGTTTTTTATCGTTTCCGACGAACCCTACGACGGGCCGGGAAAGGATTTTGTCTTCTGGTCGCGGCCCGAGCCCGGGCGAGAGGTGGCGGCCCTTCAGGACATGGACATCGGGCTGGCCCCGTATCCCGACGACGAGTATTCGCGGGCCGGGAGCGGGCTGGACACGCTGCGCTACATGGCCTGCGGCGCGGTGGTGGTCGCCTCTGACAGGGGCGGGGCGGGCGAGGTGGTGGATCACGGCATCGACGGCTTTTTGGCTCGCGATGCCGAGGACTGGACCCGTCATGTCATCCGTCTGGCCGAGGATGCGGACCTGCGGCGCGACATGGCCGAGGCGGCCCGGCACAAGGTCGTGGGCAAGTTCAGCCAGGCCACGGTCTCGGCCCAGCTCTGGGATGCGCTGGAGAATCTGCGGTAGGCCGGGGGCTTATCGTGTGGAAATGAAGAAAGCCGGGGCGACCCGGCTTTTTTAGTTTACGCGGTTTCCAGAACGCGCCTGAAGTACTCCACGGTTTTGACCAGCCCCTCGCGCAGGGGGATGCGGGGCTCCCAGTCCATGGCCTTTTTGGCCAGGGTGATGTCCGGCTTGCGCTGCATGGGGTCGTCCGAGGGCAGGGGCTTGAAGACGATGCGCGAGGCCGAGCCGGTCAGGTCGATGACTTCACGGGCCAGTTCCAGGATGGTGAACTCCACGGGGTTGCCCAGGTTCACCGGGCCGGTGAAGTCGTCCGGGGTGCGCTCCATCAGGCGGAAGATGCCCTCCACCAGATCGTCCACATAGCAGAAGCTGCGGGTCTGCCCGCCCTCGCCGTAGACCGTGATGTCATCGCCGCGAAGCGCCTGGACCACGAAGTTTGAGACCACGCGGCCGTCGTCCATGGCCATGCGCGGGCCATAGGTGTTGAAGATGCGGCCCACCTTGATGCGCAGGCCGTGCTGGCGGTTGTAGTCGAAGAACAGGGTCTCGGCGCATCGCTTGCCCTCGTCGTAGGAGGCGCGGATGCCGATGGGGTTGACGTTGCCCCAGTAGTCTTCGGTCTGGGGATGCACGGTCGGGTCGCCGTAGACCTCGCTGGTGGACGCCTGGAATATCTTGGCCTTGATGCGCTTGGCCAGGCCGAGCATGTTGATGGCCCCGTGCACCGAGGTCTTGGTGGTCTGCACCGGGTCGAACTGGTAGTGGATGGGCGAGGCCGGGCAGGCGAGGTTGTATATCTCGTCCGCCTCGACATAGAGGGGAAAGGTCACGTCGTGCCGGATAATTTCGAAGTAGGGATTGTCCATCAGGTGCAGGATGCTGTCCTTGCGCCCGGTATAGAAATTGTCCACGCAGAGTACTTCGTGCCCTTCTTCAAGCAGCCGTTCGCAGAGGTGTGATCCGAGGAAGCCCGAGCCGCCGGTGACAAGAACACGTTTTTTCTTCATCGAGATCATCTTTCAAAATAGTCCCGCTTTGTCAATACGGCTGGCAGAAAATGGTCGATATGGCCGGTTGCGGGCGATATCAGGCGATTTTACATATTCTCGCGGCCGATGTTGAAAAGAAAACTGTGTAAAAGGTTGACGTGCCCAGGGTGGCATGACATTCAAATACATAAAACTCTATGTTTTGGAAGTGTATAAATGATTGTAAACATTGCTGAATGTGTCGAGGGTGCGCGGCGGGCCAGGGGGGTGGCCGTGGTTATCGATGTGTTTCGGGCCTTCTCAGTAGCCTGCCATGCTGTGGATAATGGAGCCGGAGAGTACTACGCCACGGCCGATGTGGACGTGGCCCGGCGTCTGGCCGCTGAGCGCGGCGGCATCCTCATGGGCGAGCGCGATTGCATCATGATCGAGGGGTTCGACTATGGGAACTCGCCGACCGAGATTGAGGGAGTTGATTTCGCGGGAAGAACCCTGGTCCACACTACCAGCGCGGGCACCCAGGGGCTGCTGGCCTGCGCCGGGGCCGACGAGGTGATCACCGGGGCTTTTGTCAACGCCGGGGCCGTGGTGGAGTACTTGCGCACCAGCGACCCCGAACTGGTGACCCTCGTAGCCATGGGCACAGGGGGCACCATGCGCGCTCAGGAGGACATAATGTGCGCCATGTACCTCAAGAACGCCCTGGAGCACTACCCCAACAGCTTTGAGACCCTCAAGACGTTCCTGGCCCAGGTGGACAGCGCGCAAAAGTTCTTCGACCCGGCGAAAACCTACGCCCCGGAGCGGGATTTCGAGCTGTGCATGGCCCTTGATCGATTCGATTTCGTGCTCCGTGCCACACCCGGCCCGGATGGGGTGGTCAAACTTGATCGTGTGCCGGTGAGGCCCGCGTCTGGGTCAGCCTCGCTGGGGTGAACGCCATGCAGCAGAAGGTACTCATCGTAGACGATTCGCCGACCAACTTGGCCCTGCTCGACCATGTCCTGCGGCGCACAGGCTGCGTGGTCGTCCAGGCGACCACCGGCATCGAGGCCGTGGCCCTGGTGGCGGACGACGACTTCGCCCTGATCCTGCTCGACATCCAGATGCCGGGCATGAACGGTTACGAGGCGGCCATGCGCATCAAGGAACTGCCCAAGGGGCGGCATGTGCCCATCATCTTTATCACCGCCATTTACCAGGACGAGGACAACGTTCGCCTCGGCTACGAGACCGGGGCTGTGGACTACCTGTTCCGGCCGGTCAATGTGCAGACGCTGACCAGCAAGGTCCAGGTTTTTCTCGAAATGAACCGCCAGAAGCTCAGGCTGGAGCGGGAGATCGAAACTCGGCACAGGGCTGAGGCCGCGTTGCGTCAGGCCGAGGCCAAGTATCGTGCCATTTTCGAGCGCGCAGTGGAGGGGATATTCCAGTGCTCGCCGGACGGGGAGTTCTGCGAGGTGAATCCAGCCATGGCCAGGATTTTCGGCTACGAGAGCCCGGCCGGGATGATCGGGGTCGCCGGGCTGCGCCAGCGGCTCATGGCCGAGCCGGGCGATTTGTCGCGCTATATTGGCCTGCTGCGGCGCGACGGGTATGTCTCCAGTTTCGAGTTTCGCGGTCGCCGCCTGGATGGCGACCCCTTCTGGTGCTCGGAGAGCGCCCGGCTGGTGGTGCTCGACGACGGCAGTGAGATGGTGGAGGGTGTGCTCGAAGACATCACCAGCCGCAAGCAGATCGAACTGGAACTGAAGCACTTGGCCTCGGTCGACAGCCTGACGGGCGTCTTCAATCGCCACCTGTTCTTTGACCGGCTCGAACATGCGCTGGTGACGGCCAAGCGGGCCGAGTCGCTGGTGGCGGTCCTGTTCATCGATCTTGATGATTTCAAGCTGGTCAACGACACCTACGGCCATCAGGCGGGCGACGAACTGCTGCGCATGGTGGCCGACCGGCTCAGGAACCGCATCCGCGAGGCCGACACCCTGGCCCGCCTTGGCGGCGACGAATTCGGTGTGCTCCTGGAGTGCCTCGACGACCAGGAGGGTGCGCTGACCGTGGCTCGCAGCCTGCTTGAAGTGATGAACACCCCCTATGTGGTCACGGGCGAGCCCATCCGGGTGGGGGCCACGGTGGGCATCAGCTTCTTCCCCGAAGACGGCAAGGATGGGGTATCGCTCATCAGCCGGGCCGATTCGGCCATGTACGGAGCCAAGCGACGCATGGGGCCAAAATACGGCACCTTCCGGGAGTGCGGGATTCCCAAGTAGCCCGGCGGGCCATTTGATACGGAGAAAACGTGTTGACCACCGCCCGCAATGTGCTAATACGGGCTATGGTGGTTCTATCGTTGCCGAATTATATTCGCTGGGGGTTCGCGCGGTTTGTCGCCGTGCTCTGGCTCGCCGTGCTCCTGCCCGGGGTGGCCGCGGCGCAGGCCCCGTTGCGCATCGATTATCCTGATTTTTGGCCCTTCTTCACCCGCGACGAGGCGGGCGAGATGACCGGCTTCTTCCATGATGTGGTCACCGAGGCACTGGCGCGGATGGGCATGCGGGCCACATGGCACGCCTTTCCCTGGGGGCGCTGCCAGGAGAATGTCCGCTCCGGTGAGGCGGACGCAATGATCACCGTGCCCACCGCCGGGCGTCTGGATTACTCCCGTACTCACGCTGACCCCTTTCATCTCAAAGAGTTGGTGGTTTTCACCCGGGCCGATCATGCTAGGCGGGCCGAGGTGGAGGCCCTCGCCTCCATCGACGACATCCTCGCCGCCGGGTTTTCGGTGGTCACCTATGTGGGCAACGGCTGGAACGAGGTCAACATCCGCAGCCGGGGCATCAAGACCTATGAGGTGCCCTACCTGAGAAACGTCTGGCTCATGCTGGCCCAGGGCCGGGGCGACATCGTCATCGAGTGGCCCGGCGGCGCATGGCCGGACATCAAGGCCCAGGGCTTGGCCCGGAAGATCGTCCAGACCAAGGTGGTGCTGGAGTCCATGCCCTTTCATCTGCTCGTTGGCCGGGACTCGCCCCACGCCAACATACTGCCCCGCTTCAACGAGATCATCCTTGAAATGTGCCAGGATGGGACCATTGACCGCATCCTGAACATCTACCTCGACCAGCTCAGGCTGGATCAGCCCTGATCCCGATCCGCGCGAGGCGGTTGGCACGGTCGATTGAGCTCGACGCTTTCACAGCGGCGCGCCCGTTCATTCGTTGCGGCCATCTGTCACCCGGCGAGACGGTTTCCGCCGTCTCGCCGGGTGATTTTTTTTCATTTCGACGACTGACCATGTTTGAATGCCGTCCTGTCTGGTCCGTTGCGACCTCAAGACTTTTTCAAGACTCCTTTCACAGTGTGAAAAACGAACCACTTACGCGAGCGGATCTTCGCGAAAAAAAGAGCAAGCTACTTGACGAAACTCTTTTTTCTAGGCATGGGAAACCGTATCCTCGGGGGATAAGCATTGGCCCGGGGTTCCATGCACTATTTACCGTCAAAGGACTGAGTATGGTTTTCGACTGGCTGCATTTTTCCATCGTGTTGTTCTTGCTTGCGGGGTTGACGTTTGCGTGCGGGCCGCTGATTCTTGCGGCCCTGCTCGCCCCGAGGGCAAAAGGCGGGGACACTGGCATGCCGTATGAGTGCGGCATGGTCCCCTACGGGAGTTCGTGGTCGAGGTGGGGAGTGTCGTATTACGTCTACGCCCTGATCTTCCTCGCCTTCGACGTGGATGTCCTTTACCTCTTCCCGGTGGCCACGGCGTATGCAGACGCCGAGGGCTGGGTCGCCTTCGTGAAGGTGTTCATCTTCCTGTTCTTTCTCATTATTTCCATCGTCTACTTCTGGGCGAAAGGGGTGTTCACATGGCCGCGCAGGATTCGGTAGGGCACAAGGAATTCCTGACGGCGGGGGGGCACCACATGGAGCCACCCATCGTCAACGTGAAGCTGGTGCAGGACATTCTGGACGTCTGCCGCTCCATGTCGCTGTGGCCCATGACCTTTGGCTTGGCCTGCTGCGCCATCGAGATGATGGCCACCGGCATGGCCCGGTTCGACATGGCCCGGTTCGGGGCCGAGGTCTTCCGGCCCTCGCCGCGGCAGGCGGACGTCATGATCGTGGCCGGAACCGTGACCAAGAAGATGGCCCCGGCAGTGGTCAGGCTCTACGAGCAGATGCCCGGCCCCAAGTGGGTCATCGCCATGGGCAACTGTGCCATCTCCGGCGGTCCGTTCAAGATCAAGGACAACTACAACGTCATTGAGGGTGTGGACACGCTCATCCCCGTGGATGTCTACGTGCCGGGCTGTCCGCCCAGGCCGGAGGGGCTGCTTGAGGGCTTCTTCCAGTTGCAGCGGCAGATCACGGGCAAACGCTGGTGGCCGGTGGCCGCCAAGGTGGAGGGCTGATCATGCTGCAGGCACTCGCAGGCATACCCACCCAGTTGGTGGCCCGGCAGGACAGGGGCGCGACAGGCAACGTCTGGTCCGTGTTCCTGGCCCCCGGGCAGATCCTCAAGGCGGCCCGCAAATTCATGGAGGCCGAATACTCCCTCGAAGACATCCTTGCCCTGGATTTCAACGAGGGATTTCTGGTGCTCTACCACTTCAACCGCTGGACCATCGACGAGCGGGTGACGCTGCGCGTCCTCGTTTCCAGGGACAACCCGGTGGTGCCGTCCATCGCCTCGGTCTTTCACGGGGCGGAGTGGCACGAGCGGGAAACCCGCGACTTCCACGGCATCATCTTCGAGGGCAATCCGAACCTTGTGCCGCTGCTCATGCCGGCCGAGGACGCTGATGTGCATCCGTTGGTCAAGTCCGCCAAGGCGAGGCTCTCCATCAAGGAGGTCCTGACCCTTGGCGAGATCGTTTCCTCCACCGGGGAAATCGATGCGTTGTTTGCGGAAGCGGAGGCCGGGGAGGCCTCCGACGCGTAGGCCGGGGCAACCGGTCGGTATATAAACCGGACTGAGAGTTTATGTCGGCTTACCAAAACATGGACCAGATGACGGGTGATTTCTACACCCAGAAGTTTGAGGCCGGAAAGCAGGACGGAACCCTGATCATCAACATGGGTCCGCAGCACCCGTCGACACACGGCGTGCTTCGGATCGTGATCGAGGTGGACGGCGAGTACATCGTTCGCGCCGAGCCCGTACTGGGCTACCTGCACCGCATGCACGAAAAAATGGGCGAGACCCAAACCTGGGGCGGTTTCATCCCCAACATGGGCCGAGTGGACTACGGGCACCCCATGGCCTGGAACTGGGCCTATGTGGGCGCCGTGGAAAAACTCATGGGCATCGAGGTGCCCGAGCGAGCGCAGTATCTGCGGGTCATCATGACCGAGCTCAACCGCCTCACCTCCCACCTGTTGTGGTGGGGTGCCTACATCCTCGATCTGGGCGCGTTCACGCCCATCATGTACGCCTTTGACGATCGCGAAATGCTCCTGGACATCCTGCAGCGCCCCTCGGCCTCCAGGCTGACCTACAGCAACTTCCGGGTCGGCGGCGTGCAGATGGACATGGACGACAAATGCATCGAGCTGATCAAGGCGTTCATCCCGCACTTCCGAAACCGGCTGCCCATGTATCACGATCTGGTCACGGAGAACATCATTCTCCGCCGCCGCATCGAGGACGTCGGCATCATCGATCAGGACATGTGCCGCCGCTATGGCTGCACCGGGCCGGTCCTGCGCGGAGCGGGTGTGGCCTACGACGTCCGCCGCAGCGAGCCGTACTCGGTCTACGACCGGTTCGACTTCGAGATTCCTACCCAGGATTCGGCCTGCTCGGCCGGGCGCTACCATGTCCGTATCGCCGAGATGGAGCAGAGCCTGCGCATTATCGAGCAGGCCCTGGAGCAACTGCCCGGGGCCGAGGGCAAGCACATCATGGACAAGGCCCCCAAACCGGCCATGAAACCCCCGGTGGGTGAGGCCTATTTCGCGGTGGAGGGTGCGCGCGGCAAGATCGGCATCTATGTCGCATCCGATGGCACCAAGACGCCGTACCGCGTCAAGCTGCGCGCTCCGGGCTTCTCCAACATGAACGCCTTTGCCGAGGCGGCCACGGGCACCATCCTGGCCGACGCCGTGGCCATTCTTGGCAGTCTCGACCTGATTATCCCCGAACTCGACAGGTAGGGTGGATCAATGAACGAATTCATACAGAACCTGATACCGCTGGTCATCGCCGTGGTCGGCTCTATGGCTTGGCTGGCCGTCAACGCCCTGGTGCTGGTCTACTGCGAGCGCAAGTTCGCGGGCCACATCCAGCGCAGGCCCGGCCCGTTTGAAGTCGGCCCCCACGGCCTGTTGCAGACCCTCATCGACGGCCTCAAACTCATGGGCAAGCAGCTCCTGACCCCGGACAACGCGGACCGCTTTCTCTATTGGCTGGCTCCGATCCTGTCCATGATCCCGGTCCTGCTGCTCTTCATGCCCATCCCCTACGGCCCGGTGCTCACCGGCATGGAGGTCGATCTCGGCCTGCTGCTGATCCTGGCCTTTTCCAGCTTCAACGGTCTGGCCCTGATCCTGGCCGGTTGGGGCTCCAACAACAAGTGGGGCATCCTGGGCGCGGCCCGCGCCGTGGCCCAGACCGTGGCCTACGAGATTCCGCTGCTGCTGACCGTGCTGGCCATCGCCTTCATGACCGGCACACTGAACCTGACCGAGATCACGGCCCAGCAGGCCGGACACATCGGCAACTGGTTCATCTGGAAGCAGCCGCTGGCCTTCATCATCTTCATTGTCGCCATGTTCGGTGAGACCAACCGTGCCCCCTTCGACCTCGCCGAGGCCGAGTCGGAGCTGACCGCCGGATTCCATACCGAGTATTCGTCCATGGGCTTCGGCCTCTTCTTCATGGCCGAGTACGGGTACATGGTCGTCATTTGCTCCATCTGCTCGGTGCTGTTCCTGGGCGGCTTCCACGGTCCCATCCCGGGCATCGAGGGGTGGTGGTGGATGCTCATCAAGACCTACGCCCTGCTGTTCCTCATGATATGGGCCCGCTGGACCTTCCCCCGTGTGCGGTTCGACCAGCTTCTGAACATCAACTGGAAATGGCTGCTGCCGCTGGCGACGTTCAACCTGCTCGCCACGGCGCTGATCATGAAGCTGTAGGGGTGTCATAATGAACGCATTGAGAAAACACGTCATACAGCCGATACTCGACTGCTGGAGCCTGCTGGTGGGGCTCAAGATTACCGGCAAGTACTTCTGCAAGCCGTTGATCACCGTCCACTATCCGCGTCAGGTCATCGACAGCGAGAACCTGTCCACCTACGGCGGACACGTGGAGCTGATCGGCATGCCCAAGGACCCGGCCATGCCCAAGTGCATCTCCTGCATGATGTGCGTGACCAACTGCCCGTCCAACTGCCTCAAGGTCGTCAAGAGCAAGCCGCCGGCGACCACGCCGGAGCAGGAGCAGGCCTGGAAGGAAGCCGAGGAGCGGGGGGAGAAGGTCAACAGGCCCAAGGCCCCCAAGTACCCGACCAAGTTCATGTACGACTACACACTGTGCAGCCTGTGCGGTACCTGCATCGACAACTGCCCGGTCAACACGCTGCGCTTCTCCAACAACATCTATTGGGTGGCCACCTCCCGCAAGGAGATGCACATCGATCTTCTCGCCCGGCTGCGCGAGCAGGCGGCCGAGGTGTCCGCCTCAGCTCCCAAGCCTGAAGCCAGCCCGGCTGCGGCGCAGAAGGAGGCATAATATGGAAATAATGGCTAAAGTGGCATTCTGTGTCTACACGGCTGTCATCCTCGGCGGGTCCATCCTCGCCGTGGCGAGCGACAGTCTGGTGCGTGCCCTGGTCGGGCTGATCGTCACCCTGATCGGCGTGGCGGGTATGTACCTGCTGCTGGCGTCCCCCTTCATGGCCTTCATGCAGTTGCTCATCTACGTCGGCGCGGTCAGCGTGCTGATCTTCTTCGCGGTGATGCTCACCCGGGCCGAAAGCGGCGGTGACGAGTCCGGCCGCGTGCCCATGAAGACCAGCGTCCTCGGACTGGCTGCCACCATCGCGCCCGCGGCGGTGCTGGGCTGGCTGGTCATGACCCGGCCGGTGGAGTCCATCGCGGTGCCCACGGAAGTGAGCATCAAGCAGTTGGGCGAGGGTTTGCTCGGCTCCTACTTCCTGCCTTTCGAGCTGATCTCGGTGATTCTCATGGTCGCCATGGCCGGGGCCGTGCTCCTGACCTGGGAAAAGAGGGAGGGAAAATAGATGAGCGCCCTGACCCTATACCAAATCGTTGCGCTGATCCTGCTGTGCGCCGGGCTTTATGGCCTGACCCAGCGGAGAAGCCTTGTCGGCATGCTGATCTGCGTGGAGCTGATGCTCAACGGCGCTGGCCTTTCCATCGTGGCGGCCGCCCAGCTCACGGAATTCAGCGCGACCCTCGGTCAACTCGGCACCCTGTTCGTCATGGGGCTCGCGGCGGCCGAGGCCACCCTCGTGCTGGCCATAGTCGTGGTCGTTGCCCGGCGGTTCGGTTCCGCCCAAACCAGTGACATCACTACCTTGAAGGAAGAGCTATGATGGACGGGGTTACCATAGAGAGTTCCCGGATACTCCTGCCGGTGGTGATCACGCTGATCGCCCCGCTCTTTATCTGGCTGAACCGCAAGGATGAAAACAAACGGGAGGCGGTCAGCTTCGTCGCTGCCGCCGCCACGTTCGTGTGTGTGCTGTCCATGGCTCCCGCCGTGCTGAGCGGCGAGGTGTGGTTCTTCCACGTGACGACGATAATGCCGGGCATCACCATCGCCTTTGCCGCCGACGGCCTGGGCATGATCTTCGCCCTCATCGCGTCGTTTTTGTGGTTTTTCGCCACGAGCTACAATATCGGCTACATGCGCGGGCTCAAGGAACACGCCCAGACCCGCTACTACGTCTGTTTCGGCGTGGCCATCTTCGGCGCCGTGGGCGTGGCCTTCGCGGCCAACGTGTTCACCCTCTATCTCTTCTATGAGGTCATCACGGTGTTCACGTATCCTCTGGTCTACCACCACGAGGACGACGAGGCCAAGTCGGGCGCGCGCAAATACCTCGTCTACCTGATGGGAACGTCCAAGCTCTTCCTGCTGCCCGCCATGGTCCTTACCTACGTGCTGGTGGGCAACCTGGACTTTCACCTGACCGACATCGTCAATGGCATGTTCTCGGCCGAGGTGGTGGCAGAGCATCCCAGGCTGGTGGCGCTGACCTACTGGCTGTTCATCTTCGGCATCGGCAAGGCGGCGCTCATGCCGTTCCACAACTGGCTGCCCTCGGCCATGGTCGCGCCCACCCCGGTCTCGGCCCTGCTGCACGCGGTGGCGGTTGTCAAGGCGGGCGTGTTCTGCGTCAGCCGCATCGTCCTCTCGGTCTTTGGCACCAAGACGGCGGGCACGCTGACCTTAAGCGACGTCTTCGTGGGCATGCCGGGCACCATGCTCGGCGACACCACGCTGGGCATCGCCACCGCCTACATCGCGGCCTTCACCATCGTGGCGGCCTCGCTCATCGCCCTGACCAAGGACGACATCAAGGCGAGGTTGGCGTATTCCACGGTATCGCAGCTCTCCTACATCGTCATCGGTGTGACCATGCTGACGGACTCGGCGATTCAGGGCGGGGTGATGCACATCGCCCACCATGCCTTCTCCAAGATCACGCTCTTCATGGCCGCCGGGGCAATCTATGTGGCCACGCATCTGAAGAAAATCAGCCTCATGGATGGCCTTGGCCGCAGGATGCCCTGGACCTTCACCGCCTTTGGCCTGGCCTCGCTCTCGATGATCGGCATGCCGCCGGTGGCCGGGTTTGCCTCCAAGTGGTATCTGGTCAACGGCACACTCCAGGCCGAGCAGATGCCGCTGCTTCTGGCGCTTCTGGCTAGTACTGCGCTCAACGCGGGCTACTTCGTGCCCATCCTCTACCGCGCCTTTTTCAAGACGGCCGCGCCAGAGGCGAATATCGCGCAGTACAGCGAGGCGTCGAAAACCATGGTCGTGCCGCTGTTCATCACCGCGATCATCTCCGTGTTTCTGGGTCTGTACCCGCAGACGTTCCTGAACTTCGTCAACGTCTTCGGCAAGTTCTAGGGGGATATAATGAGTCAGAACGGACTGGGCGAGCTGCTCGCCAAATGGAGAGACAACAGGAAGACGTGGAAGATCATCTTCTTCGTGGTGCTGGCCGTGCTGCTGGTGCTCAACGTCCCCTTTGTCACGCATCACCCGCACTTCGGCCTCGACAAGTATCCCGGGTTCTTCGCCGGATTCGGCCTTGTGGTCGGACTTGCTATGGTCATCGTCATGAAGAAGATCATTCAACCCTTTATCGCCAGAAAGGAGGACTACTATGGAGATTAGCTTCTACCATCCCTCCGTGGCGTTCCTGGCCCTGGCGCTCGTGGTGCCGTTCATTCCCAGGGAACAGTGGATGAACAAGGCCTTTCGCGGCGCGCTGGCCCTGCTGCCGCCGCTTATCGCCCTGGCCAGTATCATGACCATCGAGCCGGGCATGTACGGTGCCATCGGCTATCTTGACCAGGCCCTGGTCCTAGGCCGGGTGGACAAGCTGTCCATCATCTTCGGCCAGGTCTTTGCGGTCATCGCGGTGGCTGGTGCCATTTACGGCATGCATGTGGAGGACCGGGGGCACTATGTCTGCGGTTCCCTCTATGTGGCTGGTGGATTCGGCTGCGTGTTCGCGGGCGACCTGCTCACGGTCTTCCTGTTCTGGGAGCTGATGAGCATCGGTTCCACCTTCCTGATCTGGCAGGCCCGGACCAAGGAATCGGTTGGCGCGGGCTTCCGCTACTTCATGTATCATACGGTGGGCGGCCTGTTCCTGCTTGGTGGCCTGCTGCTCAAGTACAAGGCCACCGGCTCCTTCGCCTTCATCGGCGTCGAGCCCGGCGCGGCCCAGCTCTACGACTGGCTGATCCTCATCGGCTTCTGCGTCAACGCCGCGGTGGTGCCCCTGCACGCCTGGCTGCCCGACGCCTACCCCCGCGCCTCCATCGGCGGCGCGGTGTACATGTGCGCCTTCACCACCAAGACTGCGGTCTACGTGCTCTGCCGGGGCTTCGCGGGCTGGGAGGTTCTGGCCATAGCCGGTACCTGCATGGCGGTCTTCGGCGTCCTGTATGCGTGCATCGAGAACAACGCCCGGCGCATCCTCTCCTACCACATCGTCTCTCAGGTGGGGTACATGGTGGCGGGCATCGGCATCGGCACGGCCATGACGCTCAACGGCGCCATCGCTCACGCCTATGCCCATATCCTCTACAAGGGGTTGCTCTTCATGGGCACCGGCTGCCTGCTCTACGCAGTGGGCACCGCCAAGCTCGACAAGCTGGGCGGGCTGGCCTATCGCCTGCCGTGGGTCATGGTCTGGTACATGGTGGCGGCCCTGTCCATCTCGGGCATGCCGCTGTTCAACGGATTCATCTCCAAGACCATGACCATCACCGGGGCAGCGGAAGCGCATCACACGCTGCTGGCGCTCGGCATGGAGATCGCGGCAGTGGGCACGTTCATCTCGGTGGGCATCAAGCTGCCGTACTTCGCCTTCTGGGGCGGCAAGCGGGAGTATGTGGGCGAGATCAAGCCAATCCCGTTCAACATGTACGTGGGCATGGGGCTGACCGGCCTGCTGTGCATCGCCCAAGGCGTCTACCCTGACATGCTCTACCGCTACCTGCCGTTCACGGCCGAGCACGCCTTCCATCCCTGGACCATCGACAAGGTCATCAACTCCGGCCTGTTGCTCGGCTTCTCGGGTCTGGCCTTCTTCCTGACCCGCAAGATCATCACGCCGCACGCCAAGCTGAACCTCGACTTCGACTGGTTCTACCGGCTCATCGGCCGCGTGGTCATGCGGACCCTGTGCTGGCCCGTCTCGAAGATTGACGACTTCTGGACCGAGGTCTACCGCACGGCCGGTCTGCGCTCGCTGATCGGCATGGGTGACGGCACCTCCTGGTTCGACAAGAAGGGCATCGACACTGTGGTGGACGGAAGCGCCTACACCGTCAGGAACATCGGCAGGGCGGGGGCCAAGGTCCAGAATGCGCGCCTGCAGGACTACCTGGCGTACGCCGCCGTTCTTGGCCTGGGCATTTTCGCCCTTGTTTGGTACTTCGGCTAAGCCGGACAATCTAAGGAGAACTCGCTTTGGACTTCGGATATCCGGTACTCACACTGTTGATCCTTTTCCCGCTCGTCGCGGCCTGCGGACTCTTCTTCCTGCGGGCTCCGCAGGTCGTGCGGATGTACACCTTCGTGGTGTCCGTCATCGAGCTTCTTTTGGCCGTGCCTCTGCTCGGCTATACACCAAACGCGGACTTCCAGTTCGTCGAGCGCTTTGACTGGGTCCACCAATGGGGCCTGGAATACTACCTCGGCGTGGATGGAATCAGCATACTCATGGTCTGGCTGACGCTGGCGGTGCTGCCGCTGTGCGTCATGTGCTCCTGGACCTACATCGGCAAGCGGGTCAAGGAGTTCCACTTCTGCCTGCTGTTCATGACCTCGGCGGTGCTGGGCGTGTTCTGCTCGCTCGACTTCGTCCTGTTCTACGTCTTCTGGGAGGCCATGCTCATCCCCATGTACCTGCTTATCGCGGTCTGGGGCGGAGACGACAGGAAATACGCCTCCCTCAAGTTCTTCCTGTACACCCTGGCCGGTTCGACCTTGCTCCTGGCGGCCATCGTGGCCTTCAGGATCACGGGCGGCACCTTCGCCATCCCGGAGTTGATGGAGCATGCCTTCACCTTCCGCTTCCAGTTCTGGGCGTTCCTGGCCATGGCGCTGGCCTTTGCCATCAAGGTGCCCATGTTCCCGTTCCACACGTGGCTTCCGGCAGCGCACGTGCAGGCACCCTCGGCCGGTTCCGTCATCCTGGCGGCCGTGCTGCTGAAGATGGGCACCTACGGGTTCCTGCGCTTTTGCCTGCCGCTCACTCCGGCGGCCAGCGAATACTTCGCCCCGATGATGATAGCCATCTCCATCGTCTCCATCATCTACGGCGGAGCCATCGCCCTGGGACAGTCTGACATCAAGAAGCTGGTCGCCTACTCCTCGGTAGGACACATGGGCTTCGTCACCCTGGGCATATTCCTGTTCAACGTGCGCGGTGTGGAAGGCGCTCTCTTCCAGATGCTCAACCACGGCATCATCACCGGCGCGCTCTTTATGATGATTGGCGCGGTCTACGAACGCAGCCACAGTCGTGACATCGAGAAGAACATGGGCCTTGGCAAGTACATGCCCGCCTTCATGTTCTTCTGGGGGCTCATGGCCCTGGCTTCGTTCGGCTTCCCGGGCACCAATGGGTTCGTGGGCGAGATGCTGGTCTTTGTGGGTGCCTTCCAGAAGTCCATCTGGATCGGCATGCTCTGCGTGCCCGGCGCGCTGCTGGCCGCTGCCTACATGTTCCGCGTGTCGCTCAAGATGGCTTGGGGCAAGCCCGCCGCGGCCAGTAACTGGAAGGACCTCAACGCCAGGGAGTGGGTCTATCTGACCATTCCGGCGGTGTTCGTGCTCTGGATCGGGCTCAACCCGGCCCTGTTCTTCAAGGTCATCGACCCGTCCATCGAAAAGCTGCTTGACGACTTCGACAGGCGCAAGGTCGCCCACCTGGAGACCGAGCAGCCCATGCAAACCGCCGCAAACGCCATCTTCGGTGTCGTTGCGGACAAGCAATAGGGAGTGGCAGACGTGAACTTTGATATCACTCTGGTTGTTCCAGAACTGTACTTCCTGTGTCTGGTCCTGGTTTTGATGATTCAAAGCCTCGGCGACCGGGAATGGAAACCCGTGGTGGAGAAATGGCTGCCCTTTGGCGCGGGCCTCGGCTTCTTTGTGGCCATCGTCAACTTCGGCCACGAAGGCCTCATGCTCTGGGATGTCTACAGGGTAGACACCATGTCCCAGTTCTTCAAGATCGCCATCGCGTTCGGTTTCTTTGTCACGGTCATCAACGCTACGCGTCAGCCCACGCTGGCCGAGGGCAAGCGCAGCGACTACTACATGATGCTCGGCTTCTCGGCCCTGGGGCTGATGATGCTCGCCTCGGCAGTGGAGTTGATCACCATTTACCTCGCCCTGGAGCTGGCCTCCTACAGCCTCTATGCCGTCATCCCCCTGCGTGCCAAAAGCAAGGGCGCGGCAGAGGCGGGCGTCAAGTACATCCTCTTCGGCGCGGTGGCCACGGCCCTGGCCCTGTACGGCCTGTCGTACATCATGGCCAGCCAGCACACCACCTACATCGCAGAGCTGATGCACAAGTCGTGGACCTTCGCGGACCAGCCCATGGCCGTGGTCGGCCTGTGCCTGTTCCTGGGCGGCATGTTCTTCAAGCTGGCCCTGTTCCCCTTCCACTTCTGGTGCCCTGACGTGTACCAGGGGGCCAGCAACGAAACCGCCGCCTTTGTGGCCACGCTGCCCAAGATGGGTGCCATCGTCATTCTGGCGCGTCTGGCCGTGTTCCTGAAGCCCGGCCTTGAGATTACCACGCTGCTGGCCGTGCTCGGTGCGCTCTCCATGACCTACGGCAACCTCGCGGCCCTGGCTCAGACGGACATCAAGCGGTTGCTTGGATTCTCGTCCGTTGCCCACGCGGGCTACATCATGGTGGGCCTTGTCAGCGGCACTCCCGAGGGGCTGGCCGCTGCCGCCTTCTACGCCCTGGCGTATCTGGTCATGAACCTGCTCGTGTTTTGGGTGGTCTGCCGGGTGGCTGTGGATGGGCGAAACCTCAAGCTGAACGATCTCAATGGCTTGTACAAGAAAGCCCCGGTGCTGGCCTTTTCGCTTGCCGCCGGAGCCTTTGCCATGGTCGGCCTGCCGCCCACCATGGGCTTCATGGGCAAGTTCTTTCTGATCACCTCGGCCTGGGATCATGGCTACAACTGGTTGGTCATCACCCTGGTGCTCAACTCGGCCATCGCCATCTACTACTACTTGAGCCTGTTCCGCCACGCCTTCACCGAAGACACGGCCCCGGATCTGACCCCGGCCCCTGACAACAGCTGGTTCGCCTCGGCCGGAGCCGGGCTGCTGGCTGGTGCGGTGCTGCTGGCGGGCATGGTCCCGGCCCCGCTCTTCAATCTGGCGATTGAGGCGGGCAGGAGCCTGATGCCGTAGTCCGGTCCTTGCCTCATGCAAACCCGGGGGAGCCTTTCGACGAAGGCTCCCCCTTTGCGTGGGCGGCGGTGAGTTCATCGCTCAGTCCGGGAGGTGGACGCGGAGCGAGACGTGCCGTAGACTATTGGGAAATTGATGGGATAATGAGCGAAAACGGAGGGAGCGCCATGCACGAAACCAGCCTGGGCGGCACGCTGCGCGACTATTTGAGTGGCGCGGAGATCGATGAGACCACCTTCGAGGAGTTTCGACAGGCGCTGGTGAGGCTGTTGGTGGAGGAGAAAGGCTACCCGCGTGAGCGGATCAAGGCCAAGGTCGGGCTGACCTACCGCGTCGAGGGCGAGGAGTTCGAGCGGCCGCTGGATTACGTGGTTTTCGACGACCAGGGTAGGCCGATCTTCATCATCCTCTTCTGTGCGGGAAATGTTGGGAGCTTCGAGCGGGAGACCGTGTGTGCCGGTCGCCTCATCGAGGGCGGCCCGGTGCCCTATGCGCTGGTCACGGACACCATGACCGCCTCGCTCATGGATGTTGGCACTGGCGAGGTGATGGCCACGGGCATGGCCGCGCTGCCCGACTGGGATACATTGCAGGCCATGGTGGCGCGGGTGACGGTCAAGCCGCTCACTGACGAGCAGCGTGAGCGGCAGACCCGCGTCTTCCACACCTATTGCGGATTTCTCTTTGGCACCTGTTGCAGCGAGTCGTGCTCCCTGCCGGGCGAGGGCGGGAAAGGAGAGTGAGTCGGGGACGGAAGAACATCGTGTCCGCTACTCGTCAACAAAGACGATGCACCCCTCGGGGCAGCAATTCATGATGTCCTGGATCTCGTCCTCGCTCACCTCGGATCGGTTGACAAAGGGCATGTCCAGAACCTCGTCCCATTCAAACACATCGGGATTGAGATCGATGCAGCCCCTGCAGCAGCGGCAATCGCCCAACTCGATGGCGACCTCGCGCATGATGGTGTCGGCGTTGTTCGTGTTCATGATTAGATAATAGTTCCTGTTCTTATTCAAGGCAAGTGTTTTGGAGCGATATATCGCGGGGAGTGCGATGCGGATGATGGAAACCATGAGGTCAGTGCAGGCTGTTGCCGCATTTCTGCGAGAAAAGGGGTGGCTCTTTTCCGAGGATCCGGTGAACCAGATCGTTCCCCTCGGGTCGCGCTGGAATAACGACAACTTCGTTGTCACGATGCAGGAGCTTTACGGTGAGACCAAGTATCTCCTGCGCCTGACACGCGGCGGCGGTTTCGGGCTCATGGCGCGCATCGCTTACGAGTTCGGCGTGTTACAGACTGTCCGTCAGTCCGGGATCACGCCCAGGCCGTTCTTTTGCGACGAGGCGGCCATGGTGGACGGCCAGTCGGCTGGCGCGCTGCTCATGGAGTTCCTTACCGGGCAACCGCTTGTCTGCGACACCCACTGGTGGCTGGCCGCCCAGACCCTGGGGTTGATCCATTCCCTGCCCGCACACGGACGGCTCGTGGAGCGCGAGGAGCCGGTCATGGACGTGTACGGCATGTTCGATGGGATCACGACCATGGATACGCAGGCGCATGGCGCGGAGTTGAGTCGGCTGGCGCAGCGGGCCGCGAGGTTGCTGGCAGGGGAGGAGCGGGTGGTGACCCACGGTTCGGTGCAGCCGTCAGATTTTGTGGTGGACGAGGACAGGGGCCGGGCGTGGCTCGTGGACTGGGAGAACGGGGGCATGTCCACTCGCTGGGTGGATGTGGGCTTGTTCATGGCCTCGGCCGCCATGGTCCCGGTGGGTGCGTATTGCCGGACCGACGACGAGCGCCGGGAGTTTCTGGACGCCTATGCCCTGGCTGCCGGGGTGTCCATGCCCATGGAAGATATGCTGGCCCGGGCGGCAGTGTTCGAGCGCGTCTGCGAACTGCGGACCGAGATCGCCAAGGGGCGGCCGGACCCAGATGGATAGGCCGGTTGGCCCGAATCCATGGTCGTCCGTGGTCAGACGTTGAAGCGGAACTCGATGATGTCGCCGTCGCGGACCACGTATTCCTTGCCTTCGAGCCGGGCCAGACCAAGTTCCTTGGCTTTCTTGAAGGTGCCCGCGCGCAGGAAGTCCTCGTAGCCGATGACCTCGGCCCGGATGAACCCCTTCTCAAAATCAGAATGAATGACACCGGCTGCCTGGGGGGCGGTGGAGCCGCGGCGCAGGGGCCAGGTGCGGCATTCGTCCTCGCCTGCGGTGAGGAAGGAGATGAGCCCGAGCAGGTGGTAGGTCTTGGCGATGACCGTTTCCAACGCGGAGCAGGCGATGCCAAGGTCGTCGAGGAACATGCGTTTTTCCTCGGGGTCGTCCACCTCGGCCAGTTCGCGCTCCAGCTTGGCCGAGGCCGCCATGTGGGCCATGCCCGGCGTTTCCTCGGGCAGGGGCACAGACGCTTCCTCGCCCTCAGGGCAGTTCCAGACATAGAGAACAGGCCGGGCAGAGAGAAACTTGTAGCCCCTGAGTTCCGGCAGCCCGGCCACAGCTTGGTCGGTGCGCAGGGGGCGCTCCTCTTCGAGCATGGCCATGGCCCGGGCCAGGGCGTCCTCTTCCTTGGCGTCCACCAAGGCCTTGTTCTTCTTCTTGTCCACGGCGAGTTTTTCGAGGCGTTTTTCGATGACGGCCATGTCTGTGACCATCATGTCCGCCTCGATGGCTTGCCACTGGGTCTTGGGGTCGTTCATGCCCGAGAAGGCGTCGAGCACGCCGATGAAGCAGTCGTAGGGGCGGACCTCGTTGAGCACGCGCTCGCCCAGCCCGGTTCCCTTGCCCCCGCCGCCCGGGATGTCGAGGTACTCGATCTCGCTGTAGGTGATCTTCTTGGGGTCAAACAGCTCAATAAGCGGGTCCAGGCGGTTGTCGGGCACCTTGACCATGGCCCGATTGCCTGCGGCCGCGGCCGAGGGGCCTGCCAGGGCGGCGAAAAGATCGGTCTTGCCGGAACCGGAAAATCCGAAAATTGCGGTCTTCATGGGCGACTCCCGTGCTCGATGTTGCGTTGGCCGGGTGAACCTATCAGCATTCAGGCCGATTGCAAAGACGGATCACCACCCCGGCATTGAACAGGCCGGGGTTTTGCTCTACTGTCCGGCCATGGATGCGAAAAAGACCATATTTCTCATCGGGCCGCGTGGCTGCGGCAAGACGAGCGTGGGCCGCGCCCTGGCCCGCCGCCTAGGGTGCGGGTTCGAGGACACGGACCATATGGTGGTGGAGGCCGTGGGCTGCGAGATCGCCGACTCCGTGGCCGAGCACGGCTGGGACGCCTTCCGCGACCGCGAGACCGAGGCCCTCAAGCGGGCGGCGGCATTGCCCGGAGTGGTCGGCTGTGGGGGCGGCATCGTCCTGCGCGAGGGCAATCGGGCAATTCTCAGGACCGGGGTGGTTCTCTATCTCCAAACCTCGGTCGAGACCCTGACGGCGCGGCTGACACGGAACCCCAACGAGGCCCAGCGGCCCTCCCTGACCGGCAAGTCCCTGGCCGACGAGGTGCGCGAGGTGCTGGCCGCGCGCGCCCCGCTCTATGAGGCCTGTGCCGACATCGTGCTGCCCGAGGGGCCGCTCGACGCGGTGGTGGATAGGGCCGTTGGGGAACTGGACCGGCTCGCTTGACCGGTTTTGACAGCGACGGTGGCCAGGTATACTAAGCCGAAGACCGACAAGCAGCCGCACCAGAAACCGATCAACCCGCGCCGCCTGGACCGAATGATGCGAACAAAACTCCTGTCCCCGTATTGGATGCCAGTCTGGCTCTTCGCCGGGGCCATAGCCGTGGGAGCGGCCCTGCTTTGCATGGACACGAGCCATCCGGGCGGGCCGATCTCGCTGCTGGACGCTGTCTTCACCGCCACCTCTGCCGTCTGTGTCACCGGGTTGGTCGTGGTTGACACGGGGAGCTACTTCTCCCTTTTTGGGCAGTACGTCATCCTGGTGCTCTTCCAGCTCGGTGGCCTGGGCATGATGACCTTCACCACGCTGATTCTGCACCTCATGGGCAAGCACGTCTCCCTTGGCGACCGCATCGCGGTGAGCCAGAGCCTGTTGCATGACCCCTCATTCAGCCTGCCCCGTTTCCTGGGTCGGGTGGTTGGCTGGGTGCTGGCCCTTGAGGCCGTGGGCGCGCTCTTCCTGTGGTTGATGGACCCGGTGGGATTTTCGCCCTATTCCGCTGTGTTCCATTCGGTTTCCGCCTTCTGTAATGCGGGGTTTTCCCTGTATCCGGACAGCCTGACCCAATGGCAGGGCCACGTGGGCATCAACATGGTCTTCATGCTCCTGATCACCGCCGGGGGGCTTGGGTTCTTCGTGCTCAACGAGTGCGCAGGGCTGGCAAAATCGTTGCTGCTCGGGCGGCGCCCGGCGCGCAGGGGAAGCTATCTTCTCAGCTGGCATTCCACCATCGTGTTGCGCACTTCACTGTTTCTGGTGGTCGCCGGAGCCGCAGTCATATTCGTGGCCGAGGGGGTGGCCGGGACCGGCCCAGCCGACCCGTCCACCCGGTTGCTGACCTCGCTCTTCCAGTCGGTCACCTGCCGAACGGCCGGGTTCAATACCGTTGACATCGGAATGATGTCGAACGTGTCGCTGGTCTTCATGATGGCGCTCATGTTCATCGGCGGCTCGCCCGGCTCGTGTGCGGGGGGCATCAAGACCACTTCGTTTCGCGCCCTGTGGGGGTTTGTGCTCGCCCAGTTCAGGGGGCGCGACCAAGTGCGCGTGGGGCGGTACGCCTTGAGCCAGAGCGCGCTGAATACCGTGTTTTCCCTCTTCATCATCGCCACCATCCTGGTGGCTGTGGGGACCGTTGCGCTGACCTCGCTGGAGACGGTGGGGCACTCCTATCTCATGGGCCGTGACAAATTCATGGTCAACATGTTCGAAGTCATTTCGGCCTTTTGCACGGTGGGACTGTCCACGGGCTTGACGGCAAGCCTCAACGGAGCGGAAAAGGGAATGATAGTTGTACTGATGTTCGTGGGCAGGCTCGGGCCGATCTGGCTGTTGTCCGCCCTGCACAGCTGGCAGACGGAGTGCCGCTACCGTGTGCCCACCGAAAACCTGCCGCTGGGCTAGCCAAGGAGCGAATATGAGCAGGAAGATGGAAATCGGCGTCGTGGGGCTCGGCAAGTTCGGCTTTTCCCTGGCCTCGGCCATGATCGAGCTTGGGCACGAGGTGGTCGGTGTGGATCGCAGCGAGGCCAACATCCGCCGGGCGCAGGGGGTGCTCACGCAGGTCTACCAGGCCGACGCCACTGATGAGAAGGCCTTGGAGCAGATCGGCTTCAAGGAGCTTGAGACCGTGGTGGTCTCCACCGGATCGTCCATGGAGGCGAGCATTCTTGTGGTACTCAACCTCCAGTCGCTGGGTGTGGACCAGATATGGGTTAAGGCCATGAGCGAGGAGCATGAGCGTGTGCTCTACAAGCTGGGCGTTCCATTCGTGGTTTTTCCCGAGGCCTTCGTGGCCTTTCAGCTTGCCCACCGGCTGGCCGCTCCCGGCCTGCACGACTACCTCGGCCTGGGTAAGGATGTGGTCACCCGCGAGATCCTCGTCAGCCAGTGGGCTGGCAAGACCCTGCGCGATCTCAATCTGACCAACAAGTACTCGGTTCAGGTCATCGCCTTTCGCCACGCCGGTGATTCGGATTTCAGCTTCGTGCCCCAGGCGGACAAGGCACTGGAGGAGGGCGATGTGCTTGTCCTGCTCGGCAACACCAAGAATGTGATGAAAATTTCCAACCATTAGGGGATGGAGCATGAGCGGCAATGTCTTTGGTACACTGTTTCGGTTGACCACCTACGGCGAATCCCACGGGCCGGGGTTGGGGGGCGTCATTGACGGCTGCCCGGCAGGTATTCCCCTGGACGAGGCCGTTCTCCAGCGCGAGTTGGATCGCCGCAAGCCGGGCCAGGGCGGATTGGCCGCCACGGCGCGCAAGGAGGCGGACCGGGTGCGCATCCTCTCCGGCGTGTTCGAGGGCGTGACCACAGGAACACCCATCGGCTTTCATGTGGAGAATACCGACCACCGCTCGGCCGACTACTCGGCTGTTCGGGACATCTATCGCCCGGGCCATGCGGATTTTTCCTTTGAGGCCAAGTTCGGCCTGCGCGACTACCGGGGCGGCGGCCGTTCGTCAGGCCGAGAGACCGTCAGCCGCGTGGCGGGCGGGGCAGTGGCCCAGGCGCTGCTGCGGGCCGAGGGCATCGCAGTGTATGTCTATACCGTGGAGCTGGGCGGCATCCCGGCCCGGTTGGTGGACTGGGAGGGGGCTCAGGATCGGCCCTACTTCAGCCCCGACCCCGACGCGCCGGCCGCCTGGGACGAGCGGGTCAGAAGTGTCAAGGCCTCTGGCGACACCCTGGGCGGGGTGGTGGAGGTGCGCGCCGTGGGCGTGCCCACCGGGCTTGGGGAGCCGGTTTTCGATAAGCTCGACGCCCGGCTGGCCTCTGCCCTCATGTCCGTGGGCGCGGTCAAGGCGGTGGAGATCGGGGCCGGATGCCGGGCCGCGCGCATGCTTGGCAGCGAGAACAACGACCCCATGACCCCGGACGGGTTCGCGTCCAACAACGCAGGTGGCATTCTGGGCGGCATTGCCTCGGGCCAGGACATCGTGGCGCGGGCCTATGTCAAGCCCATCCCGTCCATCGCTCGCGAGCAGTGCACCGTGACCCGCACCGGCGAGGCCGCCACCATCACCGTGGGCGGCCGCCACGACATCGCCGCCATCCCGCGCATCAACCCGGTGCTCAAGGCCATGGCCGCCCTGACCCTGGCCGACCTGCTACTCATGGACAGGCGGCTGGGTGTGCGCGTGTAGCCCGCGTCGAGAAACAGGCGACGAAAAGCCCGTCCCCGGCAGATGCCGGGGACGGGCTTTTCGCGTCGGGACACGGGGGGGGTTACTTGGCCTTTTTCATCCGCACGGCCGTGCCGTAGCAGGAGTAGTACTTGTCGCCCTCGGGGTGGAAGGCCACGCTCTCGCGGTAGCCGATGATGGCGTCGGCGTTGACATCCACAGCCTGGGCCATGAGCCCGTGAAAGGCGTTGTCAAAGACGTAGCTGCGGCAGACGATGAGGCCGAAGGCGGACTGGATTTCCCGGCCCGGTATGGACTCGGTGGTCACGATCTTGATCTTCCCGGCCATGTACATGTCCTTGGCCAGGGTCATGCGGTGGTCGGTCTTGATGTCTTCCCTGAAGGTGCCCTGCTTCTTGGGCGAGCCGAAAATGAGCGCCATGCGTCAGTCTCCCCGGATGCTGATGTTTGAAGCGGTGCTGACGAGTTGTAGCCCACCGGGCGGACATGGGCAAGTGTTTGGAGCGGTTCCGCGAGGGCTGACCGCAAAAAGGGGCCGGATCGCGATTGTGCGATCCGGCCCCGGAGTTTGCGTGGTGTGGCCCGTCAGGGTGTGACCTGCATCAGGTACGCCTTGTCCGGGTCCATGTACTTGCGGACAAGCTGGCGAATCTGCTCGGGCGTGACCGTGCGGGCGCGCTCGATGATGTCCTGGTCGTAGGCCCGGTCAAATCCCTGGACAAGGAGGGTAGCCGCCTCGCGGCTGCGCGAGATGAGGGACTGGTGCTCCTGGTAGTAGTCGCCGGTCAGGATGTTGCGGGCGCGCTCAAGTTCTGCCTCGGGCAGGGGGGTGGCCGCGAGGTCTGCCAGGATGCGGCGGAAGCCGTCCAGGGATTGGTCCACTTTGTCGGGACTGGTGCCGATGTACAGGGCGATGAAGCCGGTTTCGCGGCTCTGCCAGAGCAGCGAGGTGACCGAGTAGGCCAGACCCTGCTTGTCGCGCAGGTCGCGGAAGAGCAGGCCCGACTGGCCGGACAGGGCCGCCTTGAGCAGTTCCAGCTCGGCCGAGGTGTCGCTGTCGGACCGGCCCGGCGCGGGGAAGGCCATGATCAGATGCGATTGATTGCGATCGGGCAGGTGCAGCGTTGTTTCGCGAGCCTCGTTCCACTGCGGGGAGGTGTACTGGTAGGCGCTGCCCGGCGCGGTCATGGTTCGGGAAAGCTCGGCCGCGAAGGCCTCGATCTCCTGGCTGTCGAACTGGCCGCACACGGCCAGGACAAAGGGCTGCATGGACTGCCTGCCCCAGAAGCGCATGATGTCCTCCTGGGTCATGGCCTCCACGCCCTCGATGGTGCCCTGGTGAAGCATGGCGTACGGCCCGGTCTTGTACAGGAACGGGAAGAGGTGGCGGAAGGCGAGGCCAAGGGGCTGGTCCTCGCGCCGCTTGATGGCCGCGATCTGGTCCTGCCGGGAGCGCTCGATCTCGCCTGGGTCAAAGGCCGGGGCGGTGAGGATGTCGCGCAGAAGCGGCAGCACCTCGCCCGTGAACCGGGTGGGGAATTTGGACTCCAGGGCAAAGACGTTTCGGCCGGAGCTTGCGCCCACGCTGGCAGCGTGATCGCCCAGGAAATCCTGGATCTCGGTGGCCGACATGGCCATGGTGCCGCGGGTGAGCGCCTTGGCCGTCAGGGCGGCCAGCCCCTGCTGATCCGGGGTCAGTTCGCCGTCGCCGCCTGTCCAGTAGATGCTCATGGCCGTATAGGGCAGGGTGTCGTCGGGCAGCACGACCAGGGTGTTGCCGCCGGGCAGGGCGATCTCCCGCGCCTGATCGGGCATGGACGCTGCCTGCTGCGCGGCCGTGAGCGGTTTGGCGGGCCAGCCCGCCTGGGCGATGGCGGTCAGTGTCTCGGCCGTGGTTGTCGCGTCCTCGGGGGTCAGGACGCAGGCGGCCAGCCGATCGGGCCGCATGAATTCTTCGTAGAGCGCCCCCAGTTCGTCGCGGCCGGTCTGGGCCAGGGAGATGAGATAGTTCTGCTCGGCCTGCTCGCCGTTCTCGAAGAACTGGAAATAGCCGAGCTTGCTGGCCAATCCCGAGAGGGTCTCCTTGGTCAGGAACAGGGAGTCCTCCAGGTTGAGCCGGGCGCGCTCGATCTCGCGGTCGGTGAAGCTCTGCGGGTCGAAGGAGGCCATCTCGGCCATGAGTTCGGTCCAGAAGGGTTCGAGCTTGTCCGCGTCAAGGGTGGCGCTGAGGTAGAGCATGCCACCGCGCTCGATGGACAGGGGCGAAAGCGAGATGTCGTCCACCAACTGCTTTTCGTACTTGAAGGTCCGGTACAACCGCGATGAGTCGTCGCCGCCCAGCAGCTGGCAGAGCAGTTCGAGCCCGGGAATCTTGCCCGAGGCCGCGTGCGGAATGGGGAAGGTGGCCCCGAGGTAGACCTTGTTCCACTTGCCGGGGAGGATGACCACCTGGGGGCCGACCCCTTCGGCGGGCACGGCGATGGGCTCGGGCGGCGAGAAGGGCCGGGTGTTTTTCAGACCACCCAGCAGCCGCCGGGCCTCGGCCAGCACCGCGTCCGGGTCCACCTTGCCGACCACGGACAGAAGCATGGATTGGGGCTGGTAGTGCGCGGCCACGTATGCGTGGATGTCCTTGTCCGTGATGGCGGATACGGTTTCGCGAGAGCCGATGATGGGCCACTCGTAGGTGGTGCCCTGCCAGACCATGCCTTGCAGGGTCTTGAAGAGTCGGCTGCCCGGGGTGTCCTCCCCGCGTTCCAGCTCTTCAAGCACCACCAACCTCTCGCTGGCCAGTTCGTCGGGGTCGATGGTGGCGCTGAAGGCCATGTCGGTGATCACGTCAAGGCCGATCTTCCATTTGTCTTCAGGCACTTCCACATAATAGACCGTGTAATCGAAGCTGGTGGCCGCGTTCATGCTGCCGCCCACGCCCTCGATGTCGCGGGCGCTCTGGCCCGGGCCGCGTTTTTTGGTGCCCTTGAAGACCATGTGTTCGAGCAGGTGGCTGATGCCCGCGATCTCCGGGGTCTCGTAGCCGCTGCCAGCGTGGACATAGAGGCGGGCGTTGACCAGCGGGAACCGGTCGTCCTGTTTGATCAGCACGGTCAGGCCGTTTTCCAGCCGGACGATATGCGTGGCGCTGGCGCCTCCCTCGGTCAGCGAGGACGGCGGAGGTGTCCCGACACCGGTCGGGGCTTTCTTGTTGGTGTGCGTCTGGCACCCGGTCAGGACCATGAGGAGTACTCCCAAAAGCAGGGTTTTGCGGAACATGTTGTTTCTCCGAGGGCTGCGCCACCCAGGGGCGTCGGCTTGATTTTCATTGGTCGATTCATTTGAAATAATACCGGGATGGGCTTGAGGCAAGCTGTGTTGTGGTTGTCTTCGTAAGTAGCGTTCGACCCTACCCGAGGCCGGGCGCGATGAAAACCACAATCCTGCCCTGGGGAGAATTTACGCACCGTCAAACGTTCGTTTGATGCCGCAAAGAGCAATGCGGCCAAAAAAAATGTCGGCAAAAGCTCGGGTGCTTGACCGAGCAATCAAAGGGGGTTACGGCCGATTTTTGCTCGGAATTGCTGGGCTTTCCGCTTAACGCTCCCTGTGGGAATATTGACAAGAATCCTTGCCACGGCATAGAAAATTCGGATTGCTTGTCAAGGGACTTTGTGTGTTCAACAAAACGGAGGAAGTGAATGTCCATCAGTTACGCACCTGCTGGCAGAACCGGAAAATGGGACGGCGCCATGGACTGGGTCCAGATGCTGTCCGGAGCCGGTTTGATCCTGTTCATGTGGTGTCACATGATACTGGTGTCCAGCGTTGTCATCAGCCCGGCCGTCATGGACGCCATCGCGGAATTTTTCGAGTCCACCGGCATGGCCCAGGTCGGCGGTCCCCTCGTTTTTCTGCTTTTTCTGACCCATTTCGTGCTCGCGGCCCGGAAGATACCTTTCCACTTCGACGGCCAGAAGACCATCTGGCAGCACGCAAGGATGATGCGCCACGGCGACACATGGCTGTGGGTCGTCCAGGCCGTGTCGGCCATGATTATACTGATCATGGGCTCCATCCACATGTGGGTGGTCCTGACCGATCTGCCCATCACCGCCATCAAGTCGGCAGAGCGCATCCAGTCCGGCTTCTGGGCTGTGTTCTACCTGGTCCTGCTGCCTCTGGTGGAAGTGCATGTGGGCATCGGCCTCTACCGCATCGCAGTGAAGTGGGGATTCATCAAGGACAAGGATCGCGCCCGCTTCAAGCGCGGCGAGAACATCCTCACCCTCGTCTTCATCGGCATCGGCCTGATCACTTTGGTCCGGTTCCTGTTCCTGAGTGTCAACTAACGGAGAAATCGTCATGCAGACTATCTACACCGATTTGCTTGTTGTCGGCGCGGGTCTTGCTGGCGAGCGCGCGGCCGTGGAGGCCGCCGACGCCGGTTTCTCCGCCATCTGTCTGAGCCTGGTGCCCGCCAGGCGCTCCCATTCCTCTGCCGCCCAGGGCGGCATGCAGGCATCCCTTGGCAACAGTGTCATGGGCGAGGGCGACTGTCCTGACGTCCACTTTGCCGATACGGTCAAAGGCTCGGACTGGGGCTGCGACCAGGAGGTGGCCCGCCTCTTCGCCGATGCCGCGCCCATCGAGATGCGCCGCCTTGCCCACTGGGGCGTGCCCTGGAACCGCGTGGTGCCCGGCAAGTCCATCTACTTCAAGGGTGGCAAGCAGTTCGAGAAGATCGAGAAGGAGGAGAAGGAGGGGCTGATCATGGCCCGTTCCTTCGGCGGCACGGCCAAGTGGCGCACCTGCTACACCTCGGACGGCACCGGCCACGCGGTCATGTGCACCATGGACAACCGCTGCGCCCAGATGGGCGTCGAGGTCCACGACAAGACCGAGGCCATCGCCCTGATCCACGATGGCGAGACCTGCTCCGGCGTGGTCGCCCGCTGCCTGCGCAACGGCGAACTGCGCGTCTATCTGGCCAAGGCGGTGATGATCGCCTCGGGCGGGTTCGGCCGCATCTATCCCAACACCACCAACGCCGTCATCTGCGACGGCGGCGCTCATTCCATGTGCGTGGAGACCGGCGTGGTGCCCATGGGCAACATGGAAGCGGTCCAGTTTCACCCCACGGGCATCGTGCCCACCGACATCCTGGTCACCGAGGGGTGCCGGGGCGACGGCGGCACACTGCTCGACGTCAACGAGAAGCGGTTCATGGACGTGTACGAGCCCGAGAAGGCCGAGCTGGCCTCGCGTGACGTGGTCTCCCGCTGGATGACCCATCACATGCGCGAGGGGCACGGGGTCAAGAGCCCCTACGGCGAGCACCTGTGGCTCGACATCCGCCACCTGGGCGAGGAGCACATCACGGGCAAGCTGCGTGAGGTCTACGAGATCTGCACTTCCTTCCTCGGCGTCAACCCTGTCCATCAGCTCATTCCGGTGCGGCCCACCCAGCACTATTCCATGGGCGGCGTGCGCACCAATAGGGACGGCGCGGCCTACGGCCTCAAGGGGCTCTTCTCCGCTGGCGAGGCCGCCTGCTGGGACATGCACGGCTTCAACCGCCTGGGTGGCAACTCCCTGGCCGAGACCGTGGTCGCGGGCGGCATCGTGGGCCGCAAGATCGCCGAGTACCTCAAGGGGTGCGAGACCATCTTCCAGACCGCGCTCATCAGCGACGCAGTGAGCCGCCAGCAGGCGCGCATCGACGCCCTGGTCAAATGCACCAACGGTTCGGAGAATGTCTACAAGGTCCGCGCCGCCATGCAGAACGCGCTGAACAATGGGGCCAACATCTTCCGCACCCAGGAAGGGCTTGAGGAGTGCGTGGCTTCGCTTCAGGACACCCTGATCCGGGCCAGGAACGTGGGCCTTCGGTCCGACGGCAAGGGCGTCAATCCCGAGCTGGGGGCCGCCCTCAAGCTTGAGGGCCAGGTCAAGCTGGCGCTCATGGTCGCCTACGGCGCGCTCACGCGCACCGAGTCGCGCGGCTCGCACAATCGGGAGGACTTCCCGGCGCGCAACGATCGCGACTGGCTGACCCGCACTCTGGCCTACTGGAAGAATGCGGACGACACCCTGCCCACCCTGGACTATGAGCCGGCCACCTTCGTGGTCGAGATTCCCCCGGGCGACCGCGGCTACGGCAAGTCCGAAATCATCAGCGCCGACGACAAGAAGGAATAGACCATGTCCAGACTGCTCAAATTCAATATATTCCGCTATAATCCCGAGGACACGCTGTCCTCGCCGCATATGGAGGAGTTCGTTCTCGAAGAGACCGACGCCATGACCCTGTTCATCGCCCTCAACCGCATCCGCGAGGAGCAGGACCCGTCGTTGCAGTTTGATTTCTGCTGTCGCGCGGGCATCTGCGGCTCCTGCGGCATGGTCATCAACGGCCGCCCCGGGCTGGCCTGTCATACCAAGACCAAGGATCTGCCCGGCGAGATCACGCTGCTGCCCCTGCCGGTCTTCAAGCTGGTGGGCGATCTGTCCGTGGACACTGGCAGCTGGTTCCGCGAGATGTACACCAAGACCGAGTCGTGGATTCACACCGACAAGGAGTTCGACGCGGACGCCCTTGAGGAGCGGATGGACAACAAGACCGCAGTGGGCATCTACGAGCTTGAGCGGTGTGTGGAGTGCGGCTGCTGCATCTCCGCCTGCGGTACGGCCCGGCTGCGTGAGGACTTCATCGGCGCGGCCGCCCTCAACCGCGTGGCCCGGTTCCTCATCGACCCGCGCGACCAGCGGACCGACTCCGACTACTACGAGATCATCGGCAATGACATGGGCATCTTCGGCTGCATGGGCCTTCTGGCCTGCGAGGACGTGTGTCCCAAGCACCTGCCGCTGCAAAACCAGCTCGGCTTCCTGCGCCGCAAGATGGGCATCACGTCCCTTAAGAGGATATTCAGGAAGCAATAGATCAATGCCTCCGGCGGCCGGGGGAAACCTCTTGAAAGAGGTTCCCCCCGGCCGCCCTTCCAGAACTTCTTGGCGTCACGCCGCCGGGAAGGGCAGGGGGGCGGGCGAGCCGGAAGGCGGCGTGGAGGGGCGCGCGATGACGTTTCGTCGCACCCCGTCTGAATGAAACAACCCCAAAACGGCGTCCCCGCCGTTTTCGCCAAAAAGTTTTGGAGAGTCCAGAGAACCTTTTTCAAAAGGTTCTCTGGCCGCCGGAGGCATCCCCCCCGGCGCATCTCGCCAAAGGGAGGCATACAATGAGAGAGATTCCGGTCCAGGACGTGATCGACGCGGTGGCGGCCATGTGCATCAAGGCCAACACCGAACTGCCCGATGACGTTCGCGCCAAGTTTGAGCAGGCCATGGCCGAGGAGACGAGCGCGTCGGCCAAGGAAGTCCTGCGTCAGTTGCTTGAGAACGCCGATCTGGCCAGGGACACCAAGCTGCCGCTGTGTCAGGACTGCGGGCTGGCGGTGTTCTTTGTCGAGGTGGGCGACGACGTGCGCGTGGTGGGCGGCAACCTGCGCGAGGCCATCAACGAGGGCGTGCGCAAGGGATACGCCGATGGCTTTTTGCGCAAGTCTTCCTGTCATCCGCTGACCCGGGCCAACACCGGCGACGGTACCCCGGCCATCATCCACTTCGACATGGTGCCCGGTGACACGCTCAAGCTGGTCTACATGGCCAAGGGCGGCGGCAGCGAGAACATGAGCCGCGTGACCATGCTCTCCCCGGCCCAGGGCTGGGAGGGCATCAAGAAGTTCGTGGTCGAGCGCGTGGCCGAGGCCGGGCCGAACCCGTGCCCGCCCACGGTCATCGGCATCGGCATCGGTGGCACCTTCGATCACTCGGCCAAGATCGCAAAGCAGTCGCTCATGCGCCGCCTGGACGATACGCATCCCGACCCGGACATCGCGGCCAGGGAGAAGGAGCTTGAGGATGCCCTCAACGATCTGGGCATCGGCCCCATGGGCCTTGGCGGCAAGACCACGGTGCTCGGCGTCAAGATCACCATGGAACCCTGCCATCTGGCGAGCCTGCCGCTGGCGGTCAATGTCCAGTGTCATTCCCAGCGTCACGAGGAGGTGGAACTCTGATGGCCGAATATACCCTGAACACGCCGCTGACCGATGCGGATGTCGAGAAGCTCAAGGCAGGAGACGTGGTCTTTCTGAACGGGACCATCTATTCCGCGCGCGACGCGGCCCACAAGAAGCTCATGGAGTTGCTGGACGCGGGCAAAGATCTGCCCTTCGATCTCAAGGGCGCGGCCATCTACTATGTCGGCCCCAGCCCGGCCCCTCCGGGCCGCCCCATCGGCGCGGCCGGACCGACCACCAGCTACCGCATGGACACTTACGCCCCGAGGCTGCATAGCCTGGGCCTGAAGGCGACCATCGGCAAGGGCAAGCGCAGCGATGAGGTCAAGGCGGCCATGGAGCAATACACGGGAGTCTACTTCGGGGCCACGGGCGGCGCGGGCGCGCTGCTCTCCAACTCCATCGTCGAATCCACGGTCATCGCCTTCGAGGAATTGGGGCCGGAAGCGATCCGGGCCATGAAGGTCAAGGACTTCCCGCTGCTTGTGATCAACGACTGCTTTGGTGGAGAATTATACGTCAAACCCAAGCTTGACACAGCTGGGTAATTGATTCACCTAGGGGCTGGGCGGCGTTGTCTCCCGGCCCTTTTTGCCCGCTAAGCGGGCGCAATTCCGAGATCGCAGAGGTTTTTCAGTCATGGAAAAGGCGTACGTTGGACAGCTCGACTGTAGGGACCAGGACCACCAGGAAGAGAAAATCTACACGCCGTTCCCCGGTGCGGACGAGAAGTATGACGACGGCTCCGACTGGCGGCTCTACAACCCTGACAAGTATCGCGACCCCAGCTGGTCTCCTGACAAGGAATAGCATTCAAGGGGCGTAAGGCCCCTTTTTCTTTTCCTGTCCGGTGAGCCGCCGTGGGCTTGGGCTTCGGCGGTGTCTGCTTCGGGCTGCGTTCTGATCTCTGAACCGTTGCATATCGTTCATTGAATCCGTGGGTTGCGGACCGTGCACCATCGTGCGCGTCCGCTTCTGGTGCTTGCCAGAGGTGGCGTTTCGGAGTATCCCTCCCTTTTTGGAGGAAACAGACAATGGCCGACATGTTCGCCCGGCGTATGGGCACCGTTCACCGCTCGTTCATCCGTGAGATTCTCAAGGTCACCGCCGATCCAGAAATCATCTCCTTCGCGGGCGGGCTGCCCAATCCCGAGCTGTTTCCGGTGGCGGCCATGGACCGGGCCGCCCACGAGGTCTTCTCGACCATCGGGGCATCGGCTCTGCAATATTCCACCACTGAGGGCGACGCCGGACTGCGGGCCATCATCGCCCGTCGCTACAAGGAGAACCGGGGGCTTGATGTGAACCCGGACTCCATCATCGTGACCACCGGCTCACAGCAGGTTCTGGACATGGTGGGTAAGGTCTTCATCGACCAGGGCGACAAGGTGGTCATCGAGCGGCCCGGCTACCTCGGGGCCATCCAGGCGTTTTCCCTGTTCGAGCCGGAATTTGTCTCCGTGTCATTGGAGCCGGACGGGCCGAACCTGGCCGAGCTTGAGGCCGCGTTCCAGGCCGGGGCCAAGTGCTTCTATTCCGTGCCCAATTTCCAGAACCCGTCGGGCGTGACCTGCTCCCTTGAAAAGCGCAAGGCCGTGGCCGCCCTGCTGGACGAGTACGACGTCCTCCTTGTGGAGGACGATCCCTATGTCGAGCTGCGCTTCATGGGCGAGGACTTGCCGAGCATCTTTTCCCTGCGCCGCAAGCCGGGCATCCTGTGCGGCTCGTTCTCCAAGATCGCGGCCCCGGGGTTCCGGCTGGGCTGGCTGGTGGCTGATCCGGCCTTTCGCGACAAGCTGGTCATCGCCAAGCAGGCGGCTGACCTGCACACCAGCACCGTGACCCAGGCCATCATGCGCCGCTATCTCGAAACCAACGACATCGAGAGCCATGTCGCCCTCATCCGCGAGCGCTACGGCGCCCAGCGCGAGGTCATGGTCGAGATGATCCGGCGGTATTTCCCGCCCGAGGTGTCCATCATCAAGCCCGAGGGCGGGATGTTCCTGTGGGCGACCATGCCCGAGGGAACTTCGTCCATGGACCTGTTCGACGCGGCCATCAGGGACAAGGTGGCCTTTGTGCCGGGCAGGCCGTTCTATGTGGACGGTACGGGCGAGAATACCCTGCGCCTCAATTTCTCCAACTCGGACGCGGCCCGCATCGAAGAGGGCATCAAGCGTCTGGGCAGGAGCATCGACGCCATTTTGCAGTAACCGATCCCGGCCGCCGAGGGACGGGTGGGTCGAGAAGCATACAAGGATTGAACATGGCTCAGCACATCGTAGTGATCGGCGGCGTTGCCCTGGGGCCCAAGGCCGCCTGCCGCTTCAAGCGGCTCGAACCCGGCTCCACCGTGACCATGATCGACCAAAGCGGCCTCATCTCTTACGGCGGGTGCGGTATTCCCTATTTTGTTTCGGGCGACGTGTCCGAGGCCAGGGAGCTGTCCACCACCAGCTTTCACATGGTTCGCGACGTGACGTTCTTCAAGGATGTCAAGGGCGTGGACGTACGCACGCTGACCCGGGCCACGCGTATCGACCGGGAGAACAAGCAGGTGCATGTGGAGAGCGTGACCACCGGCGAAACCGCGGTACTGGACTATGACAAGCTCGTCATCGCCACGGGCGCCACGCCGCGCAGGCTGGGCCTGCCGGGCGAGGACTTGGCCGGGGTCAGCTATGTCTGCAACCCGGACGACGCCACGCGCATCCGCGATGGCATCTCCAAGGGCGAGGTGAGCAGGGCGGTCATCATCGGCGCGGGCTTCATCGGCCTTGAGATGGCCGAGGCCTTTGCCGACATGTGGGGCATCGAGACCAGCGTGGTGGAGATCACGGACCAGCTCATGCCCAGGCTGGTCAGCCCGGCTCTCGCTGCCATGGCCCAGAAGCACATGGAAGAGAACGGGGTCGAGTTTTTCTTCGGCGAGTCGGTCAAGTCTATCGAGGGCGAGGACGGCCGCGTCACTCGCGTGGTCACAAACAAGCGGACCCTGGAGGCGGACGCGGTAATCATTGCCGCGGGCGTGGTGCCGGTCTCGGATCTGGCGCGGGACGCCGGGCTCGCGGTTCTTGATCGCGGCGGGGTCATTGTCGACGAATTTATGCGCACCAGCGACCCGGATATCTACTCGGGCGGCGACTGCGCCATCGTCAAGCATCTCATCACCGGCCAGCCCGCCTTCCTGCCGCTGGGCTCCATGGCCAACCGCCAGGGCCGCGTCATCGGCAGCAATCTGGCCGGGGGCGACACCCGGTTCAAGGGTGTGGTCGGGTCCTTTGTGGTCAAGCTTTTCGAGACATCCCTGGCCGGGACCGGCTTGAGCCTCGAAGCGGCCCTGGCCGCCGGGTTCGATGCGATAAGCGTGCTCCTGGTCCAGCTGGACAGGGCGCATTTCTATCCCACCAAGGAGTTGATGACCCTTGAGATGGTGGTGGACAAGGCAACCCGCCGCGTGCTCGGCGTGCAGGGCTTCGGCAGCTCGGGCGACGCCATGGTCGGCCGCATCAACGCCGTGGCCGCCATCCTGCCCCATGACCCGGTGGTGGAGGATATCTCCAACCTTGAGATGGCCTACGCGCCGCCGTTTGCCTCGGCCATGGACGTGCTCAACTCCCTGGCCAATGTGGCGGACAACGTGCTTGGCGGCATCAATCGCGGGGTCGGGCCTGACGGGTTTGCCGAGTTGTGGAACCAAAACGGCGAGGGAGCCTGCCATTTCATCGACTGCCGTGAGGAGTCCGACGCCGAGAGCTATGTGCAGCGCAATCCAGGGCAGTGGCACAACATCCCGCAGGGCGAGCTGCGCCAGCGCATTGCCGAGGTGCCGCGCGACAAGACCGTGGTCCTGGTGTGCAACACCGGCGCGCGCTCCTACGAGGCGCAGGTCATCCTCGACGAGCAGGGGTTCGGGAGCGTGGTCAACATCCAGGGCGGCATGGCCGCCATCAAAAAATACGGGATCGAACTCTAAACTGGGTACTCCATGCGCATTCTCATAGTGGACGACGACGAGAGCATCGTGCTCTACCTGCAAACCGTGCTGGCTCCCTTTGCCCGGTACGATGGCGCGTCCAGTGGCGAGGACGGGCTGCTCCTGTTCAAGGAGGCCCACGCGGCGGGTGCGCCCTATGACGTGGTCATGATGGACATCCTGATGCCGGGCATGGACGGCCATGAGGCGGCTGAGACCATGCGAGCCCTTGAGGCCGACATGGGCATCGCGTCGCGCGACGCCTTCAAGCTGGTGATGATCACCTCCCTGGTGGACGACGCCAACGTCACCCGGGCCTTCTTCAAGGCCCACGCCACCTGCTATCTGGTCAAGCCATTTGACAAGGAGAGTGTGCTCGACGAGTTGCGCCAGAATCTCGTGCTCTGAGTTCCTGATCCAATTTTGACCAATGAAAAGGGGACGACCAATGCGGTCGTCCCCTTTGTCTTTTTCGTGATGCCAAGTGCGGGCCATGTGCAGATCAGATGCGGATCAGATGCGGCCCTCTTCCACGGCGTGGCAGGCCACCACCGAGCCGCTGGGCAGGGTGTGGCGGGGCGGGATCTCGCGTCGGCATCGGTCGTTGGCGTGGGGGCAGCGGCCGTTGAAGACGCAGCCCGGGGGGAGGTTGATGGGCGTGGGCACGTCTCCCGAGAGCTTGACGTGGCCGCCTGCCCGGCCGCCGAGGCGGGGAATGGCCGAGAGCAGGGCCTGGGTGTAGGGATGGCGCGGGCTGGTGAACAGCTCCTTGGCCGTGGCCAGCTCGCAAACGCAGCCCAGGTACATGACCGCCACCCGGGTGGAGATGTGCTGGACCACGCTCAGGTCGTGGCTGATGAAGAGGTAGGTCAGGCCGAGCTTTTCCTGGGCGTCCATGAGCAGGTTGAGGATCTGGGCCTGAATGGAGACATCGAGGGCGGCGATGGGCTCGTCAGCAGCGATGAACTCCGGGCCCACCACCAGGGCGCGGGCGATGGAAATACGCTGGCGCTGCCCGCCCGAGAACTCGTGAGGGAAGTTGGTGGCCCAGACCGGGTCCACGCCCACCTGGAGCATGACCTCGGCCACCCTGTCCGATACCTCGTCCCGGTTGAGGGACGGATTGTGGAAGCGCACAGGCTCCTCAAGTATCTGGCGCACGGTCATGCGCGGGTTAAGCGAGGCGTAGGGGTCCTGAAAGACCATCTGCATCCGGGTGCGGTAGGGGAGCATGGCTGTGGAGCCAAGGTTGTCGATGCGCTTGCCGCGATAGAGAATCTCGCCCCGATTGGGCTGGTACAGGCCCATGACCGTGCGCGCCAGGGTGGACTTGCCGCAGCCGGACTCGCCCACCACGCTCAATGTCTCGCCGGGCAGCACGTCCAGGGACACGCCGTTGACGGCCTTGACCACGGTGCGCTGGCGCACGATTCTGCCCCCCCGGAACCGAAGCTGGTCGAGCATGGAGCCGGAGATGTCGAAGTGCTTGTCGATGTCTCTGATTTCAAGGATCGGCTGCATGGCTACATGCCTCCCTGGCGCACGAAGCAGGCGACCTGCCCGCCGCCCTCGACCGGGCCGAGGAGGGGGATTTCGTGAATACACGTGTCGATGCGCTCGGTGCAGCGCGGCTGGAAGGGACAACCCGAGGGCATGTCGCGCAGCGAGGGCATCATGCCCGGAATCTGGTTGAGCCGCCGCTCGCCGCCCGCCATTTGCGGCAGGGCCTTGATCAGCCCCTGGGTGTAGGGGTGCTGCGGGGTGTCGATGATCTGCCGGGTGGGGCCGATCTCCACCACCTTGCCAGCATAGAGCACCGCGATGCGCTGGGTGACCTCCGAGACAACGGCCAGGTCGTGGGTGATGAGGATAAGCCCCATGTGCTCGGTCTCGCACAGCTCCAGGAGCAGGTCCATGATCTCGGCCTGGATGGTCACGTCAAGGGCCGTGGTCGGCTCGTCGGCGATGATCAGGCTCGGGCTGGTCAAAAGCGAGATGGCGATGACGATGCGCTGGCGCATGCCGCCGGAGAACTCGTGGGGGTACTGGGTCAGCCGTCTTTCCGGCGAGGGGATGTAGACCTTGCGCAGCTTGTCAAGACAGATGGCCTCCGCCTCCTTGTCCGAGACGTTGCGGTGGGCATGGATGGTCTCCTTCATCTGGGTGCCGATGGTCAGGACCGGGTTGAGGGTCATCATCGGGTCCTGGAAGATCATGGAGATGCGGTCGCCCCGGATCTTGCGCATCTGCTCGCAGGAGTATTTGGATATGTCCTGGTCCTTGAAGATGATCTGGCCGCCGGTGATCCGGCCCGGTTTGGAGATGAGGTTGATGATGGAAAATCCGAGCACGGATTTGCCCGCGCCTGATTCGCCCACGATGCCCAGCCGCTCGCCCTTGTTTATGGTCAGGCTGACATCGCGCACGGCCCGGACCATGCCCGAGCGCAGGGCGAAATCGACCCGCAGATTCTTGATTTCGATGAGTGGTTCCACGGTCTACCCCTTGTACAGTTTGGGGTTGAGGAAGTCCCGGAGCCAGTCGCCAAGGAGGTTGATGACCAGGATCAGGGTGACGAGCAGGACGCCGGGGAAGATGGTGATCCACCACGAACCCGAGAAGATGTACTGGAATCCCGCAGTAATCAGGGAGCCAAGCGAGGGCTGCGTCACCGGCATGCCAAGGCCGAGGAAGGAGAGGGCCGCCTCGCTCATGATGGCGTTGGCCACCTGCACGGTGGAGATGACCAGCACTGGCGAGAGGGTATTGGGCAGGATGTGCCGCCACATGATGCGTATTCTTGGCAGGCCGATGACCCTGGCCGCCTCCACATACTCCTTCCTGCGCTCGGCCAGCACCGAGGCGCGTACCGTGCGCGCGTACTGCGGCCATTCGGCAAGGCCGATGATGACGATGAGCAGCGGCACGGCCACCTTGTTGTACCCGGCCACGCCGAAGGCAGTCTGGACGATGGCTCCGATGAAGATGGCCACCATGTAGGTGGAAAACGAGAGCTGCACGTCGGCTATGCGCATGAGGATGGTGTCGAGCTGCCGGATGTAGCCGGAGACCAGACCCACAATGATGCCGATGAACGCCTGAAGACAGACCGCGCCCACGCCGATGATCAGCGAAACGCGCATGCCGTAGAGCATGGTGGAGAGGATGTCCCGGCCCTGGGAATCGGTGCCCAGCAGGAACTTGGTGTCGCCCTTTTCGGACCAGGAGGGCGGGGTTTGCGCGTCCATGACGTTGATGGTGCGAGGGTCATAGGGATCGTGCGGGGCGATGACGGGCGCGGCAAAGGCCGAGAACACCAGCGTCGCCAGGATGATGAAGCTGCAAAGCGCCACAGGATCGCGCAGGAAGCTGTGGAGCATGTAGGATTCCTTGAAGCGGGTCCATCTGGTCTGCATCACTTCCTCCCCGCCACGCGCACCGTGGGATTGACGAGCCCGTAGATGATGTCCACCGCCGTGTTGACCAGCACGAAGACGAAGCCGACGAACACGAGGTAGGCGACCATGAGCGAGGTGTCGGAGCGCTCCACGGATTCGATGAACATGGAGCCCATGCCCTGCCACTGGAACACTGTCTCGGTCAGGATGGTGAAGGCGACCATGATGCCCAGCTGCACGCCGCCCACGGTGATGACCGGCAACAGCGTGTTCTTGAAGGCGTGGACCCACCAGACGCGCCGGGGCTTGAGCCCCTTGGCCCAGGCATATTTGACGTATTCGCTCTCAAGCACCTCCATCATCTCCGAGCGGATGAGGCGGATGAACAGCGGCAGCATGATGGACGAGAGGGCAATGGACGGCATGATCAGGTGCAGCAGGCCGTCCACGGTGAGCAGGCCGGTGTCCCACCAGCCGAAAAGCAATACTGTCTCGCCCCGGCCGAATGACGGGAGCCAATTCAGCTCCACCGAAAAAATGTAGATGAGCAGGATGGCCGTGAGGAAGACCGGTATGGACACGCCGACGATGGACCCGCTCATGACGAACCGGCTCAAAAGGCTCTTTGGCTTGATGGCCGAATAGATGCCAAGGGGCACGGAAAGCAGCACGATGATCAGCGAGGCGCAGAAGACCAGCTCCAGCGTGGCCGGGGCCTTTCTGATGATCACCTCGGAGGCGGGCCGCTTGAAGAAATAGCTTTGCCCCAGGTCTCCCTGGACCGCAGCGCCAAGGAAGCGGACATACTGGACCATGAAGGGGGCGTTGAGGCCCAGCCTCTCGCGGATTTCCGCCCGCTCGGCCGGGGTGACCCGCTGGCCCACGAGGTCGCGGACCGGGTCGCCAAAGTTGTGTTTGATGGCGAATCCGATGAGGCTGATGATCAGCATGACGATCACAGCCTGGAGGATTCGTTTGATGGCGAATGCGAACATGGCTTCTCGTTTGGTGATGGCGTTTCAAGGGCCGGAAGACTGGCGCTGCCCGGGCCGCCGGGGTTGCTTGTGCCGCACCCGGGGTGGCATCAAAGGGGAACCCCGGCCAGGCCAGGGTTCCCCTTATGTGTCTTTTGCGTCGTTGGCAAGTGTGGCCCGAAGGCTACTCGACGGTCAGGTCTCCGAAGTACGGGAAGTCCATGACGTTCACGATTTCTTCGGTGTTCATGTTGCTCTTGGAGGCCCAGGAGAGGTTCTGCCAATGCAGCGGGATGAACCCGGCCTCGTCGTACTGGATTTTCTCCACTTCCTGGAGCATGGCGGCACGCTTGTCCAGATCGGTCTCGGTCTGGGCGGCCAGGGTCAGCTCATCCACGCGGGAGTTGCAGTAGCTGCCGGAGTTATACTGGCCGTAGCCGGTCTCGGCGTTGCGGCACATGGACAGGAACTCGTAGAAGTTGCCGGAGTCCTCGGTGTCTGCGTGCCAGCCGATCATCTGGATGTCGGCCACCTGGGCGTCGAACTCATCCCAGTACTGGGCCTTGGGCATGGTCTTCAGGCTGATCTTGATGTTGAGCCTGGACATCATGGAGACGAAGGCCTCGGCGATCTGGGCGTCGTTCACGTAGCGGTTGTTGGGGGCGATCATGGTCGCCTCGAAGCCGTCGGGGAAGGTCGACTCGGCCATCAGGGCCTGGGCCTTTTCCATGTCAAAGCGGGGGGTCAGTTCGGGGTTGTGGCCCACGTATCCGTCGGGGCTCATCTGGCCGGCGGCGGTGGCGAATTTGTTCATGATCTTTTCGACCACGCCGTGGTTGTCATAGGCGTAGGCCATGGCCAGACGGACCTTGGGGTCCTTCAGGGCCGGGTTGCGCTCGCCGTTGAGCTGCATGGTGATGATGCGGGTACCGGACATGGTGATCAGCTTGAGGCCCTGCGTGTTGCTGATGCGGTCCAGATCCTGGGGCGGCACGGGCATGATGAAGTCCACGCCGCCGGAGAGCAGGGCGGCCACGCGGGTGGCGTCGTTCTTGATCGGGGTGAGGACGATCTCTTCCACGTTGCCACTCTTGTCCCAGTAGTCGGCGAAGCGGGTGAACACGGTGCGCACACCCTGCTCGCGATAGGTGACGGCAAAGGGACCGGTGCCGGACTCGTTCTCGTTGGCAAACGAGTAGTCGGTCTTGACGATCCGGTCCTTCTCCAGGCCCTTGTCGTCGGTGCCGGTGTAGAACTGCTTGTCCAGGGGGAAGATGTAGGTGGCCATGTTCAGGGCCAGGCCGTAGGGCTTGGCGGAGACCAGATCCACAGTGTGCTCATCCACGATGTTGACGGCCACGAAGGGCTCGAAAAGGCCCTTGTAGTCGTCGCTCTTCTTGAGGCGCTCAAGGGTGAAGGCCACGTCTGCGGCGGTGAAGTCGTTGCCGGAGTGGAACTTGACGCCCTTGCGCAGGTAAAAGCGCATGGTCAGGTCGTCGATGCGTTCCCACCGCTCAGCCAGCCGGGGCACGAAGTGCATGTCCTTGCTGTCGTAGCGGACCAGCGGGTCAAAGACCATGTGCGAGAGCTGGAGCATGCCGCCGGAGAGCTGGACATGCGGGTCAAGGGAAGTGGGGTCGGCATCGATGGCCAGTTTCAGGGTCACTTTTTCCGGGGCGGCAGGGGCTTCGGGCGTGGCCTGTTCGGCCTGTTCCTTGGGCTGGTCGCTCCCACACCCGGCCAGCAGCATGGCGCACAGGGCGGTGGCGACAATGAACAGGGAGAAGGTGCTGGCAGATTTCATCGGCAGCAGTTTCATAAGGATTCCTCCATTGTGATATGATACGCCTCGGCGGTGGGCGTACACCAAACCTTTCCATGCCCCTCGCGGCGACCGGCATGCCTCCCGCAAAGCGGGTTGGCCTTGGTCTGACAACGCGGTATAAGGGCGGACGAAAACAGAACAGAACTACACGTTTCACGGAAATTTAACAATAGCGCACGCAGGGTTTGTGCAAGGGGTGTTTGGCGAACAATGTTCAGGATAGATCTTTTAAGCAGCTGTTTGGCGATTTTTATTCTCTTGGCGGCAGGGTGTGGCGCATCTTATGATGCCTCGACCGGGCTTGCGCCGACCAGGATTCTTGATCTGCGAGACGGGTTCGACTTTTCCGTGACCGTTGAAAAAAGCGAGGTGCTGGCCCTGGATTTGCGCATGCCCACCAGGAGTGGCTATTCGCTGGTGGGAGCGTCCTTCGACCCGGCGGTGCTCCGTCTGGACCGCTACCTGGAGCACGACGGCGGCAACGCCAGGTATCTCTTCACGGCCATGGAGAACGGCCTGACCGACGTGCTCATCAAGATGGAGCCTGGAGGTGGCGGGGACACCGAGGTCTTCAAGCGGGTGAGTGTCACCGTGGGCAAGCGCTCGACGTTGTTTTGAGCCTGATCACGCGAAACGCTGGGCCGTCTTGGTCAGGTTGAAGTCGAGGAGTGTGGCACCGTCCAGCACTGTTTGCACCAGGACCAGCGGGCTGATGTAGCTCACGCGCCAGTCGCAGGTCAGGGTCACTGTGTCGTCCGAGGTCTCGGCACTGGCGACCATGGCCCGGATGTCCACGGTCCTGGTTCCCTTCTTTGTTTTTCTGGTGACAGGAAACGCTTTCAACTCCATGAAAGCAGCCCACTGGGCCAGACGCAGCGGCGCATCATTCAGGACGCGCAGTTCATAGTCCTCCACCACGGGCTGAGGCTGACGCTTGCCCATGTCCAGCCGCTCGGTGCGCAGGGGTGACAGCCCCTGGGGCATGACTTGCCGCAACCGATCCGTGACTTCGTCGGGCTCGAAGTCCTCGCGCAGGAAGATGTTGATCCACTCCTGGCGGCTGGCCACGCCCACAGGCAGGGCCATGCCGAAGGAGAGCTTGGGCATGGGATGGAATCCGGCCGAGAAGCTCAGCGGCAGCTTGGCCCGGCGCAGGGCGCGCTCGAACACGGCCTGGAGTTCGAGCTGGCTCAGGTAGGCGGCAGGGCCGGTCTTTTCGTACCAGATGCGGAAGTGGGAGGCGCGCACGGTCAGGTCCGGCTTCTCCACCGAATAGGGCGGTTGCCCCCCCTCCTGGTCGCGCTCGGCAAAGACGAGCCGGGGCCGGATGTCCTTGTGGGCCTGGGCGGTCAGGGTCGAGACGTGGTCGTCGTGGCCGCACACGCCGCAGTTGCGGCAGGCGGCGTAGCGACAGTCGTCCGTGACCCGCCCGGCCAGGGCGCGTTCGCGTTCGGTCAGCAGAAATCGACGGGTCAGGCCGCAGGAGAGATGATCCCAGGCCAGGGGGGCCTCGGGGTCGCGCGGTCCGGTGTATTCGTCCCAGATCAGGCCCAGTTCCTCGACCGCCTTGCGGTAGGGCGCAAGGGAGAGGTGGTCCTTCCAGCTGGAGAAGAGCGCGCCGTCGCGGTACGCCCGCTCCACTACCTCGGCCAGCCGCCTGTCCCCGCGCGAGAAGAGCCCCTCAAGGGTGGTCATTTCCGGTTCGTGGTATTTCAGGTTGATCCGTTTGTGGACGCGGAATTTGTCGCGCAGGTGGCCGATGCGCCGGTAGATTTCCTCGTAGGGAATCTGCGGCTCCCACTGGAACGGGGTCTGCGGCTTGGGCACGAAGGGCGACACTGCGGCCGTGACCTGGAGCCGCTTGATATGCCAGCCCGCCGCATCGCGCACCTTGAGGCAGAGATCGACGATGGCGTCGAGGTCCGCATCGGTCTCGGTGGGCAGGCCGATCATGAAGTAGAGTTTGACCCCCTGCCAGCCGTTGTTGAAGAGCAGTCGGACGTGCTCGATGAGCTCCGCCTCGGTCACGCCCTTGTTGATGACATCGCGCAGCCTCTGGCTGCCTGCCTCCGGGGCCAGGGTGGCGCCGGTGCGGCGGATGGACGAGATGCGCTCCATGATGGGGGCCGAGAGGGAGCCCACGCGCAGGGAGGGGAGCGAGATGGAGACCTGCTCAGCCGCGCACTTGTCGAAACTGCGGGTGAAGAAGGTGTCAAGGGCCGAGAAATCGCCCGTGGACAGGGAGAGGATGGAGGTCTCCTCGTAGCCGGTTTCGGCCAGTCCCCGGGTGAGAATGTCGTCCAGGGTGTCCAGGGAGCGTTCGCGCACCGGGCGGTAGATCATGCCCGCCTGGCAGAAGCGGCAGCCTCGGGTGCAGCCGCGCGCGATCTCCATGGTCAGGCGGTCGTGCACCGCGCCATAGGGCACGGCCGTGCCACGCGGGAACGGGGCCGCGTCCAGGTCTTCCACCACGGCCTTTTCGACCGTCTCATGGCCCGCCACCAGCGGCTTGAGCGGCAGGCCCGGGCCTTGGTCCTCGAAAAAGGAGGGTATGTAGACTCCGGGGATGTCGATGAGCCCGCGCAGGAGTTGCGCCCTGGTTTCGCCGTCGCGTTTGCTCTGCTCGATGCGCGCGAGGATGGCGGGCAGGGCCTCCTCGCCGTCGCCCAGGACCATGGCGTCGAAGAATGGGGCCATGGGCTCGGCGTTGAAGGTGGAGCCGCCGCCCGCGATGACCAGCGGGTGGCTCTCGTCGCGATCGGCCGAGCGCAGCGGGATGCCGCCCAGGTCGAGCATGTAGAGGACGTTGGTGTAGCAGAGCTCGTGGGTCAGGCTGAAGGCTATGGCGTCCAGCTCGGCCAGGGGGGTGTCGGATTCCAGCGTGGCCAGGGGCGTGCCGTGGTCGCGCAGGATGGCCGCGGTCTCGACACACGGGGTGTAGACGCGCTCGGCCCAGAAGCGGGGGTGCGCGTTGACCGCCTCGGCGAGGATGCGCTGGCCCAGGTAGGACATGCCCACCTCGTACATGTCGGGAAAGGCGAGGGCGCAGCGCACCGTCACCTCGGCCGGATCCTTGCGGACGGTCCCCCATTCGCTTCCGATGTAGCGGGAGGGGCGGGGCAGTATGGGCAGCAGTTCCTTCATATGTGTACGCCGTGTCCTTGGGGCGGGTATGAACAAGGAACGGGGCCTGTCCGTTCAAGAACCGGCCCCGTTCCCCTCAGGTGTCGAAAGAAAGGCGATCAGCCCAGGTTCAGTCCGCCGCCTGCGCCCGAGAGGTCGAGCCCACCGCTGGACAGGGAGATGTTGGTGGTGGCCTCAATGTATTTGGTCTTCAGTTCCTCGGGGCAGTATTTGTACTCGAACAGCACGTGATCCATGGATATTTCGCCGTGCATTTCCTGGTCAAAGGGGTAGCCGAAAGGCAGGAGCACCATCTGGGTTCCCTGCTGGGTGGGCATGGCCTGGATGGTCGCGGGCTCCTCGATGGTGCTGGCTTCGGTGTTGAACTTGCCGATGACCATGTCACCGCTGACGAGTTTGACCAGTCTGATGTCGTAGCTCATGGATGCGTCTCCTTGGTGTTGTGGGTCGGTCTCTTAAGTATGTATGGCGGGACGCAGTGTCAAGGAGCCAGTTCCCCGGGCCGGTGTCAGGGGGCCGGTGTCCGGGGCCAGTTTCCGGGTCGTGGCGAGGCAGTCGTCGGGGTCATGACAGAGGACGGAAATTCGGGCGGGGGCGCGTTGCTTGCGCAACGGCCCCCGCCCCGGCGGCGTCCTTGTCCATCCCGGCAAGGACGCCGCCAGGAGTATGGAGGTGAGGAGGATTACGCCTGTTCGGGGCCATGGAGGATGGCCATGACCTCCTTGGTGTCATGGGGCAGGGCGGCTTCGCCCTTGGCGGCGACTTCCATCTTCGAGGCCACGTAGATGGCGATGAAGCTCAAGATCATGACGACTCCGCCCGGATTGGTGAACTGGAGGAAGGTTGGCAGCATCTCCTTGCCCAGAATCATGGCAAACGAGCCGATGATGCCGACCACCAGCCCGGCGCAGGCACCGTTCTTGGTCATCCTCGGCCACCACACGCCCATGACCAGCACCGGGAAGAAGGTGGAGGCCGCGATGGCGAAGGCCAAGCCCACAAGGATGGCTATCTGCATGTTCTCGGCCCACAAGCCCAGCGGAATGCCGAGCAATCCGACGAAGACCGAGGCCACGCGGGCCACCTTGACGCGAGTGATTTCGGGCATGTTGGGGTTGAAGACATTGACCACCAGATCGTGGCCGATGGCTCCGGCGCAGGCGATGATCAGCCCGGCCACGGTGGAGAGGATGGCCGCGAAGGCTCCGGCCACCACGATGCCGAGCAGGATCTGGCCGCCGAAGTACGATCCGGCCACGGGTACGGCCAAGTTCTGGCCGTTTTCGGCCAGCCAGGTCATCTGGTGCTGGCTGACGCCAAGGACATCGCCCTGCAGATAGACGTAGCGGATGACGTGGCCCACGTAGGGGCTCAAGATGTAGAACATGCCGATGAGCAGCAGCACGTAGATGACCGTGCGGCGGGCGGCCTTGCCATCGGGCGCGGTGTAGAAGCGCACCAGGATGTGGGGCAGTCCGGCCGTGCCGAACATCAGCGCCAGGAGCAGGGACAGGGTGTCCTTGAGGCTGGTCAGCCAGAAGGCGGGGGCGGTGTATGCCTCGCCGTCGAATATTTTGCCTGTATCGGGCTCAGGCCCCTTGAAGTTGGCGAGGAACTGCACCACGTCGGTGTAGGTGTAGCCCTTGATGACAAAGGGGATGAAGGCGAGCAGGAACATGGCGCCGAACAGAATCCAGAACTGGACCAGCTGGTTGACCGTGGTGCCCTTCATGCCGCCCACGGTGACGTAGACGGTGATGATCAGGGCGATGACGATGATGGCTGTATCGTACTCCATGCCCAGCAGCAGGCCCATGACCTTGCCCGCGCCGAGCATCTGCGGGGCCATGTAGAAGAGCGAGACGAAGAGCACGCCGATGACGCCGAGTATGCGGGCCGTTTTGGAGTGGAACCGCTCGGACACGAAGTCGGGCACGGTATAGCGGCCGAACTTGCGCAGCGGGCTGGCCAGGAACAGGAGCAGCGCGATGTAGCCCACGAAGAAGCCCAGGGCGTAGATGATGCCGTCGAAGCCGAAGAGGAAGGCGACACCGGCCACACCCAGGAACGAGGCGGCCGAGAGGTAGTCGGAGGAGATGGCCGAGGCGTTAATGAACGAATTGACCTTGCGCCCGGCCAGGTAGTAGTCGGCCGAGGTTTTCTGTTTGCGGAACATCACGGTGGTGACCACCGTGAAGGCCAGCATCAGCCCTATGAGGACCAGGGCGGTGACGGGTATTTGGTATCCGACTTCCATGATCAATCTCCCTGCGCGATGGTTTCAATTTCGTCTTCAATGGCGTTGGCCTTGCCCACGTACCAGATGAACAGCACCCAGGTGATGGGATAGACGGCCACCGCCACCAGCCAGTAGTGCAGGGGGAAGTCGAGAATGTTCACGGTGGTCACGGTCTCCTTCGCCAGGTAGACAAGCAGGAAAATGCCGATGACAAAGGCGAAGTACGGAATGCCGATGCCAAGCGCGAAGTTGAGTTGCCGTTTTCTGATTCTTTCGATTCGATCCATGGTGTGCCCCCTTTTGGTTAGCAGGTTTGCCGTTGGGTTCTTTTTAAAGTAGGAATACTCCACGGTGCATGGCATTTCAGGTAAACGGTCAAACTCGCTCGGTCGCGGGTTCAGGGCCGACTGCTCCTGCGGTTAACGGGTCCATTTGATCGGTAAGCGGTCGCCAGGGCGGCCACGGAGCACGATTTGAGCGACGAATCAAGGCACTCTGGCTTTCCCGGGGCGAAAAGCGAGGCCGTTTTCGACGCGCCCGCCGGGCTTGATCGCGAACTGATCAGGATGGCCCGCGACGGCAAGCTGGCCGGGCTGCGCAGTACCCGGCGCGACCTGGTGCAGGATTGGCTCGACACCGGACTCTCCGCAGAGCAGACCTGCAAGCGCCTCTCGGCCTACAACCGCTCGGTGATCCAGGCCGTGCTGGAAGCCCACGCCCAGGATGCCCCCTGGTTGCGCCAATGCACTTTTCTCGAATTCGGCTCCGGTGGGCGCGACGAGCAGGTCATCGGCTCGGACCAGGACAACGGGATGATCCTGACGGCGGGCATCAACCCGGACGAGCTTGAGGACGTGGTCCAGTCCATCGTGGTGGCCCTGGACGGCGCGGGCATCCCCTTGTGCGACGGCGGGGTCATGATCTCAAACGAGCAGTGGCGCGGTTCGTTCGACGACTGGCTGGCCCGGCTCACGGGCTGGCTCGCCAACCCGGCCGAGAAGGGGGCCTGGCAGTCGGGCCTGATACTCGACTTCAGGGGGCTTTTCGGCTCCCCGGAAGACGCGGACAGACTGCGCGAGCGGCTGTGGGAATACGTGCGCACCAAGCCCATTGCCCTGTCCCTGCTCATCGGCGAGCTGACGGACTACAGACTGCCTCTGACCATTTTCGGGGTGTTCATCACCGAGCGCTCCGAGCCGTGGCAGGGCCATCTCAATATAAAAAACAGCGTGCTGGCCCATCTGACCAACAGCGCCCGCATCCTGACCCTCAAATACAATCTCGGCCCCAGCAACACCTGTGACCGTATCCGGGCCATGGCCGCGGCCGGTCACGTCTCACCGGGGCACGGCGAGCGGCTGCTGGCGGCTTGGGAATACCTCCAGCGCAAGCGTCTTGAGATCGGCCTCGCCTGTGACGCCGAGGACATCCGGCCGCACAGCTACGTCAACCCGGCCGTTCTGGACGCGGACGAGCGCACCCGGCTCAAGGCGGCCATCCAGGCTACCGAGAAGCTGGTGCGCCTCGTTCAGGCCGGGGCCGGGCTGTGAGGCCGAGCCGGGGGGCGGTGTGAAAGGGTGACGGCGTCATATTTGCATCCGCCTTGGGCGGTGACGATTCCGTGACGCCCGAACCATCTGAGGACGCTTTTGTGAATGTGCTGATCATCAACCTGACCCGGTTTGGCGACCTTATCCAGACCCAGCCCGTGATCTCGGGCCACACGGCTCTGGGGCATCGCGTTGGGCTGGTCTGCCTGGAGAACTTCGCTTCGGCGGCCAGCCTGCTTGACGGGGTGGACCGGATATTTCCCCTGCCGGGCGCTGGCCTGCTGGCCCGGCTCGATCAGGACTGGCGGCTGGCTGTGCGCGACATGGCCGCCTTTGCGGCCGACATTCCAACCTCATTCCCATCGGACATGGTCATCAATCTGACGCCGTCCGTGTCCTCGCGGCTCCTCACCCGCGCCCTGGCCCCAGCCGGTGCCCAGGTGGCAGGGTTCGGCCTTGACCAGTTCGGCTTCAACGCCGACACCTCGTCCTGGGCCGCCTTCCTCCAGATGGCCGGAGCCAATCGCGGGGCCAGCCCCTTCAATATCTGCGACATCTTCCGGCGTGTGGCCGGGCTGCGGGACGAGGGCAATACCCTGGCCCTGGCGCAGCCTGACCGGCCGGCCCTGGACCGCGCCGACGCTCTGCTGGCCGGGGATCATGAAAGTGGACAGGGACTCGGGCGGGGCGGCTTTCTGGCCCTGCAACCGGGCGCGAGCGAGGAGCGCCGCCGCTGGCCCGTGGAGCATTTCGTGGCCTTGGCCCGGCTTGCCCGAGAGCGGCATGGCCTTGTGCCGGTGCTGCTCGGCAGTCAGGGCGAGGCCGCGCTTGGCGAGCGCTTCCGCGCTGCATACGGGCATGCTTGCGTCGATCTCATGGGCCGCACCTCCCTGACCGGACTGGCCGGGGTGCTGTCGCGCTGCCGCGCCCTGGCGACCAACGACACCGGCACCATGCACCTCGCCGCCGGGCTGGGCGTGCCGCTGGTGGCCGTGTTCCTGGCCACGGCCCAGCCATGGGACACCGGGCCGTACCGGCCGGGTGCCATCTGTCTTGAGCCGGACATGCCGTGCCACCCCTGCGGGTTCGGCACCACCTGTGCTCACGACAACGCCTGCCGCCGGGCCGTGACGCCCGAGGCCGTGTTCGCGGCCCTGGACCGGCTCATGACCGGCCGGGACAGTGCTCTTCATCCTGGCGCGCGGGTCTGGCTCACCCGGATCGGGGACCAGGGGTTCTTTGACCTCGTCTCCCTCTCGGGTCACGGTGAGTCTGATCGCGCCCTGTGGATTGCTCTGCAACGCGCCAATTATCTGCCCTTCCTCGACGGCGATCCGCTACCCGGAGCCACTGGCATTGGTCGTATTCTCGGTCCAGACATGGCGGCGGACCTGTCCAAAATTTTGACGAGCGGGGCAGACCTGCTTTTCCTGCTTTCCCGGCAGGCCATGCTCCTCTCTGCAAGCCCCAGGCCCCAGGCCAAGGCCAAGTTTCTCGCCACCTGGCAGCGGCTGCAAACCATTCTAATCGCTGATTCATATCTTAACATATTGGGATTACTCTGGATGTTTGAATCGCAGCAGTGTGGGGACGATCTTGCCTCCCTGCAGGCGCTCATCGAGCGCTACCGCGCCCTGTTCGCCTCCCTGTCCGCTGATTTCGTTTAGTCGGCATGGATATTGAATGGTTCAGCGGAACCGACTTCTGCGGAAAAAAGTATCATCCCATTTGAGGAGGAGACAGACATGATAGTCATTGATGGCAAGCCCTACGACATCGGCAGCACGAATTTCCAGAACCTGGAGCAGGTCTTCACCAAGGTGGTCGAGGACGGGCATCTGGAGGATCGCATCGTCACCGACGTGAAGATCAACGAAGAGCATTTTACGGAGATTTATCCCCACCAATCCGAGGACATCGACATGTCCGACGTCAACTCCGTGGAGATCGTGACCATGTCCACCGACGAGATGGCCGTGGAGGTCACCCTTGAGCTCTACAAGGTGGTCAATCTCATGTCCGAAGGTGGCAAGCGGGTGGCCCAGCTCTTCCGGCAGGCCGACGACGCCGAGGCCCTGGACACTTACCAGGACCTGCTTGAGGTGATCAGGAATTTCCTGCGCACCATCGGCGTCCTGCGCGACGAATACTCGCTCAAGGACAACGCCGAGTACACCAAGGCGGCCGAGGAACTCAACGAGCTGTTCACCGAGATGAGTTCCGTGCTTGAAAACGAGGACTGGATTTTGCTGGCCGACCTTCTCGACTACGAATTCCTGCCTGCGGTGGAGAAATGGAAAAAAGTCATCAAGCAGATTCGCGACGACATCAGGGCCGCCCGGAGGTAGACATGACCGTCAGACACCGGATGATAGACGAGGCGCTGTCCATCGGCCGCCGCGAGCTGGGCTTTCTGGTGGCGGGTGATGTGTTCGAGGCCGAGAAGCTCTCGCGCGACCGCGGGCGCATTCTCGATCAGGCCATCGAGGACCTCGACCGTGACCACCTGGAGATGCTCGCCGACAAGCTGGTGGAGATGAAATCCCTCCAGGACGAGATCACGGGCGAGGCCAGACGGCTGCACTCGTCCCTCAAGAGCGATCTGGCGGACATGAAGCAGCAGAACCGCAGGATGGCGGGATACAGCTTTGGCGCGGGCAATGTGGCCCGTCTCGCTCGCGACCGCTTTGTCAGCAAAAAGAGCTGATTCTTCCCCTTATAGGTAGTCGTTGAAAAAGTCGCGTGCGGCGATCAGTCGAAGCGGTTCCACCTGAACCCGCCCCGGGCCAGGGGTTCGGCCATGCCATCGAACTCGATGCCCATGCGGGTGAAGCCGGGGCGGCCGGTTTCCATGGAGCGGACCGTGCCGCTGTACCAGTAGGGTTTGAAGGTCTTTTCGCGGAAGTTGAACATGAATAGGTTGATGGTCACGGCCGCGCCCACGGCGCAGGTCTCGGGGATGGCGCGGTTTTGTAGGCTCAAGCCCAGGCCGCCGTTTGAGATGTTGAGCACGGCGTTGGCCGCCTGCTCTGCCCCTTCGGGCGAGAGGGAGTTGACCCCGATGTGGGGCACCGCGTCCTCGAAGGACGTGTCCGAGGCGTAGGGGCTTTCCATCCACACCTTGACGCGGATGAACTGCTGGTCGGCCACGCGCTTGCGCGAGTGCCTGCGGCGCGCGACCATGGCGTAGCCGCGCGGCGCGGAAAGGACGATGCGGTCCACCCTGCGGCCAGATCTGTCCGACTCCAGAAGCCGGGCCGTGAAGGCGTTGATCCTGTCACCCTCGGCCTTGACCGGGGCGAAGACGCAGGTGACGTCCTCGCCCACCGCAGTCTTGATGGTGTCGAGGCGCTCAATGATCTCGCAGGTGAGTTTGCCCGAGGCGGCTGCAGTGATGACGAAGCGCACCACCACCGTATCGTCGAGGCCCAGCAGGTCGATGGCCGCGCCCTGCTGCTGGAGGGTGCGGGCGATGTTGACCCGCTTGGCCTTGCCGCCCTTTCTTCCCGCCAGCATGCGCAGCGAGGCCAGAAGCAGGAGCAGGGCGGCCAGCCCGAGGAGCGCGCCCGCGCCCAAGCGGATCGCCTCGGGCGTCACCCCGGGCAGATGATCGGCCGCCAGTCCTGACAGTGATTCCCCAATGCGGGTGATGGTCTCGTGAAGATTCATTGATGACGGCTGGTTAGAGGTTGACAAAGTGTCGTCTGGCGTCCACGACCTTGCCCAGATAGCGCCGGGTCTCGGCATGGGGCAGGCTGGTGCGCAGGGTTTCGTAGACCGTGCCGGGGTGCATGCCGTTGATGCGCTGTGCCGCCTTGGTCCGGTCGCTGTGGAAGGTCCTGAGCACCGCGCCTGCGCCGCCGTTGTAGCCCGCTATGACGCAGTACTCCCGCGACACCGGGTCGGCTACGCCGGAGAGGTAGCGGGTGTCGAGCATGTGCAGGTAGGCGGTGCCGTAGGTGATGTTGGTGGGCGGCTCAAAGAGCCCGTCACGGCTCGGCTGGCCTTCGCGGCCGTTGAGCAGGCGGTAGACGTCGCTTCCGGCCGTGGCGGCCACCACCTGCATCAGCCCGATGGCGTTGGCGTGGCTGACGGCAAAGGGGTTGAAGTCCGACTCCACCTTCATGATGGCGTAGATCAGGCTGCGGCTCACGGCGAAGCGGGCCGCCGCCGCTTCCACCAGCTCGCGGTACTTGCGGGCGCGTACGTCCAGGTGGTCCGGTATCATGCGAAAGGTCACGGCGCGCACGGTCTTGCCGTTGATGGTCCGGGTGGTCACGCCCGTGGCCATGAGATAGTCGGCAAACCGCTCGGCCCGCCACGCCCAGCGGATGTCATGGCCTTCGTGGTCCTTGACCTCGCCGTAGAGAAAGGGCGTCTCGCCGAGCCTGATCGGGCTGGATGAGTACAGGTCCACGGCGCGCGGATCGGCCGGGGTGAGCAGGGTGGTGATGATGGCGGTGCGCAGGCTGTCCATGGGGCGCTCCTGGTCGAGGGTTTCAACCATGACGACTCCCTTGTCGAAGTCCACGCTGGCCCGCGAGAGGTAGTTGTGGGTGTACTTGACGTATTCCTTGGGGGTCGGCACCCGAGTGTCCTTCCTGCCCCACACGGCCTCAACGGCCTTGACGAAATCCTCGATGATCCGGGCCATCTGCTTGAGGTCGGCGGCCAGGGCCGCCGGATTGACGGCATAGGCCTGCGCCTTGCTCCGGGCCAGGGACTGCGCCGCAGCGGCCGGGCTGCCGGTGGCCGCAGCCCGGGCCACCCTGACCGCGTCGTGACGCGAGCAGGAGCCGAGCAGGGCGACCAGGGTGATCAGGGCGAGCAGGGCCAAAGCGCGGTGTTTCATGCCGTAGGCCATATCCTCAAGGCTTGACAGGGTTGGTGCCAGAGGTGATTGTCAGGAAAACCTTAAGGACATTTTCCAGCAAGTTCAAGTCGGTGCAAGTTTCGGCACCAAGGTGACCCGCAGGCATCGCCTCACAGGAGCGGCATGGTCGAGACGCCCATCATCGAGCGCATAGACGCTGACCTCGAAGAACTCATAGAGCGGTTCTTCGCCGGTTCGCGTCGAGACGTGGAGGCCATGCAGGCCGCCCTGGCCGCTGGCGATTTCTCCACTTTGATCCGCCTTGGGCACACGGCCATGGGCACGGGCTACGGCTACGGATTCCGGGGTATGGGAGCCATCGGCCGAGCCCTTGAAAACGCGGCCCAGGCCGGGGACCACGCCGAGAGCAGCGCCCAGGTCGAGCGCATGGCCCGCTACCTCGCTACCGTGCGCGTGGAATACGTAAACTGATTCCGTCCCCTCACAGCAGGGCCATGGCCGAGTCCACATCCCAGTCTTCGTGGACGACCTTGTGCAGGGCGGCCACGATCTTGGCCGGGTTTTCGTGCTGGAAGATGTTGCGGCCCACCGAGAGGCCAGCCCCGCCCGCGCGGATGGAGTCGTGAACCATCTGGACGAGGTCGCGCTGGCTTTCGAGTTTGGGGCCGCCCGCGATGACCACCGGGACGCAGCAGCCGTCCACCACCCGAGAGTAGGATTCGATGTCGCCGGTGTAGTTGACCTTGACGATGTCCGCGCCCAGTTCCACGCCCACCCGGGCGCAGTGGGCGACCACGTCCGGGTCGTATTCATTGGTGATCTTGGGGCCGCGCGCGTACATCATGGCCAGCACCGGCATTCCCCATTCATTGGCTTCTGAACAGAGCCTGCCAAGATCGGCCAGCATCTGCGGCTCGGCCTCGTCGCCCAGGTTGACATGGACCGACACGGCGTCCGCGCCGAGCTTGATGGCGTCGGTGACTGTGCCCACGATGGTCTTGGCGTTGGGAAAGGGCGAGAGCGAGGTGGAGGCCGACAGGTGGATGATCAGGCCGATGTCCTTGCCGCCCGCCCGGTGCGAGCAGCGGGGAATGCCCTTGTGCATGAGCATGGCGTTGGCCCCGCCCTCGGCCACGAGGTTGACGGTCTCGCGCAGGTCCACCAACCCGTAGATGGGGCCGACCGTGACGCCGTGGTCCAGTGGCACCACGATGGTGCGCCCGTTGTTGCGATTCATGATCCGTTCCATGCGAATGGCTTTTCCAAGGTGCATGATGCTCTCCTTTTCGGGGTTTGGTCGCCGGCGCAGCCTCAAAAGAAAGAGGCCGCGGACTCTGCCCGCGGCCTCTTTGGTTGCTGATACTTCTTGTCAGACGTTAGCGCACACCAAGACCGCAGGCGTTCCTGTGAAAAAAGCTAAAGAAAAAGAAACGGGCGGTGGTGCGTGTCATGGTTTTCTGCTTATCGGACCATGGTTGGCGGTGTCAAGCGGAGTTTCGGTGTCAGGCTAGCAGACTGTTGAAAAATGGCAATCTGCGGACGTTAAGCGACTGTAGGCGAATCTTCGAGCCGTACAGAAAGCTTATGCAAAAAGTTCAAATCCTCGCGTACAGGAAGTACATCTCTGCTCTCATGATCCGTAAGGCTCGAAGACTCGCCAACGGCTCAAGGGCTTCGACCTTGAACTTTTTTCGCGCCTAGCATCTCACCATTTTTGAACAGTCTGTATGGTTTGACTTTTTCAACGGCCAGCTAGCTGGCCATGGCGATGCACTTGAACTCTACCAGCCCGCCAAGGGGCAGCCCGGCCACCTGGATGGCCGCCCGGGCCGGTTTGTGGTCGCCGAAGTACTGAGCGTAGATGGCGTTGAGGTCCGAGAAGCGGGCCATGTCCATGATGAACACGTCCACGGCCAGCACTCGGTCCAGGGAGGACCCCCCGGCTTCGAGAATTGCCTTGAGGTTGTCCAGAGCTTGCCGGGTCTGGGCCTCGAACCCCTCGGCCAGCCCCTGGCCCGGGATGATGCCCAGCTGGCCGGAGACGAAGAGCATGTCCCCGGCGCGGGTGGCCTGCGAGTAAGGGCCGACAGCGGCCGGCGCCTTGTCGGTGTGAATGGTGGCGATGTCGGTCATGGTGTCTCCCGGCTGGCTCCGGGCGGTCATTTGCCGACCCAGAGGTAATTGTTTTGAACGTGCGGGGGCAGGCGGCGCACGATCTGGACGATACCCGCCACAGCCACCACGGCGAAGATCAGCCGCCCCCAGAAGATGCCCGAGATGTGGCCGCCGATGAGGGCCAGAAGCAGGGTATCCTCGATCAGCGAGTGGCACAAGCCCATCAGGGTCAGGGAATAGAAGACATCCTCCTTGCCCACGCTGCCCTTGCGCGCCTCGCTGATGATCAGCCCGCCGCCGTAGGACAGGCCCATGGTCAGACCGATGACCGTGATGGCCGAGGCCTTGGGGCCGATGCCGATGAGCTTGAGCAGCGGGCGCAGCAGCCTGTTCATCATCTCGACGATGCGCAGCGCCGTGAGCAGGCGCATCATTACCAGCAATATCAGGATGACCACGAAGATGGAGGCGAGGTTGATGGACTGGTCCACGGCCCAGGTGGCCAGCGTGGGGTCGGTGGCCTGCTGATCCACGCGGAAGAGCACGGTGGCCGGTTCTTGCAGGGTGCCTGTGGCGGTGTAGATGGCGTTGAGCAGCCAGCCCAGGGTGAAGGCCCCCACCAGCCGCACCGCGCACTGGAAGAAGAAGCGCGCCCCGGAGCGTCTGGCGATTGCGCTCTCCATGGGCAGGGCGTGGGCCACCAGGATGAGCACGCCCAGCACCGTGGCCTGGGCCGTGGTCAGCGGATGGTCCGCCGCCAGGGAGAGGAAGACGATGAGGCCCGCGTATGTCGTGTTGACGATTGCCGTGGCCCAGACCAATCCCATCTCGGCTGGCAACCCAACCAGTCCCATGAGCGGCTTGAGAGGCCACGCCAGATAGCCGATCAGTTCCAGCTCCTGCAGGATCTTGACCACGATGATCACCGGGATCATGACCTTGAACATTTCCCAACTGGCGCGAGTTGCGTCCGTGAGCAGGGATTTCAGGTGTGCGAAGAGGGTGGGCATGAATCTCCTTGGTGTCTGCGGGCGCACGATAGGGGATTTGTTTGCAAATGAAAAGGGGAGCCCCGAAGGACTCCCCGATTGTGCGTGTGGTGCCGGGCTCGTCAGAGCACGAGCCGGGCGATGTTGTATCCGGCCACGGCCATGCCAAACGCCAGGATGGTGGAGCCGATGACGCTGGAGGCGGCCCAGGTCCAGCTCGACTCGCGAGCCATGGCCACCACGGTGACGAAGCAGGGGGCGTAGAGCATGGTGAAGAGGATCAGGGCCACGGCCGAGGCCGGGGTGAACATGGGGTCGTTCACCAGCTTTTGGGCCAGGGTGTCGGTGTCCTCGGGGTCCACCTCGCCCAGCGAATAGGCGGTGCCCAGCGTGGAGACGATGACCTCCTTGGCTGCGAATCCGCCGGTCAGGGCGATGTTGGTTCGCCAGTCGAACCCGGCCAGCAGCGACACGGGCTCAAACGCCCTGCCGATGCGTCCGGCCACGGTGTGGTGGATGGCTGCCTCGGCCTCGGCGTTGTCGATGTTGGCCAGCTGTTCTTCCAGGGCGGCTGCCGCGTCTTCGTCCAGTTCAAGGGTCCCGAGCTGGGCGACGATGGGGGCGCGCTGCGCCTCGAAGACCTCGGCCCGCTCCTCGGGCATCTGGGGGAAGGTCATCATGGCCCAGATGAGGATGGATATGCCGAGGATGATGGTGCCCGCCTTCTTGGCGTATTCCCAGGTGCGCTCCCAGGTGTGGATGAGCACGCCGCGCAGGGTGGGCATGCGGTAGGGCGGCAGCTCCATGACAAAGGGCGTGGAGGCGCCGCGGATGACGGTGGAGCGCAGGATGCGCGCCACGATCAGGGCCATGGCCCACGCGCCAAGAGTGATCATGAGCATGACCGAGGCCGCGTTCTCCGGGAAGAAGGCGGCGGTGAGCATCAGGAATACCGGCACCTTGGCCCCGCAGGTCATGTAGGGGGCGACAAAGATGGTGGCCAGCTTTTCCTTGGGGCTTCTGAGGGTGCGGGTGGCCATGACGCCGGGCACGGCGCAGCCGCCAGCGATGCCCCCCGAGACGATGAAGGGCAGCACCGAGGTGCCGTGCAGGCCGAAGATCTTGAAGACCCGGTCGAGCATGTAGGCCATGCGCGCGATGTAGCCCGAGTCCTCTAGGGCGGAGATCATCAGGAACATGAACATGATCAGCGGCACGAAGCCGAGCACACCGCCCACGCCGTCGATGATGCCCGAGACGAGCAGCGATTGCAGGTGGCCCTCGGGCACGGCGTCGGCCACCGTGTCCCCGAGCCAGCCGAAGAAGGATTCGAACCAGCCCATGGGCACTTCGCCCACGGTGAAGGTGATCTGATAGATGAGATAGACGATGCCCAGCATGATCAGCGGCCCAAGCAGGGTGTGGGTGAGCACCTTGTCCATGGCGTCTGAGCGGCTAACGCGGTCCTCGTCGAGAACCGGGTAAGTGACCACGTCTTTGATCATGCCCGCGATGAATCCGTAGCGGTAGTCGGCGATGAGCGCGTCGGGCCGGGCGTTGAGGGTCCTTCTGGTATGCGCCTCCACCGTGTCGGTCATGGCTTCGAGCCTAGCGGAGATGTCGGCGTTGACCGCGCGGCCCCTGGCGATGACGTCCTCGTCGCGCTCCAGGTACTTGATGCCGGTCCAGCGCGACGGCACCTTGTCCGTCAGAAAGGATTCGGCCTCGATGAGCGCCTGCATATCGACCAGCACCGAGTCCAGGTCCGGGCCATAGGAGATGTTCAGCGGCTTCCACTCGCCGCGCTGCTCCCGGGCCAGTTCGAGGGAGGTGCGCAGCAGCTCGTCCGCTCCCTTGCCCGCCCTGGCCACGGTTTCCACCGCCTTGCAGCCGCTCAAGGCGGCCAGCTTGTCGCTGTCAATGTGCTTGCCGCTCTGACGGACCTCGTCCATCATGTTCAGGCCCAGCACCAGGGGCACGCCAAGCTCCATGATCTGCACGGCGAGGTAGAGGTTGCGCTCCAGCGCATCGGCGTTCATCACGTCGATGACCACCTGGGGGCGGTCCTCCACCAGGAAGTTGCGGGCGACCAGCTCCTCCTGGGTGTAGGCGGTCAGCGAGTAGGTGCCGGGCAGGTCCACCAGCTCAATGGTGTCCTCTCCCGTCTTGATCATGCCGACCTTTTTCTCGACCGTGACGCCGGGCCAGTTGGCCACATGCTGTCGCGCGCCGGTCAGGGCGTTGAACATGGTCGTCTTGCCGCAGTTGGGGTTGCCCGCGATGCCGAGGGTGTACTTGGTCATGGTCCTAGCCCTCCAAGGCGGCCACGGTGATGTGGTCCGCCTCGCTGTTGCGCAGGGTGAGGGTGAAATCCTTGAGCCTGAGGGCCACGGGGTCCTTGAGCGGGGCCTTGCCGATGACCTTGCACTCCGTGCCGGGGATCAGTCCCAGGTCGCGGATGCGTCTGCCGAGTTCCCCTTCGGCGGATACGGTCACGATCTTCAGCATCTGGTTGACCTGGGCATTGCGCAGGCAAAAACCTGTGTTCATGATGAATGTTCCTCGTGTATTAAAATGAAATTCAATTGCAGCAGGCGGTGGTGTCACTTGCCGTCGCAGCCGTAACCGTCCGACTCCTTGCCCGCGCTCGGGCAAGAACTGGCGCCTGCACAGCCCGAGCAGCCGCAGGATGGCGTCTTGGACGAGAACTGGCCTATAATCCGTCGTCCAACATAGACGGCGGCCACCAGAACGATGGCTCCGACGATCAGGGTGTCGAACATGGTTTCCCTCACTTTGAAAAAACCTGTTTGGACTGACAGGGGATAAATAGTGATATTGAGAATCGGTGTCAAGAGAAGACGCGCAGGTGGGGTAAAAAAGTCGGCAGTTGCGGTCGGCCAAAGTGGTCCGAAGGGCCGGGCCGCGTCTGTCGCGGGAGTCTGTCGGTGAGTATGTGGCGTTCATTGCACCTCCCTTGTCAATGGCCGCCAATTGACTTATACCCGGCATCTCTATCCTGGGAACATGCTCAAGGAGACCTGCGCGTTTGAAAACCAGACTGCTGCTGATTGCCGAGAATGGCCCTGCTCGGGCCGCGTACCTCGAAACCCTGCGTCAACTCGATGTCGAGGTGGACTGCGTGTCATCGCCCGACGGCATTGGCGGGGCGGTCATCGAAGTGCCCTACAGCGGGCTGCTCATCGATGTGCCGACCATGATCCGGTGCGAGTGCGTTGACAAGAACCGCATCAACCGAATAGTGGAGCGTTTTCCCTCGCTGCGGCTGATGTATGATCCCGTTTTCGGAGGCATTCGCGGTCTGTCCAGGGGCGGAACCATGCGCGACAACCGCGATTTGGCCGAGTTCGTCCTGAGTGAGTGCGTGCCGTTTCCGCCGCGCTCTATTCGAGTGGCGATCCGGCAGGCACTGGTGTTCAACGTGCTGCTGGGGGGCGACCCCGGGCGCATGGATGTCGAGGCCGAGCGCACCGTGACCATCAACGTGTCCGAGCACGGGTGCTTCGTTTTCACTTCGGGCCGGTGGGTGGTCGATGCGTCGGTCTGGCTCGTTGTCGGCGAGTTCGAGGACAAGACGCCCATCGAGTTGCGCGTGCGCTGGCGGCGCGGCTGGGGCGAGGCCATGACCCTGCCCGGAATCGGGGCGACCTTCGAGTCCATGACGGCGCACCAGTATGTGCAGCTGCATTCATATATCTAGAATGAAATCCAAGGGGAGGGTGACCGGATGAGCGATGATTCCAGGGAATTCATGGCGTGGATCGACGCCTTGGCCAAGGGCGTCATCGCCGGATGCGCCCTGGGCTATCTTTTCAGTCTCACCGGCTTCATTCCGGCGGCCAAGGCAGTGGTCCTTGGCGGTCTGACGGGCTGTCTCGCCTCCATCACCTTCAAGAACACCCGGGACGACATGAAGCGCAAGAACAAGGCCAAAAACGCTGACAAGGCGGCCGATGCCGACAACTCGTCCGGCCTCGACAAGTCCTCTGGCCCCGACAAGGGCGGCAGCAAGGACCGTAAAAAGGGAAAGAGGAAGGGCGCGAGGAACAGGGGGGACTAGTCGGCCGCCGTGCTCGTTTTCTCGCGGCCAACGGCGATGAGCCGGAGCGCCTCGTCGAGGATATCTGCCGGAAGAAAGTTTTCTAGGCACTCACGAGTTTTACAGGTGTTCTTGTTGCACGGATAGCAGGCCAGACGCTGTGTGGCGCTGATGTGCTCCTCTGAGGGGAATCCCCAGCCCGTGCCGGTCGCTCCCTGAATGGTGAGCGAGGGAGTGTCCACCGCCACCGCGAAATGCCTGGGGGCCGAGCAGTTGCCCAGGTGAAGGACGGCCCGCTCCTGCACCGCGGCCATTTCCCGCAACGAGAGCATTGTCTCGGTTGAGAACGCTCCCTCGCCAGCCAGCGCGGCCACCTCGTCGGCCAGTTCGCGCTCTCCGGGGCCGTGGAGAATCACGGCACCAAGTTCGGGATGTGTTTCCCTGAGCAGCCTGATCAGTCCGGCGAAGTGGCGGGCGGGCCAGCGCCGCGTCTCCCTGCGATGGCTGGGGTCAACGGTGATGAAGGGCTGTCCCGTCAGGCCGTGCGCGTCCATGAACGACTCGGCGAACTGCCGCTCCTCCCCGGTCAGCCATAGCTCCGGCCTTTCCCCGTTCCATTCGATACCCAGCGGGACCAGCACGCTGGCCTTGCATTTGGCGGCATAGCCATACACCACCGGGCTTGAGTGGGTGTAGAGCGTTCTGTTGTACCACCTGGGCGGGAAGGAAAGCCTGACCGGAGCCTTGGAAAAAAGAATCACCCACTTGCAGCGCGGTAGCTGCTGGAAATCGACGATCAGGTCAAAGCCTTGGCGTCCCACCGAGGCGTAGTAGGCCAGCGCCTTGAACGGGTTGGCCAGCGCCTTGCGGTCGATGGGCCAGACTCTGTGTACCCTGGGGTTGTTCTCCAGCACGGGGACACACTTCTTCTCGGTGAGGACATGAATCTCTGCTTCGGGGAAACGCTCGCTCAGCAGCCGTATGGACGGCGTGGCGAGCAGCACATCGCCGATCTGCCTGAGTTGGCAAACGAGAATGCGCGCGGGGCGGAACTCTGAAATATCTTTGCTGTGCATTGGTCCCGGGGGTTAAGCTGCGAAAAATACTAGTGAAATAGTGTCCAAGAAAGTGTCTGTAAATATGAAAAAAAATTTTGTGCTTTCTTAAATTAAAATAAAAGCTTGCATCAATGATTATTTTTTCACAATTAACTCCATATTGCCGAATGGAAATGAAAGCTGAAGAGAATCAACCCGAAAAAACGTAAGTATTGACAAGAATAACTTGCGAATTTTGTGTGAGCGAAAGCCGTTTTCCGCGTAATGTCTGAGTGTGTAGGTTGATAAGGATCTCTTTATTGTAACAGAGGAAAATCCGCACTGCTCAGCCATTTTTTTGAGCAGGGAAGGAGTGAAATATGTGATATGTTGAATTGAGTAAGCAATAAATGTTTTTCCTGATACCCTGGCAAGCAGACTGTTCATGTTGTGTGTAGCAATAATCATGTAGCCACCATGCTTTAAATGCTTGTAGGCTGCTTTTAGTAATAATTTTGGGTCAACGACATGATCAATAACATGAATGCAAGAAATTAGATCGAAGTAATTTTCTGGATAAGAGTCAAGAGTGTATATGCCTTCCCTGATGTCTCCAGCTTCAACAAGTTGCCTAGCATGAATAATTGCATTTTGAGCAGGGTCAATCCCGGCCACCTCGAAACCACGCTCTGATGCGTACTTGAGAAGATGTCCACATCCACACCCGATATCAAGAAACTTGCCCTTCGAGACGCTAGAGTGTGATAGCAAACGCGAAAAATATGAGATCATATTAATTCTGATAGATGCAGACTCATCAACGCGAACACAGTTGTTGATACAACTTGATTTGTATAATTCAATAATCTCAATATCAGATAATATTGGATTAGAATATTTCATACCGCAGATGTTGCACTGCACAATTCTGTAGTGTGTGGGTGATTCGGTTAAATAGTCAAAAGAATTATTGATAGAATCAAGACAGGCATCACTAGTTACAGTATAATTGTCGTTATCGCAGAGCGGGCAAGAGATATTGATCATAAATATTAGCCAAGCATTTTTTTAATAAAATTGTGAAAGTGAAGTTTTAGCCCAGAAAAGATAATGCCGGGAGATAGTGAAAGCAGCATCGATACTTCAATATAATTGATACTTGCGCAAGAGATGCAATTAGGGCGGTAGTCCGGCAGGCGCTTCCACGCCTCGCTTACTCCTAATTCTTTGACACTAGGACCATTTTCTATGCCAAGGTTCATGCAAACAAACATATTTCCTGTGGCTGACAAGCCTGTATATGTCTCCGTGGGTGGGCAGAACACAGGCGAATAGTCAGGCGTGAGGTCGTTGGGTGTGATGAATTGATGGTAATCAATAGGCCACTTGAGGCATTTATCTATGGCAGAAGCAGAATTCGCAATTATTTTGCCGTGCCGTTGATTCGACTTTGCAAGCTGGAGATATTTTGCCCAGAATTGCTTATATTCCTCCTTTGAAATAATAAACGATGGGTCATTCGTTTCGCCAAGGTGGCACGACGGAGCTATTGTCAAGGGTGTATCCAGTTCGCAGCAAATCGAAAGAAGTTCTTCAATGTTTTCGAGATTGTGTCGAGAGATAACCGCATGAACACGTGTCGGAATGCCAGCCTCTTTGGCTTTGAGTATCCCGTGGACAGAACGTTTGTATACATTTTTCCCGCGCATTGAATCGTTGATTTCTTCACGCCCGTCAAGGCTCACGCAAATTGCATTCGCTTTTTTGAGCGTCGAAACATGATCCTTAATCAACACTCCATTTGTTAGAATTTGAAGATATATTCCTTTGTCAACGATGTGATCTACTATTGCATCAATGTCTTTATGTACAAGAGGCTCACCGCCAAGCAGAAAAATGAGGCGGGTTCCAAGGTCGTAGAAGTCGTCAATAATCCGGCATATTTCATCTTTTGTATACTCAGCGTCAAGAATCTCTTTTGGGATGCTTTCGTCTATAACGAAGCAATATTTGCATCGTAAGTTGCACTTGTTGGTCAAAAAGATACACAAAAAAATCGGAGCTCTATTTTTTGTTAGTTTATACTTTGCAATCTGGTATGCAAGAGATACGACAGGCTTAATCTTTGACATCATGCCTCCAAAGACATGGTTAAGGTGCTTTGTTTTCTTTTAATAAATATAAATTTTTCAAGCTGACATGTCCAATGGTTAGATATAGCAGCGTTATGAGCACGCTTGGGATATAGTGAATTGCTCTAAGAATTAGCGCTGCCGCAATGGCTTCGGATTTCGGTATGCCGAACCATCCAAGGCCAAGCACAACCGCTGCATCGAACACACCAATTGACCCAGGTGTCGAAGGAATACTGTATCCGACAATTGTAACAGCAAATACGGTGAGCATTTGCAATGTCGTCAAATCGAATCCTGCTAGTATTCTGTATGTGACTGCGTCGGGTATAAACATAAAAATCCACAACGTTATAGTTACAATTGTCGATACGGTGAGTACTTTTCTAGATGGTGGAGGGATAAACCCTGACAGGGCATACCGAAGTGATTTCATGATGATTTGAATTTGAATTTTATCGACATAATTTAATACTTGATTATGCCACCTGGTCAAAGCATAGGCTGCGATCCAAATCGAAATTGTTCCGAGAATCAATAGCCACATAAAGTTGTTGTACTGAAATGTAAATGCCACCAAAAACGATGTAAACGAAAGCATGTTCAAGTCCAGAAAACGCTCCCATACCAGCACTCTGATTCCTGCGTCCCAATTCAGCTTGGAGTTTTGCTTCATTACGACCAATTTTGCCACTTCACCAATTTTTGCAGGTAATAATGAGTTTAAACCAACGCATACAACGCTTGCAAGTACTCCAGTCTTCCAAGAAATTATCCCCAGGGACAAGATGTTGAGCCGGAGTCCTTGTATGACGAATTGAGCAAATCCAAGGCATATTACAAGCAGCATGTGCTCTGCATGGATCGATTTTATTGCTGTCAGTATATTGATTAGATCGACATCATGAAAAAGATACCAAATGCTTGCAACAACTAAGAGTGTTCGCAATGCGATTGATGTGTATTTTTTTGTTCTACTTTTCATGCAGCCCGTTAAGCTTATGAATGATCGTCGATATTGGTAAGCTATGATAAATTACTGACGTCAACATTATATTGTCTCACTTTGAGAGACGATAATGTACAATTTTCTTATAGGGGGATCCCACTTAATCGACCCGGTAGGACTTCGGATCAATGGCCTCGACGATCATCTGGGAGAGGAATTCTTCCTCGTCGATGTAGGGGTACTGGTCCTCCATCGGGTGGTTCATGAGGGCTTTGGGGATGACGTTGAAGTCCCGATCGAGCCTGACATCGACCACGACCGGGCCGTTGTGGGCCAGGCTGTCGGCGATCCCCTCGGCCAGTTGCGCCGGGGCGCTGATGCGGATGGCCTTGATGCCGTAGGCCTTGGCGATCTCGACGAAGTCTGGCGAGGTGTATCCCTGCGATTGGGCCGAGGCGACGTGTCGTGACCCCAGATAGTCATCCTGGAATTGCCGGATGAGCCCGAGCCCACCGTTGTTGATCACGAAAATGGTCATGCGCAGATTGTGGCGCCTGATGGTTTCCAGCTCCTGGATGTTGATCTGCATGCCGCCGTCGCCGATGATGCTGATGGCCCGGCCCTCGGGCCGGGCGAAGCGGGCGCCCATGGAGGCCGGAAAGCTGTAGCCCATGGGGGACATGCCACCGGCCGTCCACATGCGCATCCTGTCGCGGGGGTGCAGGGTCTGGGTGCCCCAGATCATGTTCTGGCCCGTATCCAGCACGATGGTGTCGTCAGGGCCGAGCCGGGCGGAGAGGGCCTCCATGAACATGTACGGATTGATGTCAGGCGTGTCCCTATATTGGTTTGGACAGGGCGGGTACTGTTCGCGCCATGCCCGTACCCGGGCGAGCCACTCGGCGTTTTTCTTGTTCAGCGCGCCGCTTGCCTTGAGCAGGCTGGCGAGAAAATCCCTGGCATCGGCATTGATCGCCACATCCGGCGCAAAGCGGGAGCCGAGTTCGCCCGGGTCGATGTCCACCACGACCTTGCGGGCGAATCGGGCGAATTTCGCCGTGTCCACACCCGTTTGCCGTGAGTCCAGGCGGCTGCCCACGGCCAGGAGCAGGTCGCAGTTGGCCAGGGTGAAGTTGCCGCCGCGATTGCCGTAGACGCCTATGAATCCCGCGTAGTTGGGGTGCGTATGCGGGAAGGCGTCGATGCCGTTCATGGAAAGGCAGACCGGGATGCCGAGGTTTTCGGACAGGGCGAGCAACGCTGCCGTGGCCTGGGCGTTGCGCACACCGCCGCCAGCGAGAAGGGCCGGTCGCTCGGCCGCCTTGAACAGTTCGACGCATTGGTCGATTCCCTGGTCGAGGGCGTGCCGGTCAAAGGGCGGCGCTTCGGGAGGCGTGAACCGCTCAAGGGAGTCGAAATCGACATCCAGCCGCTGGAAGTTCATGGGAATGTCCAGGAGCACAGGGCCGGGCCTGCCGGATTTGGCGATGTGCATGGCCTTTTCCAGATACCACAGGATTCTCTCCGGCGCGTCCACCGTGGCCGCCCACTTGGTGATGGGCTTGGCCATGCTGACGATGTCCATCTCCTGGAAGCCGATCTGGCGGACATCCCGGTCCCCCTTGGCCTCGTAGGTGTTGACCTGGCCCGTGATGTGGAGCGAGGGGATAGAATCGAACCAGGAGCAGCCGATCCCTGTGAGGAGATTGGTTGCCCCTGGTCCGCTGGTGGCGATGGAGACCCCGATGGAGTCGGGCCGTGTCCGGCTGAATCCGTCGGCAGCCATGGCTGCGGCCTGTTCGTGGGCCACGCAGACGTAGCGGATGTCATCGCGCCCGAAGAGCCTGTCGATCAGGAAGGCGACGTGCCCGCCCGTCATCAGAAAGACTTCCGTCACTTTTCGGCTGACGAGGAAGTCGAGGATGATATCCGATACGTTCATGGTCTATCCTTGGTCCTTAAGAGGCCAGCACGGCGGCGAGTTCTTGGCGGGTGAGCACGCGCGGCATGGGGCTGAGCAGGATCACGTCGCCCTTGAAGCCGAAATCGTTGACCAGTTGGCGGGTGATTTCCTTGTAGAACATGACGCCGGTGATGATCATGGCGTCCACCGGCTGCTTGGACACCGTTTCTGGCGGGACGACCTGCAGTCGGCTGCCGGGGAGGAACTTGTTCCACTTGAACTCGTCCTTGTCCACGACATAGGCGATGGTCTCCGGGCTCATGCCGGAGAAGGAGAAGATGGTCACGCCTTTGGCCCCTGCACCCCAGGCGGCTACTTTTTTGCCCGCCTTGGCGTATTCGGCCATCAACGAGGTGAAGCGGTTGTTGAATTCGTCGAACTCGGCGTTGAACCGCTTGAGAAGGCCGTCTTTTTCTCCCTCATAGATCACGTATGCGCCGACATATTCATCCTCGGCCCCGTGGAAGACCTCGACAACGTGGAAGTTGTTCCGCTCCAGCACTTCGACCAGGGTCTTGGCCGTGTAATAGCCGACCCGGTCGGGCAGGACATCGTAGTAGCGCATGTCGAGGAGGGTTTTGGTCCAGGACGGCACGTCGATGAGCCCCCATGCGCCGGGCTTCAGAATCTTCCCGAGGTTATGCAGGAAATTGCATGGGTCCTTGACCAGGTCCATGACCTGCTTGGTGACGAACCCGTCGAAACGCTCGTGGACGACCGTGTCGATGGTGTCGTCGAGGAAGACGTTGTAGCATTTGACGCCGCGCTTTTCGGCCAGCTTGCAGGCCGTGGCCGAGGGCTCCACGGCTGCGACAGAGGCACCCCGGCTCGCCAGGATTTCGCCGAAGAAGCCGTCGCCGCAACCGATTTCGACTACGGTCTTGCCAGCGAGGGAGAACTTTTTGTCCAGCGTGTCGGCAAGCTCGTTGTCGTACTTGACGTAAAGCTCCGTGCAGCTGCGGCTCATGAGGTAGTCTTCGAAATATTCGTCGTGCTCCAGACCGGCGGGATCGATTTGCACCATGCCGCAGTCAGCGCACTTGAAAAGGGTGACGGACATCCGATCGCCGCCCTTGTCCGTGGCCGAGTCCAGCAGTTTCTGCGCATATCTGGGGCCGTTTTGAAGGCTGAACGCCACATCAATGTTTGCCGAGTTGCAGACGATGCATTTCATGTTTGTCTCCATGAGGGTTAGACGCCAAGTATCTCTTTGACAGCGTTGCAGATGTCGGCGACATCCTCCTGATCGAGGTAGGCAGCCGTCGGCAGGTTGATGCCGGTTTCTGCCACGCGCCTCGCCACAGGATTGTCAACCGTCTCGAACATGGGGAACTGGCTCATCACCGGGAAGATGGGACGGGTGTCTATCCGGCGCTCGCGCAGTTGCTCGCGCAGTCCGTCGCGATCGACCTTGAACGTGCCGGTCAGCAGGATGGACGGGTACGAGCAGTTTGCACGGCAGTTGGCCCGCTCCTTGAACATGGAGATGCCGGGAATGTCGCCAAGGTGGGCGTGATACCAGTCGAAAAGCTGGCGCTTCATGGCCACCAGTTCCTCCACCCGCTGCAACTGGGCGTAGCCCAGGGAGGCCGAGAGGTTGGACATCCGGTAGTGGTAGCCGATTCTTTCGATCCAGAAGGTGCCCGGGGTGCGGCCGTCTTCGGCCAGTTGGTCGGCTTTCCTGAAGAGTTCCTCGTCGTTGGTGACGAACATGCCGCCCTCGCCGGTGATCATCATCTTGGCGCCCTGGAACGAGTAGGCGGCCATGTCGGCATAGCTTGCCGTGGATCTGCCGTTGAGCAAGGTACCCACCGCAGGGGCGGAGTCTGCGATGATGGTAAGCCCGTGCTTGCGGCAGATGGGGACGATAGCGTCGTAATCCACGGCATGGCCGTAAAGGTCCACGGGCATCACGGCCTTGGTCCTTGGTGTGATGGCCGCCTCAAGCTTCTCCGGGGAGATGGTCCAGGTGTCCGGCTCGATGTCCACGAAGACGGGTGTGGCTCCCGCATAGGTGTGGACGCTGGCCGAGGCTATCCAGGACAGGTCGGGTACGATGACCTCATCGCCCGGGCCAAGGCCAGCGGTGACCACCATGAGGTGCATGGCCGTTGTGGCGGACGTGGTCGCGATGGCGTACTTGGCACCAACGTACTTGGCGAATTCCGTCTCGAACTTTTCGATATAGTTTCGATAGTTCGAGTAGAATCCGGTGGTGGCCGCATCGGTGACGGTGTCTATCTCCAGTTGGGTGATGGAAGGACCTGCGGAGTGAATCCGTTCGCGCTTCATGTCAGTTTCTCGTGCGTTAGCTGTTGTCGCCGTGAACAGGCATCCGTCTGGATGGTCTGTCAGCAAAATCATTAGAAAAACCAATGGTGTCCCTGACGACATAGAGAGGCCGTCGCTTGACTTCGTCAAATATCCGCCCCAGGTATTCGCCTATGATTCCCAGGACCAGGAACAGGAAGCCGAACATGAGGAGGATGGTGCAGATGATGGTCAGGTAGCCCTCCACGGGGGTGCCCATGAACAGGGTGGTGACCAACTGCCATGCCAGGAAAAGGAAGCTGAAGAGGCTCAAGACGCATCCGCCTATGGTGATGAGCTTGAGCGGTATGAAGCTGAAGGAAAAGATGCCGTCCAGGGCCTCCTGCACGATGTCGAGCAGGGGGGCCTTGGTCTCGCCAGCAAATCTGTCGGCCCTGTCGAACTCGATGCCCGTTTGCTTGAACCCGCACCATGTGCAGAGTCCCCGGGTGAAGCGGTTGGTCTCCCCCATGCGGTTGAGGACCTCGTAAACCCGGCGGTCCATCAGCCGGAAGGCCGTGACATTTTGCGGCAGGCTCGTGCCGCCGATGTTGGTGACCTTGTTGAGGAGCGCGTAAAAGGCCTTGTTGCCCACTTTCCGCATGGCAGAAACGCCTTCGCGGCTGCGGATGATGCCGTAGACAACGTCGTATCCCTCTTCCCATTTCTCAAGAAATTCGAGAATTATCTCCGGTGGGTCCTGGAGATCGGCGTCCATCAGCACGGCACAGTCGCCGGTGGCGTAGCGAAGGCCTGCGGCCACGCCGCCGTCAGCCGTGAAATTGCGCGACAATTGAACGCATTTGAACCGGGGGTCGTTTTCGTGAAGCCCGTGCAGCAGACCATAGGATTTGTCCACGGAGCCGTTCTCCACGACAATGACCTCGAAATCATAGCCCGAGAGCGTGTCCATCATCAGGCCGAGCCGCCGTCCCAGTTCAGGAATGACCGCTTCCTCATTCCAGGCCGGAATGACTATCGATACGAGTTTTTTTCTCTCCTCCATGGGGTCTCCTCAAATCATGACGCCCAGGCCATGCCCTTTTGGGCGGCGAGGGACGTGTATTGGGCCATCTGCGCCCGGCAGACTTCGAGCGTGTCGGACGGGGTGTTCCCGATAAAGGGCATGTATCCCTGCATGGTCATGGCGACCGTCATCTCAACGTCGAGGATCGCTTTCCATTTCAACAGCGAGGCGGCCTTGTCGCTGCAGAGCTTGAGCATGGCGGCCTCGTGGGAGGCGGCGGTGGTTGATGCATCCAGCCAGTCGCCCACGCGGTGAACCTTCTTGACCGTCTCCACAAGCTCCCTGACCGAGCAGGCGTTGTCGGCGGGAGCAAAGTTCCATGCCCCGCCAAAGGTGCCGGGGGCACTGTCGAGCATGACCGCGAGCCAGAGGTAGCCGCTCAAGGGTTCAAGAACATGCTGCCAGGGGCGGACCGCGTGGGGCATGCGGATTTGCAGCGGCCGGTTTTCCAGCACGGCCCTGACGTAATCCGGGATCAGGCGATGCTCGCCGAAGTCCCCGCCGCCGATGACGTTGCCCGCTCGGGCCGTGGCTGCGGCCACGCGCCCTTCGGGCTTGAAGAACGACTTGTTCCAGGAGGCGCAGATGATTTCCATGGCCGCCTTGGAGGCGCTGTAGGGGTCATGCCCCCCAAGAGGGTCGTTCTCCCTGTATCCCCAAGGCTGCTCCAGGTTGTCGTAGCATTTGTCCGTGGTGATGGAAACCAGGGTGCGCACCGAGTTGGTGTTGCGCACGGCCTCCATGACGTTGGCCGACCCGATGACGTTGGTGGCGACGGTGTCGACGGGGTGGGTATATGACTTGAGGACCAGGGCTTGGGCCGCAAGGTGAAAGACGATGTCAGGGCAGGTGTCACGCATGGCGTCGCCCAAGCGGTCTGGGTCGAGAATGTCCCCGTGGATGTGGGCTATGTGGTCCGCGAGATTCAGGGCTTCGAATAGGGATGGAGTCGAAGGTGGGGCCAGGGAATAGCCGGTGACTTCTGCCCCCAGGGTGGTCAGCCACAGGGAAAGCCATGCACCCTTGAAGCCGGTGTGCCCGGTGACGAACACTTTCTTGTTTTTGAAATGATTCAGGAAAGGGGCCATAATATTATTTCCATGGGGCGTTCCCAGAGGCCCAGATGGAATTGAGAAAGTCGAGTTCGCGCGGGCTGTCCATGCACTGCCAGAACCCGTCGTGCTCGTAGGCGGCAAGTTCGCCATGGGCGCTCAGCGGGTCAAGCAGGTCGGTTTCCAGCACAAGGCCGTCTTCTTCGCCGATGTGGTCCCAGATGCGCGTGTTGTCAATGACCATGTAGCCGCCGTTGATGCGTTCCTTGCTCTTGGGCGGCTTTTCGCTGAACTCGCGGATGAGTCCGTTTTCCACCCGTACTTCGCCGAACCGGCCACAGGTATGCACCGCTGTGAGGGTCGCAATCTTGCCGGTCTTTTCGTGTTTGCTGACGACCATGTCGATGTCGATGTCAGAGAGGCCGTCGCCATAGGTCAGGCAGAAATGCTTCTCCCCCTGGAGGTGGTGCTTGACCTTGCGGAGTCTGGCCGCGGTCATGGTGTCCTCGCCCGTGTCCACCAGAGTCACTGACCAGTCGGACTCGTTGAAAGGCTGGTGGTAGACGATGTCGTGGGGCCGACCGATGTTGATGGTGAAGTCGTAGATCTTCGAGTGATAATTCAGGAAGAAATCCTTGAACTGCTCGCCCTTGTATCCCAGACAGAGGACGAAGTCCTTGATGCCGAATTTGGCATAGTGCTTCATGATGTGCCAGACGATTGGCTTGCCGCCGATGGGGATGAGGGGCTTGGGCAGGCTCTCGGCAGCGTCGCGTATCCGGGTGCCTTTTCCCCCGCAGAGGATGACCGCTTTCATATTCCTTCCTTGTCTGGCGGCGTTGGCCGCCGTGTCGGTTCGTTACCGCTCGGTGCGAAGAAGCTGTCGCAGTGCAACTGATGCGCAAGGAGTGGCGGATTCGTGTTCACGATCACCTGTCTCTGTTCGTCCCGGGTTGCCTGCCGCTGTCCCGTTGTCCAATCTCGCGACTCAGGCAACCGGGAGCGCGTCCAGGTATCGTTTCGGGACCATATCCGGCTGTCCGCAGATCCTGGCTGTTCGCACCGGAATTGCCCTGTCCGAATACACACGGGTAGCAGTCAAGGGCCTCAATGTCGAGGGTGCCATATTAGAGCCTTGGCTATTGTTTTTCATGAATAAAGTCAACGGGCGTCAGAGTCGGGTTGAATGCTGAATACTCAGATGCAAGATAATAGTACCAATACCAAAAACGGCCTTCCTGAGCGTAGTTGCTGAGGCTGAAGACATATTCCGAATATGCATCGCCCGTCACATCCTTGCACATGGGTGCGCCTTTGGAGTCGCCGTACAGTTCTTTCAACGATGCCGGATTGAGTTTCATGTTGCGCCGCCAGTAGCCATTGGCCATCCAGGCGCTCTTTCCATACGCCTTGTAGAGGCACATGTTGATTTCGTAGTTGTGGACATGCCTTGGAGGCTCTGCCCCCTCGACCCTGATGGCCACGTATCCGGAGGGCGGGGCTGGAATCTCCTCGAACGAGCGTGTCAGCATGTCCTTGAAAACAAGGGCGGCGGCCTTGTGGCTGTACCCCTGGTGCAGCAGGACCATGCTCGCAAGCAGGACAAAAGCACTCCCCCACATGGCGGCCCTGGCGTTGACATGGCGTCCCACATACTGGGTGGCGACTGCCAGGAGAAAGGAGAGGGGGATGCACGTCAGGAGCGCGTGACGGGAGCCGAAGCTGCCGAAGGAAAAGAAGCGGACTGGTCTGCCGACCGCGACATAGGGAAGAACGGCAAAAAAGAGCAGCGCGGCGATGGCGAGAAACAGCCTGAAAAATCGTCCGGCCTCGCCGCTGTCCTTGAGCCTGGCCTGCAGGAGGAAGCCGACGCCGACCAGGGCGATGCAGTAGCCGATTAGGGGATACAGGTATTGCAAGGCATCGCTGGTCAGGGTGTTGTACTCGCCGGATCTGCCGTGCATGTTGACCATAGCCTTGAAGGCGATGAAGGCAGCCAGGAGCAGCGCCGAAAAAATGAAGAGCCGGATGAAGAGCTTTTTGCCGTTTTCGCGAGTGGCCGAGAGGATGAACTCGCAGACGCCAAAGCCCACGGCCAGGGAGAAGAGCGAGAAGAGCTGCGCCGAGACGGCGAACAGGGCGATGGAGAGAAACTTGTTGGAGTACCATTGCCTGACGGCCCCCATGAACACCCACAGGCAGAACACGTTGACGAAGATCGCTGTGGACGTGAGGTTGTGCCAGATGGGGAAGGTCAGTATGGCCCAGCTGCCGATCAGGGCGTAGTCGTGTTCAAGCTCGAATTGCTCGCGCAGGAACAGGAAGGTTTCCCTGGCAAGGCCCAGCAGGGAGATGACGATGAGGGCGTTGATGAACGCCTTCCAGGGGATGCCGGTGAGCTGTGCGAGGTGGTCAAAGGCGAGGTAGCCGTAGTAGGACATGTACCAGCCGTGACTGGTGACCCAGTAGTCGATGATGGAATAATCCCCGCTCAGGATGGCCATCTCCGCCAGGGTGCCATCCCAGAGGTCCGCGTGGGAGAACATGAGCGGGCTCAGGCTAACCAGGGCGATGAGAATGGTGATGAGATAGGGCCTGGGAATGTTTTGCATGTGTTTGGAGCGTGGCGTTGGTGTGTGTCCGCGAGGGTGGTGGCCGATCATTGGTGCCGGGGTTGATGGATGTGCGGGACGTGGTGCATTTTTCTGTCCGGCCGGGCTTGCTTGGTCGCGATGGCTTCGATGTTGCCGAAGGGGAAGCTGAGGTGGAGGTTGCCGATGCCCAGCGCGGAAAGGCAACGCAACGCGACGTCCCTGGCCTTTTGATTGACGATCCCGTTTCTGGCCAAATGATCGAGGGAGTATGTGGTCAGTGACTTCATCCGCTTGACCGGATTCAGTCCGGCCTTGGCGAGCATGGCGTCTGGGGTGCCCTCGGCGAATACGGGCGACGAGTAGGCCGCGCACCTGTTGATATCGAAATGGCCGCCGGACTCGGAAAGGTAGTCGAACCCTTTGTTCAGGTCGCGAATGTTTCGCTCCATGGGCAGGTTCGGAGTTCGCCCGCCGCAGAGCGGGCAGGAAATCTCGATGAGTTCCGGATCTTCCCGGAGATGTCTGGCGTTGTCCATGCGGGGCTCGGTTCGTGCTGAAATGACAGGGAGCCCGCGACATGAGGAACGACCGTAGAGGCGTTCCTTCATCGCGCAAGGTCCCGGAGCAGGAAAAACTAGAGATATATAAAGATGTCCGTGGAGGCTGGCAAGCGGTTTTTTTGGGGAGGAACCCTTGTGCCACTACGGATTCAAGCTTGTCTATTCAGGCTTCATCAAGAAGGTATTCAGCCCCAGGTGGCGAAGCTCCACGGCCGGGAGGCCGGGGTCTGCCGCCCTGAGTTTGTCAACGAGGCGTTGAACTTCCGCAAAGGGGAGCCTGGGGAATTTCTCCAGGGCGTATCGCACCTTTTTGCCGACCCGGCCGGGCTGGCGCGAGCGGAGAACCTTGCTGCAGTACTTGCGCCAGCATTTGGCGCTTTCCCACGTCCCGAGTTTTTCCGGCAGCCAGGTCCTGCCGCCCTCGGCCAGCTTTGCGACATGGTCGGCGATGATGGGCGCGGCCAGCAAGCCGCCTATGTTCGCCATGTGCGGCCGCATGAGCTCCAGCTGCGCGCGACGTTCATCTTGGGGCATGGCGGCAGAGTCGATGAGCGCGATAATTTCGTCGGTTGTTTTGGCCAGGATGCCTGCGTTTGACTGCATGTTCTTCTCGACCGCATCGCCAACGGGTTCAAACCGAATGACGTGTTTGCCCATGAGCAGGGCCTCGACGCCGGTGGTACAGCTGTGGTGGATCAGCGCAGCAGAGGAAGCGAGCCATGGTCGGACAGGGCCGTCCGGCTCGATGAAGAGGTTGTCGATGCCGGAAAGTCGGCGCATATAGAATTCGCGGCCCTCCATGGGATGGGGGCGGACGATGACGTGCCGCCCAGGGAACGCCTTGGCCACCTGCTGGGCCATGCCGACGAATTCAAGTGCGACTTTTTCCTCGTAATCGCGCTGTCTCTGCGTGGTCGCCAGGAATTCCTCGTTGGTATACAGATCCTTCCACTCATCCAAGGTTGCCAGCAGCTTCAGGTAGTGGTCAAAGCCCATCTTGTGGTTGAAGGAGACGAACTGGGTGTTGATCTGGATGAAGTCCCGGCCGTGTCGGGCGACGATGTCGGGCGACTCGTGATAGGCGTTGAAGCGGCTGTCCAGCATGTCGAAGGACGGATGCCCCGTGGCTATCACGCAGTGCTTCCTGTCCTCGGGAAAGGCCCGGACGAGACTTTCGCGCTGTTTATCCCCACGGACGAACATGGCCGTGAAGGTCGGCGCGACCTTGGCGAACATATCCAGGAGTTGCGGGTAGACATCTAGATTCTGTCCCTCGGCGTTCAGGTTCACGACAAGCCCGCCGGTGTCGATAACCCGCTGATTGACCGTGGCGTTCTGGTCCTGGTCGAAATAGACCACGGGCCTACCGTCATAGATCCGGAATATATATTCATGCACCATCCTCTCGCCAAACAGGGTGGGCAGCCCCCGCTTGGCCAGATGCAGGGCAAGATACAGTACACCGTCGAGTTCGCGGCTGGTGATTTCCATGGGGATTGCGCAGAGCATGGTGGTAATTCGCTACCTCAATCTGATCATTTTTTTTCGGCGAGGGCATATGCATCCTCGCCCAGCAGTTCCGAACTTAGTTCCATCACTTTGTGGCACCAGTAGGCCATTATCGGTACATCCTCGTCATATACCGTATCCGGTAGCGCGCAAAGTCGAGACGAGAGCTTGGTCCAGTTGTTGAGGGCTTCGGGCTCCAGCCTGCGGACGTACATACTGGTCGCATATCGCTTTGGCCCGCTCCCGTAATCGACGGTTCCTTCGAATTTCTTGAAGTATCTGTATGGAACTTGGTGTTTCTCCTCAGCCGCATGCACAACGGGATTTGCCCGGAAGAGCGAGTTGTAGAGTTTTGGGAGCCCATAGGTCAGAGTCCGCACGTCTTTCCTGGTGCCGAGCTTCCATGTCAGGGAGCCCTCACCCCAGCAGGTGCCGCAGTCGAACCGGGCGATCTCGGCGGCATTGGGGCCAAAGATGGCGTAGGAATAGATGGGGTGCTCGCTACGGACGGTTCCCTGGCGGCGGAGGAAAAGGTCGTTGATGAGCCCCACGCTGGTTTTCGAGAAAACGTGATGATAACGGCCCGTGGTGCAGAAGTCCCAGGTGAAGGCGTTCATGATCAGATGCGCCCCGGAGGGGAGCGCTTCGATCAGTGCGTCCAGCAGGGCGTCGGGATCGTATATGTGCATTGCCGCGCAATGGGCGAAACTCATCATGAGATAATTGATTGTCGGCCCATCTCCGTACCCGGCGTCATTCAATTGTTGCACAACGGTCCTAATGGCCGATTTTCTGGATTTTAGGACAGTCGCGCCGTCGCCCTTGAGAACAAGCCGGAGACCGTGCAGGGTGAGCAGGGCATTCATTTCAATCCTGGACAATCTGCGGCCAAGCACATCCTCGGTCGCCAGCATCAGGGAGACATGCGCCAGCGAATCCCATTGTTTCAGGGAACCGATCATTGCGTCGTCGTCGATGCTTTCTCTGGGGACCCCGAGAACATGCGCCAACAGCTCTTCGGGCTCGGTGGGGAGCCGTCGGTCGTGGGCGTAGAGCACCTCAAGCTCGGGCAGGAAGCCTTTGAGAGTCTTGCCCACGCCCGACCGTTTGAACTCCCGAACCAGTTTGACCTGTCCCAGGGCGAGGGCGTTGGGAATGTATGGGCGGGCTGTGTCGGCCAAGGCGCGGACCAGGTCGGGGTATGCGGTCTCTTGCGTTTGTTCGTATGGGACAGCGTAGAGGTCTATGATTTCTCCGAATACCGGATGTTCGCGGCCAACGCATGCTGCGTCCAGTACAATGCCCTGTTCCTGGACGGCGTCCTGAATGGCGCGGAGGGAGACGTTGAGGCCGCAGTAAATCGCTATTTCCTTGGTGCGTCCCGTGATGCGGTAGTATCCTTCCTCGTCAAACTCGCAGATATCGCCAGTCTTGAACCAACCGTGGTCGAAGGCCGATGCAGTGGTTTCCGGGTCGTTGTGATACCCCAGCATCATGCAGTCTCCCCGGACCTGCAATTCCCCCTGAACCCTCGGGGCAACGACCGGTTTTCCCTGCTCATCGACCAGACGGACTTCAACATGTCTGTTGGGGAATCCGACATGCCCGGCTTTCCTTGCGGCGGGCGGCATGGGATTGGAAAATATCTGTCCTGCGCTTTCCGTGGTCCCCATGGTTTCTATCATTGGGACACCGTAATGGGCCTCGAACTCGTCGAAGACCCGGGCAGGAAGCGGGGCGGATGCCGAGCGGCAGAACTTGAGCGAGGCAAAGGAAAATGCGGTTTTTTCCAGTGGTGGGGATATCATCAAGGCGTATTGTGTCGGGGTCGCTGAAAACCATGTGCAGCGGAACTTGTCAATGAGCTTTGCCACCCGGGTGGGGGTGAAGTCCTCCTCCAGATAGACTACGCTGCCACCGCTGACGAGCGGAGTCAGGAAGGTGGTCACAAGGCCGTTGAGGTGGGCGAGTGTCAAGACGCAAAGAGCCCTGTCGTCCTTGTCCACTTCGGTAGTCGCGACGACGTTGCGCGCTCCGGCCAGAAGGTTGGCGTGGCTGAGAACGACACCCTTGGGCAGCCCTGTGCTGCCGGAGGTGAAGAGGCAGAGTGCGGGCGCGTCGCTTTCGCAAGCGCAGCCGGGGTGAGGCTGGGAGGGAAGCTCCTCATGGCGGATTGGGGCGAAAGCGATGTTGTTCTCTTTCAGAATGGGCGCCATTCTCTCGGCCTGCTCATCAAGCCATGGGCCGAAGATGGCCGCGGTCGGCTGGGTGTTGGCGATGGCTATGCGTAGGGCGTCCGTGTCAATGAAGCGGTCGGTGGGCAGAACAATGGCACCGAGTTTCCAGCATGCCATCAGCATGCTCAGCATCTCCGGGCTGTGGCGGAAGCAGACAAGAACCCTGGCTCCCTTGACGACGCCGAGAGCGGCGAGCTTGGTTGCCACGCGCCCAGCAAGATGGTCGAGTTGCGAAGCCGTCAACGACTCGCTGCCGGAAAAGAGAAGAAAAGGACTCGTTTTTCCGTCCGCGCTACGAGCGTCGAGAATGTCGGAGATGGTGGCGTTTTGAACGTCGTACATGCGTCTGGTGATCGGCTAGATGCGCTTCAGTCTGGTTTTGACAGCTTGCCGGATTTTTGCCAAACGGGCTTCGACGAGGTTCTTGCGGATGACGACGTTTTCTGGTTTCGCGTCTCGCTGGGAACTGAGTGTATAGCCGAAAGGCTGGTATTGCGTCTGATTATCCGAACCGGCTCCGAATATGAGCTTGCCGATGGTGGCCTTGGCTGAGGTGTCGATGAATTTTTCCAGGTCACTTAATGATTCCTGAACTTTAATGAGTGTGTCGCCATCCCGATGGAATACGATGGGGCGATTCATTATTGTATTGTGCCGAATGGTCGAGGTCATGATGCGGATCGACAGGTGTTCGTTGCTGCCTATGTCCTGGAGCAAAAGCGGCGCGACTAGCCTGTTTGAGAAAAGGTAGTCGCTGCGGCGGATATAGCGCGTCCGTTCGATGAATGATTGGTAAATGGAGTCTAGGCCATCGAAGGCGATGGGCGAGTAGCCGCCGATGAGCATGGCGTCGAGATCAATCAGGTCCTCATGGATACGACTGAAGATATCCTCCTTGTCTCGAACCGTGCAACGGTAGACTTCGTCCGGGCCTATGTCGCGAGGGCAGACAATGCAGCCCAGACAGCGCCGGACCGTTTCCCTGGACAGGCTGAAGAGTCGAAACTCAGCCTTGTCGGACAGAGGTGAGTCCACAATGGTTCTCTTGAAGAAATCGGTGCAAAGGTCGCCTTTGTCCTGCAAAACGAAAAGGCCAATCTTGGGTTTGTCCCTGAGCGCGTACCCTTTGGCGTGGTTCATGATTCTGACGACTTCGGCGATGCGGTTGCCGGTTCCGATTGTCGTCTTCACGCCGTAGGCGTCTGCCGCCGCCGTGCCCATCTCGCCGGCATGGCCCGTGCCACCGTACTGCGATGTCGTGCCCGAGTCATTGCCTACTGCTATGCAGCCCTGGTGCAGGAAGTCCTGCATCTGGTAGATGAGGCAGGTTTCCTGTCCCCCGTTACGCTTGGCTCCCACTGTGATGCCTGCGAAAACTTTGCCGTCGACAACACCCTCGTGGTTTCTGATAAGTTGTATCAGGTCGTGGACGAGTGAGCCGCGATCGCCGAAATAGACCGGCCCTGACAGCAGGATGCCGTCGGCCCGGGAAATGCTGTCGATGAGGGTGGACTGCGAGAAGTCCCTAAGTGGCCTGTCTCCGAAGTAGTCGGCAAGACTATGCATTTCGACATCCACGCCCTTTTGGAGCGCCGCCCAGGCGGCAAGGCAGAGCAGGGTTTCAGAGTTGCTGAATTTCTTCCCGCTCGCGTTGTCGTCAAGCTCCGGGCCTGATTGCCCTTGAGCCGAAAGCAACATCAAAAGCTGA